>NZ_PQBV01000026.1:0-227 GCF_002964545.1 Pseudoalteromonas sp. T1lg10
ACCGTACCTGTATTCCCTGCGACGTCAGTCACTGTCATGGTCACGGTCAATTCGCCGTCGGCGAGGCTGGACAGATCTTGCCCAGTGACTGTCAGGTTGCCGTTGCTATCTGTGCTGATCGCCGAGCTCGGTACCGTGATCGTAGTCACGCCATCACTGATGGTGATGCTGTTCACGGTGGCACCCGCTTCAACGCTGCCGGTGAAGCTCATACTCGTGGCTTCGTG
>NZ_PQBV01000027.1:0-543 GCF_002964545.1 Pseudoalteromonas sp. T1lg10
AGTCACTGGGCAAGATCTGTCCAGCCTCGCCGACGGCGAATTGACCGTGACCATGACAGTGACTGACGTCGCAGGGAATACAGGTACGGTAACCGATACCACCACCCTGGACACGGCCACACCTTCGGTGACCATCAACGACAACACCACCAATGACACAACCCCGGCCTTGACCGGCACCATAGATGATCCAGAGGCGAGCATCGTGGTGACTGTCGAGGGTGTGGATTACACCGCCACTAACAATGGCGACGGCACCTGGACCTTGGTGGACGACACCTTGCCAGCGCTTATGGACGGTAGCTACGAGGTCACCGTGACCGCCACCGACGGGGTGGGTAACAGTGGCACGGCCACGGGCAACCTAGTCATCGACACCAGCGCGCCCACCACGGGCGACGGTGCGAACAGCATCGCGTTCAATGACGGCGGCGATGAGCTGGTCAACGCGAACGAAGCCACGAGTATGAGCTTCACCGGCAGCGTTGAAGCGGGTGCCACCGTGAACAGCATCACCATCAGTGATGGCGTGACTACGATCAG
>NZ_PQBV01000005.1:0-177935 GCF_002964545.1 Pseudoalteromonas sp. T1lg10
CCCCATGCCGAACTCAGTAGTGAAACGGAACAGCGCCGATGATAGTGTGGCATTTGCCATGTGAAAGTAGGTCATCACCAGGCTCCTATTCAGAAAAACCCGCTCAATGAGCGGGTTTTTTGCTTTCTGGCGTTTATGCTTTTTATTCCAATACATTCGATTGCAGCAATAATACAGCAGCCTTTTTGCTTTCTGAATTTTAGGTTTTACACAACGTTTATTGTTTTGCTGGGGTAAACTCATTAAGTAGCTTCATTAGTTCCTTACTCAAAAATTCAGAAAAAAGTAGGGGAGCAATTGCACCAAAATTAGCCGCCTGTGAGCAGCTAATTAACCAGGGATTCAGCTAGTTAACTAATCTTGGCTAACCCTTTGCTTTGTCACTGGCTTTGTTTTAGGATCAGGGCATTCACACTAAGGTTTAAGACGACGTGATCCGTAATTTATTACTGCTAGTTATAGCTTTTGGCGCTTTGCCGCTGCAGGCAATTGAAGTAAAAGACTTATACCAATATCGCCAGCCGGTCGAAGATAAAACCCGAACTAGCCGAGCTACCGCGAGCCAAAATGCGCTGCTTAATGTCCTTGTTAAAGTGACTGGTGACGCCAATGCGGCTGAAAACTCTAAAGTGCGTGCTGCCTTGCCCGATATCGCTAGTTACATGACTAAATATGAGTACGCGGATAATAAGGGTGAATCTTATTTACAGGTAGAATTTGATGGCAACAAGGTTAACGCCTTGGTGCGTGACGCAGGCCTTCCGTTATGGGGCAATCGTCGTCCCTTGGTGGCGATCTGGTTAGCCATAGAAGATGGTTGGCGTCGTGAACTGATGACCGCCGACTCTTACCCGCAAATTCAAGAGCAAATTGCCGAGCGAGCATCCCGTCGTGGTGTCCCCGTGGTAACGCCGTTATTTGATTTAGAGGATCACCAACATGTGACCGTGGCCGATGTTTGGGGTAACTTCAGTGACTCTCTGGATATTGCCTCTGAGCGCTATATGGCTGAGCGGGTTGTATCTGCGCGTCTTTATAAAGATGAAAACACCGACGGCTGGGCCTTGGAGTGGCGTTTTACCAATGAAGATCAGTTTGAAGGAGTAAAGCATCAGGGCGAACAACAAGAGGTTGTGGGCGATATGATTGATGCCTTAGCCAGCGCTTTGGCGAGCGAATATGCAATTGATGCTAGCTCCAGCTATGAAGCGCAACAGCAAACCCTAAAGCTATATAACACTCAGAATTTTGTCGATATTGAATATGCCGTGCGCCGTTTAAAAAGCTTAAGTGTAGTGACCGATGCGGCGGTGACGCACATCAGTCAGGAGCTGGTTGAGATCCGTATTAGCCACACAGGTGGTGTGGAAGATCTCAAGAAAGCGTTAACCCTGGATTCTTACTTTAGTGACTATCGCGATCCGCAGAAGTTTTACTACTCCAATAGTAATGATGCGCTCGAGTACGCGTGGCAGTAATCTATGATGCTTAGCTCGCAATTAGCACTGCCGGTGACCTTGCCGGATGACGAAACCTATGCCAGTTATTTTGGCGGTGAGGATTCCTTAGAGGTTAGTCATCTGCGCTCGTCATTTAATCAGTTGAACGAGCAGTTTCAATATACCTATTTATGCGGTTTAGGTGATTCCGGAAAATCGCATTTGCTTTATGCCACCTGTGTTCATGCTCAGGAGCTTGGCTTGTCCAGCATGCTGTTATCACTGAGCGAAGTGCAGCATTACGGCCCGCAAGTGCTTGAAGGGGTGGATGCCCTCGATGTGGTCTGTATCGATGATTTACATCTTATTGCCGGTGATGAAGCCTGGGAAAAAGCGCTTTTTAACTTCTTTAACCGCTTTAACGAGCCAGGTAAGCTCTTACTTATCTCCGCCGACTTGCTGCCTGATATGTTGCATTTGGATCTGCCTGATCTCGAGTCGCGCTTAAAGTGGGGCACCACCTTGCAAATTCGCTCCATGAGCGATGATGATAAGGCGCAGGCACTGACCAACCGCGCCAAGATGCGCGGCCTGGAGCTATCCGATGAATGTGCGCGTTTTTTACTGACGCGTCTTAGTCGTGATATGCGTGCCTTACTGGATGTACTCGATACTTTGGATCATGCATCCATGGCGGCACAACGCAAGCTCACCATTCCTTTTATAAAAGCCACACTAAAGCTGTAGAAACAGGCGCGCGGGGCTAGAATCAATGCGGCCCTTTGGTTATCATAAGTGGCTAAATAAACACTTTAAATTATCACCCTAGTCAGGTATCCGATGAACTTAGAAGCGATTTTGGCTGACGCCTTAAAGGCGGTTGAAACAGCCAGCGAAATCGCGCACCTAGAAGATGTGCGCGTAAACTACCTTGGTAAGAAAGGTGAAATAACCGGGCTACTTAAAACACTTGGGCAAATGGCGCCAGAAGAGCGTAAGAGCGCAGGCCAAGTAATTAACCAAGCAAAACAAGAAGTTACTGAAGCAATCAATGTTAAACGTGAAGCACTGAGTGCTGCTGCGTTAGAAGCTAAACTTGCAGCTGAAACAATTGATGTCACCTTGCCGGGTCGCAATATGGCCTCAGGCGGTGTGCACCCGGTTACGCGCACCATAGAGCGTATTGAATCCTTCTTCGGCGAGCTTGGCTTTGCCGTTAAGTCGGGCCCTGAGGTAGAAGATGATTTCCACAACTTCGATGCCCTGAATATTCCGGCTCATCACCCGGCCCGTGCGGATCACGATACCTTTTACTTCAATCCTAAGTTGGTATTGCGCACCCAGACCAGTGGTGTACAAATTCGCACCATGGAAACCGAGCAACCGCCGCTGCGTATTATCTCGCCTGGTCGCGTATACCGTAACGACTACGACCAAACTCATACGCCTATGTTCCACCAGGTTGAAGGCTTGATGGTAGATACGGACGTCAGCTTCACTGAGCTTAAAGGT
The DNA here is from genome assembly GCF_002964545.1 of Pseudoalteromonas sp. T1lg10. Classification (NCBI taxonomy): domain Bacteria; kingdom Pseudomonadati; phylum Pseudomonadota; class Gammaproteobacteria; order Alteromonadales; family Pseudoalteromonadaceae; genus Pseudoalteromonas; species Pseudoalteromonas sp. T1lg10. The sequence continues at coordinate 2,952 of NZ_PQBV01000005.1, forward strand.
ATTCTGCACGACTTCCTGCGTAACTTCTTTGAAGAAGACATGGAAATCCGTTTCCGTCCGTCATATTTCCCATTTACCGAGCCTTCGGCGGAAGTAGATGTAAAGGGTAAAGACGGTAAATGGCTTGAGGTATTAGGCTGTGGCATGGTGCACCCGAACGTATTACGTGCGGTAAACATCGACCCTGAAAAATACACTGGCTTTGCCTTTGGTATGGGTGTAGAGCGCCTGACCATGCTGCGCTATGGCGTTAACGACCTACGCGCTTTCTTCGAAAATGATATGAAATTCCTAAACCAGTTCCGTTAAGAGGTCGTGATAAATGAAATTCAGTGAAAAGTGGTTACGCGAATGGGTTAACCCGGCCATCGACGCGAATGAACTGGCAGAACAACTTTCTATGGCTGGCCTTGAAGTAGACGGTGTTGATGCCGCTGCGGGTCAATTTGAAGGTGTAGTTGTAGGTGAAGTGGTTGAATGTGGCCAACACCCGGATGCAGATAAACTGCGTGTGACCAAGGTTAACGTGGGCGAAGACGAGCTACTCGATATCGTCTGTGGCGCGCCAAACTGTCGCCAAGGCCTAAAAGTGGCCGTAGCGAAAGTGGGTGCCGTTCTTCCGGGTGACTTTAAAATCAAAAAAGCCAAGCTACGTGGCCAGCCTTCACACGGCATGTTATGTGCGTTTGTTGAGCTAGGTATCAGCGAAGAAGGCGACGGCATCATGGAATTGCCTCTTGATGCGCCTATCGGTCAGGACCTACGTGAATATCTTGCTCTCGACGACAAGATTATCGACGTTGATTTAACGCCAAACCGCAGCGACTGTTTAGGTATTAAAGGCCTGGCTCGTGAAGTGGGTGTACTGAACAACCTAGACGTTAAAGAGCTTGAAATTCCTGCGGTTGAACCAACAATCGACGATAAGATCAGCATTGAGCTGGTGAATGAAGAGGCATGTCCGCGTTATCTTGGTCGCGTGTTAAAGGGCATTAACCTGGATGCGCAAACACCACTGTGGATGGTTGAAAAACTGCGTCGCAGTGGCATTCGTTCAATCGACCCGGTCGTAGATGTGACCAACTATGTGTTGATTGAGCTAGGTCACCCTATGCACGCCTTTGATCTTAATGCCATCGAAGGTGGTATCAAGGTACGTAGCGCCAACGCAGGTGAAGAGCTGGTATTGCTTGACGGCAACACGGCGAAATTAAACGAATCGACTCTAGTGATCGCCGATCATAACAAGGCCCTGGCCATGGCCGGTATCTTTGGCGGTGAGCACTCGGGTGTAACCGAAAAGACCTCAGACATCCTGCTTGAAAGTGCTTTCTTCAACCCAGTTGCGATTGCCGGCCAAGCACGCAGCTATGGTTTGCATACAGATGCCTCACACCGCTATGAGCGTGGTGTAGATTTCGCCCTGCAGCGCGATGCCATGGAGCGTGCTACTGCATTGCTGCTTGAAATCGTTGGCGGTCAGGCTGGCCCAATCGTTGAAGCGGTTGCCCCTGAGCAATTGCCTAAGGTAACGGCGGTAACACTTCGTCGCGAGCGTCTAGACCGCGTCATTGGTTATCATATCGATGATGAAACTGTTACCAATATCTTGCGCCGCCTAGGTCTGGATGTGCAGTTCGATAACAACACCTGGCAGGCGGATGTGCCTAGCTACCGTTTTGATATTCGCATCGAAGAAGATCTAATCGAAGAAGTGGCACGCGTATTCGGTTACAACAATATTCCTAACGAGGCGCCATTAGCCAAGTTGAATATGACCCGTCATAACGAAGCGGACGTAGCCATCAAGCGTATGCGCGACACCCTGGTAACCCGTGGCTATCAAGAAGCAATTACCTATAGCTTCGTTGATCCTAAGGTGCAAAATGCCATTCACGGTGAAGAAAACAGCCTGGTATTACCGCATCCTATCTCTATCGAAATGTCGGTGATGCGTAAGTCTTTAATGCCTGGCCTACTTAATACTTTGGTGTATAACCAGAATCGCCAACAGCCACGTATTCGCTTCTTCGAGCAAGGACTGAAGTTTATTGCCGATGAAAACGCCGAAAACGGCGTGCTGCAGCAGGCTGTAATTGGCGGCGTGGTTGCCGGCAGTTGTTATGGCGAGCATTGGAATCTTGATAGCCGTGCGGCGGATTTCTTCGATGTCAAAGGCGATGTAGAGGCTTTATTGGCGCTGTGCAATACCAGTGCACGCTTCAGCTTTAAAGCCGAGGCCTGTGATGGTTTGCACCCAGGTCAAAGCGCGGCCATTTATGCAGATGGCGTAAAGGTTGGCTTTATTGGCGCTTTACACCCACAATTGCATAAGCAATTGGGTATTAACGGCACCGCATTTGTGTTTGAAATTGAAATCGCCGCGCTTAACAACCGCGTGTTGCCACAGGCTAAGGCTATTTCAAAGTTCCCATCGAACCGCCGCGATATCGCGATTTTAGTCAAAGACGAAGTAAATGCCGGTGATGTTTTGGCCGCGATAGAAAAAGTTGGCGGAAATCAATTGGTTGACCTAAACTTATTCGATGTGTATAAGGGCAAAGGTATAGAGCCAGATTATAAGAGTTTGGCAATTGCTCTGACACTGCAGGCGGTTGATAGAACGCTCGAAGAGAAGGATATCAACCAAGTTGTCGACAACGTCGTAGCCACTTTGGCTAAAGAGTTTAATGCATCGTTGAGGGACTAGATATGGCGCTTACCAAAGCCGACATAGCTGAACACCTATTTGAGAAGTTGGGGATCAATAAAAAGGATGCCAAAGAACTAGTTGAAGCGTTTTTTGAAGAAATCCGCTCAGCTTTAGAGAATGGGGAGCAGATCAAGCTTTCTGGCTTTGGCAATTTTGATCTTCGCGATAAGAAAGAGCGACCGGGTCGTAACCCAAAAACCGGAGAGGATATTCCTATTTCGGCGCGCCGTGTGGTTACCTTTAGGCCTGGGCAAAAACTGAAAACCCGTGTTGAAGTCGGTACCAGTAAGCTTGAGTCTTAATCATAAAAAGCAGCCTTAGGGCTGCTTTTTTAATGCCTGAAATTGGCCGCTATTCCTTGCCTGCACATTTATTTAAGCCCCTGTCCGGCACTGTGTTTTTGAACGCCGTTATTTCCTATCCCAATCCTTTAATTTTTCTCCGTCTCTTATTGGGCTAATGAGTTAACAATAACTAGAGGTGGTTATTGTCGCCACTTTGCATTAGAATATGGGCGCCCGGCAACAGGCATATTGTCCTTGATCGCGCTCTCACTTTGTGGTCGGAACAATTAAGTGCTGGGGTTGATATCCGTTCAAATCAAATTTCAAAGGCAGAAACAATGACCTTATCTCACGAGCAAGAATACTTAAACAGCTGGCAGGAACGCCAAGACTTCGCTGAAAGTATGCAACCTATTATTGGTAAACTGTACCGCAACCGTGGTATCGAAATTGCTGTATATGGCCGTCCGCTAGTAAGCGCCAGCACCATCGATATCATTAAAGCGCACAAAACCGTCGCTCAATTTGAAGATTCAAAACTGCGTTTACGTGAAAGCTTCCCATTCCTAGAAGCCATTAGCAAAATGGAGTTAAACTCTGCTCGTATCGATATCGGTAAGTTAGCCTACAACTACCTATACAAAGATGCAGCCAATGGTCGCTCTGTTGAAGAATACCTAAACGATGAACTAGCTGAAATCGTTAACGCCGGTGCAGCGAAAGAGCCGCGCGACGTAGTACTTTACGGTTTCGGTCGTATCGGTCGTTTACTAGCTCGTCTACTTATCGAAAAATCAGGTCCTTACGCTGATCTTCGCCTTCGTGCTATCGTTGTTCGTGGCGGTAAAGACGGTGACCTTGAAAAGCGTGCCAGCCTGTTGCGTCGTGATTCAATCCACGGTCCTTTCAACGGTTCAATCACTGTTGATCATGAGCGTAATGCTATTAAAGCAAACGGCAGCTACATCCAGGTGATCTACGCGAACTCACCAAGCGAAGTTGATTACACGGCTTACGGTATCAAAGACGCACTCGTTGTTGATAACACAGGTATCTGGAAAGACGAAGCGGGCCTAGGTCAGCACCTTGAAGCTAAAGGCGCGGCGAAAGTACTACTTACCGCTCCTGCTAAAGGCAATATCAAGAACATCGTATACGGTGTTAATAACAGTGATATCAAAGCAGAAGACAAGATCGTGTGTGCAGCAAGCTGTACAACTAACGCCATCACACCTACTTTGAAAGCTCTTAACGACAAGTTCGGTATCAAGAATGGTCACGTTGAAACTGTACACTCGTACACCAACGACCAGAACCTTATCGACAACTACCACTCGGCCGAGCGTCGTGGTCGTGCTGCTGCATTGAACATGGTTATCACCTCTACTGGTGCAGCTAAAGCGGTATCTAAAGCGCTTCCAGAGCTTGAAGGCAAGCTAACTGGTAACGCTATCCGCGTACCTACGCCTAACGTTTCAATGGCTATTTTGAACCTGAACCTTGAGACTGCAACGAACGTAGAAGAGCTAAACGCCTTCCTACGTGACACGGCACTTTACTCAGACCTTCGTGACCAAATCGACTACACAGCATCGACTGAAATCGTATCGACTGACCTTGTAGGCAGCCGTTACGCCGGTGTGGTTGACTCAAAAGCAACGATTGTTGACGGTGACCGCGTAGTACTTTACGTTTGGTACGATAACGAGTTCGGCTACAGCTGTCAGGTTGTACGTTGTATGCAAGACATGGCTGAGGTTACTCACCCAAGCTTGCCACGCTAATAAGCGTATAGAACAAGACTAGCCGGCACCGAGTGTCGGCTTTTTTATTGCTAAAACTGGCTTTACCGACCTATTACTAGGGAAGGGCCAGGTTATCTCATTAACAATAAGGATCAGCAATGAAGATCACCAGTAATTTCGACAGTGGTAATATCCAGGTTATCGCTAGTGAAAACCCGATGAATATCCAGCTAGAGATCAATAAGGACAACCAGTCTGATTTTTATCAGTGGTTTCATTTTCGCCTAGAAACCACGCCATTTGTTGAGCACCGTTTGCAGATCAACAATCTGGCGCAGTCGGCCTATCCGGAAGGTTGGGACGATTACCAGGCGGTTGCTTCTTATGATCGTCAAACCTGGTTCCGCGTTCCTACCCGTTATGAAGACGGCACCCTGGTTATCGACGTTGAGCCGGAATGCTCACAGATGTTCTTCGCCTACTTTGCACCATACAGCTACGATCGTCACCTGGACCTGATTTACTGGGCACAAAGCCACGCCATTTGTGAAGCGCAAAACCTAGGCCTAACACTGGATGGTCGCGATATGACGGTTTTGCGTATTGGTGAGCCGAGCGCAGAGAAGAAAAATATCTGGATCACTGCGCGTCAGCACCCGGGTGAAACCATGGCCGAGTGGTTCGTTGAAGGTTTGCTGCACAAGCTACTGGACGACGAAGACCCCCATGCTGCTGCACTGCTGTGCAAAGCCGTATTCTACGTAGTGCCGAACATGAACCCGGATGGCAGCGTTCGTGGTCATTTGCGTACCAACGCCGCCGGTGTAAACCTTAACCGTGAGTGGGCCACACCAAGCATGGAAAAGAGCCCGGAAGTCTTCTTGGTGCTTAACAAGATGCGCGAAGTGGGTCTGGATATGCATCTGGATATTCACGGTGATGAGTCTATCCCTTATAACTTTGTCGCCGGTAGTGAGGGGATCCCAAGCTATGATGCACGCCTGGAAGAGTTAGAAAATACCTTTAAGCAAGCGCTATTAACCATCACGCCGGAGTTCCAGGATGAGGTTGGTTACGATAAGGATGCACCGGGCGAGGCCAACTTGACCGTGGCATCCAGTGCGGTTGCCGAAGAGTTTAAGGCCTTGGCTTACACGGTAGAAATGCCGTTTAAAGACAATAACAACCTGCCAGACTTGGATTATGGTTGGTCAGACCGTCGCTCTTACCAATTCGGTCAGGATACCCTCAGCGCCATCGTTGCTGTGGTTGATAAGTTGAGATAACAGGCTTTAACGTGGGCATTGGCTATTACTGTGCCCATCATTGAGTTTAAAGCGATAAAGGCATGGGTTGGTTAACGATCCATGCCTTTTTTATTGCTTTCAATTTAGCCGGGATAAACTCAGCTAGAAGTTTAACGCATTAAAATGAAACAAGATTTACTTACGGGGTAAGCTCTACTCGAGCCCATAGGTCGAACGGATTGAAAATTAAGTGTTAACAAACTTAGGCAGTATAAGTTAATATTCCAAAGGTTGAAGAGTGAGGTAAGTATGCTTGCTAATTCTCACTGCCTTATGTCGCGCATTCTCAGTAGCTAACGCAGAGTATCGTAACTAAGAATAAGAAATATAATTATAGAGGATATCTATGGAAGCTTTTGTAAGCGCCGTTAATGACATTGTGTGGAGTAGTGCACTCATTTATCTCTGTCTAGGTGCAGGTCTATTTTATTCCGTATTAACCCGTTTCGCCCAGGTTAGGCATTTCAAAGAAATGTGTAAATTGCTGCTGAGCTCGAATGAATCGAGCCGAGGCATCTCATCTTTTCAGGCCTTGGCCGTTTCCTTATCAGGTCGCGTAGGTGTAGGTAATATCGCCGGCGTTGCTGCTGCCATAGGCTTTGGTGGTCCGGGTGCTATTTTCTGGATGTGGATAGTGGCATTTTTGGGTGCCAGTACTGCGTATGCCGAGTCTACTCTGGGGCAAATTTATAAAACAGAAGAAGATGGTCAATATCGCGGTGGCCCGGCTTACTATTTTGACCGTTGCTTGCAGCAAAAATGGTTGGCCATTTTATTTGCCGTATCGGCCATCGTTGCTTGTGGTGTCTTTTTACCCGGCGTGCAGGCCAATGCGGTAGGTAACGCCTTTACTCAGGTATTTGGTAACGGTGAGATGGTAGCGACTGGCTTTGGCGAGGTAGGCACCTATAAGCTGGTAGCTTTGGCTGTTATTCTGATTGTTCTGGCCTTTATTATCTTTGGTGGTATTAAACGCATCGCCCACTTTACCCAATTTGTCGTGCCATTTATGGCCTTGGGTTACATAGTTCTGGCTTTAATCGTGGTATTTCTAAACCTGGATAAAGTGCCTGGAATCTTCTCGCTGATCATCTCCGATGCCTTTACCGCCCAAGCCGGTTTCGGTGCGGCCATCGGCTGGGGTGTAAAACGTGGTATTTATTCGAATGAAGCCGGTCAGGGTACGGGCCCGCATGCAGCCGCTGCGGCTGAAGTTGACCATCCGGCGCAGCAAGGTCTGGTACAAGCGTTTTCTGTCTATGTAGATACGCTGTTCGTTTGTACGGCGACCGCGTTAATGATCCTTATTACCAAGCAATACAATGTGGTAGGCGACTTGCCAGCGGGCCAGTTTATTGTCCAAAACGTTGATGCAGCAACTGAGATTGGCTCTGCAGCCTTTACCCAAATGGCCTTGTTTAATGTCTTTGGTGACTTTGGTCATGCCTTTGTTGGTATCGCTTTGTTCTTCTTTGCGTTTACTACAATACTGGCGTACTTCTACATTGCCGAAACCAACGTTGCCTACTTAAATCGTTATGTCAAAGGCGGTATCCCGCTGGTGCTGGTGAAGCTGGTGATCATGTTTATGGTTTCATACGGCATGGTTAACAGCTCTGGTTATATCTGGAATATCGGTGACATTGGTGTTGGCCTAATGGCGTGGATCAACATTGTTGGTATCTTGGCGATTCTCTTTGTCGCTAAACCGGCTCTAATGTGTTTACGCGATTATGAAGACCAGAAAAAAGCAGGCGGCAAGATCACCTTTGATCCGGTTAAACTTGGCATTAAAAATGCGACTTTCTGGGAAGAGCGTCTTGCCAAGCAATCAACCAAGAAATCGACCAAGCAATCGAAAGATGCCCAGTAAGAAAGGTCGATTTGTTGATGGAAAGGGCGAGCCCAGAGCCATTTTTGAATCTCAGCGATTGGCTTAAATTCAAAAAAGACATCGACAAATAAAACCAGTACAATGAGGCGCCAAGTGGCGCCTTTTTTATTGGCGCGTGTATTGGCACCTAATTGCACCTAGGAGTAAGCATGGCCATAATTTCATGTCCGCAATGTCAAAAGTCGATATCCGACAAACATCAAGCCTGTCCCCATTGCAATGCCGTTTTTGGCGAAATGGATGCCGAGACCAAAAACCGTATGGCGGCGCGTTCTAAAACGCAAAAGCAGCAGTCGCTGATGAACCAGTCTTTTATCGCCTTAATTCTCTTCCTCGGTGGCTTTTTCGTGCTTTACTGGCATCATCCTGTGCCGGGCTCTTGGCAGCAAACCACCTGTTATGTGGCAATCGCCATCGGGGTTGTTTGGTATCTAGTTAATCGTGTTCGTCTCGTGCTTTTGAAAAGAAAAAAATTATGAATATTGACCAGTTAGTTCAGTCTATCACCCCTGAAGTTTACGAACGTTTGCAATATGGCGCCGCCACCGGCAAGTGGCCAGACGGTAACCCTTTAAGCGAACAACAAAAAGAGCAAACCGTGCAACTGGTGATGCTCTATCAAGCCAAGGTGCTCAAAAGCGACGAACAATTTACCGTTGGCGCCGACGGCCAGTTGGTGCAAAAGTCGAAAAAAGAATTAAAGCAGCAATTTAAGGCCGAAAACGAAATAGCCAGGTTCAGTGAAAATGATCTTTAAACAGTTATTCCAACCCAAGTGGAAGCATCCAAAAGAAACCACCCGACTCGGCGCATTAGCCCAGCTGGACAAACAACAGGATGCACACATAATCACAACCTTGGCCTGTGAGGATCCCAGTGCCAATGTGCGTACCGCGGCGCTGAAAAAGCTCAACGATGTGGGTCTTTGGTGGCAGGCGTGCCAACAGGACGGTGAGCCGAGCATCAAACGTCTTGCTAACCAAAAAGTGGCCGAGGCCATTTTGGCCAGCCCAGACGCCCTGAGCGATACCGACAAAGAGCGTTATATCGATCGCTTTGCCGCCGATAAAACCTTGGAGCAACTGGCGCTGCAAGAAAAAACCGCGGCCGTCAAAATTAAACTGTTAACCCGTTTAAACAAAGCACCTTTGCTGGAGCAGGTATTTCGCAGCGCCGATAGAGCATTGCAACTGCAATTGTGTGAGCTGGTGCTGAAATTACAGCTAACCGAAAAACTGCTTAAGGTCGCCAAGGGTGAGGCCAAGGACAAGCTGCAAAAGGTAATTGACGAGCAGCAACGCCAAGAGCAGATGCCGCTAGAGGTGGCAGAGCAAGTTAAGCTGATTCTAGCCAAGCTCAATGCCTTGCGTGAAAAAACCGATTATCAGCTGGTTAACAGCCAGTTTCTGCAGCTGGAAAAGCAATTCCAGCAGTTAGAGCTAGAGTGGCTGGACGAAGAGCTGCGCGGGCAAACACAAAGCAAGTATACGCAGCTGGCGGCCAAACTCAGCGCGCACAGCGACAAACTAAAGGTCGCGTATGAGCAAGAGCAAGCGCAGCAACTAGCCAAGCAGCGCAGCGTTTTGGCGCTGGCTAATCTCAGTGCCTTGGCGGAAGAGATCAGCAATGCCATGGCCCTGCGTTTCGATGGTAATGAGCAAATTCAAACCGACTGGCTTTATGCGAAAGTAGCGCAAGCCAAGGACATGTTGCAAAGCCAAGACCTGCAGGCAGGTAGTGAGCTGCAAAGTCAGCAGCAAGAGCTAGAGCGTCTGTTTAAGCAGGTTGAGCAGCTGGCGGCCTATGAGCAAGACGTGGATGCCCTGCGTGAGCAGCTGGCCAGCTATGGCAACCTAAGTGTCCCCGCTGATATCAGTGAGCTTGACGCGGCGCTTAGCGCTGAAGCCGAGCTCCGCGCGCAACTGCAGCAGGCCATTAAGGCACTTCCCAAAGAGCTGGCGGCGCTTTGGCAGCAACAATTTAATCAGGCCAAAAAGCACTGGCAGAGCCAGAATGACACCCTGATTCAGGAGCAAAAGCAACTGCAGAGCGTGGCGCGTAAAAAGGCGCGAGATATTCGCCGCCTTATTAATCAAGGCCGTTACCGCGTTGCCTTTGGCGTGTTTAATGGTCTGCAAGAAGCATATGCGCAATTGGCAGTACATTTTCAAAATGATCTAAGCCGCGAATACGAAAGCCTTGCCAAAACCCTGGATGATGCCAAAGACTGGCACCAGTATGCCGGTGAAGCGCAGCAGGAGCAGTTACTTGAAGCGGCGAAAGAGCTGGCACAGGGTGACTGCGATGATGCCAACGAGCGCTTAGCCCAGGTAAAGCGTTTGCGTAAAAGCTGGCAGTTGCTGGGCCCAGAGGTGGCGCAGCAGGCGAAAGAAGCATTTGAGCAGGCGATCGAGGCGGCCTTTGCCCCTTGTCGCGAGTATTTTGCCGAGCAACAAGCGCTTAAAGAGCAGGCCATGGCCGAGCGCGAACAGTTAATCGCACAGATGCAAAGCCTGAGTGAGCGTGCCGCCGAGCTTGAGACGCGGGAGCTGGAACACCAGTTCAACGCGCTATTAAAACAATGGCGCGCCGCCAAGCACATAGAAAGTAAGCTTTATCATAAATTGAGTAAGGCATTTGGCAATGCGCAAGGGGATATGGCCGAGCGTGTAGCCAAATTCTATCAAGACAATGCTCATGCCAAAGAAGCGCTTTTGCAGCAGGCGGAAGCTTTGGACACCAGTGATGTGTTTGCAGCCACCAACAAGCTAAAAGAGCTACAACAGCAATGGCAACAAATTGGTTTTGCCGGTAACGCTAAAGAGCGTAAGTTGTGGCAGGCGTTTCGTCGTGTAAATGACGGTATTTTCAGACAGCGCGATGCCGCTAAGGAACAGCAGCAACAAGCCCATGCCGAGCAAAAGGCGGAGCAGGTGAGTGCCCTTGAAGCCCTTGAGCAACAACTGGCGCAGGCGCAAAGCAATGCGGATTTACAACACTTGCTCAATGATGTGCAGCAGCTGCAATTGGTGCGCGAACTGCAAGGTCAACGGCAGCAACTTGCGGCTCGAATTGAGGCGGCGTTAAATGCCAAAGAGCAGGCGTTGCAAACCCGTCACTTCCAGGAGCTGCGTACCGCTTTGGCCGAGCAGCAGGCTGTGCCTGCAGATTGGTTAAGTGGCACCCGCGTGGATTTAACCGCTGAGCAATTGGTGCTACGCCTGGAGATCACCAATAATCTGGCCAGCCCAGAGTCGCTTTCTACACAGCGTATGCAAGAGCAGGTGAGTATGCTTGATAATAAGCACCACGGCGTTGAGCACACCAGCGAGGAGTTGTTACTTGCTTGGTTAGCTGGCGTGGGCGTTAACGAGCAGGGTATTTGTCAGGGTGCGCAAGCCGAGATTGAGCGCCTGGTTGTAGTTTTAGATAAGATGGTATCAGTATGAAGCAATGGTTAGTGGGTCTGGTATTGGCTGGTGTCGCTTTGTTAAGCGGCTGCGCCGGTCATGCACCCTTGAGTGTATTTTCTTTAACGAGCGGCGAGCTTGAGCAGAGCTTGTTACAACAAAGCGACCGTTATGGCGCCAATGCCACGGTAATGGGCGTGCCCATGGAGCTGACGGTGAACGATATTGGTGTGCAAATCGGCCCTGAGCATAGCCCTAATGGCATTGAGCTGGCGCTGGATAATACTGTGATGATGCAGGCTTTGGCGCTAAAGGTGCCGGTGCGAGTGCGCTTAAACATTGCCGCTGCGCCGTATTTTAACGCTAAGCAGGATGCCATCTATTTGCAGGATTTTAAAATCCTTAATGCGGATATAGATGCCATGGGTTACCGCGGTAAGTTGGCGCCCCTGTCTGAGCAGGTGCAGCAGTTATTGACTCAGGCACTGAGCCAATATCCTGTGTATAGCCTGAATAAGCAAGACCCGAAACAGGCCTTGCTGTCACGCTTTAAGTTGGCGCTAGAGGTTAACCCCGGGGTGATCACCCTGACTTCCGGGCTCTAATGCACTTAATTTAAACCTTGCGAAAATGTGTGAGCAAGCCCTAAAATGACGACATATCGTTACTTGCTGGCACATTTTCCATGGACTCTTCATTAAAACACTTTCTTCACGATCCCCGTCTATTACTTGATGCCGCCGGCGAGGGCATTTATGGCTTCGATCTCAGTGGCAATGCGGTCTTTATTAACCCCGCCGCAGAGCGCATGACAGGCTGGCAGGCAGACGAGCTACTGGGTAAAAAGATCCACCAGTTTCATCACCACAGCCATGCAGACGGCAGTGATTACCCAGCCGATCAATGCCCCATCTATCGCACCATGTTCGATGGACAAACCCGTCAGGTAAGTAACGAGGTGTTTTGGCGTAAGGATGGCAGCCTGTTTCCCGTTGAATACACCTCTACGCCTATTTATAAGGATCAACAACTGATTGGCGCGGTGGCGATATTTCGTGACGTATCCACCCAGCGCAGCACGGAGCAAGCCTTACGTGAAGCGCTGCAAAGGGTGAGTCAGTTAAGCGAGCAGTTACAGGCGGAGAACCGTTATCTGTTAGAAGAGCTCAATGCGGATTGGCAGCACGGCGACTTGGTTGGTCAGTCGGCGCCTTTTCGCACCATGATGCAGCAGATTGAGCTGGTGGCACAAACAGATGCCAGCGTTTTGATCCTCGGTGAAAACGGCACCGGCAAAGAGCTGGTGGCGCGCCACCTCCATGCCCAAAGTGAGCGCCGGGATGCTCCTTTGGTCAAGGTCAACTGCGCCGTGTTTGCCGAAAGCCTGTTGGAGTCCGAGCTCTTCGGCCATGAAAAGGGCGCCTTTACCGGCGCGGCGCAAAGACGCAAAGGGCGCTTTGAGCTGGCCGACGGCGGTACCTTGTTTCTTGATGAGATTGCCGAGCTGCCGATGTCTGCTCAGGGTAAATTGTTGCGGGTGTTGCAGGAGCAGGAATTCGAGCGGTTAGGAGGGCAGGAGACCATCAAGGTGGATATTCGCCTGATTGCCGCCACCAACCGGGATCTATGGCAAATGGTGCAGCAGGGCACCTTTCGTATGGATCTCTATTATCGCCTCAATGTCTTTCCCTTAACCGTGCCGCCGCTGCGCGAGCGCATCGAGGATATGGAGCTGCTGGTGGCTCAGCTGCTGGCCAAGCTGTCGCAAAAGTTAACTCGCAGTTTCACTGGGATAAGTAAGAAAAGTTTGGCCATGCTTAAGCGTTATTCATGGCCGGGCAATATCCGTGAGCTGCAAAATACTCTGGAGCGCGCCGCTATTTTAAATCAGGGACCGATTATGCAAATACCCAGTTTGATGGTGGACGGTGCAGTTGGGGAGCCTGCTCACGATGCCATGCCAACCTTGGCGGCCCACGAAAAGCAATATATCGAAGAGGTGTTAAGCCAATGCCAGGGGCGTATTAATGGTCGTGGCGGTGCCGCCGAAGTTTTGGCACTGGCACCAAGTACCTTGCGCTCGAAGATGAAGAAGCTTGGGATCTGCCGCGGATAGACTGAAGCGGGGAGAAGTGTGATAGTGGGGCCTTAAGTGTCGCTGCTAACGCCTTACTAATGGGCGCATAAATGCTTGGCTAAAATTGGCGACGAAGGAGCACAAGCCAAGCGTTTTGCGTCCTTTTGAGTAACTTGTTAGCTAGTTTCTACATTGAGCTTCAAATTCTTAGGATCATTATCTTTATTTTGCTCATCCAGTTTTCTTTTTATTGATTCGAACATCCATACTCCGAAAAACAGCTAACAGCTAACAGCTAACAGCTAACAGCTTTTAGCAAGACCTTACAAGGTACGCTACCTAGTAAGGTAGGAGGTAAACCATGTATAGGCGAACTAATAAGACTATAAAAAGTAATAGTAAATCATACAGTAAACGAAATGATAACTCGGCACAATGCGAAGAGGGTTCCGCACCAATTCAATCCTTTTCTAAGTATTCCGTCAATGGAGATAACGATATTTCGATAGCTCCGGCGTTATATCGTTATCAAACTTGCTTTTTATTTTTAAAATAACCAATAAAAACAATTGGTTGATTTAAATTCAAACCTGGCACAACACTTGCGATAGGAGCTGTGTTCCCTAGTTAGTAAAAGCAAGTAATATGAAATTTGATGTTAAAGAAGAAGACCTGATCATTAAGCCCTATAAGCAATCCGGGCCGATTTATGTGCGTGAGCAAAAGGGGCGCTTTCAGCGTATTCGCCGTATTTTAAGCTGGTGTTTGATGCTGGCTTTTATCGGATTGCCCTGGGTGAGTTATCAGGGCCAGCAGGCGGTGTTATTCGATGTTGCCCAGCAGCAGTTTAGGATCTTTTCCGCCACCTTTTTCCCGCAAGACTTTATGCTGGTCGCCTGGCTCTTTATGGCCGGGGCCTTTGCGCTCTTTTTTATCACCAACTGGCTGGGCCGTGTCTGGTGTGGCTATATGTGCCCGCAAACCGTGTGGATGCTAATGTATACCTGGGTTGAGCACCGCCTTGAGGGCACCCGCAACCAACGTATAAAACGCGACGCTCAGCCCTGGAACGCCGATAAGTTGGTACGTAAGGGGGCCAAGCATCTGGTGTGGTTATTGATGGCGTTTTTAACCGCCACCACCTTTATGAGTTACTTTATTCCCGCGCACGAACTGTATAGCGACCTGTTGGGTTTGAGCTGGGGTGGTATCACCTTATTCTGGGTCTTCCTGTTTACTCTGTGCACCTATGGTAACGCCGGTTGGCTGCGGGAAAAGATGTGCATCTATATGTGCCCCTATTCGCGTTTTCAATCCGTGATGTTTGATAAAGACACCTTGGTCGTGAGCTATGATCAGGACAGAGGTGAAGCCAGGGGGCCAAGAAAGCGCAAGGCCGACCCGAAACAATTGGGCTTGGGAGATTGTGTCGACTGTAATCTGTGTGTCGAGGTATGCCCGGCTGGTATCGATATTCGTAATGGTTTGCAATATGAGTGCATTAACTGCGGTCTGTGCATCGATGCCTGTGACCAAACTATGGACAAGTTTAATTATCCAAAGGGTTTAATCGCCTATCGCAGTGAGCATCAGCAAAACGGTGGCCGGACATCAATTTGGCGCTTAAAGCTGGTGGGTTATGCCTTGATGACAGTGCTGGTGTTTGTGGTGATGGCTATCTGGCTCAATGGCCGTACGGCGCTGGAAGCTTATATCACGCGCGACAGGGGAGAGTTGTCCCGGGTTGATTATCAGGGCCAGGTGGAAAACCCCTATCGTATCTCCATTATCAATAAATCCCAGCAGGTTCAGGAATATACCTTGAGTCTTGAGGGTTTGGAGCAAGGTCAGTTGCAGCTGCACGGGCAATTAAGATTGCAACCGGGTGAGCAAAAAGAGGTGCCGGTTACGGTGCGCATTGATGGTGAATTACTTGAGCGTAAGGTGACGCCCTTTAGCTTTGTGATAACGCAAAACGAAGGTGAGCAGCAGAGTATTCGCAAAGAAACCCGTTTTTATAAGTAGTAGCTTCAGCAAGATAGCCGAGCAATAAAAAGGACCCAGTCTAGTGCTGGGTCTTTTTATTTGTGTCTGCCTAGGGTTGTAACGCTAAGCGCTGTTTATAAAGCGCTAACAAAATCCAAAGCGCCAACTACGGCGGCAACCTGAGCTGCGACGCAATTTTCTGGTGTGCTGCGTGGGCTATCCGGATAGACCTCGGTGGTGGTGACATAAGGAGCTAAAGTCAGGCCCATACAGAGGCCCAGTTTGCGCCCCGCATATTCAATCACTCCATGCCCGGAAATGGGCACGCCAATTAACTGGTTGTTTATATCGGCTTCGGCAATATGGGTTACGGTTGCCACCTCGGCGTTAATGGCTTTTTGGAATTCCGGCTGTGGGCGCTCGGTGTCGGCCACCAGATAAAAGCCATCGGGAATATTCCAATTGTTATTGGTCGTGCCTTCTCTTGCCGCCAAAGCCGGGCGGAATTCCGAGTTATCCGTATCCGTGGTTTCATGGAGATCTATATGTACCAGCACATCGCTGCTAAAAGGGGCGATAAAGTCGAGCAGCAACTGAGCTTCGGGGGCAGGCGAGCCTTCATAAAAGGAACGATTCGGGTCGATTGCCTCCGGGTTCCAGCGGTTAATGGTTTCATAACCCCAAGGGCTTACACAGGGAACCACAAGAATATTGAAGGCTTCGCTATGCGCCGGGGTGAGCTCGGCGGCAAACGCTAGGGCACCGTGAATACCGCTGGTTTCATAACCATGTACGCCACCGGTAACCAGGGCAATAGGGCGCCCGGCCTGCCAACTTTTATGCTTAAGGGCAAAGAGGGGATAGTCTTGCTGATAAGCAAGCAGTCCGTATTCGATAATCTCAAACTGAGCGCTTAGCGCCTGAATCTTGGCGACGACTTCATCCTGATAACTGCGGTGCATTTTTTGTGCCTCAAGCCATTGCTGCTTGTGCTCTGGGCCCCAGGGTTCACCCGGTGTGCCAATGGGATAAATGGTGTTGCTCATAACCCTTCCTGCTATTGTCTTTGTTTAGGCGCAGCTTAGAGTCTTGGCAGGGATTGTCAACCAAATTGCCTTTGTTGGCCAAGGGTATGGAGCATATATTGAGGCGTCGCGCCCTAAACTTTGAACGCGACTAAAACGTGCGGGAGGCTAGTTTTCAGCTAGGTTATTCTGGATATAGACAAGGGCGTCATCGAAATTTTCAAAGACGATATCGTTGGCGCTATTGGCGCGCCCTAAGGCACGACGAATTTGTTCTAACTGATTGATGGCAATAGCAGAGTTGATCACAAAGGCGGCGGCTTGGCAGCCATGGGCAAACATCTTCTCGGCCACAGACACCATAAGCACTTGTGCCTCGGGTGTAGCGGCAAGCACATCCTTGGAATTACTGATATAACCCCAACGTTCAAGCTGATGCTCTTTCACCAGGGTTTCTAATTGAGTGGCGAAGGTGGCTATCATGCGCTCATTGATGGCACCGCTGAACTGGCCGACGATCACATCTCCTTGTCGGGTTAGTTGATATGAACCATTGGCGCCGGAATAATTAAACATATGTCCCCCTAGGTTTGTGAAGGCGAGATTCTCATCACATTGTCCCTATTGTAACTGCAACTATGTGTATTTAGGATGTTTTTTCATGGTTTATTTGATGTTGACCAGGTTAAGTGTAGTTGATGCTTGAATGGAGTTGTTAAGATGAGGTATTTTCAGAACATAATGAACATTTAGGGTTGGTGATGGAACTAACAGATAAAATGCAGGCCTTTGTGATGCACTGTGGTGAGATGGGCAGTCGTTGGGGCTTTAATCGCACCATAGGCCAGATGTATGCGCTGCTACTTATTAGCGAGGAGCCACTGAGCGCCAACGAATTATCGCAAACCCTGCATATTTCCCGCGGTAATGTCAGCATGGGTATTAAAGAGCTGAACTCCTGGCAGCTGATCGCCACTCGGCATAAGCCGGGCGATCGTAAAGAGTATTACCAGCCGGCGGGCAGCATTTGGCAAATGGCCAACCGTGTATTTGAGCAGCGCCGTAAGCGCGAAATCGACCCGACCTTGAGCCTGTTGCGCGATAACCTCCTCGAGGAACCAAGGGATCAGCAGGAGCGCTACGCCCAGCAAAGGTTATTAGAAATCCATGATTTACTGGAAATGATCACCGAATGGGCCTCCGAGCTGCAGCGCTTAAGCCCGGAAAAACTCTCCACGCTAATGAAGCTCGGTGCCGGCGTGTCAAAAATCCTCGATTTTCGCGATAAGCTCAGCCCCAAAGACCGCACAGAGTCCTGAGTTACTCATTAATTAGCCCGGAAAGCGCAATAATACTAAACGCGTATATCTATATAACGAAACAGTTGAGGTGTTTTTGCGCAATTAGGTTAATAATTAGTTATAGGTTTCCAGCCAAAGATAACCAATCTCGCTCGTCGAGTTGGTTTTCTTCTTTTTTGGCCCTTCTTAATTATCCCCACGCCTTGTACCTGCTCGCACAACACTAGACAAATGGCCGTCTAGCCGCTAACGTAAGTCGGTTTATTACAACAAGAATGGATTTTTTATGCTTAAAAGAACACTGGCTGTCGCCGTGTGTGTGGCCCTAGCTGGTTGCAACGACAAACCGGCTGCAGAGGCAAGCGCACAACAAGAACAAAAAGTAGAACAAACTCAGGTTGCAGCAGCGGCCATCAGCTACCCAATTACACGTAAAGGCGAAGTGGTCGACAGCTATTTCGATCAGCAGGTTGCAGATCCCTATCGTTGGTTAGAAGACGATATGAGCAGCGAGACGGCACAGTGGGTCGAAGCGCAAAACAAGGTCACTTTTGGCTACCTGGAGCAGATCCCGTTTCGCGACGAACTTAAGCAACGTCTAAAAACCCTGATGGACTATGAAAAGGTCAGCGCCCCATTCACCGAGGGTGAGTACACCTATTTCTATAAAAATGACGGTCTGCAAAACCAATACGTGCTTTATCGCCAAAAAGGCGAGGGTGAGGCGGAAGTCTTCCTAGACCCTAACACCTTTAGCGCCGATGGCACCACATCACTGGCGGGTATCAGCTTTAGTGAAGACGGTTCATTGGCGGCCTACCAGATCTCAGAAGGCGGCAGTGACTGGCGTAAGGTGATTGTGCTGGATACCAAAACCAAGGAGCAAATTGGTGAGACCCTGGTTGATGTGAAGTTCAGCGCCATTTCCTGGTTTGGTAATGATGGCTTCTATTACTCCAGCTATGACAAGCCTAAGGGCAGTGAATTGTCGGCGAAAACCGATCAACATAAGCTCTACTACCATAAGCTGGGTACGGCGCAAAAAGACGATGCCCTTATCTTTGGTGGCAGCGATGAGCAAAAACACCGCTATGTTGGCGCCGAGGTGACTTCGGATGCGCGTTTCCTGGTAATTTCAGCGGCCGTCTCAACATCTGGTAACAAGCTGTTTATTAAAGACTTGAGCAAGGAAAACAGCGAGCTGGTTACCATTATTGACGACCTGACCTACGACAGCTCGGTGCTGGATAACAAGGGTGATACCCTGTTTATCGTTACCAACAAGGATGCGCCGAACAAGCGCGTAGTGACCGTTGATATCAAGGATCCAACGCCTAAAAACTGGCAGGACCTTATTCCTGAAACCGAAAACGTACTGAACATCTCTAAAGGCGGAGATTTCTTCTTCGCACGTTATATGGTTGATGCCATCTCTCAGGTGAAGCAGTTCGATAAAAGCGGCAAGCTAGTACGTGAAATCGCGCTACCGGGCGTGGGCACGGCGTCGGGCTTTGAAGGTAAAAAAGAACAAACCACCTTGTATTACAGCTTCACCAACTATAAAACGCCAAGCACCATCTTCAGCTTTGATGTGAACAGTGGTGACTCGGTTGTTTATAACAAGTCAGGCGCTCAGTTTGACCCGGCGTTGTATGAGTCTAAGCAAGTATTCTATAGCTCAAAAGACGGTACCAAGGTACCTATGATCCTAACCTTTAAAAAGGGCACTGAGCTTAACGGTAAAAACCCAACCATTCTTTATGGTTACGGCGGCTTTAACGTGAGCCTGACTCCTCGCTTCTCGGCCACTACGGCGGCCTGGTTGGAGCAAGGCGGCGTATATGCGGTGGCTAACCTGCGTGGCGGTGGTGAGTACGGTAAACAGTGGCATAAAGCCGGTACGCAGATGCAAAAGCAAAACGTATTCGACGACTTTATTGCTGCGGCCGAGTACCTGATCGCTAACAACTACACCTCAAGTGACTACCTTGCGGTACGTGGTGGCTCTAACGGCGGTCTATTGGTAGGTGCTGTGATGACGCAACGCCCGGATCTGTTTAAGGTTGCCTTACCTGCGGTAGGGGTACTGGATATGCTGCGCTATCACACCTTCACCGCCGGTGCAGGTTGGGCCTACGATTACGGTACGGCGCAAGACAGTAAGGAAATGTTTGATTACCTTAAGGGCTATTCGCCGGTACATAATGTAAAAGCGGGCACCAGCTATCCGGCAACCCTGATCACCACGGGCGATCATGATGACCGCGTGGTTCCAGCGCATTCATACAAGTTTGCTGCCGAGCTGCAATCGAAGCACCAGGGTGAGAACCCTGTGATGATCCGCATTGAAACCAATGCCGGTCACGGTGCAGGCACGCCGACCAGTAAGATAATCGAGCAATACGCCGATATCTATGGCTTTACCCTGTATAACATGGGTGTTAAAAAGCTTTAATACTGAGAAGCTTATGCTAATTTGAAAGCCGGGCCTAGTGCTCGGCTTTTTTGTTTTAGGGAGATGACAATGCAGCTAGATTCTTTTGAATCGTCAAGACTGGTACACCAACCCTTAAGTAAAGAGTATTGGCCGCTGTTTGTAGCGCTTCATCAAAATCAAGAAGTGATGCGCTATGTCGCCGACCTCCCGCAAATCACGCAGATCAGAGCGCGCTTTGACGCCCGGCTGGCATCAGGGGCAAAGGCTGATAGTTGGCGGGCCTGGGCGATACTTAACGAAAACGGCAAGGAGATAGGAGTAACCGGCTTTTTACCTCAAGGCGAGCACAGCGCCGAGCTGGGTTTTTTACTCTTGCCCGAGTATCAAGGTCAAGGTTATGGCCAGGAGTCATTACAAGCCTTACTGACCCATGGCGAGCGGCGTTTTGCAATTGCACAATATCGGGCTACGGTTACTGCAGGCAATCTGGCGTCGCGAGCACTGTTGCTTAAATGCGGCTTTACTCAGCTCGCCAGCGCCCGCAATGGCTATTGTATTGACGGTGTCGAGGTCGAGGACTGGCTGTTTCAACTAAGTTTGTAATTGTGCATATACGCACAGAACCTAGCGCCATGGCGCCATGTTCACGGACCAATCGCTGGGATAAGCTAGAGTAATAGGATCTGTTTATCTTTGCGGTTTACTTTATGTTCGATCTAAACGCATTCTGATCACGACGATCGTTATGATGCATAACACGCTATGTACATAGCGAGCAACACAGAGCAGGATGCGTTTAGATGAACCCGTAGGGCAGCGCTTGTAGCGCATTTCTACTGTGTTGTTACATGTTTATGTAGAATAACTACACCACACATGTGCCGCCTTGTATAAATACACTACAAACTGCTGCAGAAACGAACAACAAAGGTCAACAGACCCTAAGGAGTAAGAAGTATGTTGAATAATACTGAGCATGGTTATGGCTGGATGCACATTGCCTTGCATTGGTTGATGGCCATCGCCGTCTTTGGGCTTTTTGGCTTAGGCCTGTATATGGTCGAGTTAAGCTATTACGACAGCTGGTATAAAGGGTCGGTTGATTTGCATAAAAGCATAGGCCTGACCCTGGCAATGCTGTTGGTGCTGCGTTTGGTCTGGCGTTTAACTCAGGCGCGACCTCAGCCGGTGGACCGCAGCTTAATATGGCAAAATCGTTTTGCCCACTGGGTGCATATCATTTTGTACCTGATATTGGTGGTGATACTTATTTCTGGCTATCTTATATCTACGGCAGATGGCCGCGGTATTGAGGTTTTTTCCTTGTTTAGCGTTCCTTCGCTAGGGGAGTTTGTTGACAACCAAGAAGATATTGCTGGCATGGTGCACGAATACGCGGCCTGGAGCCTGGTGATTCTTGCTGGTTTACATGCCTTGGCGGCCCTTAAACACCATTTTATTAATCGCGATCATACCCTAGTGCGTATGTTGAAAGCGAAAAAAGGAGATTAATGTGAATAAAGCTCTAACTAAACTAACTCTGGCTGCAGCCATGATGGCCGCCAGTGGTGCTGCCAGCGCGGCGGATTATGTTATCGATACCCAAGGTGCCCATGCTTTTGTGAATTTCAAAATTCAACATCTTGGCTATAGCTGGTTACATGGCCGCTTTAACACTTTTTCTGGCGACTTCAGCTATGATGCGCAAAAGCCGAATGAGTCCAAAATCAAGGTGGTGATCGACACCGCCAGTATCGACTCAAATCATGCCGAGCGTGATAAACATTTGCGCAGCGGTGATTTCCTCAATGTGAAAAAACACCCAACGGCCACCTTTACCAGCACTAATATTGAGTTTACTGATGCTGATAATGCCAAGGTAAGCGGTGAATTCACCCTAAATGGCGTGACAAAACCTATCAGCTTTGATGTAACCAAGGTGGGAGAAGGCAAAGATCCTTGGGGTGGCTATCGCGCCGGCTTTAGCGGCCACACACGCTTTGCCCTGGCCGATTATGGCATAGATCAAGACCTGGGGCCGGCCTCGACCCATGTGGAAATTGAACTGTCTATCGAAGGCGTGCGTCAATAACCTTCTTTCTCACACGCCTACAGCGCTTGTTGTAGGCGTGGTCTTAATGCCGTGGGCAACCATTGCAACATCACATCCTTGTAGGTATCGCTTGCCACCACCTGCTGCAGTGCCGGTGCCAATGCTTTTAACTGTTGTTTTCCTAATTCATTGTTACTGCAGGCGATATAGCCATAGCTTAGGGCCGGCGCTTCAGTGATAGGGAAAATACTGAGTTGCTCATCTAAACCCATTTTCTCGCTTAAATATTGAAATTCGCTGGGATAACTTAGCAAGATATCGAGACGTTTTTTGGCCAGCATATAGGTGAGGCTGGCAAGCACATCGCGCCCGGGTCGGGTTGTTAACTGGGATTTAGGCACTTGGGCTATCACAGTATCCAGCTCATTGCCGTAGGAGCGTCCCATGGGCAGGCCTAAACGCAGATGATGCTCGCTCAGCAAATGGGTCAGAGACTGAGGTGCGCCCGGGGTTAAGCCCAGTTTTTGTGCCACTTCTTTGTGCATCACCAGAGCCGGTGATAAACCTATGGTGGAATACTGTTCGCTAAAGTGTAATTCAGAGCGTCGTTGCTCGGTTTTATACAGGGATAATAAACAATAGGTGCTTTGCTTATGGCGCAGCTCGGTCAATAAATGGCTGCTGGGGATGGCCATATATTTAAAGTCATACTCCGGCAACTGCTGCTGGAGTAAGTGGATCACTTGTTCATCGCGCCCTTGGCCGACATTGGTGCCATTGAAAATATAGTAGGGTTCGAAATCCAGGGTGAGCCAGGTAATACTGTTGCTGTTTATCCCGTAAGCTGTGCTGGAAAGAAGCAGGGCGATCCCTAGGGTTAGACGTTGCCAAGGTCGCTGCCGAAAAGCTTGTTGTAAACCATGTCTTAGATACCGCATACAAGTTACCGCTAATACTAATCAACCTTTTGAGTCTAGCACCGCTATAATTTTAGACCCATGAAATATATATAAAAATGTAAATGTTAGGCCCAGCTATAATCTCCTGCCTGGCTATTAATATGATGAATAATCAATACGCTAGCCTGAAATTAGCCAAGTAACTAAGACCTTGGTATAACTTAAAAAAAGTGACCAGGAGCGCCCTTATGACCCAGCAGCAAAGTTTAGCGGTCGCCTATATAGATGGTGATGGCATAGGCCCCGATGTGATGCCCTTGGTACGAGGGTTAGTGGATCTTGTACTCGAGCGCTGTTATGACGGCAGACAGATAATTAGCTGGCAGCCGTTATTACTTGGCGAGCAGGCGGCCCGAGAGGGGGATGGTGAATGGTTCCCACAGGCCACCATATCAGCGCTGCGTGAACTTAAGGTAGCATTGAAAGGGCCCATGAGTAGTGCCATTGGCGGTGGTTTTCGCTCGCTTAACATTGCCCTGCGTGAAGAGCTGGATCTGTTTTGCAATATGCGGGTGATCAAGGCCTTACCCGGTTTACCTTCGCCGCTCAAAAATCCCGACGGCATAGATTTGGTGGTTTTTCGCGAATGCAGTGAAGATAGCTTTGCCAGTATCGAGCTGGCAGCCAATAGCCCGGATGCAGCACGTTTGATTGAGGTATTGGAGCAGGAGCTTGGCTACCATAGGCTACGCTTTGTCGATAACTGCGCTCTGGCCATTAAAAACTGCTCACAAGCGGCCACCGAGCGGCTGATAAAACAAGCCGCCGACTATGCCATTAGCCAGCGGCGTAAAAAAATCACCTTGGTACATAAAAGTAATGCCTGGCAGCTCACCGAAGGCCAATTCCAACGCTGGGCGCTCGATTACCTGCGTAAAGACTATCAACTGACAGTAAGTGATTGTCAGCAGCACTATCTTTTGCCCGGTGCCGATGGCACTCAGATACAGGTTGAGCAGATGATGTTGGATCAGGTGATGCAGCGACTGCCGCAGCAGGCTGGCAGTTTTGATGTGATGGTGTGCAATAACCTGGCAGGAGATCTTATCGCTGATTTAGCTGCGTCCCTGGTCGGTGGCGTGGGGATCATCCCGAGCGTCAATTGCAACCAGGAGCTGGCCTTGTTTGAGCCCAGTCACGGGCCGTTTCGGCGTATTGCCGGTAGCGGCCTGGCCAATCCCTGTGCCAGTGTTTGGGCGGCGGTCTTGATGTTAGAGCACTTGCAGTTGGACGTGGCGGCATCAAGCCTGTTTGCCGCTTTAACTGAGGTGGTTGCCAGCCATGAACAGCTGTTTCAACTTGATACGCGCAGTAGTCTCGAGCAGGGCGTACCCACAAAAGAGGTGATCGCCGCCATAATTAAGGCCTTGCCATGCTAAACAAAGCCTTGGTTGTTTTTGTTAAGCGGCAATCGCACCTTGGAGCAATTGGCGAGCACGTATGCGGGCGGCGTCCTTGCTGCCTAATCGCGGTGCCAGACCAAGTTCATCAAGCAGGATAAACAGCATGGAGACCGGAATGGGGCAGTTGTTTTCATCAAGAATATCTGCTTGTGTGTTGTTGACACTGGCGGCATTCGGGTAGTGCTCGCGTAGCGCATCCAAGGTCACACTGTTGTCGCCACAGGCGCGGCAGCGGCCACCAAACTCATCGTTAAGCTGTGCCAAGGCTTGATAAAATTCTTCAAGGTTCATGGGCGAAGCACAGGCTTGCAGCTGAGTGCGAATAAATAGATCTAATTCGGTATTAATATGAATGCAGTCGTAGTGTTTGTATTGGCGTCTTAGCATGGGTGCCTCCATCGGCTTGTTGTTGCTATATATTTACCTTAGGGCCAAACACTCTATTAATGAAATGGATGATATCGATTTTTGGTATTGATGCTGTAAATTGTCTGTTTGAGTCTTAGGTGTACCGCTGCAATTGTTGTCTTAGCCAAATATGGGCCGGGCTATGGTGCACCAATGGGCTCCAGAGCATGGATACGCCAATGGGGACTATGGGGAAAGGTACGGCGCACAGGGCCAAAGGCGCGTTGCTGGTGGCGATAATATGCTCCGCTAAGCGTCTCGGCAGGGTGGCTATCAGCTGCGAGTTAGCACAGAGTGAGGGGATCAGGCTGTGATGGCGGGCGTAGACGCGAATATTGCGACGCTCGCCCAGTTGCACCAAGGCTTGATCAACCCAGCCTAATTTTTGCGGCTCGCGGTTTTTTATCATCGGCTCTGGACCAAAACCGCTGCGGTTAAGCCAGACATGCGGGCTGGCCAGATAGGTTTCAAGATCCAGACGTTGTTGCAGCGGGTGCTGCCGTGCACTCAGACAGCAATAGTTATCCCGCCACAGGGTGGCCTGATGAAATGAGGCGGGCATACGGGTAAAGCGATCGATGGCGATATCGACCTGACCATGCTCAAGCTCACTGAGGGTGACATCGCTGGGGTTAATGAGGTCGATATTAATGCCCTGATAGGCACTGAGCACTTCGCTAACAAAGGGCACGAGCAAGGAAGCCACCAAAAACTCATTGGCCATAATGCGAAAGGTATGTTCGCTGCTGCTTGGGTCAAAGTCTTGTTCTTGTGTGGTGATAGCCTGCGCCAGGGTCAGAAAGTGTTCTAACTGGGGCTGCAACGCCAGGGCTTTTTCGGTGCACATCATGACGCTGCCACTGCGAACCAATAAAGGGTCGCCAAACAGATCGCGCAGCCGTTTCAGGGCGTTACTCATGGCACTTTGTGTCAGTGCCAGCCGATTTGCCGCAGCAGAGACGCTGCGCTCCTCGATAAGGATATGCAAATACACCAACAGATTGAGATCGACCTGACGTAAGTTCATGCTATAGACACAAAAAATAGAGGTACCTAATACTCTATCCTAGCTGCTGGAATAAAGCTAACCACAGCAACGGCTTAAGGTATTTTCATTGCTGATAGTGATTATTCGCCGCTGCTTGGAATAGCAGAAAAAGGAAGTAAGGGGAGAAAAGTTGTGGTGATGGCAGAGGGCATAATTAGTTAAAAGGCGCCAACTCGGCGCCTTAGTCTTTATGCTCTTTGGGCTGAGCTCATGCCATCACCCATGTACTTTTTTGCTTCTTCGTCGTCCTCCGAACGCAGACGCTCAAGCTCAGCATGGGTTTCAGCCAGGCTTGATTCCAACTCGCTAAGACGGCTTTGCGCCAGGGTCGCACTTTTAGACAAGCGCTCCAGCGTTGAAGTTGAATTTTGCTTCAAGAAGGTGATTTGTTCGCCTAGGCGTTTATTCTCATCAATAATACCCTGAGCTTCAGAGTCTTTATTCGCTAGGCGATCTTCAAGCTCTTTGATCTTTTGCTGGAATTGATCGTTACTGGCGGTCAAACGCTCAATGGTGGACGCCGAGTTATTCTTTAAGAAACGCACCTGCTCATGCAGTTTTTCATTGTCCTGCTGTGCTTGTGTATGGGTTTCTTTAAGTTCTTGCAGCTCTTGAGTTTGCGCCTTGTTTTGCTCACGAAGCTGACGAATGTCTTCGCGCTGGCTCTCTTGGTGCTTGGCGGCAATGGCGCTTTGCTCTTTGAGCATGCTGTTTTCGGTCTTCATGCGCTCAACTAAAGGCTGTTGCTCTTCTAACTGTTGTTGCAAACGTTCGATTTGCACGTCTATGTCAGATTTTTCCTGCTCTAGCTGGTTGTGCTTATGCGCAAGCTCGTCACGTTGTTGCAGTAATTCATCACGCTCTTGGGCAAGGGCCGCATAATCATTATCGAAGTTATCGATACGCTGTTTCAGAGTCGCAATTTTTTGTTCGTTTTCTGACTGGGCTTCTTCAAGTTGCTGTTCAACGCCGGCCAATTGATTTTTATGCTGTTCTAATTCGGCAGCTTGCGTATCAATTTGCTCCTGACGAGCGGCAATCTTGTCATTTAATTCTTCATTTTGCTGGGATAGTTTCTGATATTGCTGCTGCAAGTTATCCAGGCTTTGCACTGCGAGTTGCTCGGCCTGAACCATTTCTTCTAGCCGTGCCTGTACCGGGGCGAGCTGGGCATTGGCAAAAGCCTGAGACTGTGCCCTGAAGGCTTGCACAAATTGTTCTGAAAACTCAACTTCCATATCGCTTACCTTGGGTGGCTGCTCTGTATCTTGTGGACGAGCGGAGCGGTCTTCGCTGCGCCATTGGCGGTAATGTTCAAGCACGCTAGAGCGTTCTCCGTTAACACGTTGTAATAAAACTTCCAGTGTGATTGGCGTACCGGCGCGATGTAACTCATCACAAACGGTTTTAATTTCATTATATTGAGTCATCAATCTATCCTCCCAGCAGATTTTTTAGGATAGCATTAAAACTGCGGCTGATCAGAAATTCTAATAAAAATATTCTAGTTAATTTCTCAGCAGCGGCTCATAATTACTATTTTAGTTGTAGTTCTATCCTAACAGGTACTACCTCAATCATACTACGACAATTTGGTATTACACAATGCTAACAATTGATTTAAATGAAAATAAACAGCTAGTTATAGTTGAGTCAGCAAGGGTTCAGGCAAAAAAAGAGCAATTACTGATAAAAGTGCGTGCTGCGGGCGTTAATCGCGCCGATTTATTGCAGCGTCAGGGTCATTATCCGCCACCACCCGGGGACAGCCCTACTTTAGGCTTAGAAGTGTGTGGTGAAGTGGTCGCCCTAGGTGAAGGAGCCGACAAGAAATGGCTGGGTCAACAGGTGATGGCGCTATGTGCTGGCGGCGGTTATGGTCAGTTTGTGGCCGTGGATCAGGGTCACTGTCTGACGCTACCTTCTAATTTTAGCGCCTTGGAAGGGGCGGGCTTCTGTGAGGTGTTTTTAACCGCCTATGATGCTCTGCGCCAGTATCCTGGGTTTGGCGCCGGGCACACCCTCTTGGTTCATGGTGGCGCCAGTGGCGTTGGCACTGCTGCGATCAAGTTGGCCAAGTATTTTGGCGCCAAGGTGGTGGTCACTGTGGGTAATGAGCAAAAACGCCAGGCTTGCTTGCAACTTGGTGCAGATGTGGCGATAAACTATCGTCAAAACGATTGGTGGGAACAAATGCGCGCCGAGGGTTTGAATGCCGACTTGGTGATAGATCCGGTTGCCGGTGACTACCTTAATGCCAATCTTAAGGTTTTGGCTCAGGACGGCAAAATCGTCATTTTAGCCATGCTCGGCGGGCGTTATTGTCAGCAACTGGATATCGCCAGGGTATTACAAAAGCGTGCATCCATAATCGGCTCTACCTTGCGTAATCGCAGCAGCGAGTATAAAACGGTTTTGGTTAAGGAGCTGCATCAAAGGTGCGAAGCGGGCATGCTCAGTGGTGAGTTAACGCCTGTGATCGACTCGGTTTACCCTTGGAGGGATGCGGATCAAGCCCATCAGCGTTTGGCGCAAAACGCCAATATAGGCAAGGTGATCTTGGTGCATAAATAGAAAAGGCCAGCATTATGCTGGCCTTTAATCATTGTACTGACTGGTGAGGAGTTTACATCACTCGCATACCTGGCTTGGCGCCGTCATGAGGTTCCAGCAGGTAGATTTCATCCTTGCCAGGGCCTGCCGCAAGCACCATGCCTTCAGAAAGACCAAAGCGCATCTTACGCGGCTTCAGGTTGGCAACCATCACAGTTAGTTTGCCAATCAGCTGCTCTGGGCTGTACGCAGATT
Source organism: Pseudoalteromonas sp. T1lg10 (assembly GCF_002964545.1). NCBI lineage: Bacteria > Pseudomonadati > Pseudomonadota > Gammaproteobacteria > Alteromonadales > Pseudoalteromonadaceae > Pseudoalteromonas > Pseudoalteromonas sp. T1lg10. Next base: position 31,810 of record NZ_PQBV01000005.1, read on the forward strand.
TAATGCCGGAAAATACCTGACGTTGCTGACCACCCAGATCCAGGGTGAGCTTAAGCAGCTTATCGGCACCTTCAACATGCTCGGCATTGGCGATGAGGGCTACGCGCAGGTCTACCTTGGCAAAGTCATCAAACTCGATCTCATCCGCCAGCGGATCTTTTTTCAACTCGCCGTTGTCGGCTACTTGCTCTAGTGCTTGGCTTTGTGGCGCCAGGCTTTCTTTCGATTCATCAACCATGGTATTAACCTTATCCATTTCAACACGCTGCATCAGCGCTTTAAATTTGTTGATAGGCTGACCCAATAGCGGCTTATCGACACCATCCCAAGCCAGCTCATCGTTTAAGAAGTCGCTAACATTGGCGGCCATGCCCGGTAAAATTGGGCGCAAATAAGTCATCAGGATACGGAACAGATTTAAGCCAACGCTGCATACCTCATGGGCTTGCTGCGCGGTGTCTTCGCTTTTAGCCAGAACCCAAGGCGCTTGCGCATCTATGTATTGGTTGGCTTTATCGGCCAGAGCCATAATGGTGCGTACCGCACGACCAAATTCACGGTTTTCATAGTGCTCGGCGATGGTGTCTTTGGCCGCCGCAAACTCGGCCAACAGGGCCGGCTCGGCATTGGTGTCACTTAGCTTGCCATCGAACTTTTTGGTGATAAAACCGGCACAGCGGCTGGCGATATTGACCACCTTACCGACAAGATCTGAGTTAACGCGCTGGGCGAAATCTTCCAGGTTTAAATCCAAATCGGTAATGCCACCGCTTAGTTTCGCGGCAAAGTAATAACGCAAGTATTCAGGGTCGAGATGATCCAAGTAAGTACGAGCCTTAATAAAGGTGCCTTTTGACTTAGACATCTTGGCGCCATTGACGGTTACAAAACCATGGGCGAAGACATTGGTCGGCTTTCTAAAACCGGCGCCTTCAAGCATGGCCGGCCAAACAGGCTGTGGAAGTAAATAATGTCTTTACCGATAAAGTGATACAGCTCAGCGTCGGAATCTTCGCGCCAAAAGGCATCAAAGTCGATACCGTTTTTATCACACAGGTTTTTAAAGCTGGCCATATAGCCGATAGGGGCATCCAACCACACATAGAAGTATTTACCCGGTGCGCCTGGGATTTCAAAACCGAAATAAGGGGCGTCGCGGCTGATATCCCACTGCTGCAGGCCATCGGCAAACCACTCGTCTAGCTTGTTGGCCATTTCTTCTTGAATACTGCCCGAATGCAGCCAACCTTTAAGCATGCCTTCAAAAGCAGGCAGGTCGAAGAAGTAATGCTCTGAGTCGCGCAGCACAGGGGTGGCGCCTGACATCGCAGAGCGTGGTGATTTTAGTTCGGTCGGCGAGTAGGTGGCGCCACAGACATCACAGCTGTCGCCGTTTTGGTCTTCTGCATCACAGCTTGGGCAGGTGCCGGTTACGAAGCGGTCCGGTAGGAAGATTTGTTTTTCCGGGTCGAACAACTGCGAGATGGTGCGCTTTTTAATATAGCCACCGTCGTTAAGGCGGTTATAAATAAGTTCGCTTAGCGCCTTATTCTCATCCGAGTGGGTGCTGTGGTAGTTATCAAACTCGATATTAAAATCGGCAAAGTCACGTTGGCGTTCAACGCTAACCTTGGCAACCATTTCCTCAGGGCTGATCCCTTGCTTCTGTGCGTTAAGCATGATCGGCGTGCCGTGGGCATCGTCCGCACAGACGTAATAGGTTTCATGTCCTTGGGACTTTTGAAAGCGAGCCCAAATATCGGTTTGAATGTACTCAAGCATGTGGCCCAGGTGTGTAGGACCGTTTGCATAAGGCAGGGCGCTTGTAATGAGAATTTTTCTCTTTGCCATAAGGTGCTTATTCCATCTCAGATAGGCTCACCCAGATCATCGACTCAAGGCGCTGTAGCGCGATGAAGTTTCGTTGCCTAGGGTGAATAGACTGGTGTTAATGCCCTGAATGTTACATAATTTGGCGGCACATTTCATTACGCTTCTTTAATTATTTATGCAGTTACTATGTTTGGATTAGGCTCAGGTAAAAAACCCTCTTTGTTTTCAAAACGCCGGGGTTCACAATGGCAGGAAGAATATAGGCAACATCTGGGTCGCTATCGTAGCGCCGCCTTTCCCGTAGGGGTGCCAGAGACCGCGGTACAGGCCAGCAGTGAGCAAGGTTTATGCAGGCTTGTTATGCCCTTCGCCTGTGCCCAGGAAGCGCCGGAACTCGGTGCTTTTCTAAGCAAGCAATTGAGCCGCCAGATACAGGTGGAAATTGAAGTGCAGTTGGCGGAAAAACCGCGTTTTGCCAACATTAAACACATTATTATGGTGGCCTCCGGCAAAGGTGGTGTGGGTAAATCAACCTGTGCCGTCAATTTGGCCATGGCACTGCGCCATGAAGGTGCCCGAGTCGGCATCCTTGACGCCGATATTTATGGTCCTTCTATTCCCTTATTGCTGGGTCTGCAAGGTCAGAAACCTCAGGCCAAAGACGAGAAAACCCTGCTGCCCATGGAAGCCCATGGTCTTAAAGCCCAGTCTATCGGCTTTTTAGTAGACCCGGACGATGCCACCGTATGGCGCGGGCCCATGGCATCCCAGGCCCTGGTACAACTGTTGAATGAGACCCAGTGGGGCGAGCTGGATTATCTGATTGTCGATATGCCACCGGGTACCGGCGATATTCAGCTGACCATGTCGCAAAAGGTACCGGCATCGGGAGCGGTGATCATCACCACACCCCAAGATTTAGCCCTGGCCGACGCGCAAAAAGGGGTGGCCATGTTCAATAAGGTGAACGTGCCCATTATTGGTTTGATGGAAAACATGAGTCAATTCCAATGTCCCCATTGTGGCGAGTCGAGCCATATTTTCGGCGCCGACGGTGCGCTACAGCTATCCCAGCGCTATGGTGTGCCTATTTTGGCGCAATTACCGCTTGCGATGGAAATTCGTCAGTGCTCCGAACAAGGCGGTGACCTGAGCGACGACTATCAGGATATGGCGGCCTATTTTGCCGCGGCGGCGCGCCTATGCGCCAGTCAGCTTTATTATCAACAAGGCGCTCAGCAGGGCGTAGACATTATTATAACGGACGACTAACCATGCGTTTATCAGATACCCATATAAAAGAATACCTAAACGATCAGCGCATCGTGATCACCCCGCAGCCCGACGAGCAGATGATCTCAGGCGTCAGCGTCGATTTGCGTTTGGGTAATAAATTTCGCGTGTTTCAGGATCACTGCGCGCCGTATGTAGACTTAAGCGGCCCTAAAGAGCAGCTTAACGCGGCGATGGAGTCCATTATGAGCGATGAAATCGTCATCAAAGAGGGCGATGCGTTTTTCCTGCACCCGGGCGAGCTGGCCTTGGCCATTACCTATGAATCTGTGACCCTGCCGGCGGATATCGTCGGCTGGCTCGACGGTCGCTCGTCATTGGCCCGTTTGGGTTTGATGGTGCATGTGACCGCGCACCGCATCGATCCGGGCTGGAGCGGCAATATCGTGCTTGAGTTCTATAATTCCGGCAAGCTGCCACTGGCGCTGCGCCCGAATATGAAAATCGGTGCGCTGAGCTTTGAAACCCTTTCAAGCCCGGCGGAAAAGCCCTATAACGCTCGCGCCGATGCCAAATACAAGGGGCAAAACAGTGCCCTGGCAAGTCGCATTGGCGATGAAGGCCAGCAATAAGTCAGCCTAAAGCTTAGGTCTTTACCTTTACTATGTATACCGCCCTGATCTTCGGGGCGGTTTATTTTTATCCGAGCGCTTGCCCTAAAAGCGCAAAATATTCCCGAAAACACGGCACCAGCTTTGCCGCCTCCTCCTCATTAGGGTAAGCGCCCAGCTTTGCCAACTCCCCCTGCTTGGTACCACTGACCAAATACTGGTTTTTTATCTCGGCATTTTGCACATAGTGCTCAAATGCGCGAGCGCTCAGCTCTTCTGGCATGGCCAGGTAATATTGACCGGCACTGGCATCAAGTAGAGCACAGCGCTTTAAATAGGCGGAGCTATCTGTGCTCTGCTCGTTTAACAGGATGTGCTCTAAGAGCTGTAACAGGGGTTGATTAAGCCGGTGTGGATTATAGTCATCCCGGGTCAGCCAGAGTTTGCTGGCAAACGCACGCTGGGATGTTGGCCCGGTAAATAAAAAACGACTGATGTAATGATCAAACGCATGCCACCATTCATGGGCAAAGGCGCCGCTGCCGGCGTTTTTCGCCAAGGCCAGGGTGCGGGTGCTGCTTTGGTAGTGGGCTTGGACCCCAAGGCGGCCGCCCTGAGCAAAGGCCAGGGTTAAGGTTTGACGCAGGCCAATGACTTGCGGGGGAACGGCCAGTATTTGGGTGAGATCCGCTAAGGCATCATAAACCAGGTTCGCCGCTCTTTGGCGCTCTTCGTTATTGACCCAGCGCCCCACACTGATGGCACGCAGGCCAAAGGTGGTACGCACTTCACTGAAATCCACATCCACGCCAAAGCGATAATCCGGACCACGGCGGTACTTGTGGTCCATAAGCGACGAGGTCATTTTTGATAACGCTGCTTAACGGCGGCGGGCATCTGCTTGGTTTGCATGGTGACAAAACCATCAAGCAAGTGCAGCAAGGGGTGAGTGTCGAGCCCTTCTAATTGCGCCAAACAATAGGCGCTGGCCTCAAGCGTTGACAGGCTTTGCTCACGGTTGGCCTTGCGAATATGGTAGCGATTGGCAGGAACCTGGGCAAAACTCAACGCCTTCAGCTTATGCAGCCAGGGGTTTTGTTGCCATAACCTATGCACCTTACTCCAGGTGCCATCGAGGACAATAATATGCTCAATGGGGGCGGTGCATTGTTCCACCGGCTCCGCTGTGTCAGTGGGATATAAGAGCGCACAGGCTTTATCTGCAATGGCGCGCACTTCGGAAAAATCCTCAGGGTGCTCGCCCACACACAGCTGCATATTGGTCAAACCCAGTTGCAACAAGGGGGTGGTGCTTTTGGCCTGCTTTTGTTCATGAGGATGTTGTAAAACCCAAAGCTTAATGCGGTTGTTTACCTTGGTGACAAAGGGGCAAACACAGCTGCTGGGTGGGTAATGACAGTGAGAGCAAAGAAGGCGAGCCATAGTGACAGAGGGTTTTACTGATATATGGCGTTATTGTACTGGTTTTAGCTATTTGCTCCAAGTTGCGCATTTGCTATCCTCGGGCTGGACACTGAAGACCAAAGGAAAAGGCAGTATGGATATAAAAATTGATGAATCGGCCTTGATGGCGATGCATGATTTACTCGGCGAGCATTTCGATGAGATCTTAGTATTTTGTTTCAGTGAATTCAGCCGCTTACATAGTGCCTTTCAAGAAGCGCTGGGCAGTGAGCAAAGCGATGCCATTCGCAATATCCATAGTTTAAAATCCAACGCCGCCCAATTTGGCGCCGTCACCTTGGCGGATACGGCGCGCATCATAGAGCTTGGTTTGAGCCAGGGTGACCATCAAGCATTACAGGCGCAAATCGATGCGCTTCCCAGTGTCATAGAGCAAAGTATTGTGCTGATCAAACAGTGGCAACAACAAATTGAAATTAATTCATAGATAAGGGCATTTCGCATATAGCTATTTCCCTCTTGTGCCGATAATCTAACGGTAATAATCATAAGGGGGAAGGCATGTCAGAAATATTAAAAAGTCAGAAGTTACATGGGGTTTGCTACGATATTCGTGGACCCGTGTTGGCTGCAGCCAAGGCCATGGAAGATGAAGGGCAAAAGGTACTTAAGCTTAACATCGGTAATCCTGCGGCGTTTGGCTTTGATATGCCCGAAGACATGCTTAAAGATATTATCCGCAACCTCAGCTCGGCGCAGGGCTATTGCGACTCCAAGGGTCTGTATTCGGCGCGAGTGGCGGTTTATCAGCACTATCAACAGCGCGGTTTGCATAACCTCAGCATAGACAATATTTTTATCGGCAATGGTGTCAGTGAGCTTATCCAAATGGTCACCCAGGCACTGGTGAATAATGACGATGAAATCCTCATCCCGGCGCCGGATTATCCCCTGTGGAGCGCTTGTGTCACCCTGGCCGGCGGTAAGGCGGTGCATTATCGCTGTGACGAGCAGCAGGACTGGTTCCCGGATATCGAGGATATTCGCAGCAAAATCACCTCCAGAACCAAGGCCCTGGTGCTTATTAACCCGAATAACCCAACCGGTGCTGTGTACAGCAACGACCTCTTGCTTGAGTTAATCACTTTGGCTCGCGAACATAATTTACTGTTATTGAGCGATGAGATTTACGAAAAGATTCTTTATGACGGCACCAGTCATAGTTCCATCGCCTCCTTGTGCGACGATGTACCTGTGATCACCTTTAACGGCTTGGCGAAAACCTATCGCGCCGCTGGCCTGCGCATCGGCTGGATGGTATTGAGCGGACCCACGCAGCGCATGAGCGATCTGATTCAGGGCTTAGACATGCTGGCCTCCATGCGTTTATGTGCCAATGTGCCGGCCCAATACGCGGTGCAACAGGCTTTGGGTGGGGTGCAGTCCATCGATGCGCTAATCGAACCCGGCGGTCGTTTATACGAGCAGCGCAATATTGCCTGGAAGGGATTGAACGATATTCAGGGAGTTAGTTGTGTGAAGCCTCAGGGCGCGCTTTATGCTTTTGCCAAGGTGGATACCAAGCGCTTTAATATCACCAATGATGAAACCATGGTGCTTGATCTGCTGAGACAGGAAAAAATCCTCTTGGTGCATGGCCGCGGTTTTAACTGGCCGGAGCCGGATCACTTCCGTGTTGTATTTCTGCCTCATAAGGATGAGTTGGAACCGGCGATGCAGCGCTTAGGTCGCTTCTTTGAGCGTTATAAACAAGAGTAGTAAGTTAGAATTTAAGAAAAGCAGCGCACTGGCGCTGCTTTTTGCTTTTTATGAAGTCTTTATTCTGGGTCGCAGAGTGTGAGCACATAGCGTTCATAGAGCTCATCAAGGTGAGCAATAATCACTTCTTTCCCTACCACCTCAGATTCAATCAGGGCATCGGCTATGGTGCTCGGATTTTGCCAGTTTTGTAATGTCTCGGCACTGGCTATATGGCTGATATGCCAGGGCTCGGCGGCAACACCGCCCTGGTATTTTAGATAGGGGCGATAAAAGCCAAACTCCTGCAGGTGCTCCCTTAGCCAGAGGTTAAGGTTGGCAAAGGGGCCGGTGTCGGCATACTCATCCGGGCTTAGCTGCAATTGATAATCCTCGGCTACCACACTTGGGTCCCAGACATCGAAATCACTGCCGAAGTGATGGCGGCTGGCACCCGGCAGCGCCGAGTAAAGCATAATGGCATGCAGGCGATCCAATGGTGACAGGCTAGTCAGGTCAACCACTTGCTGCTGGGCATCAAAAACAGGTCGTACACCTTGATACTTGTTATTCCAAATCATCGCCTGGCGGGAAAAGGAGCGAAACGCCGAGGCGATACGCAAGTCAATGCCATCGGCTTGAGCGCCTTGTTGCAGGCGCTGGAAGTCTGCCAGTGCCTCCCGGTTGAGGCTATGGCCTTGCCAGTCACACAAGTGTTCTTCACTGCGCCCGGTGGCGCACAAGGCGAGCCTCATGTGAGCAGCCGCCTTAGGATCCCTTCGTAGATCAGCGCCAGTTTTTCCAGGTCATCACTACTGACACATTCATCGACCTGATGAATGGTGGCGTTACGCGGGCCTAGTTCAATCACTTTAGCACCTGTGGGAGCAATAAAGCGGCCATCTGAGGTGCCGCCACTGGTTTGCAGCTCGGCCTGATAGCCCATTTGCTCTTCAATGGCACCTTGTACCGCTGCGGTTAACTCGCCGGGCTCGGTGATAAAGGGTTGGCCGTTGTGCGTCCAATCGAGGTCGTAATTAACCTTATGCTCACCTAGCAGGGCCACTACGCGCGATTTAATCTGCTCGGCGGTCAATTCTGTGCTATAGCGAAAGTTAAATTGCACCTCCAGCTCGCCAGGGATCACATTCCCCGCGCCCGTACCGGCATTGATATTGGAAATTTGCATGCTGGTGGCAGGGAAAAATTCGTTGCCCTCATCCCATTTTTCCTGACACAGGGCCTGTAAAAAGCCGCTGGCCTGGTGCACCGGGTTATCGGCCAAATGAGGATAGGCGACATGACCTTGTTTGCCCTTAACGGTCAAATACGCGGTGAGTGAGCCTCGGCGGCCATTTTTAACTACATCGCCGAGCTTGTCGGTGGAGGAGGGCTCGCCGACAATGCACATATCGATTTTCTCGTTGCGCGCTTCCAGGGTGTCAATCACCCTTGTGGTGCCGTTGATAAAGGGGCCTTCTTCATCCGAGGTGATCAAAAAGGAAATTGATCCCTTATGTTCGGGATGCTTGGCAACAAAACGCTCGGTCGCCACTACCATGGCGGCAAGGGAACCCTTCATGTCGGCGGCGCCGCGACCATGCAAATAGCCCTCATGCTCGGTGGCGGCAAATGGCTCAAAGCGCCATTTTTTTTCATCGCCCACGGGCACTACATCGGTATGGCCGGCAAAGCACACATTGGGCTTGCCCTGACCCTTGCGCGACCAGGTGTTAAGGGTATCGATGAAAAACATAGGCTCATTGGTAAAGCCTATTTTTGCCAGACGCTCGGCGATAACATGCTGACAGCCTTCGTCTTTAGGGGTTACCGAAGGACGGCGGATCAAGTCTTTAGCCAAGTCAATGACTGCGCTCATAGTCTTTCCTATGCAAAAATGGCGTCGTATTCCGCCGCCTTAAAGCCAATTAAATGATGCTCGTCGGTGCGCAGAATTGGGCGTTTGATTAAGGCAGGTGATTCCAGCATCAAGGTCATGGCCAGTTCCTTATTCAGCCGCTGCTTTTGCTCGTCGCTGAGCTGGCGGTATGTGGTGCCGCGTTTATTAACCATGGCTTCCCAGCCGAACAGGGCTTCAAGTTCAGTAAGTAGCGCTAAATCCAGCCCCTGTTTGCGGTAGTCATGGAATTGGTAATCTACATTATTATTTTCTAAATGTTTTTTTGCTTTTTTAATGGTATCGCAGTTGCTGATACCGTACATAATAGTGGTCATAATCTGTCTGTAGCTTTAGTTGCCGATAAAGAGTAAGGATTCATTGGCCGCAACCTGTTGATAGCAAGAGCAAATCAGCGGCGACGGCGCGAGATTAATGATCATGATAGCGGCCAAGGGCGCAGATTTAAACTGCCGCAGGTCGAAATAAGCAATTTCTTCGCAGCGCCTATGTTTTATGAACGTACGTTATAACCTTCTTTTTTTAACGAGTTCACGGCGTTTTTAGCCTCTATGCCTTTAACCAGGATGTAATCCGTATCAAAGGTGGAAATGGCAAAGATGGAGATATTCGCCCGGGCCAGAACCCCGGAGATATTTGATAAGATGCCGGTAAGGGAAAAGCCCAGTGGCCCCAGTACCTCAAGTGCCACCCAACCAGGCTCCTGCTCCAGGCTATCAAGGGCGATATCACTGATACAGACGATGGACAGCTCTTCGGCGGTTTTACCAACAAAGTAGACCTCGCTTTGAAAAATAATACTCGGGATGGCAGCGGAGCTGTCGAAGCTGTGAATGGTAAATTCATGTGGGAGTAATTGAAGCGTTTGTTTGGCCATACCGTTCCCCTTGGGTTAAGTACAAGTTATACCCAATAAGGGCAATTTAATCCAATGCAAGTTGCTCACAATTGCTGTGGATAAGTTTGGGGGTAGGGTGGTCGGTAAGTTGTATCTATTTGAAATTGTTTAAATTATCTTGTTTGGTTGTTTATTGATCAACACCCGGTTGGTTGTTGCTAATAACGAAATAAACAGGGTGCCCCCGAAGGTGCACCCTTGTGATTATGTGGCTAACATAAGCGAGCAATTAGGCTTCGGCCTGATCCGCCTGAATTGCGGTCAGGGCTATGGTGTAGACAATATCATCCACCAAGGCACCGCGGCTAAGATCGTTGACCGGTTTACGCATGCCCTGCAGCATAGGCCCTATGCTGACCAAATCGGCACTACGCTGTACCGCCTTATAGGTGGTGTTGCCCGTGTTCAAATCAGGGAAGATAAACACGGTTGCCTGACCGGCGACCGGACTGTTCGGCGCCTTTTTACGGGCCACATTCTCCATGATCGCGGCATCGTATTGCAGCGGCCCGTCGATGATCAGATCAGGGCGCTTTTGCTTAGCCAGCTCAGTGGCTTCGCGTACCTTTTCAACATCGGCACCGGCGCCTGAGCTGCCTGTACTGTAGCTGATCATCGCCACCCGAGGCTCAATGCCAAAGGCGCTGGCAGAGTCGGCGGATTGAATGGCAATGTCCGCCAATTGGGCGGCGGTTGGGTCTGGGTTAATAGCGCAGTCGCCATATACCAGCACCTGATCCGGCAGCAACATAAAGAAGACAGATGAAACCAGGGACGAGCCCGGCGCGGTTTTGATCAACTGCAGTGGCGGGCGAATGGTATTGGCCGTGGTGTTAACAGCGCCTGATACCAATCCATCTACCTGGCCTTGGGCTAACATCATGGTGCCCAGCACCACATTGTCCTTTAGCATTTCTTCGGCTACCACTTCGGTCAGACCCTTGCTCTTACGCAGCTCCACCATGGGCGCCACATAGTCGCGACGGATCTGCTCCGGGTCGACAAGATGCATGCGCTCATTTAGCTCAACCCCTTGTTGTTCGGCTATGCGGGTGATCTCCGCCGGGTCGCCTAGTAACACGGTATTGGCAATGCCACGCTCGCCACAAATCGCCGCCGCTTTTATGGTGCGCGGCTCTTCGCCCTCTGGCAGCACTATGGTTTTATCGGCGCGACGGGCCTTGTCTGTTAACAAATAACGAAATGCCGGAGGCGACAGCTTACGGGTTTTTTGCGATTGCTGCGCCAGGCTATCAAGCCAGTCGGAGTCGATAAAGGTGGCCTGGTGTGACTTTACCTTATCGACACGCTGCTCATCATCACAGGGGACTTCTAAGTTGAAGTTGTGCAGCAGCAAGGAGGTGCGCCAGGTATCGTGCTCAGTAGCAAGAATAGGCAATCCGGTTTGCTCCATGGCCTGGTGGCAGAGCTCCATAATACGCGGCTCTGGGTTAATTCCGCCAGTCAGTAAGATGGCGCCTATCTTGGTACCGTTCATGGCTGACAGGCAGCCAGCGACTAACACATCGGAGCGATCGCCCGGTGTCACCAGCAGCACACCGGGAGTGATATGGTTGAGCAGGTTAGACACGGTGCGCGCACAGAAGGTTACCCGGCGCAGACGACGATGCAGTAGATCGCCCTGGTGGATAATGCGGGCATCCAGGTAGTTGGCCAGGTCAATAACACGAGGCGCTACCAGCTCAAAATCCCAGGGGATGGTGCCAAGGAGTTGGAACGGATGCTTGCGAAATAGCGGCATGGACGCCAGGCGGTTCACTTCGTTATCCAGTAAATCCGGATTGAACTGCTCCACCAGGTCGGCCCGGGCACGGCCTTGCTCATCAAGCGGCGCATTGACCTTGTTAAAAATACAGCCCAATACTCGTGGGTGGGCAATGCCGCCATAGTTGCCGGCGGCGATTTCCAACTTGTCTTCAAGCTCTTCCACCGTGTCGTTGCTCGGGGTCAGCACAAAAACGATATCGGCGCCCAGAGTCTGTGCAATTTCACGGTTAACACGCCCGGCATAGGGCTGGTTACGGGTTGGTACCATGCCTTCGATAATGGTAATTTCATCGTCATTTATACCACTTTCAAAGCGCTCAACGATTTCTTCGAGCAAGGTGTTACCATGGCCATCGCCGATCATTTTTTCTGCATAGGCGAGGGAAATAGGCTCGGGCGGATTAATGCTAGAACCAATTTTAACTATGGCGGTGGATTTCTCCGGACCACATTCACCACGGCGCGGTTGGGCTATGGGTTTGAAGAAGTTGACCTTCAGGGCTTTTTGCTCCAGTGCCCGTACCAAACCCACAGAGACCGAGGTCAGTCCCACACCGGTGGACACAGGGATCAGCATAATACGTCTAGACATGATTTAGGCTCCCTTAGCCAGACGCGCAGCGTCCTGACAGATCATCCATTCTTCATTGGTCGGTACCACCATGGCGGTCAGTGGGCTGTTAACGCTGGTGATCACGCCACTTTTGCCAAAACGGGCGGCGAGGTTGCGCTGCTCGTCAATTTGCCAGCCGAGGAAGCTCAGATGCGCAAGTACCTTGGCACGAATAATATCCGAGTTTTCACCTATGCCGCCGGTAAAGATGAGGGCATCCAAACCATTTAACGGTACCAGGTAAGCGGCAATTTGTTTGGCCAGACGATAACAGAAGATATCCAGCGCCAAAGTTGCCTGCTCGTGCCCCTCTAAATAGGCTTCTTCTATGGTGCGACAGTCATTGGACAGTTCGCTAATGCCTAGCAAGCCGCTTTGCTGATTCAACATGGTGTTGACCTCGGCGACCGAGTACCCAAGCTGGCTGGTAAGGAAGTCGAATAAACCCGGGTCGATATCGCCGCTGCGAGTACCCATAACCACGCCTTCAAGCGGAGTCAGGCCCATACTGGTATCGACGCTGGCACCATTTTTAATGGCGCACACAGAGCAACCGTTGCCCAGGTGGGCGGTGATCAAGCGATGATTGTCCGCAGCTAACCCGAGCGCCTCAACGGCCTGGGTTGAGACATAATGATGGCTGGTGCCATGGAAGCCGTAACGGCGTACACCGTGTTCTCTATATAAAGAATAAGGGAGCGCATATAAAAACGCGTGTTTTGGCATGCTTTGGTGGAAAGCGGTATCAAACACGGCCACCTGCACCAGTTCAGGAAATGCTGCTTGCGCTGCCTGAATACCGGTCAGGTTGGCAGGGTTGTGCAGTGGTGCTAATTGGGCGGTCTGGGTAATGGCGTCAAGCACGTCCGGGGTGATCAACTGGGAGCCGGTAAACTGCTCACCGCCGTGCACTACACGGTGGCCAACGGCGATTAAATCTTTAGCTAGATCATATTGGTGGATCAGCGTGACTAGGGTGTCGATGGCGATTTTGTGATCGGCACCGGCGGGTAAAGCGTTTTGCTCTTTGTTGCCGGCGAATTTATACTTTAAGGAGGCGTCGTCGTTATGAAGGCGCTCGGCTAAGCCACTTAACAGTTCATCGCCGCTGCTGGCGTCGATAACTGCGAATTTTAGGCTTGAGCTGCCGCAATTTAAAACTAGGACGTGTTGTACAGACATTTGGTAGACCCGTGGTTGAAAATCAGAAATTAAACCCCACGTTTACCTAAAGTAATAGCTTTTAACCTGGTCATAATAACTATGACCAAAGGCTACATTTAGACTAAGGTATTATTGCAGTGGGACCGACTATTTTACCTTATTATTGCTACTAAGCGATAGTTGTAAGGGGCGTAAATGCAAAACAGTATGATGACACAAATTCAGCAAGGGCATAGCTACGCCAAACTCTGGCCGCTGCGCCGTGAATTGGCGCCCATGTTTGTGGAAAATCGGATTATCAGTGCCACCTTGTTTGCCATTAAGGTGATGCCGTTGCTGGCGCTCACAAGCCTGGTGGTGCAATTACAATTACTGGGTCAGCATTATCTGGGGCCGGCGCTGGCCTGCGCCTTATTAATTCTCTCCCTGCCGGTGCAAGGTCTGCTGTGGCTTGCCAAGCGAGCCTCCTCGCCGCTGCCACCTGCTTATGCGCATTGGTATAAAGAGCTGTATACGAAAATGGTGGCCCAGGGCTATCGTGGTGCTCCGGCCAAGGCCAAGCCGCGATATCGCGAACTGGCCCTGCTGCTTAAGGATATGTTCGATAAAATGGACAAGGCCTTTCGTCAGGATATCTTCTGAAATTCGCTGAGGTAAAACTCGGCTTGCACCTTAAATTCTGCTCTTGCTGCAAGCTGTGCCAACTGCTCGACACTAAACTTCCAGGCAAAGGGGGTCATCAAGGCCAAATCTCTTGCCTGTTCACCTGTGAGGGTGAGGGTACGGCTCAGTAGTTGCTCGGCGCTGCGAGTAAAGCCTGTGGGCGTGTCTAGCTGTTGATGCTCGCGCACTTCATTATAGATAATCTCTTTTAGTTCGGCCAAATGCTTGGGGCCGGGCGAAGCCACCACCAGATATCCCTGTGGCGTCAATAGGCGGGCGCTTTCTTCGGCAAAGATGGGGGCAAATACACTGGTAACCACGGATGCAGAGCCTGCACTCAGGGGGATCTGCTTGCTTGAGGCCACCGCAAATTCGCAGTTGTTATAGCGTTTAGCGCCATAGCGTACAGCGGGTTTGGCAATATCTATGCCGTACACCTGTCCCCGGTGCTCTAGCTGGTTTGCCAACTCATGGGTGTAATAGCCTTCACCGCAGCCCATGTCTATCACCCCCGTCTCGCTTTGGTGTAAAGCAGCAACACGTTCGGCTAACGCCTGGCGCAGAAACTGATAATGGCCGGCGGATAGAAAACGACGTCTGGCTTGCACCATATCCTGGTTATCGCCGGGTTGTTTTGATTTCTTATATTGCACCGGTAATAAATTGATATAGCCTTCTTTGGCGTAATCGAATTGGTGGCCGGTGTCACAGCTTAGGCTATTACCCTGACGGGTTAAGGGCTGTTGGCATAAGGGGCAGCAATAAGCACTCATGGTGCAAGGTATTCCTTATCGTAAAAGGTGCGCACCCAGTGCGGGCGGTAGATCACCAGCAGGGTCATGGCCATGCCGGTGAGCATGGCTTCGGGGAACCAGATAAGCGCACTTAAAATCACATAGTTATCCATCAGCATAGACCATTCATAGGTGCCGATAGCCCAGTAATAGAGCGCACCGACAAAGATCTTCAGGCAATTGGCCAACGCCGCACAGAGAAAACTACAGATGAAGATATAGATAAATAAATGACGTGGCAGCAGGTTATAAACCAGCACAAAAACGCCATAGCTAAAGTAAATGGGAATAAGTGCAGTGGTGATAGCAAACACCGCAGCGTTTTCCCAAGGTATGGTTGAAAAGCTCGTAAGCAAGGCGGTGGCAAGTACAGCCGCCAGGCTGGCTAAACGCCAACCTAAGATCAAGGTCACCGCGGTAATGCCGAGAATATGTATATCCAGGCCCGGGACTATCCCCGCCTTAATGCGCCACAGCATTGCCAACACCAGGGCACAGGCAAACAGACCGGTTTGTCTTGCCGGACGTTGCCACAGACCGCTCACACTGGCTTTATCCAGGGTGAAAAACAGTATGAGTAAGACGGCAATAAAGCTTACGAGCATGGCAATTAGCCCTCGAAGGTACTCCAGACAGGGGCGTGATCCGATGGTTTTTCGATGCCGCGCAGTTCATAGTCTATGCCGCTTTCCGACAGGGATTGCGCCAAGGCAGGAGTGGCCAGAATAACGTCGATACGCAGGCCGCGGTTGTCATCAAAGCCCTTGGAGCGGTAGTCGAACCAGGAATATTTGTCGTCAGTATCCGGGTGCAGTTGTCTAAAGGTATCCACCAGACCCCAATTTGTGAGGGTGGCCAGCCATTGTCTTTCTTCCGGCTGGAAGGAGCATTTACCGGTTTTTAGCCAGCGCTTTTTGTTGGCCTCACCGATGCCGATATCCAGATCGATTGGCGAAATATTAATATCACCCATTACCACTAACTTGCTGTCTGGGCTGTATTGAGTGTTTAGCTCGGCCATCAGATCGCTGTAAAACTGACGCTTATAAGGGAACTTGGTCTCATGGTTGATGTTATCGCCCTGGGGGAAATAACCATTAAGCACGGTGACATCTTCCCCCTGAGCATTTTCCACTGTCACCGCTATCATGCGCTTTTGGTGCTCATCGGTGTCGGTGGAGAAGCCTTTTTTCACCATTTTGGCCGGCTGCTTGGTCAGCATGGCGACGCCGTAATGGGCTTTTTGACCATGGAAATACACGTGATAACCCATGGCCTCGACGTCAGCGACGGGGAACATTTCATCATGCACCTTGATTTCCTGTAAGCCGATCACATCCGGTTGATGCTTGTCGATAAGTGCTTGAAGTTGATGAAGGCGAGCGCGTAAGCCATTAATATTGAAAGAGATTATTTTCATTGGCGATAAATGATGAAAGTTATTATAAGTAGGGCGTCAGTGTAGCATTTTGCTCTCTTAGAAGGAATCGCCAGAGCCAGGCACAGGGCGCTTTTTAACGCCCCGTGCCGTGAATCAATCACTATGGTTAGTCGAGGTGACTAAAGATATTGGCCTTGGCTTTATCGGCAATATAATCAATGGCCTTTTGCGCTCTGACGCTGTTACCGGCCGCATCGAGGCGCGGTGAAAAGGCGGCGATGGCGAACTTACCCGGCATAATGGCAATAATGCCGCCGCCGACCCCACTTTTCGCCGGTAAGCCGACCGTATAGGCCCATTCGCCGCTGGTTTCGTACAAGCCAGCCGTGCTCATGACCGCCAGCACCCGCTCGACATTATCAGCGCGCATCAATTGTGCGCCGCTGATGGGGTGGGTGCCGCCGTTGGCGAACACTGAGGCCATAATAGCCAGGTCTTTAGTGGTGACGCCCACGGAGCACTGACGGGTGTAGATATCCAGGTTGATATCCACATCGCCGTAAAAACGCCCGTAAGATTTAAGCAGCTCGGCAATGGCCAGGTTATGGCCATTACTGCTGGACTCGGAGCGATACACATCCTCAAGCACGTCCAGCTTGGTGGTGGCAAATTTTCCATACCAGGCACTGATCGCCTGCCATTTTTGTGCGGCGCTATCGCCCTCTATCAGGCTGACCGTGGCCATGGCTCCGGCATTCACCAAGGGATTGACAGATCTGGCCGGATTAAGCTCGATGGCGGTGACCGAATTAAAGGGCAGGCCGGTGGCGTTGGCGCCGATTTTATCCAAGATGGCCTCGGGTCCTTGTTGCTCCATGGCCAAAGCCAGGGTAAATACCTTGGAAATAGACTGAATAGAAAAGTGGCTGTCTATGTCGCCCTGGGTAAAAATCTTGCCGTCTGTGGTAACCAGGGCAATGGCAAATTGCTCGCTGTCGACCTTGGCAAGAGCGGGAATATAATCCGCATTGGCGCCGCTTTTTTCGTCTTTATACAGGGTATGGGCCTGAGCAAGTATCTGCTCCACCTTGGCTGTGTCATAGGGGCGGGCATCGACTTGAGTTTGCAGGCCGAGGGCCGATATCAATAGTAGCGAGTAGAGTATTTTCTTCATGTATATCAGTCCTTATCGTCCTTAAACTGCAAATAGGGCGTGAATCGCGCCTTAAGTTCCTAATATTTAAAACCAAAAGAGGTTTGCAAACGTAAGTTGTCGCCCTTATCGCCACGATAATTCTCGAGCTCACCATATTGCAGCTCAATGCCGAGACGCGACATTGTGGTCGGGTTGTAAATCAGGTTCACCGTACTGTAGAGGCTGTTATTGAACGACAAGGGATGCTGGGTGATGATATTGTCTATATCCACGTAACTGATGCCGATGGAAGAGGTGTAGTTGTCGTTCCATTGTTTATCCAAATAGATAAAACCCGCCGTGGCGCCTATGGCGGTGAGCTCGCCATTGCCGTCGAGTCCTGCATCACTGCCGCCGGTGATATCGGCGTAATAATGGCAGCAGGGATCGTTTAGGTAGCGGCCTATGCCTTTACCGTTGGCGATTTGAAATTTCAGACTGTGACTGTAATTTACATCATAGGTGCCGGTGACATTAATGCCCCAGCCCCACACCTTATCTTCTTGCAGGTTTGTTTTGTATCCCAAATAGCGCAATAGCAGTGCGGTTTTGATATACCCCTGATCAAATTGATAGGTATAACTGGCGCTGGCATCGGGCCAATCGTTTTGTTCGCTATAGTTCAGGGACTCAGGATCAATATTAACCGGTAACGCCAGATCTGCATCTGAACGTTCGATACCTAAGGCCCAGAAGCTGCCATTGCCTAAGCTGCGGCGATAACGAATTTGCGGGTGACGGGCAAAGACCATGGCCGATGGGCCCCAATAATCGAGGATATTGGGAAAGGAATTGATGTCCATAAAGCCGCTAAAGGTCTGCCCAGCTCCCCAGTTGCCAAGCTCACCCCAAAGGTGAGTGAGGTTAAAATCGGCATTACCGTCGCCATCGAACATATCAAACTCAAAGCGGGTGGTCATATCGCCGTGCTCGGTTGGGGTGTGACTGCGAAAGGAGAGCTTGGATTGTCCCGCGTTGAGCAAGGTCTTATCGTCGCTGGCATCTTCGTCAAAGAGAATGGACGAGGTTTGAAAGGCGCCGCGATTGGCCATGTCGCCATCGTTATAAATGGCATCGAGCCAAATTTGCCCGCCTATTTGCAAGGTGGTGTCCGAATCGCTTAAAAAGATGCTCTTTGGTGGCGTTTTAAAACGGTAGCTGGGACGTTCATACTCCTGATAAAGGCGGCCATTAAGCTTGCTTTGAGGTTGTTCGGTTTGGGTTTTGACCGTAGCCAAAGGACGCTTAATGGCAGCAATTTCAGCGTCTTTAAGCTTGAGCTGCTGTTCTATTTCGGCATCTTTGCGCTTTAACTGCTGTTCTAACTCAACAATACGACGCTCTAGCGCGGCCAAGCGTTCTTCAACGGTGGCACCTTGTACCGCCGGTGTTAGCAAGAGTGCCGTCAGGGCAAGGCCTAAGGCTTTGCCACTGACTTTGGTGGAGGCTTTTCCAGCGGCGCGACTGTGTGGTGAGAGCTGGGTTCGTTGTGCAGGATTTAAGGGAGCCATGTCCACTCCTATAACTCGACGGCAAAAGTTACGATCATCTTATAGTCATCCTTTTTCGGCACTGTGCCATCGGCATTGGCGATAGGAGATTGCAGATGATCCCAAAGCAGTGATATGTCGAAATCAATATCACTGGTGATATCTATTGAGGCACCCATCAGGGCATGCTGAGCATTGCCACCGGCCGCTTGCTCGGCAAGGGTAAAACGATAGTCAAAGGTTAAATCTATGTCTGAGGTCAGCTCGTAATCCATATTTGACGAAAAATAAACTGAGGTCGTTGAGTTTCTGCTGGGAGCGTCAATAACGACATTGGCAAATTGCGTTCTTTGATAGGCAGGACCCATGCCTATATCCCATTCCCAGCGCTGATTATCAATGACGTAATAACCTATACCGGCGCCGAGCGTGTATTTATGGTCGATATTCTGAAATGGGTCGCGATAGTATTCGAAAAACACCGGGCGAAAATACAGGGACTTGGTATAAAACCAGTCAAAGGTGCCGCTAGCACGGACATTGTTTTCAGTGACCTCTTCATCGTTGCTGGTGCGTGCCGCCAGGGCGTTGATCAGCAACCGATTGGTGGCGGTGCGCCGTTTGATATCAACGGTGGCGGAGAGCTCACTTTGCTCTGTGTTGCCCCGACTTAAATTAGCGCCGACACCCACCTTGGCATACCAGGCGCCACCGGCGTCCTTAGCGCTGGCGGCGATAGACACCAGATCTTTGGGTAAATAGGCCAGCTTAGCTGCGCCTACCTGTACATAACTTGGGCCGATCAACAAGGCGCCTTCGCTGACATGGCCGTCGTTAAAGCGCACGCTATGGGCTCGCCCGGAAATCACCATGTCGACGTCTTCACGGTCGATAAACAGGGTGTCGAGTATGTCGCTGTCAAACTCAATTTGTTTGTCGTACATGGCTTTAAATTCACCTTTTAGCCATTCGCCTGAGCTCAGGCGGATCCAGTCGTATTTATCTATATCTTTAACAATGGCTTGGCGTTCTTCCAGATATAAAGGTGCTTGCTGCCCGGCGTCGACGCTAGGTGTAAGCACCAAGGCGAAAATGACAATAACCAGGGCTATAAATGGCATCCGATTTCCTTTATAGGGGTATCCGATTAATACCAATTCACTTAAATAGCTAATCATTCTAGCGGGCTCAATATCATGCTAACGGCGTTGGAATTTATCTTTGTAGCAAAACTACATAAGAAAAATTCCGCCTTGTTATCACATCATTTAGCCAACGCTATGTCTGATCACATACTCAACAGAATTGGTATAAGGCGAATAAATGCAAGCAATTACATCAATAATAATAGGCCAATATGGCGAGGGTACAACTGACCGCAGTGGCAAAAACGTCAGAAAAGGGAGGGTTAATACGAACTGCTGCTAAATAAACGTTGGTGGGTTTTATAGGCATATTCGTCGGTCATGCCACTGAGGTAGTCACACAAGACTCTGTAGGTGCTGGTGCCGGTTTTTTCCGCCTGACGATAGGCGACGGCTGTGGTTTCCGGCAATAAACGCAGCGGATCGCTGGCAAAGGCCTCGAATAATTCGATGATCAGTTTCTGGCCATTAAATTCTATCTGCTGCATATGTGGGGCACGAATAAGGCGCTTATAAATAAAGGTTTTTAAGCAATCCAGTAGCGCCTGATAACTTGGCGGCAAGACCACCTGATAGCCAAGCATAGCGCAGCTAAAGTCGCCGTCGGTGGGTACCAATTTAGCTTGTGTGATAAAGAGGTTCACCAGCTCGCCTATAAGGTCCTTGCGCTGCGCCTCACACTGGAAGAATAATCGCTGCGCCATATTGGCACCTTCGAGCCAGGGACAGTCGAGCTCAGCCAACATAGGTTCGGCGTGGGACTGCCAGTCGTGAATGGTGATCTGCTCGGTGGCAATGGCATCCTCGAGGTCATGTACCGCGTAGGCGATATCATCGGCCAGCTCCATCAGAGATGCGTCCACCGACTTATACAGGGTTTTGGCGCGAAAGCTATCCTGGGGCTGGTGACTTTGAAATAAGGCCCTGTCCGCGGCGCTCAAGGGAGCGAAGATCCAGTCTACCAAGTCACTGTCATCACTGTACAGGCCCTTGGCTGGGCGCCATTCATTGGCCTTAATATAACGCTGCTGCGCCGGCTCGGATGGCTTGCTATGCCACAGGGTATCGAGCAGTGCCGGGTATTTTATAAAACCCAGCAGGGTACGGCGGGTCAGGTTCATGCCAAAGCCCTGGGTGTAGGGTTCAAGCTTGGCGACAATGCGTAAAGTCTGCGCATTGCCCTCAAAGCCACCGTGTTCACGCATCATGTAATTTAGAGCAATTTCACCGCCGTGGCCGAAGGGTGGATGACCTATATCATGGGCTAAACACAAGGTTTCCAACAAGGAATCATCGGGCAGACAGGTGATATCGGGATGTTGTCGGCTCAGATGGCGCAGCAAGCCACTGCCTATTTGCGCTACCTCTAAAGAGTGGGTGAGGCGAGTGCGGTGAAAGTCGTTCAGGCCAATGCCCATGATTTGCGTTTTTGCCTGCAGGCGACGAAACGCGGCGGCATGAATAATACGCGAGCGGTCGACCTGCCACGAAGAGCGGTTATCGTTGGGGCGATGCTTATCTTCACCTGTGCGTCTTTGTTGCCAAATATCGGCCATGCAGTGCTCGTAACCCTGAGTATTATGTACTGAGTGTAAACAATAAATAACTCCTTGTCTTGTATGATGTTAGTGGCAAAGTAGTGATTATTTCGTATTTGCTTCTGTTAGGATATAATGCGCCGTTTGTTTATCCAGACATATGAATACTAGAGGTGTCATGATCAAAAAACTGGGACTCATTCTATTTACTATCATCTCCATTACCGCCCTGGTGTACCCCTTTATCTGGGGGCCGCAGGAGCAGAGTGCGCAAGTTACAGAGTCAACGCCAGAGCAAGCTGTTAAAAAACCAGTGGTGGAAAAGCCAAAGCACAATGTTAAACTGCCTGACTTTGCACAAGTTACCGATATTAAAGAAAAAAAATCCCTGTTTTTTGACTTTATTCGCGGCCCGGTGGAAAAAGCCAACAGCCGAGTGCGGGATCAGCGCGCGACTTTAGAAATCGCCCTGATGATGATTCAGTATCAGCAGGCCTTATCCGCCACTCAAGAGCAAAAGGTAGAGGATATTTTTGCCGAATATGGTCTTGTGGATGAAGAGATAAGCGAGCTGTCATTGCAACAGGCGCTGCGTCGCGTTGATGTGATCCCCAAAGAGCTGGTGATGATGCAGGCGGCCAATGAGTCGGCCTGGGGTACCTCGCGCTTTGCTCGTATCGGCTTGAACTTTTTTGGCCAATGGTGCTTTAGCGAGGGTTGTGGCCTGGTGCCTAAACGCCGCAATCAGGGAGCCAAACATGAGGTGGCCGTGTATCAGTCGGTACAAGAAGCGGTCGATGCCTATTTCTATAACATTAACACCCATAATGCCTATCGTGAGCTGCGCGATATTCGCGCCGAGTTGCGCCAGGCACAACAGCCACTGACTGCCAAAGATCTGGCCTATGGATTAATGTCTTACTCCGAGCGCGGTGAAGCCTATATTGAAGAGCTGCACGCAATGATAGACCATAATGAGGCGTATTTTGATGAATAAACTGACTTCCTGGGTATCTCCGTTATTAATCTTGTCGTTTAGCGCGGCTGCTGAGCCTGTGGTCATGTCGTATGACGGCTTTTATGACCGCATGGAAGTCGTGAACGAGGGCGAGTACCAATATGCACAGGTTGGTTTTTATTTAAAAACCTATGCCGATGCCAAGCCCTGTGAGATCGCAGCTGGGGAAATCTTAACGGAAAAGCAAAGTTACCCTTTAACTTACGACGACCAAGGTCAGCTGTTCCTGCCCTTTGATAAAGAGCTAGATACCCACAAAGCCATGGTGGTGGTGACCCCAGCCAATGCCGGCGGCTGTCAGTTAAGCATACAGATTGAAGCAAAAATGCCGCAACAGGGGATCACTGCAGGGCAGTTATATCAGGTGAATAATGAGCTTGAGGAGCTGTTGGCGGATCTTTCCGGCTTCTTCGTCGGCACCCTGATGTCTTTCTTGCTACCGGATCAGCAAGGTATTCAACTGCACTTTACTGGCTCTGTGCCCACCGATGTCCCTTCCGACTGGCAGTGCGTCGACACTCGCTGTAAGGTCAAAATTAAAAACAAGTGGGAAGATAGCGAAACCGTGCTGGTGGACGGTGCCAAGCTGGCTCGTATCACCCCTTGGATTGATAAAGGTTAATCATTGACCATAGTGCCCGGTGCCGCCGGGCTACTGACCCACCCCGTTTCAACCAGAAACAACCTTGACTGTCTGTGCTACGGCAGACCACCGAAAATTCTTCCTATTGCTCGCTGCAAAGTCCTGCCTCGCTTCTATACTTTCTACGAGTGTAACGGCGGTGACCCGTTCATTTTTGTATTATGCGAATGCCTCGATCGCCGTTAAAAGCAAGCAACGAGGAATAGAAAATGAAATACATATCCAAAATTGGAGCCATGCTGTTTGTGGTCACCTCAGGCGCAAGTATGCAGGGCTTGGCAACCGAACCCTGCGGTGATTTCGGAGAATGCCTGGCTCTGATTGAAATTAATGCCAGCGACGGAGACATAGGTTTCCACTTTTTATTTGACGGTGACGACCTTGAGTCGGCGCGGCTGACGGACCCAGATGGCGCCAAACTGTTCGAGTACAAGGTAGGAGGGTCATTGAAGGAACAAACCTTGACCGAAACCTTTGCCGAAAGCGCCGAACCCTTGTGTTGGAATGATCCTGAAGCCGAAGAGGATGAAGAAATAGTCACACTAAGTGAGTTTCTAGAACGCTGGCAACCGGGCATTTATATGGTCACGGGCAAAGGAGAAGAAGGAGAAAAAGCCGAAGGCGAGACCATGCTTACCTATCACCTACCGGCCGCGCCTGCCAATGTTTCATATAATGGTGGAGTGATCACCTGGGAGCCGGGTAACGATCTTGGTAAATGTGCGACCAGTGGCGAACTTGATGACTTAGTCAATGATGGTAGCTTGCCTATGCACCCCGAATTTGTAGCCGTCGGTGCGTGGGAAGTCGTTATGGATACCGTTGTCGAGGATGGAGATCCCTTGGCGAAGATGAAATTCAGTGTTCGGGTGCCCGCATCGGCGTTTCAGGTTGCGGTCTCACAAGAGTTTTTGGATGCCTTGCCGGCAAATACGGAAATGAAAATTGAAGTGGGTGCCATAGGAGTCGACGGCAATGCCACCTTTACTGAAACCGGTGATATTTGTGTCAATGAAATTGAGGAGGGCTGCGAATAGGCTAGCCGCCTTATACATATGAAAAAAGCGCTGATTAGCGCTTTTTTCATGGTGACATTAAGTCAGTTCAATAATTGCAGGGGTTGTATCGGCGACCTCATCTTCCTGGTCATAGCCTACGGGGATGACGGGTACCTCAGGTTTATCCATCGCCGTGTCACCGCCGTCGATCACCTCACCGGTTTGTAAGTCGCTAAAGGCAAATAAATTTGTATCGGCCAGGTGCGAAGGTACGACGTTTTGCATCGCAGTAAAGATGCTTTCGATGCGTCCCGGGTGTTGTTTATGCCATTGCTGCAACATGGCTTTGATGTTTTGTCGTTGCAGATTTTCCTGTGAGCCGCACAGGTTACAAGGGATAATGGGGAACTGCTTATGTTCTGCATACTCGGCAATATCCACTTCTTTACAGTAAGCCAGTGGGCGAATAACCATGTGTTGGCCGTCATCACTCATGAGTTTAGCCGGCATCCCTTTTAACTTGCCACCATAGAACATGTTCAAAAACATGGTTTCTATCATATCGTCACGGTGGTGGCCCAGGGCAATCTTGGTGGCACCCATTTCTTTGGCGGTGCGGTATAAGATGCCGCGGCGCAGACGTGAGCATAGCGAGCAGGTGGTTTTACCTTCGGGGATCTTGTCCTTAACGATAGCGTAGGTGTCTTCCTCGACTATCTTGTATTCAATACCCAGCTCATTGAGGTACTGAGGCAAAATATGCTCAGGGAAGCCTGGCTGTTTTTGGTCCAGGTTTACGGCGAACAGCTCGAAGTTGACTGGTGCCGAGCGTTGCAGGTTTTGCAGTATATCCAAAAGGGTGTAGCTGTCTTTACCACCAGACAAGCACACCATGATGCGATCGCCTTCTTCAATCATATTAAAGTCGGCAATGGCCTGACCGGTATGGCGGCGTAAGCGCTTTTGCAGTTTGTTGAAATTGTATTGCGCTTTGGCTTGTGCTGAATGCGACACCTGGGCACCCTCTAAGGCTAAAAATCAAAGGCGCGTATTATAGGCTGACGCACTCGAGGCATCAAGAAAAAGGCAGCGGATGCTGCCTGAAGGTGTTGAAAATTGGTTTTGGGTTAATCTTCCAGTGGACTGCGATAGCCATCTGGTTTAAGCGCCAGCACGTCACAATCCAGGCTGTCGATAACATGCTCGGCGGTATTACCCACCAAGGCAGCGCTGAGTCCGGTACGACCCACTGTGCCAATGACCACTAACTCGCTGTCGAGCTTTTCCGCCAGGCGCGGCAGTACGTCTTCCGGCAGGCCTTCTTCCACATGTTGATGATTTTCAGGGATACCGAATTGCTTACCCAGCTCACGGGTAGAACTGAGGTGGTGCTCTTTTACCGTTTCATTGTATTGCGACGGATTAAACTCGGGAATTTCGATGGCGATATTGACCGGTGTAGCCGGGTAGGCGTTAACCAGGTGCAAGTCACCCTTGGCAATCTTGCTGATAAACTGGGCATCTTTGATGATGCGCTCGCTGAGTGCCTGATGTTGTTCATCATCGCTTGACGCATTCACTGCCGCTAGAATAGCGCCACCAACCAACCATTTGTGGTCTTTCACCAATAATAATGGTGTAGGGCACTTGCGAATAAGGTGCCAGTCGGTGGGGGTAAAGATCACAGATTTTAGGGCATGATGTTGATGTGTGCCCTTGATCACCAAGTCGTACTCATGCTCTAACACCTCACGAATAATGGCTTCAAAAGGACGGTTATGCCACACCACCTTGGTATCGAAGCTGATATCCTGATGCTGCGCCGCCAAAGATTGCAGCCATTGCTCTTTATCGGCTATTACTGCTCTGCGCATGGCTTCGCGCTCATCGCCGCTGAGCATGGTAGTCATTTCATAAGAGAAATCGTAGATGGATAAGAAGGCGGTAATGTTTGCGCCTGTGTTACGCGCTATTTCCGCGGCTCGAGATAAGCTCTGCTGTGCCTCGACGGATGGGTCAACAACTGCAAGTATACGTTTAATTTTATCCATAATGCGCCTCCTTAATACCTAATTTTAAGAGTATTTCAATACAACTATGAGTGTAATAGAAATCCCTGATATTAAAAGGCGCGAATGGATTTAGTTTGAGTCAGATCAACTGCTTGGCGTAGAAATGGCTGCAGCCTGAGCGAGTTGCTGATGATCATTGATGGTAATAAATTTACCGTCGACGCTAATAAAGCCACTTTTCTGAAAACGACTTAATAAACGGCTGATGGTTTCAACGGTTAAACCCAGGTAATTGCCGATTTCGCCCCGGGTCATGGTGAGGCGGAATTCACGAGCCGAGAAGCCGCGCTCGCTAAAGCGACGAGAAAGCGTATGTAAGAAGGACGCCAGACGTTGCTCGGCGGTCTTTTTATTCAATAACAGCAGCATTTCCTGATCATAGTTAATCTCGTTGCTCATCAGGCGCATGATCTGTTGGCGTAACTTGGGCAGGCGTCCGGCCAAATCATCCAAGGTTTCAAAAGGAATTTCACAAACCATGGAGGTTTCCATAGCCTGGGCAAAACTTTGGTGAGTAGCGGTATGAATACCATCGAATCCCACTAAATCTCCTGCCAGGTGGAAGCCGGTGATCTGCTCTTCACCCTGCTCTGAAAGGGTAAAAGACTTAAATGAGCCGCTGCGTACCGCGAAAATGGATTTTAGCTTAGTGCCAGACTCGAACAGGTAATCGCCCTTGTGCAGTGGCTTTTTGCGCTCGATGATTTCATCAAGGCGGTCCATTTCTTCGCCATTTAAGCTAAAAGGAAGGCACAACTGAGAGATAGAGCAGTTGGTACAGCTAATGGTGCAATTCGATTTACCAGCGAATTTACCAGAAAGTTGTGTTTTTACGTCCATTTTACATTCCAAGGTAAGCAAGAGATGAAGTTAAATCTACGTGACTAGCGAGGCACTTGCAATAACCAAGCTATAGAGCCCATACCAAAGTAATAGATTACCCAAGACCAGGCGCACCCACGTTTGGTTAAGTATACCCTTAATGGCGTTGGCACCCAAGCCCAAGGCGAGCAGTGCCGGCAAGGTGCCAAGGGCAAACAAGGCCATAAATAAGGCGCCATCGGCGGCGCTTTGGCTAAAAATAGCCCAGGTTAACGCGCTGTAGACCAAGCCGCAGGGTAACCAGCCCCACAGGGCGCCGTATAACAGGGCTTTTGGGTAGCTGTTAACCGGCATCAGATGACGATTCAACTTGACGATATGGCGCCAAATTGCCCAGTTGCCCAGCTTTTCTATGCCGCCCAAAGGATTAAACAGGCGCATAACGTAGAGGCCAACGAGGATCATAAAGACAGCACTTAGCAGGCTTAGGCCCAGGCTGATATGGTTGTTTTGACTGGCAAATGCGGCGCTAAAGCCGCCGACTAGAGCACCGGCTAAAGCATAGCTGCTTAAGCGCCCGACATTATAGGCAAGCGTGGCGCCGAGCGGCGGCAGATCGCGGCTGGCGAGCTGAAACGTGCCAGCGATACCACCACACATGGCGACGCAATGGCCACTGCCGGCCAAGCCCATTAACAGGGCGGCGGCAAAGTTAATCTCGTTCATTGCTCTTGTCGTGTTCCTCTTTGTCGTCTTCAAAGAGAATACTGTGACCTTGCTTTTCCAAATCGGAAAACTGCTCGCTTCTTACCGCCCAGAAAAAGATACCAATGGCGATAAGCACAAACAAAATGGCAATGGGGATTAGGACGTAGATGATACTCATAAGCGCAGCAACCGTAATGAATTGGTGATAACAATAATCGAGCTTGCCGACATGCCGATCACCGCCATCCAGGGGGCAACCCAGCCCAAGGCGGCAAGGGGTAGAATAGCCCCGTTATAACACAAAGACAGGGTTAAGTTCTGCCTAATAATACGGCGCGTTTGTTTGGCCACGCGGATAAGTTGCGCCACCGAGCGTAAATCGCTGTTGAGCAGCACCACATCGGCGGTGTTTTTAGAAATATCGGCTCCGCTGTCCATGGCGATAGACAGGTGAGCGGCATTAAATACTGGGCTGTCATTGACACCATCACCTATCATGGCGCATACCTGACCTTCGCCATGCCATTTTTGCATTAACGCCAGCTTGTCTTCGGGCAGCAAGGCGCCGTGGTAGGCATCAAGTTCAAGTTGCTCCGCTAGCTGTTTGCCGGCAGTTGAAGGGTCGCCGGTAAGCATCACACGGCTGATGTTTTGCTCTTTCAGCTCAGCTTGCAGTGCCTCGGCATGGTCGCGTACCTGATCTTGCAGATCAAAGGCGGCCACAGGTTTTTGGTCGATAAAAAGCACGGCCTGAGCATTGAGTGCCAACTCATGGGAAAACCAGTTGGCCTTGCCAATATGCACCTTATGCGCTTGCCAGATGCCAGCAACACCAAAGCCGGTATGCACCTCAACCTGCTCGGGCTGCGGGTGAATGGGGGTGATCTCACTAAAGGCTTTGGCGATCGGGTGCTCGGAATAACGCTCTAAACTGGCGGCTAAGGATTTTAATTCCTGTTCGCTGTAGCCGCTATCGAGAATGTCCATTTTGGCGATGGCGAAGCGGCCATAGGTGAGGGTACCGGTTTTATCAAAACCCACCTTGGTTAACTTGGTGGCGGTTTCCAGCACATGTGCCTGCTTTATCAAGACCCCACGCTTGGTGAGGTTGGCCACGGCGCAGGTTAGGGCTGTTGGAATTGCCAGACTTAAAGCACAGGGGCAGGTGGCAACCAATACGGCTATGGTTATCCAAAACGCGTGCTCCGGGTCGATTTGGTACCAGGATAAGGCGGTAATGGAGGCAAAGATCAACAAGCAAGCGACAAACCATTGTGCCACCTTGTCGGTGATTTGGGCGATTTTAGGGCGTTGGCTTAGGGCACTGTGTTGCAGGCGAATAATCTGATTGACCAGGGTATTTTGACCAACCTTGTTCACTTTCAGGGTTAATACCCCGTCATGGTTCACCGTGCCGGCATGGACCTGATCGCCCAATGTCTTGTTAACCGGGTGATGTTCACCCGTCATCATGGACTCATCGACGCTGGAACGCCCGCTGATAACCTGGCCGTCGGCGGCTATGGTTTCACCGGCTTTGACTCGCACCGTATCACCTAGCTTTAACAGCTTGGCGCTAATTAACTGCTCCTCGTTGTCGCCATCGACCACGCGGGCAGTGAGCGGCAGTAGTTGCTGCAGGTTTGCAGTGAACTCGCTGGCTTTAAGGCGAGCACGAAACTCTAAATATTTGCCCAGCAGCAGCAAGAAGGTAAACATACAGATGGACTCAAAATACACCTCGCCGGTGCCAGTGAAGGTGGCATAACCACTGGCAAAATAGGCGCCAAAAATGGCCAGGGAGACGGGCACATCCATATTTAATTTTTTGGCTTTTAAGCCGGTAATGGCGTTACTTAAGAACGGCAGTGCCGAGTAGAAGATCACCGGCGTGGCCAGCGTCAGGCTGATCCAGCGGAAATACTGTTCAAAGTTATCTTCCATGCCTGAGAACATGCCAAAGTACATGGCAAAGGCAAACATCATCACCTGCATGGTCATCAAGCCGGCTACACCGAGACGGCGGACAAAGCTCTTGGCCTGCACCTGCTTTTGTGCCGCTTCGTTATCGGCCTGGAAGGGGTAAGATTTATAACCGATTTCTGCAAGGCTGGTGATCAAGGTACTGAGTTTGGCCTGGGTGTCGTCCCATACGATCATAGCGCGGTGGGTGGAGGTGTTTACATCAACCCGCTTCACCCCGGAGTGAGCCAATAGCTGCTTTTCAATCAGCCAAGCACAGGCGGCGCAGCTTATACCTTCAACGCTGAGCAGCACCTCTTTGTCATTACCCTGATGGGAAATAAATTCCTGCTGGATAGACTCGTTGTCATAACTTTGGATCAGCGCCAGTTGCTCTGGCACCAACTGCTGCACCTTGCCGGCTGATTCGGTGCGGAATTTGTAATAGTCGCTCATACCCTGAGCGATAATGGTCTCGGCCACTGCCTTACAGCCGATACAACACATGGGTTCAGGTTTATTGTTAACCACAACCGATTCATTAAAACCCTTGGGAATGGGCTCAAGGCAATGAAAGCAGGACTGCACACTCATTTAATTATACTCGGGCATTTATTTATACTCGGGGCTCACTTTAATCGTGTCCGCTTGTGGCAGTTGAATGTTTTCTTTCAACTTCCAGCTGTCATCAAATGGAGTGATAAATACCGTATAGGCGCCTTGTTCGATAGGCGTGTCGAGTAGGGTGGTGAACTGGCCATGGGCATTTTTGGTCAGGCGAAAGCTCACGTCTTTATCGCTTAGAGTGCGGTGGTATAAACCTATGTTGAGCGCTGCGACTTTTGAGTCATCGCCCTTGGTAAAGGCAAAGCTGATACGCTCATCCGTGAATTGTAAATCACCGTGCAAATACAAGGCCTTAGCCTTGTCGAACTTGGTTAACTCGAGGTTGATGGCTTTGCCTTTTTTATAATAGTCATCGACCACCATATCAGGGCCATTGCCCACCGCCATGGTGATAAGGCCAATACAGGCAATAATGGTTGTAAGAGGGAAGAAAAGTAAAAACCAAGGCCAAAACTGCTTATACCAGGGAGTAGTGTTCATAATACCAAGTTAGTTGCCATTAAGTTGCGGCTATTTTACGGCATTGGCGGATAAAAACCTAAAAAAAAAGCCTCCAAATAGGAGGCTTTTTTGATTTCGATTAAATTCGTATGCTTACTTGTCTTGCGACAGGCTGTATACGTAGGCGGTTAACAGGTGAACCTTGTCTTCGCCTAGGATATCTTTCCATGCTGGCATCACACCGGCACGACCGTTAGCGATAGATTCTTCTACCGAACGAGCTGAACCGCTGCCGTATAACCAGGTGTTGTCGGTTAGGTTAGGCGCACCGAAAGGTAGGTTGTGAGCCACCGAGCCTTTACCATCTGCACCGTGACAGGCAGCACACATGGCAAACTTAGCTTTACCTGCGTCCGCATCACGTTGGTTAACCGTACGACCAGAAAGGCTTAGTACAAAGGCAGTCATTTCTTTTACGCCTTGCTCGCCACCAAGGGCTGCTTCCCAGCTAGGCATAGCAGCGATACGGCCGTGTAGTATTGTTTCTTTGATCTTGTCTGGCGTACCACCGTATAACCAATCTTTGTCGGTTAGGTTAGGGAAGCCGTCACCACCACGGGCGTCAGAGCCGTGACACTGAGCACAGTTTTGTAGATAAAGGCGTTGACCGATTTCTAGTGCTTGCTCATCTGATGCTAGATCCAATACGTCACGCTGGGCGAAAGATTTGAACATAGGTCCGAATTTTTCGTCTGCCGCACGGTACTCACCATCCAACTGGATGCGGTAGCCATCAGCGTGCATGTCTTCAACCGCTTTCTTAGACTCTTCTAGTGATGTTACGCCCTGGTTAGAGCTCTTCCACTTTAAGAAGCCTTCAAAGTTACCTAGGCCAGGGTAGGCAGCAAGGTAGTACACAGCCCACGCGAAGGTCGCGAAGAACATGTAGGTCCACCACTTAGGTAGCGGGTTGTTAATTTCTTCAATGCCATCAAATTCATGGCCACAGCTCTCGCCTTCTTTAACACCTACGAAGTTCTTTAAGTTCCAAACCAGTAGGCCGAAGAGCAGAACTAGACAGGCCAAGGTTAGAACGATGACCCAAATACTCCAAAAGCTAGTCATTTCTCAGACTCCTTTTCCTCATTAGTGATTGTGCTTTGGTGTTTCTTTTCGTCTTCAAACACCGCGTTGGCGGCATCATCGAAGCGCTTTTTGCTGCGCTTGCTGAAGGCCCACAACACAATCACGATAAAAAGTACCATTATTACCAGAGTTAAAATGCCTCTGAACGTGCCGTAATCCATAATAATTACTTCAAGTGTGTACCAAGTTGCTGTAAGTAAGCGATAAGCGCTTGCATCTCAGTCGCACCTTGGCCGTCGTTCATAGCATTAATCTCGTCAACCTGAGTTTGTAACTCTTCATCTGTACCGTAGCCTAAGCCATTATAGCGGTCAGTATTTTTATCAATACCAAAGCTATCACGGAAGATTTGTAGTTTTTTCAGGGTGTACTCTGTGTCTACTCGATTTTCATCTAACCAAGGGAAGGCTGGCATATTCGACTCAGGAACCACTGAGCGTGGGTCCATTAAGTGCGCATATTGCCAATCGTCAGAGTAACGTCCGCCAACACGAGCCAGATCTGGACCGGTACGCTTAGAACCCCACTGGAATGGGTGATCCCAAACGCTTTCACCGGCTACCGAGTAGTGGCCATAGCGTTCAACTTCGTCACGGAAAGGACGGATCATCTGTGAGTGACAGTTATAACAACCTTCACGTACATAGATATCGCGGCCTTCAAGTTCTAGCGCCGTTAGGGGGCGTAGACCGTCTACCGGCTCAGTGGTGTCTTTTTGGAACATCAAGGGAGTGATTTCCACTAGGGCACCAAAGCTGATAGCAAATACCGTAAGGATGGCCATTAGGCCAACGTTCTTTTCAACAATTTCATGTTTGTTGCTAGAGTTTTTATTGCTCATCATCCTACCCCTTAAGCTACTTGTGCTTGCGCATCGTCTGCAATTGAGCCTTTCTTAGCTGCAATAGTGCGATAGCTGTTGTAGGCCATTACCAGCATACCCGCTACGATGAATACACCGCCTAGGAAACGCATGACGTAGAATGGGAATGAAGCTTCTAGCGATTGTACGAAGCTGTACATAAGCGTACCGTCTTCGTTAACTGCGCGCCACATAAGACCTTGCATTACACCAGAGATCCACATAGCAACTATGTACAGTACAACACCTACAGTGTGTAGCCAGAAGTGGGTGTTAACCAGTTTCACGCTGTACATGCGGCTGTGGCCGAATAGTGCAGGGATCAGGTGGTAAGTCGCACCGATTGAAATCATAGCAACCCAACCTAGGGCACCCGAGTGTACGTGACCTACGGTCCAGTCAGTGTAGTGAGAAAGCGCGTTAACTGACTTGATAGCCATCATTGGGCCTTCGAACGTCGACATACCGTAGAAAGAAAGAGATACAACTAGGAAACGCAGTACCGGGTCGGTACGTAGTTTGTGCCACGCGCCAGATAGCGTCATGATACCGTTGATCATACCACCCCAAGAAGGTACGAATAGAATGACCGACATTACCATACCTAGTGACTGAGTCCAGTCAGGTAGAGCTGTGTAGTGTAGGTGGTGCGGACCAGCCCAGATGTATAGAGAGATAAGTGCCCAGAAGTGAACAACCGATAGACGGTAAGAGTAAACAGGGCGACCCGCTTGCTTAGGTACGAAGTAGTACATCATACCAAGGAAACCAGCAGTCAGTAGGAAACCTACCGCATTGTGGCCATACCACCACTGTACCATGGCATCAACGGCACCAGCATAGATAGAGTATGACTTAGTCAGTGAAACAGGCACTGCCATGCTGTTAACAATGTGCAATACCGCAACCGTAAGAATGAAGCCGGCATAGAACCAGTTGGCAACATAGATATGCGATACTTTAGCTTAACCAAGGTACCAAAGAAAACAACAGCGTAAGAAACCCAAACGACGGCGATTAGGATATCGATTGGCCACTCAAGCTCGGCATATTCTTTCGAGCTGGTAATACCCAAAGGCAGGGTAATGGCGGCTAATACGATAACCAGTTGCCAGCCCCAGAAGGTGAAAGCTGCAAGTTTATCGGAGAAAAGGCGCGTTTGGCAGGTACGCTGCACAACGTAGTAAGACGTTGCGAACAAGGCGCTGGTGCCGAATGCGAAGATAACAGCGTTCGTGTGTAACGGACGCAGTCGAGAGTATGTTAGCCATGGGGTATCGAAGTTCAATGCTGGCCAGGCAAGCTGGGCAGCAATTAATACACCAACACTCATGCCAACGATGCCCCAAATCACTGTCATAATAGCGAATTGGCGAACAACTTTATAGTTGTACTCAGTTTGTGATGCTACTGTTTGGCTCATTGTCAGGTTTCCGCTGCATTATTATGCGATTAGAAATGAAATACCTACTCTTGCGAATAGGGCCTACTGATGGTGTCAAAGCCGGCTACCTAAAACTCTCATTTTACGAAGCGTTTCAGAAAGCAGACTCACAACACTCTTATTATTTGCGGTCGAAATAATAAAATTTTTGACCTCAAAAAGATAGCGCAAATGGCTAAAATAATGACTTCAATCAAATTATCACGTGAAGTTGGGGAATTTTTAACTCATGCCTAGTCAGGACGGATCCCATTGGTTAATATTGGCGCTAAATTAACGTTCAATAAATAACCATGTTGCAGTCGTACCACACCCGTCACTCTCTTGTTTTGCTTTCCCTGTTCACGGCGCTGCTGTCACTGACTGCGTGTAACGACAGCAACCTAAGTATAAACAAAGAGAGTATAGACAAAGATACGCAGCTCACCCATTGTTGTGATTCTCATCCCTTGCATATCGAGCCATTCCACTTTGCGCTCAGTGCTGAGTATGTTCACCCAGAGTCGCCTTTTTCAGTGTCTTTACATATGCCAAACGATGCTCAGATTGAAGGCGCAAAGATGCGGGGTGTGACCATGTACATGGGTACTATTCCGGTGTTTTTTAAGCAAATAGACAAGCATTTATGGCAAGCGGATATCATGGTCGGTGCCTGCTCAGAAGCTCAGATGATTTGGCAACTGAGCGTCGATATTAGCCGTAACGGGCAAATTCGCAGGTTAACTTATCCCATTAAGGTCACTCATCCCTAACACTCATCGCTGATATAACGCTCTGGCCTTGTTGGAAAAAATAAGTTCCTAGTAGATAACCGGGTGAATTTCTAACGCATGTTTTCTTGAATGCTGTGGCAATACCACAGCACGCCGGGGTAATCTTTTTTGCATATAAATTCACCGTATTTGGTTTGAATTATAATCAACTCCCTTGATTTCTTTTTTGACAAGCCCAAAGCCGTATTAGCTCGGCTATTAATTTAACCTGTCTATTTTAAATGTATGAATAACGGCCTGTGTATAAGTTGTAAATTTTCGATTAAGTAAACTTACTCACGATTGATTACATCGGGTTACAAAGTTGTCGCATATAGTTTCAGGTATCAAAAATTGTCGTTTTATTAGTTCCTCACCCCGCATTTTTAAAGGCGTTTTGACGTAAACATTTATAACAAGTGGTTACATGAGTTTAAGCGAGAAGGTGGAGTATTTCATGGTGTTTAATCCCTGGTCGCTCATTCAGTTTTCATTCAGTTAATTAAACCTAAGTTGCTCGGCGTTATGCAGTAACTTCATAAAAATATGAACTGTATAACCACCCTAAACGGGTGAAAATTCAACAAGTAGGGTTTAATATGAAAAAGACACAACTAGGGCTAGCTGTTTTAGCAGCATTGCCTATGTTCTCAAGTGTTCAAGCAATTGCTGCGGATTCTTCAGCCGATGCAATTGAAAAGATTCAAGTAACAGGCTCACGCATCAAGCGTTCTGATATGGAAACCGCTTCTCCGGTTACCCTAATCGGCGCCGATGATATCAAAGCCATGGGTGCGACCAGCATCGACAGTGTTTTACAGAAAATGACCGCAACTGGCGGTGCCATGACTAACCCTGGTGTCAACAATGGTTCAGGTGGTAATGCGCGTATTGACTTACGTGGTTTAGGTGCAAATCGCACCTTGGTACTTGTAAACGGTCGTCGTATGATCGCCTCAGGTACTGGTGCTGCGTCTACAGTTGACCTTAACACCATCCCAGTTTCAATGATCAAGCAAGTTGAAGTACTAAAAGACGGTGCTTCTGCCGTTTACGGTACCGACGCGGTAGCGGGTGTTGTGAACATCATCCTAAAAGATGACTTTGAAGGCCTGGACATGAACCTAAGCGGTGCCATCACAGGTGAAGGCGATGCAGAAGAAACGTCTTTTGATATTACACTTGGTAGCTCATTTGACCGTGGTAACGTGGTTATTGGCCTTCAGTACACAGACCGTGGCGATGCTTCTCAAGCCGACCGTGATTTCTCTAAATGTCCTATTTCAGAAGGTGCTAATGGCCTAAACTGTAATGGTGGCTCAGTTTATTCTGAGGGTGGTCACATTTGGCAAGATGGTATCATTGGCGACATAGACAAGAATGGGAATACTGTAGATAAAGACGGTAACCCAATTACTTCTGGCTTAGCATACAAAGATTCAGGTTTAAGTGGTTTAGGAGGTTTACATCCCTATACCGATGCAGACCGTTATAACTTTGCTCCAGCTAGTTATCTGTACACTCCTATGGAGCGTTTAAATCTAACTGGTGTGGCAAACTTCGAGCTTAACGACGATACGCGCTTGTTTACTGAATTTACTTATACCAAGCGTTGGTCAGAGCAGCAAATGGCACCTCAACCAGTATGGTTCGGCTTCCAGTACACAGAAGCAATGGGGGACTCACTTTTGGATCAAACTTACGTAAGTAAAGTTGATCGTGATGGTGATGGCATTGCTGACCGTGATGCTGACGGAAAGTACATTACAGAAACTGCAAATTACGCTTACGGTGATGATATCTTCTATGGCCGTCGTATGGGCGACACTGGACCTCGATTCTTTGAGCAGTCTGTAGACACTGTTCGTGCGGTAATCGGTGCTGAAGGTTTTGTTGGCGAATATGCTTGGGATGTGTCAGCTAACTTTGGTCGTAATGATTCAGTAGATAAGCTAAGCAATCTTCATAATATGGGAGCTATTCAGGATCAGATCACTGCCGGTACGTTTAATCCTTTAAATCAGAATGACTGGGTATCAGATTCTTTCCGCAAAAATGTATATACCGAAGTAAACAATGGCGGTAGTCAGCTGTTTATTCTTGCTGCATCAGTGTCGGGTGAAATGTTTGAAATGCCCGCAGGCTACTCAGCTTTTGCTGCAGGTATTGAACGTCG
Source organism: Pseudoalteromonas sp. T1lg10 (assembly GCF_002964545.1). Classification (NCBI taxonomy): domain Bacteria; kingdom Pseudomonadati; phylum Pseudomonadota; class Gammaproteobacteria; order Alteromonadales; family Pseudoalteromonadaceae; genus Pseudoalteromonas; species Pseudoalteromonas sp. T1lg10. The sequence continues at coordinate 68,928 of NZ_PQBV01000005.1, forward strand.
TCAAGAAAAAGCTTGGTATACACCAGACTCTTTAACCGCTCAGGGTCTAGCTAATGATCCACCAGTTGAGCCAACGTCGGGTGGTTTCGACGTCAACGAAGCGTATGTAGAGTTTGCACTACCATTACTTGCGGATCTGCCATTTGCACAAATGGTTGATTTAAGCGCTGCGATTCGTGCATTTGATTACAGCACATTTGGTAGCGATGAAACGTGGAAACTTGGTCTAACGTGGAAAGTGAATGATGAGCTAATGTTTCGAGGCGTAGCTTCAACAGCTTTCCGTGCACCTACGGTTTCAGAGCTATACTCAGGCAACTCACCTTCGTTCGAGCAAATAGATTATCCAGGTGCTCAAGACCAAGCAGAAGTTACTGTAGGTGGTAACCAGGATCTAATGCCTGAAGAAGCTGATACGCTAACCGCTGGGATCGTATACGAGCCACAGTGGTTCGAAGGCTTCTCAATGACATTAGATTACTACGATATTGAAATCGAAAATGCCATCACAGAAGTAGATAATCAGTATATTGTTGATACCTGCTTGGCGAACCAAGAGCAGAATGCAGACTTAGCATTATGTAAGTCTGCAGGTGTGACTATAGACTCGACCGGTCGTATTATCTTTAACAACCAATTGCAGAACATTGGTTCTGAGAAAACTAAAGGTTATGACTTAAATCTTGCTTATAGCTTTGAAGCTGCTGGTTTGAACTGGCGCTCTAGCTTAGATACGACTTTCCTAGACGAGTATGTTGTTCAAGCGACTGAAGAGCCAGTAGACTATGCCGGCCTTATCACTTCAGGTACTGGTGGTTACGCAGATATTAAGTCTAACTTCACGCTAAATGTTGCTGGCGACGATTGGGATGCTCAATACCAGGCTCGTTACATTGCTGGGATGGATAGCTTTAGCTGTATTGGTAAAGAAGAAACTTGCTACGCGCCAACTACGCCAAGTATTGTTTATCATGACATCAGTGGTTCATACATTATCAACGATACTGTTAAACTAAGCGGTGGTGTAAACAACTTGTTCGATAAGCAGCCCCCTTACTACACAGGTAATAACGATTCTAACACTGACCCGTACACTTATGACGTACTAGGTCGTCGCTTCTTCGCGAGTGTGAACGTTAAGTTCTAATTGGCCTTAGTGCCTTAGCATTAAAATGCCTGTCAGCGTGCTGATGGGCATTTTTTTTATCCCTGAAAAATAGGTTATACTTTTATTATCAATAAAATATGGGGGTTAATCATTGCACGAAATTGCTACGCTCAAACTTGATGAAGGCTTGCGTTTGGCGTTGGGGCAGTCATTGCACCCTAAATCCCACACCCGTATCGAATTGTTTTTTTGTATCCCCAACGAAATGGGCATTAACCCCAATACCCTGAGTGAAGAGAGCTTTTACTATAACCATATAAAAAGTCATCTGGCCTATAACGCCAGTGGTATACATTTACCCTTGGTTCGTAGTCGTTATGTGAGTAAGGTGCGGGGGGATGATCAAGAATACCGGCAAAATCTGAACTTATATTGCTATCAGGTACGCCTGGCTGTAGATGCTGATATTGCCGAGGCGCTGAGTATTAGTGAGGCTGATGAGTTTTATATACGTTCTCTGGCATTAATGCATGAAACTCAACGGCTTTTAAAACGCTTACGTCGTTATAAACCACAAGATAGAAAGCTATTATCCTTTTATCACAATGCCGATAATTTTCTTAGTTGGTATATAGAGCAAGGACTATTAAAGTTGCTCGATAAGGCACCAAAAACCACCGACTTTGGCCTGGAGCGCTCGCAATTACTACAATATTGCCAAGATGAAAACGAGCACCGCGAAAATGCCCGCTATAATTCTTCTCCGACCTTGGAAGATCCCAACCGCCTTGCCAACAAGATGTTGCTACTACAGCGCTTAATTGAGCATGGCGTGGTGTTGAAAAGGGAGGCAAAAAATCTCGATGCCGTACTTAAACGTATGGTGAAGGGCTTGGTTACCGCAGTGATTATGGCCTTTGTGATGGTGCTGGTGCTCAATACGCGCACCAATTTCACTCAGGTCACGGTAGGCCTGGTGGCTTTATTGGGTGCTATTTATGGTTTGCGGGAAATTTTTAAGGAAGATCTCACCTATTTTATTTGGCGCCGTATTATTCGTGGCCGTGCTAAGTGGCTGAACATATTCTACAACAACACCACACGTACGCGGATAGGTAAACAAAAAGTCTGGCTTGAATATATTCGACCTAAGCGTATACCAAAAGATGTGGCTGCTATATTTTCAAAGCGTCGTCAGCAAAATAAACAGGCGGCTAAGTGGTTATATATGCAGTTTGAAAATGAAATTTTGGTGAATGAGTTCCTGCCTGGCTATGATGCCTTAAATCAAACAACTAGTATTAGTCTGGCACCCATGGTGCGTTATTTACGTAAAGGGGAAGGGAAACTGTATGAATATACCGGCAAGGGGATCCGCAAACATACGGTAGAGCGGCGCTACCAAATTAACCTGGTATTGGTCACTCATACTAGCGCTGGCGAAAAATATGCCCAGCGCTATAAGATCACGGTAAATCGCTCTGCTGTAGTGGCCTTAGAGCCTATAGGTGAGGTGCAACAGAGCTAATGGGTAGCAGCGCCACCGGGCCTGTATTACAGGCCTTTTTCAGAATAAAGGGTTACTTTGTCTGATACCAGAGTAACCTGGATGTTTTTACTTTCTGAGCCCCAGACGCAGTTGGTGTGTAGGGCTTTGTCTTCACAGGCCGATGGGCTGCCTAATAGCGCTTCTACTTCTGCGCGGTCCATGCCCACCTTGATTTGTTCATAGTTTTCCAAGGTTACTTTAGAACAAGCGCTTAAAGTAAGACCTGCAGTGATGGCTAAAAGTAGAGATTTTTTCATGTTATTTTCCTTTTCACTCATTAGTGATTAAAACGTCTAATTTGCACCAGCATGCCAATTTGCGGGTGATCGAAATAATGAATCTCGCCGGAAATGACGCGGCGAAATTGTGAAAACTCACCACTGACCGAGGTATCTGTGTCGCCAATGGCACGGGTTACTAGGTTAGAGGTGATGTATAGATAATGATTCAGGTGCACCTTTAAAAAACCGTCCAGTTGCCACTGCGGTTCATAATGGGTGCTTGGCGATAATAATAGACTATCTTCTGTCAGCTGCTCGGGAAGCTCACTCAAGGTGGCAACCTGCTCGCCGCCGAAAAGGCGAAAACGTGGTGCCGCACGCTTAGATTGCCCAGCGAAACGCCAACCTGTGTGCAACAGAAGTTGCTTACCTTTGCGGCTGAGAGCTTGGCGCTGCTCTTTAAATTGCAGTTGCTCCGGCGCCAACACATAGGGGCTGGCGGTATGGCTTTGGGTTTCGGCATTGGGGATCTTGGGCAAGCGCTGCAGATTTACCAGGTCGGCATTATTGTAATCACAGCCCTCGCTTTGCGTTTGCCCTGAATTTGTAAAAGCGTCTGTAGTACGCTGTGGTGGGCTGATCTGGCCATTATCACATTGATTATTAAGAGTGCGCAGATAAGCTGGGGTCAGCAGGTCGTTATCGTATTGATACTTGTCTAACTCGAGTTCTTCATTACGCAGGGTTTCCGTACTGCCAGTCTGACCTTGTTCAAAAACCAGTATCTCGATTTCAAACCAACGACCGTCCGCGTAACTTGGGGCACTGAGCATGGCCGCCAATATAACTAACATTTTTCTTATCATTAATTTCCTACCTTGGCTTCAAATTCAGTGATCATTGCCGTAATTAATTTAAGTCGCTCTTTGGCGTTGGCTTCACTGATCATAAAGCGTAACCGATTCGCGCCTTCCATTCTATAGTGTTTTGGATCCGCTTGAATTAAACCAATAATAAAGCCCGGACTGACCTTGGTTTGCTGGCTAAATTCAAAATAACCGCCCTTAGGATTGGCTTCAACCTTGGTTATTCCTATTGCACCGGCACGTTGTTTCAACTCCTGCAGGGCGAATAAGTGCTGTGTGGCATCGGGTAACAGGCCAAAACGGTCAATAAGCTCTACCTTAAGCTCGTCCAGAGTTTCCGTATCACCGGCACTGGCGATGCGCTTATAAAGGCCTAAACGCAGATTTACATCGCCTATATAATCATTAGGCAGCAGGGCGGGCAGCTTTAAATCCACTTCTGTGTGGGATTTAAGCAGCTTGTCCAAGGTGGGCTCCTGGCCATTTTTTAATGCTTCAACGGCCTGCTCCAGCATTTCCATATACATGCTAAAGCCGATAGTTTGAATTTGCCCGCTTTGCTCATCGCCCAGCAGTTCACCGGCGCCACGGATTTCCAAATCATGGGTGGCCAGGGTAAAGCCAGCGCCTAGGTCTTCCAGCGAGGCGATGGCCTCGAGACGTTTTTGCGCATCTTTAGACATGGCTTTGGGCGGTGGCGTTAACAAATAGGCGTAGGCCTGGTGATGGCTGCGACCAACACGGCCCCTTAGCTGATGCAGTTGCGCCAGACCAAGGCGATCGGCTCTGTCCATAATAATGGTATTGGCGCTGGGAATATCTATACCGGTTTCGATTATGGTGGTACAGACCAGCACGTTGAAGCGCTGATGATAGAAATCGCTCATCAGGGATTCCAGCTCGCGCTCACGCATTTGTCCGTGGGCTACGGCCACCGTTGCTTCTGGCACGATAGTGCGGATGTCTTCGGCGGTGCGCTCTATGGTTTCAACATTATTGTGCAGGAAGTAAACCTGACCCCCGCGCTTAATTTCCCGCAAAATGGCTTCACGGATCATTTCATCATCGCGCTGACGAACAAAGGTTTTTACCGCCAGGCGTTTTGCCGGCGGGGTGGCGATAATGGAGAGATCGCGCATGCCACTCATGGCCATGTTCAGCGTTCTTGGAATTGGGGTTGCGGTCAGGGTGAGAATATCGACATCGGCACGCAGCGCCTTGATTTTTTCTTTCTGACGTACGCCAAAGCGGTGCTCTTCGTCTACCACTAAAAGGCCTAAATCGGCAAACTCGATGTTTTCCTGCAGCAGCTTGTGGGTGCCAATCACTATATCCACCTGGCCCTCTTTAATCTTGGCCAGGGTGGCATTTTGTTCCTTGGTGGATTTAAAGCGCGATAGGATATCTACCGTTACCGGGAAGTCGGCAAAGCGGTCGCGGAAGTTTTCAAAGTGCTGCTGCGCCAACAAGGTGGTCGGTACCAATACCGCCACCTGCTTACCATCGGCCACGGCAACATAGGCGGCGCGCATGGCGACTTCGGTTTTACCAAAACCTACATCACCACACACCAGGCGGTCCATGGCGTTTTTGCTGCGCATATCTTCAAGCACGGCGGTTATGGCATTTTGCTGATCTTCGGTTTCTTCAAAGACAAAGTTGTCACTGAACTGACGATAGCCGGCCTCATCGAGAGCAAATTTGTAGCCGGGCTTGGCCTGGCGCTTGGCATAAATATCAAGCAATTCGGCGGCCACATCGCGGACCTTTTCGGCGGCGCGTTTTTTGGCTTTTTCCCAGGCATCTGAACCCAGTTTATGTAACGGGGCGCTGGCTTCTTCACCGCCAGAGTAGCGGCTAAGCATATGCAAGGCGGCCACAGGGACGTAAAGCTTGGCGTCGTTGGCATACATTATGGTCACAAACTCGGTGGCCACGCCCGCAGCGTCCAGGGTTTCCAGGCCGATGTAGCGGCCGACACCATGGTCGAGGTGCACTATGGGCTGGCCTTCTTTGAGTTCAGCCAGGTTACGAATAAGGGCGTCACTGCTGACCTGATGCTTGTGTTTACGGCGACGTCGTTGGGAGACGCGAATACCCAGTAATTCCTGCTCTGTGATCAGGCTGACACGGCCGTTTTGATTGAGCACCACGCTTTGCTCAAAGGGCGCGACGATCATGGTGATATCCGCATCGCTAGCGAGCGCCGCATCGAGGTTTTCACAAGGTGTAATTTTTAACCCGCTCGGTTTTAGCAGGGTCAAGAGTGCTTCGCGGCGGCCATCGGATTCCACACTTAAAACGATGCGACCCTTGTTCTGTTTTTCCGCCAGGACATAGTCCAAAAATGCACCAAAGGGAGGCTGTTTGGCATGGTCGATGCGCACCTCGGGCAAGGGCTCTGTGCCCAGGTTAAAATGCCCGGCGCGCAGCGGCAGACTGGCTTGGGAGAGCTCGATTCGCGGATACTGTTTAAAGCGGCTGTTAAGCTCTTCAATGGGCAGATAGAGACGTTGCGGCTCCAACAAGGGGCGCAGCGGGTCAACCTTGCGACTGGTATAACGGCTGTAGACATCCGCTAAGAAACGCTCGGCACCGTGCTGAATATCGCCCATATGCATAAACACGGCCTGCTCGGGCAGGTAATCGAATAAAGTGTCCAACTGCTCAAAAAACAGCGGCAAATAATATTCTATCCCAGGTGGCAATGCGCCCTTGGAGACCTGCATATACACAGAGTCTTGCTCGGCACTGGCGCCAAAGGCTTCACGGTATTGGATACGAAAACGTTCTATGTCCGTATCCGTGGTACCAAACTCATGGGCGGGGAGCAGGTTGATGGCCTTGATTTGCTCGCTGGAGCGCTGGGTATCGACATCGAAATGACTCATGCTGTCGATTTCGTCATCGAATAGATCAAAACGCACCGGCGCATTTTGGCCCATGGCGAAAAGGTCGACAACCGAGCCGCGCACCGCGTATTCACCATGCGCCATCACCTGTTGGGTGTGTATATAGCCGGCGTCGTCCAGCTGTTTGCGCAGCTTGTCGATATTCAGGGTGTCACCGACGCGATAGACGATGGCATTGCCATAGATAAATTGTTTGGGCGATGCGCGCAGCATCAGGGTCGATACCGGCACTATCAACACACCCTGATGCGAGTCGCGCAAGCGGCTCAAGGTGCTTAGGCGGGTGGAGACGATATCCTGATGCGGCGAAAAGTGATCATAGGGCAGGGTTTCCCAGTCGGGAAACACCATGACCTGTTCGCGAGGCAGTAGCGCATGAAGTTCGTGCTCAAGTTTCAATGCCGTGGGCGTATCCGGGGTGACTAACACCACCAATTGCGGGTGTTGCTTCACTGCTTCGCCGACACTCAGGGTCAGAGCGCTGCCGCTTAACTGACCCCATTTGATTTTATCTTGTTGCGTTTTTACCCAAGGCAATTCGATGAACTGCGCTAACTGCATGGAAATCTCCGTTTTAGTCGCGATAAAGTTTGGTTAGGTCGCCATAATGATCGATACGGCGGTCACGTAGATAAGGCCAGATACGGCGTACATTCTCGCCACGGGCCAGATCTAAGTCGGCGCTTAATACTTCGGCCTTGTCATCACTGGCGGTGGCCAAAAACTCACCCTGAGGTCCGGCAATAAAGGAGTGACCCCAGAATTGGATACCGGCACTGTGGCCCGTGGGATCCGCTTCAAAACCTGTGCGGTTGGCACTGATCACATACACACCGTTGGCTACCGCATGGGCACGTTGCGAAATGACCCAGGCATCTTGCTGACGCTTTTGCTCTGCGGCATCGTCGTTAGGATCCCAGCCGATAGCGGTTGGGTAAATCAGAATTTCTGCGCCTTTCGTGGCCATTAGACGTGCCGCTTCAGGGAACCACTGATCCCAGCACACGAGTACGCCCAAGGTGCCCACCGAGGTTTTAATGGGCTCGAAACCAAGATCGCCCGGAGTAAAGTAAAACTTCTCGTAGAAGCCTGGGTCGTCCGGAATATGCATCTTGCGGTATTTACCTGCGATGCTGCCATCGCATTCAAGTACCACAGCAGTATTGTGGTAAAGACCTGCGGCGCGGCGCTCGAACAAGGAGGCAACGATCACTATATTCAGTTCTTTGGCCAGTGCACCCAGGGTATCCGTACTTGGACCAGGAATGGTTTCGGCCAGGTCAAACTGGTTTACGTCTTCGCTTTGGCAAAAATACAGGCCGGTATGCAGCTCTTGCAGCACTACCAACTTGGCGCCATTGGCGGCGGCCTCGCGGATCCCGGCGATGGAATTGTTAAGGTTAAAGTCGCGGTCTGCGGTGTTTTGCTGCTGTATGAGTGCAACGGCTAAGTTCGAAGAGGACATTATTTATTCTCCAAAAAACCATGGGGCAACTGCATGGTAATACAGTGCAGGCTGCCAAATTGTTCAATCAGGGCGCAGCAGTCTACGCCAATTACTTCACGTCCCGGATAGGCCTTGGCTATTTGTGCCAGCGCCACCTGATCATGGCTGTCATTGTAGGTCGGCACCAAGACAGCATCGTTAATAATAAGGTAGTTGGCGTAGGTGGCAGGGAGACGATCGCCTTCGCTGTTGTACACGGCCTTAGGCCAAGGCAGTGCGATTAGCTCATAGGCCTCGTCATTAAGACCACGCAGAGCGACCAGCTCTTCGGCCATTTTGCCAAGCTCGTCATAGTGCTCATCCTGCGGGTCATCGCAGCGCACATACACCAGGGTGTTGTTAGGCGCAAAACGTACCAGAGTATCGATATGAGAGTCGGTATCATCCCCGGCCAAATAGCCGTGCTCGAGCCAAAGAATCTTGTTGGCGCCAAGCAACTCGGCCAATGCCGCATCGATTTGCTCTGCGCTCATGCTGGCATTGCGGTTTTTATTGTGTACGCAGGCGCGGGTGCTTAGCAGTACGCCGTGCTCGTTAATTTCAATGGCGCCGCCTTCGAGGATAAAATCGCTCTGCTGGGTGCGCACGCCTTGATTGAGCGCTTGCGCAAACAGTTGGCCATTAATGGCATTGTCTTTGTCGGCCTGATATTTACCGCCCCAGGCGGTGAATTGGCAATCTATGGCCTTAAGCTCTTGCCCGTCGCTGAGAGTCAGCGGGCCATGATCCCTTGCCCAAGTGTCGTTACAGGGCGCATCAACAAAGCATACCTGAGTCAGGTCGACACCTTGCTCAACCAGCTTGCTGCGGATCTGCGCTTTTAGTTCGGCATTGTCGGCTACGATCAGCAGGCGTTGGCGTGCGCTGATGTGCTTGCTTAATTCAAGATAAACCTGCTCAACGGCAGATAGGTTGGCCGCCCAGTCAGTGTCTTGATGGGGCCAGGTGAGCATTACCGCATCCTGTGGATGCCACTCGGGAAGTAATCTAAAGGTCATTGCTGTCAATCACTGAAAAACAAGCCGCTAGTTTAGCATTAATAGCTTGAATGTCAGCTAAATATCCCGCTTTGAAGGCGGATTGGCGGCAATTTTTGCCGCCTTTTATAGCTGTTTTAAACCAAGCCTTCCTTGGTATCCACATGTTCCTTTTTATGCTGACTGGCAATTTCATCCGCGAGCTCTTGGCGTGAGCGGCGCTCACCGAGGCGACGTTGAGTTAGCCAGTAGAAGAACAGGGGCACAAAGAATACGGCCAGGAAGGTGGCCGCCATCATGCCGCCCATGACCCCGGTACCGACACTGTGGCGGGCACCGGCACCAGCTCCCGAGCTCAGCACCAAGGGCACAACGCCAAGGATAAAGGCCATGGAGGTCATGATAATGGGGCGAAAACGCAGTCGGGCAGCCTCAAGTGCTGCTGCAGCGGCGCTCCAGCCTTGCTGATGTTTCAACAGGGCGTATTCGACGATCAAAATGGCATTCTTACCGGCCAGACCGAGCAAGGTAACCAGACCAATTTGGAAGTAGACATCATTGGTCAGGCCCGCTATCCAAATGGAAATAAGGGCGCCAAAGGTACCAAAGGGCAGGGCCAGCATCACGGACAAGGGCAAAGACCAACGCTCATAGAGCGCCGCTAGGATCAAAAACACCATGATCACCGCCAGGCCCAGCGCCAAGCCGGTCGTACCCGAGCTGCGCTTTTCCTGGAAGGCGGTGCCGGTCCAGTCATAGCTCATATCCGCAGGCAAAACCTGGGCGGCAATACGCTCGATTTCGGCGATGGCCTGACCCGAGCTGTAACCCGGTGCCGCCTCGCCCAGCAGTTTGACCGCCGGCAGGTTGTTGTAGCGACTTAGGCTATCAGGGCCGCGGCTAAACTCCATGGTGGTAAAGGCCGACATGGGCACCATCTCACCTGAGCTGCTTTTAACATAAATACGGCCAATGTCCTGAGGCTGCATGCGATATTGTGCCTCTGCCGACATTAATACCTGCCAGGCGCGCCCAAACTTGTTGAAGTCATTCACATAGTAGGTGCCCAGCGTACCGGCCAGGGTATTAAAGGCCTCGTTAATATTGACGCCCATGGCACGGGCCTGCTCGCGGTCAATATCCACCTTCAATTGCGGTGCGTCCGGGCGCCACAGGGTCTGCACGCCGCCGACTATGGGGCTCTTTTGCGCCTCACTCATCACCAGTTGCATGGCCTGTTGCAGTTTCTCCGGGCCTCCGGCCCCTTTATTTTGAATATAAAACTCAAAGCCGCCCGTGCTTCCTAAGCCGAAAATAGCCGGCGGGTTAAACGCCAGAACAAGAGCCTCATTGATATGGGCGGTTTTGCCAAACAGCTCGCCGACCAGGGCCTTGGTATCTACCTCGCGGTCATCCCAATGGGTTTGGGTGACGAACATGGTCGCGGCATTGTTTTTAAAACCGCCGCCGATAAAGTCAAAGCCAGTAAAGGAGGCAATATTTTCGTTCGCCGGGTTTGATTGCACCGCGGCTATCACCTCATCCACCACCGCGGAGGTGCGCTCTAACGAGGCACCATCCGGTAGGAATACCGCTACGATGTAGAAACCCTGATCTTCATCGGGAACCAGTGAACTTGGCGTTTTTTGCCAGAGACCTATGGTGGCAGTGACCATGGCTACCATAAGCACTAAACCCAGCAGACCACGGCGCACCATAAAGCCAACGGCGCCCACGTATTTATGGGTAATCGCACTAAAGAACTTATTAAACCAGACGAAGAAGCCTGCGGTTTGCTTGTGTTCGTGTTTAAGAATAAGCACGCACAGCGCCGGCGTCATGGTCAAGGCGACCACACCAGAGAGGCTCACGGCGATAGAAATGGTAATGGCAAACTGGCGGAACAGCTCACCCGTCAAACCGCCGAGGAAGGCGATGGGCACAAACACCGAACATAACACCAGGACTATGGCCACCACGGGACCGGAGACCTCGCCCATGGCCTTAATCGCCGCGTCGCGGGCACTGACATGCTCTTCGTGCATAATACGCTCGACGTTTTCCAGCACCACGATGGCATCATCGACGACGATACCGATAGAAAGCACCATACCGAACAGGGTCAAGGTATTAATGGAGTAACCCAACATATACATGCCGGCAAAGGTGCCAAGCAAGGAAACCGGTACCGCCAGCGTCGGAATAAGGGTGGCGCGCCAGTTCTGTAAGAACAGATACACCACCAGGAACACCAAAATCATGGCTTCTATCAGGGTTTTTAACACCTCACGGATGGACACTTCAACAAAGCGAGTGGTGTCGTAGGAGACCACATGCTCAAGGCCCACCGGGAACTGAGGCTTAAATTCGGCCATCACGGCGCCGACTTCTTCGGCGACTTCCAGGGCATTGGCACCGGGCTGCAGGAAAATACCCATCAGCACAGCTTCTTTGCCGTTAAAGCTGCCTTCAAAGTTATAGTCCTTGGCGCCGAGCTCAACCCGGGCTACGTCTTTTAAACGCAGCGAGCTGCCATCGGCATTGGCACGCAGGATAATGTTTTCAAACTCTTTTGGCTCCGACATACGGCCACGAGCGGTGACGCTGTAGACCAAAGATTGCGGCGCCACATGGGTTGGCGTGGCACCTATGTTACCAGCGGCATATTGAGAGTTTTGCTCGCGAATGGCGGTGGTGATTTCGTCCACCGTCACGCCAAGTTGGCTCATTAAGTCCGGTCGCAACCAGATGCGCATGGCATAGTCCTTGGCACCGAATATTTGCACATTGGTGGTGCCTGGGATGCGCTTGATGCGATCCAGTATATTCAAGGTCACATAGTTAGAGGTCCACAGCGCCGAACGACTGTCGTCCGGGGAATAAAAAGCATGCACCTGCAAAAAGCTGGATGAACCTTTTTGTACCACCACGCCCTGGCGACGGGTTTCCTCGGGTAAACGCGCTTCCACTTGCTTAACGCGGTTGTTTACGTCCACCGCGGCCTGATCGGCATCGGTGCCGATTTCAAAGGTCACTTCTATGGTGGTGGTGCCGGCACTGGTGGACGTCGATGCCATATACATCATGCCCTCAACGCCGGTGATGGCATTTTCTATGGGGGCGGCCACGGTTTGCTCAAGCACCTCGGCGGCGGCACCTGGGTAACTGGCGGTCACCTGCACCACAGGTGGGGCGATTTCTGGGTATTGGGCCACGGGCAGGGCGCGCATGGCGGCTAGACCCGCGAGAACTATGACGATGGAGATCACAAAGGCGAAGATCGGCCTATCGATAAAATATCGAGAAAACATAATGCCCTTATCCTTGCTCGTTGATGACGCTAACCGGCATGCCCGGGAAGAAGATACGAGCCATGCCTTCGACGATCACCTTATCGCCGGCGCTCAGGCCGCTACGGATAATCCACAGGTTTTCTATTTGCTCACCCTTTTGTTGGCGATACCATTCGCCGACCTCAACGGGAGCGGGGCGGGCTATGGTGGCGCCTTGCTCATTGGTGGCAGCAAGGTAAACGAATTTGCCGGTGCCATTATCAAGCACAGCCTTTTGCGGGACGGCAAAGGTGCCCTTGTGTTCAGCGCCTAGCAACTCGACCTGCACAAACTGACCTGGGCGAAGACTAAAGTCCGGGTTGGCGACTATGGCCTGAAATTCCGAGGTGCCGGTATTGGCGTTAATGCGCACATCGGTAAAGTTTACCGTGCCCATATGCTCATACAGGCTGCCGTCTTGTAGTTTCAATTGGGTTTGCCACTGGCCATCCGCAGGCAGGGTTAGTTCGCCGCGTTTTTGTGCCTGGCGCATCATCAGCTGTTCGCGCTCGGACAGGCCAAAGCGCACTCGCACCGGATCGAGTGCGGTGATCTGCGTGAGTAATACCTCTGGGCCGGACACATAGGTGCCTTCCGATACCTGTTCACGACCCATAATGCCGTTAACCGGAGCCTTCACTTGGGCATAGTCCAGGTTGAGCTTGGCTTCGCGCAGTTGCACTTCGCTGGCATTGAGATCCGCCTCGGCGATATCGACGCTGGAACGGGCGTTATCATAATCGCGCTGGGAAACCGATTTATCTTCGCGCAGCTTTGCCAGTCGCTTACTTTCTCTTTGTGCCTGCTCTAACCGTGCCTTGGCGGCGACTACGGCGGCATGGGCCTGTTCATAGGCGAGCTGATAGGGTGCTAAGTCAATGGTAAAGAGTGACTGCCCGGCGCTGACCTTTTGCCCTTCCGAGAAGTTTCGAGACTCAAGCACGCCACTGACGCGGGCGCGAATTTCAACTTCTTTAGAGCCCGATACCGTCGCTGGCAATGAGATCACAAAGGGCGCGTCGATAGGGGTGACGGCCAGTACTTCGACCTGAGCTGGAGGCATGGCCTGTTGTTGCTGCTGCGCGCCTTGCTCACAGGCACTTAAGAGTAAGCTGGCAGTGAGCGCCAAAGACGCGGAGCGGGCGAAAGAATTAACTAGGTTAGTGCGCATAAGATAAGCGTTTCCCTGTGCAAGTTATATGGTATTTAGGTGCCGCCGAGGCGGAATACTTGGCATCTTCAGGCTGTTATCGCATGGCAAAAAAGCCACTTTAAAGAAAGCGTAGCGTCAATTCCCCAAAGAATGAATTCACTTTGCTAAATGTAATTATTGTAACCCAATGGTCACCAAGTAAACGAAAGTGTATACTTTTTTTTAATTTAGGTATACTTTTTCGTTTACCAACTATCTTCTTAGTGCAGTTTAGTTATACTGCCGAGCGTTGACATAAGGGGCGGCACATGAGTAGTACAAAACAACAAGCAGTGATCGGCGCAGCCATTGCCTTGTTTGCCCAACGCGGGCTGGCAGGCACGACCATGGAAGCGGTGGCCACTAAGGCCAAGGTATCAAAGCGCACGCTGTACAAATACTACAGCAACAAGGAACAACTTTTTGACGGCGTTGTCGATTTGTTGATTGAGCGTATTCGCCCTCTACAAGACAACCCTTTCTGCATGCAAACGCCGATTAAAGAGCAGCTGCAAAAGTTAGCCGATGTTGCACTGAGGCTGACTCAGGATAAGGACTACTTGACCTTATCCCGTATTATTTTGATCGAATCATTGCGCTCGAAAAAGCGCGCCGCCATGCTCGATGAGCGCTTTAAGCATTGCGAGCAGGGTATCAATGAATGGTTCGAAGAAGCCCACAGCAAGGGCGCGCTTAAGGATATTGCTCCGGATATCGCCGCCGTGGTGTTTTTTGGTGGCCTCAAAGAGCTGGCATTTTGGGAGCAGTTGATAGCCTGGAAACCTCCGGTCGATAAAGCTAAGCTCGACGCCCTGGTCGAACTTAGCAGCAAGATGTTTGTTCAACCGCCGTTGAAATAATCCGGCGTGCCGTGCGCTTCAATGCCTTCACTGAGCCGTTCTAGAGCCACGGCATAGACGGCGTCGCGAAAGTCCATGCCGTGCTTTTCCACCAGATCATTGGCGCGCTTAAAGGCGCGTTGCATTACCTGGCTCAGCTCTTCGCTGACCTTTTCTCTTGGCCAGCGCTGACCACAGCGATTTTGCGTCCATTCAAAATAGCTGACGGTGACACCACCAGCGTTGGCAAGAATATCCGGGATCACTATCACCCCTTTATTTTTCAAAATAGCATCGGCGTCGCTGGTCACCGGGCCATTGGCAATCTCCACTATGTAACGGGCTTGAATGGCTGCGGCGTTTGCAGCCGTGATCACCCCATCGAGAGCGGCGGGGATCAGGATATCGACGTCACTGACCAAGAGTTCGGCATTACTGAGGCGTTGGTGCTCTAGGGCCTCGCACACCGAGCCTTCGCAATACACGGCTTTGAGCTCCTTATGCTGTTGCTTTTGCCGATAAACACTGTCTATATTCAAACCTTCCTGACGATAGATGGCCCCTTGCGAGTCACTGACCGCCACCACCTTATAGCCGTCATTGGCGAGCAGGCGCGCCACATGGTAGCCGCCGCTGCCAAAGCCCTGGACGGCAACGCGGGTTTCTTGTGGCGTAAGCTGGTCGCGTTTTTCCAACTCCTTGATGCACAAATAGGCGCCGCGGCCGGTGGCATCGTCTCGTCCTAAACTGCCGCCGAGGGCGATAGGCTTGCCGGTGATCACCGCGGGGTTTTTTACCCGGGTAATTTTTTCGTATTCATCCATCATCCAACCCATGATCAGGGCATTGGTATAGACATCCGGGGCGGGAATATCGCGCTCCGGACCAATAAAGTCGGCCATGGCACGCACATAGGAGCGGGATAAGCGCTCCAGTTCAAAGGGGGAGAGGGTTTTTGGGTCGACACAGACGCCGCCCTTGGCGCCGCCAAAGGGAATACCCACCACCGCGCATTTTAGCGTCATCCACAGCGCCAAAGCCTGTACTTCATCGGCGTTGACCTGAGGGTGAAAACGTATCCCGCCCTTGGTCGGGCCGAGCACATTATTGTGTTGACAGCGATAGCCGGGGAAGTAGTGAATATGACCATTGTCCATGCGCACCTCAACATTGACGTGCAACATGGCATTGGCATGACTGAGGGCACTGATCACCTGATTAGAGCACTGGGTGAGTGCGCCAATGCGCTTTAAGCGCGCGACCGCATCGTTAAATACCTGACCTAGCATAGCATCTCCCAAACAGCGATTTTTTAGATAGAGGTTTGATTTATCGTCTTTTGCCCATATCTAAGAGTAGATTGCCCGATGTCGAAATAACAACTTAACGGGGCAAGATGATGATTTGTGGGTGAGCTTATTGTGCGTGCATTTTTGATATTCTGGGTGGCTGCCATCACACTTGTTTTTGCAAGTGCGCTCGGTGCTGGTCAGTTTTCGCAGCAGAGTTCCGCGCCGGTGCCAACTGCACTGTGTGCGACGCAGCAAGTGCAAAGTACTGCACCCTGTCTCTCCTTTACGCTTGAAATGGATATGGACGCCAAGCAGCATCAAGCGCCCACCTCTCATCCGGTACAACTGCCCCAGCGGGCCATGGGCTCGCACCCAAGCTATTTTTTACATCCCGAGCAGCAGCCCTTGTATCTGCTCGCCTACACCCTGGCGCAACAAGACGAGCCCAGTCGCCTGGATAAGATCAGGTTGACGCCAAGGACCGACTTACCCTGGTATATGCATACGTGCCTGCCCAACAGTGGCTTGCTTGATAACTGCAAGGCCGCCAATCTCACCTATCGCAGCCGCCTGCTGTACGACTCTCTGCCTGGTTAGCGGCTCGGCTATCGACCCGTTTAACACCCCATTTAGCGGCTGGTTCAAGTATCCAGCAAAGGTTTAATTTCTTGTCCACAGACCGGTTTTAGGCCGTATCTGCTGACAAGGATGGCAATTTTTTACGCTTGTTTTGGCAAGCGTAAGGTAGAGATTATGAATAATAAAAACGGTTCGTTATGGCGAGCCAAGCGTGGCATGGGCGTATTTACCACCCTTGTCCTAATTGTGATATTGGCACTGAGTGCCTTACCCAACTTATACCCCAATACCAAGGTGATTGCTGTCGAGAATCCCGAGGGAGCGCAGGCCTTGGTTCAGATCGAGCGCTTGCTCGATAATCAAGGTTTCCCTGTACAAGGTGGCCACTTTGACCCCCAGGCTCAGAGGTTATTGCTGACCCTGGAAAGACCGAATAACAGCGCCGCGGCGGCCGGGGTATTACGACAACAATTAACGGACGCCAACGTCAAGGTGCAAACACGAGCGACCACACCGAGCTGGATGCAAAGTCTTGGCTTAGCGCCGATGAAACTGGGTTTGGACTTAGGTGGCGGTGTGCTTTTTGTCCTGCAAGTCGATACCGATCAAGCCATGGCGCAGCGTATTAAATCCATTGCAGCGGATGCCACTACCCTCCGGCGTACCCTTGGATTGCGAGGCGTGAGCATAGACACTGGGGATCATGCCCTAGTGCTGCGCTCCCCACTGCGTTCGGCGGCTCAGGGCGAGCAATTACAAGATCAGCTACAGCAGCTGTATCCACAACTGCATGTCACGCGTGAGCAAAAGGGGGATTTTGTATATAGCAGATTGCATTACCCTGCGGCCCAACAGCAGCTTTTCGCCCGTGAGGACATGGCTCAGGCCCTGGCCACCTTGCGCAAGCGCATTGAAGAGCTGGGGATCACCGAGGCTGTGGTGCAGCGTCAGGGCGAGCAGGGCATTCGCATTGAGTTGCCCGGCGTCCAAGACCCGGGCGAGGCCAAACGTATCATAGGTGCTACCGCCCAGCTGTCGTTTCACGGCTTGCAGCAGCAAGGTGGCAAGCCGGTGTTAACCCAAGAGGGAGACCGAGTGGCCATCGATGCCAAGGCCATATTTACCGGCAATGATATTACTGGTGCACAGGCCGGACGCGATGAATGGGGCCAACCCATGGTGCAGTTGCAGCTCTCATCCCAGGGCGGCGATAAAATTAATCGTTTCTCGCGCGCCCATACCGGCGAGCCCATGGCCACCTTGTACAGCGAGTATGTGCAAGGCGCCGATGAAAATGTGCATAGACGTGAGGAGGTGATCTCAATTGCCACCATCAATGAAGCCTTGGGAACGCGTTTTAGTATTACCGGTCTGGGTTCCTGGCAGCGGGCGCAGGATCTTGCCCTGGTGCTGCGCGCCGGTTCTTTGGAAGCGCCGATACGCATCATCAAGGAACAAACCATGAGTCCGAGCCTGGGCGAGCAAAATATCAGTAATGGCCTTAATGCCTTATTGCTTGGCTTTGCGTTGACCCTGGGCTTTATGCTGTTTTGGTATCGCCGCTTAGGTGTGGTGGCTAACCTGGCGTTGATGGTTAATGTTGTCAGTTTACTTGGGCTGATGTCGCTGTTGCCCGGGGTGGTGTTAACGCTGCCGGGGATCGCCGGTTTGGTCCTAACCATAGGCATGGCGGTGGATACCAATGTCATCATCTTTGAGCGCATCAAGGAGGAGCTACGCCTGGGGCGCACTCGTTTGCAGGCACTGCAGCGAGGTTATCAACACGCCATGAGCAGTATTATCGATGCCAATCTCACCACCTTTATCAGCGCCTTGGTGCTGGTGGGGGTAGGTTATGGTCCGGTCAAAGGCTTTGCCATCACCCTGGCCCTGGGCATTGCCACCAGCGTATTTAGTGGTGTACTGGTATCCAAATACCTTTCTTATTTGTTGTTTAACTGGGCGAAAGAGACGGCTAAGCACCCGACCAAGGAGATCCATCATGGTGAGTAATTTTAAATCCGTACGCAAATTTGGCCTGTGGTTGAGTGTTTTGCTTATGGTAGTGAGCCTGTTGATCATCACTCTTAAGGGCGTACCCTTGGGGCAGGATTTTACCGGCGGTTATGTCAGCGAATTTGCTCTGCCTCAGTCGGTCGCCCAAGAGCCGTTACAGCAAGAGCTCGGCAACTATATTGATGGGCCATTTCGCTTAACCGAGCGTGGTCCGGGGCAATGGTCAGTGTTTCAAACGCCCGAGGCGGGACGCGCCAGCGGCGATTGGCTGGCGAGCTGGTCGGTGCACAGCGGTGCAACCGTGCTTGATAACAGCTTCTTGGGTGCCGCCGCCGGCGATGAACTGATAGAGCAGGGAATGATGGCCTTGTTATTTGCTACCCTGGCGGTGATGCTTTATCTCCTTGGTCGTTTTGAATGGCGCTTAAGCGTGGCGGCAACCCTGGCGCTGGCCCATGATGTGATTATCACCCTGGCGCTGTTAGCCTTGTTTGAGGTGGAATTTACCTTAACCGTGCTGGCGGCTATTTTGGCGATCATCGGATACTCCCTCAATGACTCCATAGTCATAGGCGATAAGGTGCGCGAGATAGTGCGCGCTAAACCCGAGCAAAATGTGTCCAGAAGCGTGAATGAGGCCATTTTTGCCTCCATGAGCCGAACCCTGATCACCTCCTTGACTACCTTAACCACCATTATCAGTATCTGGATGATGGCAGGGGCGCCGCTGCGTGGCTTTGCCATCACCTTGTTTGTTGGCGTCCTGGTGGGTACCTGGTCGTCGGTATTTATCAGTGCCACCTTGCCGCAAAGCCTGGGGTTAAGCAGTGATAATTATCTGCACAAGGACAGTGAAGAGATCAAAAGGCAATTGGCTGAGCCTTAAGCGGGTATAAAAAGGGGAGCCTAGGCTCCCCATTTTTTTGAATTAGTCGCTGCCACGCCCAAGCATACGACTTAAGGTTTTATCTTTATCGATAAAATGGTGTTTGATGGCCGCGGCGATATGTACCAACAGGGTCACAAGCAACAACCAGGCCGCCGGGCCATGAATATCGTGTCCAAGGCTTCCCATCCATTCGATTTTTTCACTCTCGGGATAGAGCTCGAAACCAAATAAGGCCGCACCATGGCCGCCGCCGATACTCATCATTAATCCGGATATGGGCATTAACAAGGTGCCTATCAGCAACACCATATGCACGCTCTTAGCGGTTAACTCCTGGACTTTGCTAAGCTCGGCAACATGGGTAATTTCACCCTCTTTAAGGCGCCAGAGCAAGCGCGCAAAGGCAAAACAAAGCACGGTAATGCCAAAGGATTTATGCAGTGTCAGCATCTCTAGCTTTTCATCCCCCTTGGGCAGCTCCTCAACATACAGGCCAAATGCCAATACGCCGATAAACAACAAGCCGGTAAGCCAATGCAATACTATGGTGGGGGTCGAGAGTTTATTATCCATATTTAATTCTCAGGTTGAGCGAAACTAAAATCCAGTATGGGTGAGATTTGTGTCAATTTCGACAGCATTTAGCGTAAATGTGTGTAAATTTTACGCAAAGAGGATCTGGATCATATTTTCCTAGGCGTTGAGTTTCAATTGACGCCGATGGGCCCAAACAAGCGAATGGCCAGCATAAAGGTAATGGCCATAAATAGGGTGGAGATCATAGATACCACAATGGGGATGGCGATAACTTGCCATAGCTTTAGGATCAGTACTTTTCTTAATACAAAGGCAAAGAGGATCACCGAAGCGATAAGGGTTGTGGGCTCGACAAAATTTAGCAGGTTGCTCACCCAGCCGCAGGCGAGTTGAATGGCTAAAAAACTGATCGTCAGTGCAATGGCCCTTTTATTGACTTCGTCTTTCACCCGTAGATAAGCCAGGACAAAACGAAAGCCAATAAAGGTGCCAATAAAAAAGGTGAGTAAAAAAAGTGGCTGTAGCACTGAAGGGAAAGCCCCGATCGCTTAGTTAAGTTGCTTAAGACTAAGGATAGACAACAAAAGCGAGTTTATTACCATCGCTATCGCGCACATAGGCGGCATAAAAGCCCTCGCCATATTGGGGTCGATAACCCGGCTTACCAACATCTCTGCCGCCATTTTCCAAGGCCATCTTGTGCAGGGCCACAACCTGCTCCGGTGATTGCAGCCTAAATGCCGTCATGGTGCCATTGCCGACGCTGGCGGCACCACCATCGAATGGGTAGCCGATAAAAAAGCGTGGCACCGACTCATCATCGACAATACCAAAAGAGGCGCAGGTATCGCCTTGCCAACATATTTCCATGCCCATTTGCGCAAATAATGGCTTGTAGAAATCTATCGCCATGGGTAAATCGCTTACTCCTATCATGGTATAGGCAATCATTTAATTCTCCTTCGTGGCCTAGTGCACAATCGTAGAGTGAGTATATGCAAGGGGTTGAATTTGTTGTAGAGAATTATCAGTTTTACGGTCGGGGAGGAAACTTTTCCGGCGTTTTGCCGAGCATCATACATACTATGAAGGGAGAAATTTATGCGTCCGCTTGGAGATGTCGCTTGAAAAGGCCGCTAGAAACAGTCGGCTTTGTCCGCTATAGGTTAATCCTAATAAAAATGTAAAGGTGCGAGCTGCACCAAGGAGAATAAACATGAGTTATGTAGATGGTTTTGTCTGTGCTGTGCCTACGGAAAAACGCGAAGAGTATCGTGAACATGCGGCAAAGGCCGCGGTGTTTTTTAAAAAGTATGGTGCCGATCGTGTGGTGGAAAATTGGGGCAGTGATGTACCCGATGGCAAACTGACGTCTTTCCCCATGGCGGTGCAATGCAAAGACGATGAAACCGTGGTGTTTTCCTGGATCCACTGGCCGTCAAAAGAAGTGCGTGATCAGGGCTGGGCAGAATTTATGCAGGACCCCAGTTGCCAGGAGCAGCTTAACCCCATGCCGTTTGATGGTAAGCGGATGATTTACGGTGGTTTTGATACCTTGCTTGATGAGTAATGGAATGCTATTGAGCTAAAAATAACAAAGGGGCAGGCGCCCCTTTGTTATTTGGTCAAATCAAGAAACCAGCTCTTCGTTTTCCACGCGGATCCAGTCTTTTTCATCTACCCAGTTTTGCTTGCCATCGCCCAAGGTACGAATAGGAACTATATAGTCACAGCTGATCTGCGGTTTAACCGAGGCAAAGATGGGCACAAAACCGAAGCTTAACGCGGTTTCGATAATAGCCTGCTGGTTTTGCGGGTCGATATCGGCGGCCTCATCAATATACAGGGGCACTCGGTACTGGCTTTTCTCTTTATCCGAAAGCAGATGGCGAATAAACAACATGCCGCATAACAGCTTGATGGTAATACGGGTACCGTTTGAACCGGCCGAGTCGATTTTATCGAAATACTCGGTGTCGCCAGCGCGGTTAACCACCTCAAAGCGGATATCAAAAAGATCGCTCAGCGTCAGTCCCGCCTTGTCGGAAGCGAGCTTAATCAATTGATCTTTGGCCTCATTCACCTCACTTTCGTGTACATGCTGCTCCGCCAATAAATCCAGGCTATCCCCTTGCTCATAAAGATCTGAGGTAGCAAGGATAGTATCTATGCTTTGCACCAACATTTTTCTTGGCACCACCTCAATCTTAAAGCCTTTGAGGTTTGAGATCTGGTGCTCGCTGATCCCCTGATTAAACAGGCGCATTTCCGATGTTAAGCGGTTTAAGTCCTGGCGCAGCCCCTTAATGGTGGCGGCCACATCGGTCAATGCCACTCGAGCCTGGCGATTGACCGCCTCGCGCTCGTTATCCAGGTTGTGATAGGCGCTGATCAGCTTTTGGTATTTGCTCAGCTCGTCGCTTTCGTTATCAAATTTGGTGATCCCGGCGTTGTAGATATGCAAATAGGTATTGCGCACATTGATATCGAAGTTGCGCAGCTCCTGACAATCCTTGTTAAAGCCGTGAATGGTGTCGGCCAGGGCATCAAGATCAAAGGTGATATCGATAAGGTAGGGGGTTACCTTACCGCTGATAAAGTCCAGGGTGTGATCCAAGCGCTCGCTCTTAACCTGTTGCAAGCGGGCTTTTTGACGCTCCAACGCCTCTTTTTTGGAGTTAATAATGGCGCGGCGATCGGCAATGCCGGCGGCATTTTGTTGCACTTCACTGAGATGGGCATCCACTTCTTCCTGCTCACCATTAAGGCTTTCCTGCAAGGCCTGTTGGGCATCACAGGAGCGTTGCATCACTTGGTATTGCTCAAAGCGTTTTAACGCCGCTTCCTGGGCCATAAGTTGCTCATACAGAGCATCGCGCTCGGCTTGTTTACCGGCGACATCGGCGGCAACGTCACGTTGGGCCTTAAGGTCATTCAGTGAGCGCTCAAGGGATGCCAGCTGCTCGCTTAGTTGCGCCTTATCGGCGCCGCTTTGCATCTGTACTACCGGCAGCTTCTTCAGGGAAATGGTCGCGCCCGGTACCACCAGCTCACCGCCGCGCACGGCCTGGCTTAGCTCGGATAAAAATGCGCCAAAGGCATCCTCATCGTCAATATCGATCTCGCCGCCATTACTGGTGGCAAAAGAGAGCAGATCCGGATTGAGGATGCGCGAAATTTCTTCCACTTCTTTGAGCGATAAGTCCTCGCGCATGCGGGTAAAGAGGTTGTACTCCAGGTTTTTCAGCTGAAGTTTCAGGCTCTTGATCTGCTTTTGCGTCTCTTTAATACGAAAATCCAGGGTATGCAGGCTCTGGCCCTCGGCGCTTTTAAGCGAGTGGGACAGGGCTTCATACTCTTGTTTAAGCGCTTTTAGCTCGCTTTGCAAGGTGGCGCTGTTGGTCAGCTCAAACTCAGTATGCAGGGCGTCGAAATCGTTAAACCAAGCCGCCAGCTCGGTGAGCTTGCGCTCGATATCCCGTGATTGTTGCACGTAGAGGCGTTGCTTTTGCTCGAATTCTTCCTTCTCCTGAGAGATTTCTTCAAGTTGCTCGGCCAAGGTGGCGTGCTGATCCTCATAAAAGGTATCGAACTCGGCCAGGGCCAAGTCGATTTTTGGCGCATAGGCACCTAGCTTGCCTTTAAGGGCACTTTGGTGCTCCAACATACTTTCCAGCGCGGCGATGGGCTCTTGCATGGTTTCCAAGGCATTGAGCTCACGACGGGCGCGATTAACCTTGTCGAATGCCCGCTGCCAGACCTCATAAAAGTCGACGTTAGCGTTGGACATATGGCGCTCAAACACACGCATCATAAAGCGTTTTACATCGCTGGCGCCGAGCTTGTGCAGGTTAAGCATGCGACGGAAGATTTCTTTATAGGTGGCGGCGTCGCTGACATTATTGAGCGGGATCATGCGCAGGTTGATGTCGCCATCGAACGGCGTTGCGCCGCCTATCAATAAGGCATTGAGTTCCTGCGCCTTGAGTTCGATGGGGCTAAAGCCCTTGCCCTTAAGATGATTGAACAATCGGGTGTATTTGACGATGCGCTTGTTATCGGTAAAGTCATCGAGGTTCAGCGCGCCGTTATAACAAAAGAACTGATGGGCAAAGCCGGCTATTTTGCCAAGGCCCGCCACACCTATGACCACCTTGCCATGGGGCAGGTCGGCCTCAAGCAAGATATAGGACTGGTCGGAATTAAAATAGAATTTGCGGGTTTCTTCTAAATCATGGCCATCCCATTCGGTCAGGCGCAAGTCATTGATAAGGGGAAACTGCAGGGCGTTTATTACCGAGCTTTTCCCCGTGTTGTTTGGCGCGCAAATAGAGCTGCTTTTATCCAGCGGGATCACGCATTTGGCATAGCCAGCGGTATTTAACAGGGCTAGTTTACTCAGACCGTGTAATTGCTGCATTTATAGCTCCTCGGCGCTTTCAAGCGCGTCTTCATTTACTTCTAACAGGGCATCGAGATAGCGGTGAATGGGGGCGAGTAAACGAAACACGCTTTCCTTGTCTTTGGCCTTGGCCATCCCCAGGCGCACCATGCGCATCAGCACATCCTTGCGTAAATCGGTGCCGGAGAAGATCTCCAACTGGTCATAGAGCACCTTGTTGTGTAACACCAGCTCCTGACACAGCTCCAGGTCGACGTCTTTGTCGAACAGGGCGCGCATGGGATCCTGGCCCTGGTTGGCGTAGTGCTCGATCAGGGTATAGATAAAGAGCGCAATGGCTCGGGAGATCTTACCCATGTTGGCGGTGCCTTCATCTGTGGCAAAATGGAAAAAACCACGGGCATCGTGCACTAGGGTGTGACCTAGGGCACTAAAGAGGGCGGCGTATTGCTCTTGTTGTTGGTCGAGCTCCTGCCAGGCAAGGTTGTCCTGCTCGCTGATATGATAGCCGCTGACCAGTTTTTTATTTATGTAGTGCAGCTGGGTAAGCTGGGTTAAGTCTATGTTGGTCATAATTCTTCGCTACTTTTTGTTGTTGTCGCATCACTGGCATCGATAAAGGGATACAAGGCAAAGCGCTTGCCGGCGATGGTTTTAGTTTCAAGCTGTTCGCTTTGACTCAGGGTCAGCGAGGGGTCGTTAATCAGTTTTTGATACAGGTATAACAGCTCGTCGGACTCCAGCTCAGGATAATGGGTATCGAGCACATCAATAAGCTGCTGCTTACGGGCTTTGCTGTTGCCCTTGGCGGGTTTAAACAGGGCGCGAACATCTCTAAAGCTGGGAATATTTGGGGCGCGATAGGGCTCGGCAGCGCTGGCGTCGGGCATTTCAAAGTCATGCTCTTCAAACTCGCTTAAACCGGCCATATAGGCCACTAATTGTGCATTACTGCCGAGTTGGTGATGCATGGGCTCGCTGGCAAAAAACGGCTGATGGGCGCTCATCACGCTATCCAAACCGCGCTTACGAATAAGCCCCAGTATCTTGGCGGCCTGGCGGGTGACTAGGGTGTTTTGTCTTAACTCTTCGCGCAGTGGCATCAGCATGTCGGCACTTTGGCGCAGACTTTCGCGGCCAATATGGTGCATATCGAGGATGCGGGTGCGCAGCTGTTCCAGCATGCGAATGGTATTGGCGTCGCGGCCGCTTTGTTTTAGGTGCAACAGGTGTTCGGTAAGGCTCAGCTCAATGGTGTCGAAGCAAATTTGAAAGGCACCGCTGATATCGAGCATTTCCAGCATGGGCTCTATGTATTCGTCAAAGGCTTCAATCACCGCCTTATAACGCTTGCTCAGAGACATGCTTGAACCATTGGCCTTGGCTTGCTCAACCAGATTGTAAATGGCGTTTTCATTGTGCTGGTAGAGTTTGACGATTTTACGTACCCGTTCATCCATAATCCGGGTGTAGCGACTGATATCACCGTAATCATCATCACCGACCGCCTTAGTGAGCTTAGCGCTTAAGCGCTCTAAGTCGTCTACTAAAACATGAATTTCAGCGGCCACGCCCAAGCTTTCATCTTGCAATAAGTAGGCGGCAAAATCACTCACCGCACGGTTGATTTCCAATTGCGATGATTTTGCTAAGGGAACAAGAATGTCTTGGCTAAGCAGGCGGTTGGTTTCTTTGTAAATCTGAGCGCCGGAATAATGAGGAAAGTGCTGCTTTATGATGCTTTGCACTTCCTTGATGCTAAAGTCGCCCATTTTGAAACGTTTCATCAGGGTCTCAAGCACCGGCCATAGCTCAGTCAGCGTATTGAGCACGCGTTTCGCTATTATCATTATGTTGTTTCTTTGTGCTTGGCAATAGGCAGGGATTATAACTAAAGGTACAAAAGGGGAAAATAGCTTTTCACTGTTACATTATCTTTACGAAAAGCGTTGTATTTGGTTGACAAAAAATATGTAAAGAAATTGTCACTTACAACGAATTGGTAATAGCTCCTTGGGCATATGAATGTTAGAATTCGCGCCGCTTGCAGACTGTAATTGTCTGCAATTAACCCATGGTATCGCTAAGTTTGTTATTTGTACATCTGGGTGTAATTTGTACCACCAATAAACTTAGCCGTACTTTTTTAAATCGCTTGTCGCAAGGAATAATACTCAAAATGGTCAGTGCGCTCATCTTGACGCTCATTGCCGTGGCGTTTGTGCTTATTGTTGTGGAAGACGTCATCCATGTAAATAAGGCTAAAACCACGCTTTTTTTCGGCACTTTGTGCTGGATTATCCTCTTCATCTCGCCCCTTCACGGTCATTCCCTTGATCATATCAAAGATGAACTTAATGAGAACATTTTAGAAATAGCGACCCTGTGGCTGTTTTTAATGGCGGCTATGACCTTTGTTGCCTATCTCAACTCTAAAGGGTTCATTCAAAATTTGGTACAAAGGGTACTGCCAAGTAAGATTAGCGAGCGCAAGCTGATGTTCCTTATTGCTGGTTTTGCGTTTTTATTCTCATCGATTTCCGACAATATTACCGCGACCTTAGTATCGCTGGCTGTGGTGATGTCGTTGAAACTTGATGGCCGCAAGCTGGTAAAATACGCGACCTTGATTATCTTTGCGGTTAACTCCGGCGGCGTGTCGCTGATCACAGGTGACGTAACCACCTTGATGATCTTCCTGGCCGACAAGGTGACCATAGGCAATCTGTTGTTATTGATTGCTCCTGCGGCCTTTAGCGTACTGGTGCTGGCGACCTTGTTATCGATGAAGATGCGCGGCACGGTGACCTTTTCTCTAGGCGAGCGCAAACCCATAGAAAAAACCGACATTACCATAGCGGCTATTTTCCTTTCGACAATCGTCGGCACCCTGACCATGAGTGTGCTGTTTCAAATTCCGCCCTTGTTGACGTTTTTATTCGGTCTATCGCTGATGTTCCTAACTGCGCAATTCTTGATGCGCAAAAAGGACGTAAACAAGCAGATCATCGACTATATCCGTGAGATTGAGTACGACACCTTGTTGTTCTTCGTGGGTGTATTGTTACTGGTTGGCGCTCTAAAAGAAGTGGGCGTGCTGGCCCAGTTTACTCATCTGTATGAGGTGTTAGCGCCAAGTCAGGCCAACTACCTGATGGGTCTACTGTCGGCAGCGGTCGATAACGTACCTTTAACCGCGGCACTGCTTAAAGCAGATATTCATATGGATACGCAAAACTGGCTGGCATTTACCTATGCGACCGGTGTAGGTGGCTCCATGTTAGTAATAGGCTCGGCGGCGGGTATTATCGCCATGAGCAAGGTGCGCGATTTAACCTTCGGTAGCTACCTGCGTAATAGCTTCTATCTTTTGATAGCTTATTCTGTGGGTTATGTGGGCGCTTTCTACATGGGTTCATTCGTGTAACGGCGACGGCATCCGCATTTTCTTTAAAGACCATCTAGGCTTAAACCCAGGTGGTCTTTTTGTTTCTGCCGTTGCTCATACACATTAGTACAATTAAAATTCTATCGATCATTGCCGCGAGCTTAAACTTACAGCACTATGAACATATCAGGTAACTTATTGACCAGGTTAATAAAGGTGACTTATGCGTATTGCGGTTTTTGGTGCCGGTTCAACGGGGTGTTATTTGGGCGCGTTATTAAGCGCGGCACAGCTTGATGTATCCCTGATATGCCGGGCACGGATTAAAGACGCCATTATTGCTAATGGCGGCATTCATATCAGTGACTACCAGGGGCTGGATAAAACTGTGATGCCGGATGAGCTTATCACCGAGCCTGGCGAGCAGCTGTTTGATGTGGTTTTTGTCACTTTGAAGTGCCATCAATTGCCCCAGGCACTGCCCCAACTGCTGGCTATAACCCATAAGTCTTCCGAGCTGGTCTTTATGCAAAATGGCCTAGGTAGCTTTGAGGCAATCCAAGATAGGCTAGCGGAGCGCACCTGTGTGTTTGGCATTACCCCGTTTAACGTATTGCAACAGGGCGCGCATTTTCATAAGGGCACCGAGGGCGAATTTGTATTTGCTAAAACCCCAGGCACGGAGCATATCGCCAAGACTTTGCGTGAGCACGGCTTTAACTGCGAATTAAAGGCGCAGATGACGCCAGTGATCTACGGCAAGCTGCTGTTAAACCTTAATAACGCCCTTAATGCGGTGGCGGATATGCCCATCAAGCAGGAGCTGGAAAATAAAGCCCTAAGACGTGTGTTAGCGGCGGCCATGAAGGAATGGCTGGCGGTATGTAAGGCCATGAATATTGAGCTGGCGCAATTTACCAAGGTTAAACCTGCCTTAGTGCCCCGTGTGTTGAGCTTACCCAATTGGTTATTTAGGCGCCTTGCCTCTGCCATGTTGGATATCGACCCCAAGGCGCGCTCGTCCATGTGGGAAGATATTCAGGCGGGACGCAAAACGGAAATCGCCTATCTCAACGGCGCCGTGGTCGCACTTGGTCAGCGCCACGGGGTAGCCACTCCCGTAAATTCGGCCATTGTTGCCTGTATTGAAAAGTTAGAGCGGGGCGGTGTTGTTAAGCTTGCCGATTTGCTGCTGGCCAGGAATACCAATTCACTTAAATAGCTAATCATTCTAGCGGGCTAAATATCATGCTCACTGTGTTGGAATTTTTCGATGTAGAATAACTACATAAGAAAAATTCCGCCTTGTGATCATATCAATTATCCAGCGCTATCTCTGATCACATACTTAACAGAATTGGTATAAGCAAAAATTAAGTGCCCATGCTCGACCTAAGGGTGATTGACATCCAGCCATCCAAACGTTAAATTCCTAGCTCGGGTTTGCGGCTCATGCCGTAAATCTGTAGCAGAAGAGGTGCGATAGCTAGGTAGTAGACGCGAGGCAGACGTAGGCCAACGACCGTTTATGAGGGAGACTATCGCCGAGGAAGTACATTGCTCGTCACAATGGCTTTCGGTTCTTGAGGCTGAATCCTCGGAACTGTCACCTGTTTGGGTGGAGGGCTTCTGGCAATGGACATACCTTTCTTTTAGTCTTGCCAAGTTCTCCTGATTGTATTTGAAAAATAAGCTATTTTTCATCTCGGAGAGAAAATGAATCAGGAATTTACCGTCGCCAAATCGGCGGCACCTCAGTAGCCGATCATGAAGCGATGAGCCGTTGTGCCGGTATTATTGCTGCCGACTCACACGTGCGCATCGTGGTTGTTAGTGCCAGCGCCGGGGTTACCAATCATCTGGTGGCCTTGTGTCAAACCGGGCTTAGCAATGAAGAGCGCCAAGCGCATATTGATGGTGTTATTGCCATCCAACTCAATATTATTGAGTGCCTGAGTCTGGATGCGGATCTTGCCCATGGCTTCGATACTACCCTCAATGATTTTAAACACAGCGCCTCGAACTCTACGCAAAACGTGCCACTAACCAATGTCCAGCGCGATGAGTTGCTTAGTTTCGGCGAGCGTTTATCTTCGTATTTATTTACCCAGGTGCTGCGTGATAAAGGCGTGGCCTCAAGTCGCTTTGACGTGCGATCGGTACTTAAAACCGACAGCCAGTTTGGTAAAGCGCAACCGGATATCACCCAAACCCGAATTAGGGCCCAGGCTGAGTTGGTGCCACTGCTTAGCGAGCAGGTGGTGGTGACTCAGGGCTTTATCGGCTCAGATGAATACGGTGAAACCACCACCTTGGGCCGTGGCGGCTCGGACTACAGCGCGGCCCTGTTGGCGGAGGCCTGTGGTGCCAGTAATATTCATATTTGGACCGATGTAATAGGTATATACAGCACAGATCCGCGTTTGTGTAATAAGGCCAAGCCGATTGCCCACCTGACCTTTGACGAGGCCGCGGAAATGGCAACCTTCGGCGCCAAGGTATTACACCCGGCGACTATTTTACCGGCTGCGCGCAGCGGTATTGGCGTATTTGTGGGCTCCAGCCAGGACCCGCAAGGGGGTGGTACCTGGATTGAGAAGGTGCCCAGTAGTGAATTGATCGCCGGCGTACGCGCCGTGACGCAGCGCAAGAACCAGCTGCTATTGACGCTGAAAAGCCCGGAAATGCTCTTGGCCAGTGGTTTCTTGGCGCGGGTGTTTACTATCCTCAGCGAATATAAAATTTCTGTTGATCTGGTCACGACTTCTGAGATCAGCGTTGCCGTTACCCTGGATAATGCGCCGAACGCCAGTCGCCCCGAGCTTGATCAGGAAGCGCTGGAGCGTTTAGGTGAGTTTTGTCATGTCAGCGTGGAAACCAATCTTGCCTTGGTGGCCCTAATTGGCTCTGAGATTCAGCTGCGCCAAAGCGAGCTAAATCTGATGCGGGTGCTGAGCGGCTTTGATATTCGCCTGATCTGTCATGGCGCTTCAAAGCACAACCTGTGCTTCTTGGTAGAGCAAGGACAATCGGATCAGGTGGTGCAGGCTATTCACCAGCAGCTGCTGGAGCAAGCCTGATCACTTCTACCTCGGTTTTGGCGGTGATCAAACTAAGATCAAATTGCCGCCATTGCTGACAATAAACCTGTGCCGGGCAGCGTTCAAGCAAGGGCAGTATAGGCTGGCTAAGCAGCGTACTGATACTTTGTTTAGCGGCCTTGGCATAGGCTTCTTTTAACGTCCACACTCGAAAAAAAGTATCGACGTTATTGCCTATATCCCGGGCTTCCACCTCAGGGTAAAAATGCGCCGCCAGCTTTTCAAAGCGCCGGCTTGCATCTCGCTTTTCGATATCCACGCCCAATAAAGATTGCTGGCCCTGAGTTATGGCCACGGCAATATGGCCGTGGGAGTGACTGATCACCACATTAATATCCAATAACTGCCCGTCGATAAACAGCTGCAGGGCTCGTTCCTGTTCGTTAAAAACACTCTGCCAACTTGCCAGTGGCGCCTGCGCGTATTGAGGAAACAGGCGCTGTGCCAGGGTCTTGATAAAATAGCGGCTACTTAGGTATTCGCGTTTGGCCTGGGGTTGTTTACGCCTGTTGAGTACCTCGAGTTCACCTGGGTGCAGATGGGCTTCATCGAGCTCAATGGCGGCACTGAGGCTCAGTAATACTTTTTCCGATATCGGCACAGATGGCGTGGTCTTTGGTAATGCGGGAAAGCGATAAGCTGCATTAAACATGGGATGAATGGTCCGATATGGTTGGCGGCGACTACTTTGTTAATGGTAAGTGTGGTTTAATAGCGGCAAAACAATAACAGATATCAATAAGAATGACGAATAATCGTGACGGCTTTCAAAGTCGCATAGGATTTGTGCTGGCGGCTGCCGGCGCCGCAGTGGGTTTAGGAAATATATGGGGATTTCCAACTCAAGCTGCAAACCACGGAGGCGGAGCCTTCCTACTTGTTTACTTTATCGTAATTTTTGCCCTGGCATTGCCGGCGCTCTTTACCGAGTTATATTTGGGCTATGCGGCGCAAGCCAACCCGGTGCAGGCGCTTAAACGTGCCTGGCATACCAAGGCTCCAAAACTCGGTGCCGGAGCCGGTTATCTTGGCCTTGGCGGCGCCGTGGTGATGCTGAGCTTCTATTCCATCGTTGCCGGTTGGATGCTGGCCCATGCCTTGGCACCCATCGCGCAAATGCTGGACCTGCCTAAGGTCGCCGAATTTCTAAGCAATGACTCCCTGACTCGTAATCTGGTCTTTACACCCTTGATGCTGCTGCTGACCGCCAGCATTATTTTGCAAGGGGTGAAGTCCGGCATTGAGGCCTGGTCGCGACGCCTTATGCCCTTATTGCTGGTGCTCTTGGTGGGGCTGATCTTCTATATTGGCTCCCTTGATGGGGCGGCCGAAGGCTTTGCCCATTATCTTAAGCCCGACTTTGATAAAGTCTGGGATGCGGACTTAATCATTGCCGCCATGGGACAGGCGTTTTTCTCCCTGTCGCTAGGTGTGGGCTGTATGATGATTTACGGCTCCTACCTTAAGCCCGGCGCTAACCTTGGCAAATTAACCTTAAGCGTGGCCGCACTCGACACCTCGGTGGCATTTTTAGCCGGTTTGTTGATTGTTCCAGCTATTTTTGTGGCCAGCCATAACGGCGTTGAAGTCTTTGCCAACGGTAAGCTGATCGGCGAAGGACAGCTTATCTTTGCGGTCTTGCCGCAACTGTTTGAAGCCATGGGCGCCATGGGCCTAGTGATAGCTTTAGCGTTTTTCGTGCTGATGTCTATCGCGTCTGTAACCTCAACCATTTCTTCGACTGAGATCCCGGTGGCCTTTTTGGTTGAAAATCACGATATGGACCGCAAGCGCGCGACCGCCTTGGTGACCTTAGTGGTAGCTATCGCCTCAGGCACCATCATTATGAACTTTGACTGGCTGTTTGGCTTGGTGATCCAGGTCTTCACCCAGTACCAGTTGCCGCTGATGGGCTTATTCTACTTCCTTACCCTAGGCTGGGTGTGGAGCCGCGGCAATAAACTGGCTGAGTCGAACCATCCGGGCATTAAAGCCCTGTTGTGGTATATCCGTTTGGTGTGCCCAATTTTGATGACCGCCGTGTTTATTAATGTAGCGCTGAAATAATCCTACAAAGCCAACTAGAACGAAAAAAGGGATATGCTGTCATATCCCTTTTTTTTGTGCCTGCTGAAAAGTTTAAGGCCTACATATCGAGTACCTGATTGGTCAGGGCCTCGCCCTCGGCGAATTGGCTGAGGTTAAAGTAAGTGGTTTCCACTATCTGTGCCAGTGCTTCCTGAGTAAAAAAGCCCTGATGGCCAGTGATCAACACATTCTTAAAGGTGAGCAGGCGGGCAAACACATCGTCTTGAAGAATTTCCTGCGATCTGTCTTTAAAAAACAATTCAGATTCCTGCTCATACACATCTAAACCCAAATAACCGAGTTTTCCGCTTTTTAGGGCGCCGATACAGGCCTTGCTATCGAGCAAGGCGCCGCGTCCTGTGTTAATGAGCATGACGCCGGGCTTCATTGCTGCCAGGGCGGACTTATCGATTATATGATGGGTTTGCTCGTTGAGCGGGCAGTGCAGGCTGATAATATCGCTGTTGGCCAGCAGTTCGCTTTGCTGCACCAGGGTAAAGTCACCTTTAGGGCTGGCGGGGTCGCATACCAATACCTTGGCGCCAAAGCCGTTTAAAATCCTCACCATGGCCTGGCCGATTTTACCGCAGCCGATAAGACCCACGGTTTTATTGTGCAGGTTAAAGCCAAGCAGGCCGTTGAGGTCAAAGTTCTCCTCCCGCACCCGGTTATAGGCCTTATGAATTTTACGCGACAGGGTTAAGATCAGCGCGATGGAATGCTCGGCCACGGCCTCCGGGCTGTAGGCGGGCACCCGGGCTACGGCAATCTTGTGCTTTTTCGCCGCCGCCAAATCGACATTATTAAAACCGGCACAGCGCAGTAAAATTAGGCCGACACCATAATCGGCCAGCCTGGCTATGACCTCGGCGCTTAGGGTGTCGTTGACGAATACACAAACGGCATCAAAGCCTTTGCTGAGGGAGCAGGTATGGGCATTAAGGCTGACATCGAAATATTGGATATCGACATCTGTTGGGCAGAGTTCATTAAATGCAGTTTGTTCATACCTTTGCGAGCTGAATAGGGCTAATTTCATCAAGTTGACTCTCTATTACCGATCTAAGTGTATCGGGCTTGGTACGTGGTGCGTAACGATTTACCAGCTGTCCTTGAGAGTTTATGAGAAATTTAGTGAAATTCCATTTTATTGCCCGATTTTGGGCTATACCACGGGTATGCTCTTTAAGGTAGTTAAACAGAGGGTGGGCGTCCGGACCATTGACCATCACTTTGCTAAACAGAGGAAAGCTCACATTAAAGGTGTTTTCACAAAATTGCTTTATGGTGGCGTTATCGGCAATTTCATGACGCCCAAATTGATTGCAGGGGAAGCCAAGAATAACCAGCCCCTGATGTTTATAGTCTTGATACACGCGCTCCAGTGCGCCGTACTGGTGGGTGAAGTTACAGCTGCTGGCGGTGTTGACGATCAGCACCACACGTCCTTGTAATTGTTTGAATGAATAGGGTTGGCCGTCGATAAGTGTGGCGTTGAAATGGTAAATACTATCCATTGAGTGCTCCCTTGCTAAAACCAGACGTTTTTAGCCTTTGCCTTTGATATACTGTGTGCGTTTTTTCGAGGCTAGCAGGCAAATAGGTCAGAAATATGTCAAAAAAATGTACCTTTATCGGTCTAGGGGTTATGGGCTATCCCATGGCGGGTCACTTACAACAAGCGGGATACGATGTTTGCGTGTATAACCGCAGCGCCGAAAAAGCGCAAAAATGGGTTGAGCAATACGGTGGACGCAGTGCGGCAACACCCGCACAGGCAGCCAGCGACGCCGAATTTGTATTCGTGTGTGTGGGCAATGACGATGATGTGCGTAGCGTGATTTACGGTGATGATGGTGCCCTTGCGACCATGGCGCCGGGCAGCTATTTAATCGATCACACTACCACTTCGGCGCTATTGGCCCGTGAACTAGGTGAAGCGGCCCAAGAAAAGCAGGTGGCCTTTATCGATGCACCGGTTTCCGGTGGTCAAGCGGGCGCCGAAAACGGTGTATTGACCGTGATGTGTGGCGGCGAGCCTGAAGCGTTTGCCGCGGTGCAGCCGGTGATGGCACCGTTTAGCCGTTTTAGCGAATTGCTCGGTCCCATCGGCAGTGGCCAGCTATGTAAAATGGTCAATCAGATCTGTATCGCCGGTGTGGTTCAGGGTCTGGCCGAAGGTTTACACTTTGCCAAAAAAGCCGGCTTAGATGGTGAAAAAGTAGTGGAGACCATTTCTAAAGGCGCGGCAGGCTCTTGGCAGATGGAAAACCGCTACAAGACCATGTTGCAGGGTGAATACGAGTTTGGCTTTGCCGTTGACTGGATGCGCAAAGACTTGGGCATCGCCCTGGATGAGGCGCGTAACAATGGCGCGACCCTGGCGCTGACGGCCTTGGTTGACCAATATTATGGCGATGTACAGGCTATCGGTGGCAATCGTTATGACACCTCCAGCCTGTTGGCCCGCTTGGAGAAGCTAAACCCTAGCGACTAAGCTGGGTTTGCTCTTGCGCCCAGGCCGTTTTTTTACAGGCTTTGGGCGTAATGATACAGGGCTTTGAGCACCGCCATATTGCGCTCATTGCTCTCGTTTTCATGCACCAGATTTTCAAGGCTGAGCATAAAGTCCTGAGCATTGATAGACGGGCTGTCTTCTCCGTGCATTAGTTTGTTCTGGCAGTATTTACGCCATGAATCCAGCTCCGCTGGGGTCAGGCTTTCCGGCCAGTTACGAGCGCGATAACGAAACAGCATGGTGGCGAATTTCGGGTCTTCAAAGTCCAGCTCCAGGTTCCCCAGCTCCAGCGGTGAGGTGCTGCGGATAACATCGAACTTGGCCTTATCGCCATTGCTGATAAAGCCACTGTATAGCTGATAATCCACATTGGTGGTGGCGGCAAATTCACGGCTTTCATTAAATACCTCGGCCACCTTGTCACGCAACTCGGGATGCGCCTTTAAAAACTTCAAATGCTCCAGGCATTGCTCTCTGTCTATGCCCAGACGTTCGGCGTTTTCCGGCAACAGGGTTTTTGCCGGCGCGAGAATAGGGCACTTGTTTACATGCACCAGCTTTAAGCCGATGGGCGCCTGACCTTCGGGCAGCTCGTCACGGCGGGTATAAAGGTACTCGCGCAGCTGTTCGACGGATAAATCGAGCAAGGGCTGCGGATCTTGCGTCAGGTCAAAGCAGACCACGGCGTTTTTGTTGCTCGGATGAAAGCTCATGGGCGCAATCCAGGTGGTGCAGCCCTGCGTTGCCGGAATACGCGACGAGGTATGCACCAGGGGCGTCATATTGAATACGTCCACCATCTGCAACAGCGCTTTTTTATGGCGCAGGCCGAAAAAGAAGTTGTATAGCTTGGGCTGGCGCTCTTTAACCAGCTTGGCCAGGGCAATGGTGGCCTTAACATCACTTAAGGCATCGTGGGCATCGGCGTGCTCTATGCCGTTGGCCTTGGTGAGTTCTTCTAGGCGAAAGCTAACGCTGCCGTCTTCCTTACGCGGCCAGTTGATACCCTCAGGGCGTAGGGCGTAGCAGGCGCGCACCAAATCAATAATGTCCCAGCGGCTATTGCCGTTTTGCCACTCTCTTGCATAGGGGTCGTAGAAGTTACGATACAGGGTGTAGCGAGTGACCTCATCATCGAAACGAATACTGTTATAACCGGCCACACAGGTATTGGGTTGGCTAAATTCTTCGTGGATCTTGGCGATAAATTCCGCCTCACTGAGGCCGTGGCGCAGCGCATGTTGCGGGGTAATGCCGGTAACTAAACAGGCCTCTGGGTGAGGCAAATAATCCGGCGCCGGACGACAGTATTCAATCAGCGGCTCGCCGATAATATTCAAATCGAGATCGGTACGAATACCGGCAAACTGGCTCGGCCTGTCTTTTTGCGGGTTCGCCCCCCAAGTCTCATAGTCGTGCCAGTAGATTGTGCTCTGCTCGTCGCCGTTATGCGCCATTGTCGATCCTTTCGCCTAACTTGTCTGTAACCGCGTAACTGCATGTTACTTATGATTTCCGTCATTATTACATAGCAAGTCATAGTCACAAAGGATAGAGCTAAATCTCAATATCAATAATGTCGATGAAGCTGCTGCAAAGAGAGCTTCAGGTTTTATAACTAAGCGAAAAACACTAGTAGAACACTACAAAATGCATTAACCACACTAACAAGGTTGGCGAAGAAAATTTCAGCACTCCAAGCGACACCTGCCAAAAAGATTAATATGCAGATGAATAAATAAAACCCGTTTGATTGTCCATTCATGGGTACCCTTCCTTATTTAAAAATTATTTCGATTCTGCTTAATCAAGTTTGCCTTGTTTGCTTTTCATGAAACTATCAATTTGCTCTTGAAGAGTGTTTTTGTTTGTACTCATATTTTCTTTAATTTTTGTGATGGACTTAATTTTAATACTAGCGTTCCCTGAAGCATGTTCCCAAGGTGCGGTGAAGCTTTTATCGTCATCAGGCATCAAATAAGTAAGTTCATCAATTTTTGGCTCATTAATACTTTTTAACTTTGCCACTACATTGTGGATAGAATAGATAACTAGTTGTAGTATGAGAGCCGTCTTTTGAGCACTCCAATTCACAGAGCTACGCGTAACGCGAAGGCTTCTTTCATCGTCCTTGGAACTTATTCTTTCTAATTTTAACGTTGTAGTACCGTTTTCAGAATATATGTAAGGTTCAAACTTCTTTTCACTAAAAGCTCCTTCCATACTAGTTGCGATATCCAAAGCTGTGCCACCAGAGCGGATCCTCAGGCCATGCTTTATGCTGTTATATTCATCATGGTGAACACTTTTCAAAAATTCATTTGCAAGCTTTGCCCATAGTTCAGAATACAAGCCAACTACTTCTTTGTACCGTTCAGTGTTTTTGTTAAATCCAATAAACACAGTCTGTGCTAAGTTAGTCCACGTTACCCTTTCTATATTCAAAGAGGTAAAAATGTCGGTTTCTTCTTTGTTGACACGCTCAACGAAACTTTTTAGTTGATGGGTCTTATATTTTGCGATCCAAGCATAAGGACAATTGGGTGCTTGTATAAGCGCGCCAATTAAAGAGAATAGAGTTTCAAGTGCATGGTGGAATGCTGTTCGCAATGCTAATGCTGCCCGTTCATTAGTTCTATTTGACTCGAACATATCTACGAAGAGTGAGAAATATTCAGTATCAATCCCACTTAAAAACTCCTTATTTCGGTCTTTCAGGTCTTCATCCCATAAGCAAAATGGCTCATTGTTTACTACGAAGATGTTATTCTTCATAGCGACTTTCCAGTAAACACGACCTTACCGACTATGGTGCAGTTGCCGTTGATGGGCATGAGGGGATCAGGCCAGTTGGGGTTGAGGGCTTTTAAGAACTTTTGGCCGCCTTCAATGATCAGCTGTTTGAACGTGGCCTGGTTCTCGTTATCCAGGCTGATGGCTTCATCTGGAAGGTATTTTGGGTACTTTTCAGTATTTATAACGCTGATATCACTATGTGCCATATTAAGTCCTTTTACGTAACTCTTGCCGTAACCGTATGTTAATTATCTTTTTCGTCATTATTACATAGCCTCTCACACCCGCAAACCATGGGCTACACTTTGCTAGGACGTGAATAATAATTAACCAGGAGATATTTATGGAATTACACGGAAGCTGCCTATGTGGTGGCGCCAGCTACAGCGTCAGCGGTGAGGTGTGCGGTTTTTATCTTTGCCATTGTCACCGCTGCCAAAAAAGCACAGGCTCGGCTCATGGTGCCATCGTTTTTATGGATGCGGCCCAGCTTGATTGGTTACGTGGCGAACATTTATTGACTCGTTATCGTGTTGACGACAGCCGCCATGAAAAGTGTTTTTGCAGCGTATGTGGTTCATCATTGCCTTTGCTTGTGGAGGAGCGGGGAGTGGTGATGGTGCCCGCCGGCAGTGTCGATAATGGTGAGCTGCCCCAGCCCAATGCCCATATTTTTACTTCGCGCCAACAAGGGTGGCAGCAATACATTGCCTTGTTACCGGGTTATGAGGAATATCCGCCCAAAGAGAGCAACTAACTGAATACTGTCATTATTCTGTTATGTAACAATGATATAAGCTTCCCTAATTTTTTAGCATAAAGAATGGTGTTGCGGTCGTATGCAGTGGCCGTGACCTAGGAAGTAGTGTGCGTCTTATTCTTGTAGTTATGTTTTTATCTCTGCCAGCCTACGGCAAACTTGATGTCAGGCAGAGTACACAAAATTATCCCGTTTACGCCGATGTGCTTGGTGAGTTACTGAATACTTTGGATGCCGCGTCCCCGGTTAAGCGCGATGGTAAGGTAGAGCATGGTCATATCCAGCATCAGATTGGCTGGGAGTTTTTATTTAATGGCCGGACTCGTCAGTGCCAAGTGGAGAAGTTAACAACGACGGTGGAAATTGAATACACCTTACCCAGGCTCGATAGCTACAGTGAAGCGGTAAAGCAACTTTGGTCGCGCTGGTATCCGCATCTGGCCGAATATCAACGTAAGCAGGGCTTGATGATCATCGCCGCCGCCGAGCGTCTCGACCAAAAATTGGCGGCACTGCCTCAGATAGGTAATTGCCGCATCTTGAAAAAGCAAGCGCAGCGAATTGGTGAGCAGGTGCAAGGTGAATTGAGTTTAGCGCTGCGGCAATTGCAACAAGAAACTGAGTTTGGGCGCACCGAAAATGCCTGGCTGGTGGATCATTTAAACTAGCTTGAGGCATGAACTCCTTTTCTAGGCGCTCTCTCTAAGCCCTTTTTTATCTAGGGTCTGTTTATCTTTGCGGTTTACTTTATGTTCAATCTAAACGCATTCTGATGAATGTCATCACTGATTTATGTGGTTTAATTCATCCGTGAAGCTTGGTTACATCGCGCATCCATGCGCTCACCTCGCTAAGCTGCGAAGCATTGCTTCGGTCTTGCTCGCCTATGTTCATAGCGAGTAACACAGAGCAGGATGCGTTTAGATGAACCCGCAGGGCAGCGCTTGTAGCGCATTTCTACTGTGTTGTTACATGTTTATGTAGAATAACTACACCACACATGTGCCGCCTTGTATAAATACACTACAAACTGCTGCAGAAACAAACAACAAAGGTCAACAGACCCTAGGATTGGCTCCGCGCAGGGCGGAGCATACGTCCGACACGCATAAGTGCCAGCACCATTAACACAAACAAGGCCTCAATCGTCCAACTGACTATTAGGGCAAAAATAACCGCGCTGGCCAGGGCTTCAAGATTAAGCTGGATTTGCGGCGTGTAATTATGCCAGACCTGAGTGCCTATGCTTTGCACCGGGGAGCGAACTAGGTGCAGGTAGGGGTGTTGGCTAAACTCTTCAAGGGCCAATTCCAAGGTGTTACTACGCTGTAACAGTGTGGCAAGATTATCGCCACCTTTGGCATACACAGGGTCGTTGCTTTGTTGATAATGGGCTAACAACTGGGAGAGGGAACCGCCAAAAAATTGTGCGGCATCTTCCTTAAAAGGCGCTACGGCGGCGTTGGTTTCAACCATTGCCGCGCGCAGCGCATGTCCATAATCATCTTTAAATCCTGGCACCTGTAGGCCAACCAAGGCGGCAATAAAAAACACACATAAGCGCAGGTAATTACGGCACCAACGGATAATCTTTAGCATAGGTTTACGAGAACTTAAGGTGAAGTAACAGATTGCTCCAGTGTGTCATTTTTCACCATTAATTGCGAGGCCAGCAGCTCTTGCTCCTCAGAATACTGTCGGTAGCGATTACGCAAAATATCTATGCGCTGAACAAAAGCGCGGGTTTGTTTAAACGGTGGCACGCCGCCATAGTGCACCACTCTGCTGGGGCCAGCATTATAGGCTGCGGCCGCGAGTTTGGCGTTGCCCTTAAAACGTTTTAACAAATGGGCAAAGTAGGCGCTGCCAGCGGCAATATTTTCTGCCGGATCGAAAGGGTCGTTAATATTGAACTCTTTTATCAGCAGGGGCATAAGCTGCATTAAGCCCTT
Organism: Pseudoalteromonas sp. T1lg10; assembly: GCF_002964545.1. Taxonomy (NCBI): domain Bacteria; kingdom Pseudomonadati; phylum Pseudomonadota; class Gammaproteobacteria; order Alteromonadales; family Pseudoalteromonadaceae; genus Pseudoalteromonas; species Pseudoalteromonas sp. T1lg10. Next base: position 109,749 of record NZ_PQBV01000005.1, read on the forward strand.
GGCTCCCCTGTTGGATTCGGCCTTGGGGTTAAAGTTAGACTCGGCATGTACTATGGCCTTGAGCAGCGCCAGGTCGATGCCGTTCTCTTTCGCTGCGGCGACTAGGTGCTGATGATATTTATCTGTATACAGTGGGGTTCTGTGCCAGGCTGCTAGTTGCTGATCGCACTGGTCACATTTTAATTCTACAACCTCAAAGCCTTTAACCTTGGGCTTGGCATCGGTGAAAACCGCGATCCCTTGTTGGTTGTAGTAGTGATAGATGGTGGATTGTGCCTGAACTGCAAATGTTGTCCCTAATAAGGCAAATAATACAAACACTTTCAAGGCATTAAGTTTTGACAAAAGTGGTCTTTCCATGTGGTGTGCTCGCATTTTGATTCACCTTTAAGCCTAGCACAGGGTCATGATTTAGGATGAGAATTTGTAGTATAAATGAATTTTCACTTAACGGACATAGAGTTAGCTTTTTACCCACCTTGCTTTTAAATGCTATCTACGGGGCTAAAACACATTTTGTGTACATTTATCTAACAAAGGTGTTCTGCGCTTGCTAACAGTTGGCATTGTTTATGCGGTGGTTCTGCTAGGACGCAGTAAATTCGGGGTTAACAACCAAAATTGCACTATTTTGGCGCTCGGCTTGCACTGTAATAAAGCGTCCATATTAGGCTGCTAGCCTAATTCAAACTTTGCAAAACACACCGATTTGCTTAGCAGTATCCATGGCACATTGATGTGGCGATCGAATATTCAACCTTATTTGGAGCCCAGCTATGCTAAAAAAACGCTTTTTTAAAACCAAAGAAGAAGCAGAAGTCACCTTTGAATATATGCATCCGGATGCCGAAGCTGTGGCCTTAGTCGCCGAGTTTAATCAGTGGCAACCGCTGGCGATGCAATATTCGAAGAAGGATCAGTTATTTCGTACCAAGCTGCGCTTACCGAAAAACAGCGAGTTTCACTTTCGCTATTTGATCAACGACGAGCAGTGGGATAACGACCATCAGGCCGATGCCTATGTTGCCAATGATTTTGGCACTGACAATAGCGTTGTTTCGACTTACTTAGGTTAGTGCCGTGGATGTCTTCGCGCAAGCCTGTTACCTCATGGGTGTTGGCTATGAATACCATAGCTATGAAGGCGAGTTGCTGCGCTTTAGTGATGCGGTGCGCAGCCAAGCCCTGACGGCCATGGGTGTGGACGGCGCGGATTTAGCGGCGCTGGCCGAGCTTAATTTTCGCCTGGACGCCGCGCCTTGGCTGCAATTGGTAGATAACACCAGCCTGGTGCATGAGCAGCATCCGCGCCTTTTGGTGCGGTTGCCTCAGTCTTTGTATCAAGACAACCAGGCGAGTGTGCATTTGCTGTTAAGCGACAGCGACAAACACCTGGATTGGTCATTGGCCAAGGGTGAGATTGTCGGCGACTATTGCCTCGACCATGAGATTTATGTGCAACTGGCCTTTAGCTTGCCGCAAAACTGGCTCGCACCCGGGTTTTATGATGCCCAGGTGACAATAGGCGAGCAAGTTGCAGATACCCAATTATGGTGGGTGCCCACAAACAGCTATCAGGTTCCTTGTTTTACAAAGTCCACAAATGTGGCGGCGCCAAAGCTGCTGGGTTTGTCCTTTGGTCTGTACACCCTGACAAGCGAGCGCGGTGTCGGCATCGGCGACTTTTCTGATTTAGCCGCCATAGTTGTTGCCGCCGCAGAGCAGGGGATAGATTATTTGCTGCTCAACCCGTTACACCTGCTCGACACCAAAGACGCAAAGGCCGCCAGCCCTTATAGCCCTGTGAGTCGGTTGTTATTACACCCCCTTTATATCAGTATCGAACTCAGTGAAGATTGCGATCAAGGGCTTCGCCAGGCCTTGAGCGAGGCGCATGAACAATATCAAAGCCTTGCCAGTGCCACCTGGCTCGATTACGAGCAGGTGTATGCCTTGAAATGGCCCTTGCTCCAGCGTCTCTATTCGAATTTTTGTGCATCCGCCTGTGATGAGCGTCGCAGCGCCTTTAAGCATTTTCAATACGCCCAGCGCGATGCTCTGGATACCTTGCCAACCGACAGTAGTGAACAGGATGAATATTGGCAGTGGCAGGCCTGGTTGCAACGCAAACATTGCCAGCAACTGGCCATCACCAGCGGCATGCGCATAGGGCTTATTAACGACTTGGCCGTGGGTGTTACGCGCGCTAGCGGCGAATATCGCCAGTATCAATCGCACTTTACTCAGGGCGCCGAAATAGGCGCGCCGCCGGATCCCTTTGCCCGTCAAGGACAAAACTGGGGCATGCCCGCACTTCACCCCAAACGCATGGCAAGGGAGCACTTTGGCTACTTTAAAAGCCTGCTTGGCGCCAATATGCGCGATGTTGGGGCGCTGCGTATCGACCATGTGATGGCGCTGCGTCGTTTATGGTGGTGCCTGTCAGAGCAAGCAGGAAAAGAGGGCGAGCAACAGGGTTGCTATGTGTATTACCCCTTTGAAGAGTTGCTGGCGGCGGTGAAAATCCTCAGTCATCAATATCGCTGCGCTGTGATTGGCGAAGACCTGGGCGTGGTACCGCCGCAGGTGCAAACAGCGCTGGCCCAATCGCAAGTGCTTACCAATACCGTCTTCTATTTTTGTCGCGACCAGCATGGCTTTTGGGCGCCTGAGCATTTGCCCGAGCATACCCTCTTGATGATAAGCAATCACGATTTGCCGCCCTTTGCCGCCTGGTGGCAAGGTGGTGATATCGAACAGGCGCAAAAACTGCAGCTCGTTAGTGAAGAGCAAGTACAAGATTTATATCGCCAAAGGCAGCTGCTGCGTGAGCAATTATTAGCGCTGCTCGCTAAGCATAACCAGGTTCACAGTCAAGAATCCACAAGTGAGGAAGTATATGCGGCCTTGTGTCAGGTGTTGGCCAAAGGGCCTAGCCGCTTGCTGACCCTGCAACTGGACGACCTGGATAACCAGCAGGTGGCGGTTAATGTTCCCGGCACCCATACTCAATATCCCAATTGGCGGCGACAACTAAGCACCCAGGGCGGTGCGATTTTGGCGCGTCGGGCGTCCCTTCTTCAGCAATTAGGTAGAACTAGAAATGGCACGTAGCGCAAAAAAAGTAGAGTTTCCGGTTAATTTAGATGCAGCCCTCGCGGCCCTTGAGCAGGCTAAAGTGGGCGAGCCTCGCCAGCTATTGGGTCATCAGTGTATCGAGGGTGCCTGGTTTATCCTTGCCTATAAACCCGGCGCCGAATCCGTGGCTGTGGTGTGTGCATCGGGCACAATTCAGGCGCAGCGTTATGGCGATTCGGATCTGTTTTTGGCGCCCAGCCAGGCACAATTCGAACCTTATGAGCTGCAAGTACGTTACCCGCATTTAGAGCGCCAGGAAGCGGATGTGTTTAGCCTGGGGCTGGGATTGAGTGCCGCGGACCTTTTTTACTTTCGCCAGGGCCAAGAGCAGCAGGCGCAGCGTCATTTAGGCGCGCACCCCATGGATATCGACGGAATTAGTGGCGTACGCTTTAGTGTCTGGGCACCCAATGCTCAGGCGGTCAGCGTGATTGGCGATTTTAACCATTGGGATAGGCGTCAACACCCCCTAAGCCGTGTTGATGACAGCGGCGTATGGGCCATTTTTATTCCCTCAGTGCCAGTGGGCAGCTGTTATAAATTCTCCATTTACAGCGCGCTGGGCGAGCACCTGGTAAAAGCCGATCCGTATGCGCTGGCCATGGAAAAACCGCCGGCCACCGCCTCGGTAGTTGCGCAAATACCAACACTTGTGCCGCTCAGCCCAGATTATTATCAGCAGCGCAGCGAGCGCAATGCCATTGATGCGGCCATTAGCATCTATGAGGTGCACCTGGGCTCTTGGCGCCGCGGCGAAAACAATGAGTATTTAACCTATCGTCAACTGGCAGAGCAGTTGCTGCCCTATGTAGAAGAAATGGGCTTTACCCATATTCAATTGATGCCGATCAGCGAATATCCCTTCGACGGCTCCTGGGGCTATCAGGGTATAGGCCTGTTTGCACCGAGTGCGCGCTTTGGCAGTGCCGAGGACTTTGCTTACTTTTGTGCCCAGTGCCGCGCTGCGGGTATCGGCCTGCTGCTCGACTGGGTGCCCGGTCACTTTCCCGGTGACAGCCATGGTCTGGCTCGTTTTGACGGCACGCACTTGTATGAGCATGCGGATACCCGCCAAGGCTTCCATCCGGATTGGCACACCTATATTTACAATTATGACCGCCAGGAGGTGCGCAGCTTCTTGGTGTCAAATGCCACTTACTGGCTGGAGCAATTTGCCGTGGATGGCCTGCGTGTAGATGCCGTCGCTTCCATGCTATACCTAGATTACAGCCGGCAAAACGGTCAATGGCTGGCGAATAAATTTGGTGGTCGCGAAAACCTCGGCGCCATAGATTGTTTGCAGCAGATCAACAGCGTTTGCTATGCCCGCAATCAGGGGATCATGATGGTGGCTGAAGAGTCCACCGCCTGGCCCGGGGTCACTAACAGCGTAGAGCATGGAGGCCTGGGTTTTGGTTATAAATGGAATATGGGCTGGATGAACGACTCGCTCAAATATATGCAGCTTGACCCCATCTATCGCCAATATCATCACCATGAAATGACCTTCTCGCTGGTCTATGCCTTTAGCGAAAACTTTATTTTGCCGCTGAGCCACGACGAGGTGGTACACGGCAAAGGCTCGTTGTTACATAAGATGCCCGGTGATCTGTGGCAGAAATTCGCTAACCTGCGCGCCTATTACGGCTTTATGTGGGCTCACCCGGGTAAAAAACTTCTCTTTATGGGCGGTGAGTTTGCTCAGCATGACGAGTGGAACCATGATAACTCCTTGCAATGGGATTTACTTGTGCACGCCAGTCATCAAGGTATCCAGGACTGGGTGCGTGATTTAAACCTGGTGTATCGCCAATACCGGGCCTTGCATGATAACGACCGCGACCCCAGCGGCTTTACCTGGCTTGATGGCGATAACAGTGCCCACAGTATTTTCAGCTTTGTGCGCACGGCTAAGGATGGCGGCCAAAAGGTGATTTGCGTGCATAACTTTACTCCTCAGGTGCACCATGATTTTCGCTTACCCGTGCCTGCAGCGGGCAAATACAGGGTGTTACTTAACAGCGACGACCAAGCCTATGACGGCAGTGGTGTAGCCGTTATTGAGGATGAAAATACGTTTATTGAGGCCGAGCCCGTGCCCTGGTTGCAGGAGTCTTATTCGCTGCAATTAAGTCTGGGGCCTCTGGCCAGCATTTATTTGTTGTGGGAGTGCGATGCGGATGCAGTGGCTAACCCGTAACGGCAACACAGATATCCTGGGCGCTTCGGTCAACGCCGAAGGCGTGAATTTCTGCGTCTTTGCCGAGCATGCCGAGTCCGTGTCCCTGTGCCTGTATGATAATTCCGGCCATAGCGAAGTGGCTCGGGTGGAGCTGTATCGCGGTGAAGCCGGACTTTGGTGCGTGCAAATCGATGGGATTTATGAAGGTCAGCTCTACGGTTACCGGGTTCATGGCCCATTTGCGCCCAACAAGGGGCAACTCTATAACGCCAATAAACTCCTTATCGACCCCTATAGCTACGCGCTTTATGGCGAGTTTCAGCCCAGTGTGCGCCATCGTGCCATAGACGAGCAGGGGGTGTTATGTCCTTTGGATAACGCTCATCTTATGCCTAAATCCAAGGTCTTTCAGGGAGCTCCCTATGCCGGGAAGCGACCGCAGATCCCTTGGTCGCAAACCGTTATTTATGAGTGCCATGTTAAGGGCTGGTCAGCGCGTCACCCGGGTATCAGCGCCGCCAAAAGGGGCACCTTTTCGGCTCTGAGCGAAGATGCCTTTATCGAGCATATAAAGGCGCTTGGCGTCACCTCTGTTGAGCTGATGCCGGTGCAGCAGTTTATTAGCGAGCCATTTTTAGCGCCCTTGGAGCTGAGCAATTATTGGGGTTACAACACCTTAAGCTATTTTGCGCCCCATAAGGGGTATGCCCTGGATAATCCCACGCATGAGTTTACTGAAATGGTTGCCACCTTGCATCGCCATGGACTGGAGGTGATAGTCGATGTGGTTTACAACCACAGTAGTGAAGGCGCCTTACTCGGACCTTGTTGCCATTTGCGCGGTTTTGATAATCAGGTGTACTACCGTCTTGATGCTGAGGGTCAATACATTAATGACACCGGCTGTGGCAACACCCTGGCGCTGGAGCGCCCACAAACCTTGCAATTAGTGCTCGATAGCCTGCGATACTGGTATCAGGTGCTGGGTGTTGATGGTTTTCGCTTTGATTTAGCGCCCATTCTTGGTCGCGATAAACGGGGGTTTAAAGCCGCCCACAGTTTCTTTCAATGTCTGGCTCAAGACCCTGTATTGCGCCGTGCCAAGGTGATTGCTGAGCCCTGGGATATAGGCCCGGGTGGCTATCAGCTCGGTGCTTTTGCGCCGCCCTGGCGGGAATGGAACGATCAGTACCGCGATGTGGTTCGCCGCTTTTGGCGCGGTGATGCGGATATGCTGGGGCTGCTGGCCAAACGCCTGCATGGCTCAGCGGATATTTTCGTCAATCGCCCCCCGAGCAGCAGCATTAATTTTATCGTCAGTCACGACGGTTTTACCCTGGCCGACTTGGTCAGTTATGAACACAAACATAATCAGGCTAATGGCGAGCACAACCGTGATGGCCACAGTGCCAACTACAGCTGTAATTATGGTGTTGAAGGTCATAGCCAGGACCCGCAAATCAAGGCACGCCGCCTTAAGGCACAAAAGAACCTGCTGCTTAGCCTCTTACTTTCTAAGGGCGTGCCCATGCTCAGCGCCGGCAGTGAGCTGGGTCATACTCAGGGCGGCAACAATAATGCTTACTGTCAGGACAACGCCATTAGCTGGTTGGCCTGGCACGACTACAACAGCCATCATCCCTTGGCGAGTTTTATCAGCGAACTACTGACGGTGCGCCGCTACTTCGCCATTTTCACGCTCGACAGGCATATCCATCCGGATGATCCCCGCTTTACTGTGCTTTGGTATCGTCCCGATGGCCACCAGATGCAAACCCAGGATTGGCACGATACCAGTTTGCATACTCTGATCTACACCCTGATCGACAATGACCGCCAGCAGTGTCTGACCTTAGTGTTGCACCGTGGTGGCAGCGAGTGTGAGTTGTGTTTGCCGCCCTTGGGCTTGTGCACAGAGGCGCTTACGGAGGAGCGCGGTCGTTGGCACTGTGTGCTCAGCAGTGACTGTGATACCCAGGGTTACGGCGACAGCCGCGCCATGCCAGCTCTGCATCAAGGCGACAAATTTACCTTAAGCCCCGGCTCCATCTGGGTGTTTAGCAATATTCCATGGCCGCAAATAGTGAGACCTTCAGCATGACTAAACCTGCACCCCAATGCCAACCCTATGATTGGCAAGAAGCCCCCTTGCTCGACAGCCAAACCCTGGCCGTTGATCTAGCCCGGCATCTGCATTACACCCTGGGCCGTGACAAGGTCGGCGAATCCCAGCATTATCTCTATCAGGCATTGGCGCTGACCATACGAGATAGATTGGTGGCTCGCATGCGCCATACCCGCAATGATAATGCCGATAAACGCAGCGTGTCTTATTTATCCTTGGAATTTCTGATTGGTCGCAGCCTCAATAACGCCATTTTAAATCTCGATTTGGCCGATGAGGTCAGAGCCGCACTGGCAAATTATTGCGCCGAGCTTGAACATGTGGCCGATGCCGAGCATGACGCAGGCCTAGGAAATGGTGGCCTGGGACGCCTTGCGGCGTGTTTTCTCGATAGTTGTGCGGCCATGGCCCTGCCGGTCACCGGCTATGGCATTCGCTATGAATATGGCATGTTCAACCAGCGTTTGGATAATGGCTATCAGGTTGAGCAACCAGATCACTGGCTGCATGAGGGCCACCCCTGGGAGCTGCCGGCACCGGACCAAACGGTGCGGGTGAAGTTCTTCGGCCATGTTGAGGTGTTTAAGGATGCCAAGGGGCGCAGCCATCGCGTGTGGGTAGACACCCATGATGTGTTTGCCGTGCCTTATGATGTGCCTGTGCCCGGCAATGGCAATGACGTGGTCAACACCCTCAGGTTGTGGAAAAGTGAAGCCACCGATGAATTCGATTTAAGTGAATTTAATGCCGGTGGTTATGCCGAGGCGGTGGCGAAGAAAAACCTGGCCGAACAAATCTCCATGGTGCTGTACCCCAATGATGCCTCGGAAAACGGCAAGGAATTGCGCCTGCGTCAGCAATATTTCCTCTGCAGTGCGTCCTTGCAGGACAAAATAAAACAATGGGTTGAGCGCCGCGGCGATGATTTCACCGAGTTTGCCGATTATCACGTATTCCAGCTTAATGACACCCATCCCAGCATAGCCGTGGCCGAGCTGATGCGTTTGCTCATTGATGAGCACGAGCTCGATTGGCAGCAGGCCTGGGACATCACCACACAAACCATGGCCTACACCAACCACACCTTGCTGCCGGAAGCCTTGGAAAAATGGTCGGTAGCCCTGTTTGCCCGTCTATTGCCGCGCCTGCTTGAGATCATCTATGAAATCAATGCCCGTTTCTTAATAGAAGTGGCAAAACGTTGGCCCGGCAGTAACGACAAGCAAAGGGAAATGTCGTTAATTGAGGAGGGCACAGAGCCACAGGTGCGAATGGCGTATCTGGCCATTGTTGGCAGCTTCTCGGTCAATGGCGTTGCGGCGATGCACAGTGAGTTACTCAGGCAAAACCTGTTTAAAAATTTCTACGAGCTATGGCCACATAAATTCAATAACAAGACCAATGGTGTGACCCCCAGACGTTGGTTGATGCACTGTAACCCGAAATTGGCGGCGCTGATCACCAGCAAGATTGGCGCGCACTGGCAAGATGACTTTAGCGAGATCAGTAAACTGCGCCGTTATTACGATGAGCCACAGTTGCTGGCCCAGTGGCAAGAGGTTAAGCAAGCCAATAAGCAGCGCCTGTGCGCCCTGGTGCAGTCGCAGTGCGGCGTGGAGTTTGACGCCAATATGTTGTTTGACGTTCAGGTTAAGCGTATTCATGAATATAAACGCCAACTGCTTAATATCCTTCATGTTATTCATCTGTATCGGCGTATTTGCGATGGCGATACCGACAATATGGTGCCGCGTTGCGTACTCATTGGCGGTAAGGCGGCGCCGGGATATTTTATGGCCAAACAGCTTATTAAGTTGATCAGCAATGTAGCGGCGACCATCAATGACGATGCCAAAGCCAAGCCCTGGCTCAGGGTGGCATTTTTGCCTAACTACAATGTTACCGCCATGGAAACCATCTGTCCGGCGGCGGATCTGTCCGAGCAAATCTCTACCGCAGGGAAAGAGGCATCCGGCACCGGCAATATGAAATTTATGATGAACGGCGCCATTACCATAGGCACCCTGGACGGCGCCAATGTGGAGATGCGCGAAGCCCTTGGCGGCGAGCATTTCTTTGTGTTCGGCGCCGAGGTTGAGCAGGTTGATGCCATTCGCAAAAATTACAATGCACGCGACATTATCGCCGGTGATAAGAATTTAAGTGCTGTATTAGCGCTGCTGAAAAGCGGTCATTTCAATGTCTGTGAGCCGGGGATTTTCGACTCGATTCTGGCGGCGCTCTATAGCGACACCGACCCTTGGCTCACCTGTTACGACTTTGCCGATTATTGCCAGGCGCAGGAGCGCGTCGCCAAGGCTTACCAGGATAACCAAGGTTGGACGCAAATGAGTGTGCTTAACACCGCCGCATCCGGCCCGTTTTCCAGCGACCGAACCATTGCCCAATACAGCCAAGAGATTTGGCGCCTAAACCCGATTACTACACCCCAAGGAGAATAGTATGCCCAGTTATGCCAATCGCTATATTAGTAATCTGACCCGTGATACCTATGCGCTGATCCTCGCCGGTGGCCGAGGCTCGCGTTTGCACGAGCTAACCGACTGGCGCGCCAAGCCTGCGGTGTATTTTGGCGGCAAACACAGAATTATCGACTTTCCGCTGTCAAACTGCATAAACTCGGGTATTCGTCGCGTGGGGGTAGCAACACAATATAAGTCGCACTCGCTTATTCGCCATGTGCAGCGCGCTTGGGGGCATTTTAAAAAGGAACTGGGTGAGTCGGTGGAGATTTTACCTGCATCGCAGCGTTATGGCGACGAATGGTATTGTGGCACCGCCGATGCGGTATTCCAGAACATGGATATTATTCGCCATGAACTGCCTCGCTACGTGATGATTTTATCCGGCGACCATGTTTATCGCATGGACTACGGCGCACTGATAGCCAAGCACGTTGAAACCGGCGCCGATATGACTGTGTGTTGCATCGAGGTGGACAGCCAGGACGCTGCCAATACCTTTGGGGTGATGACGGTGGATGAACATAATCAAATTCGTCGCTTTGATGAAAAGCCTCCGGTGCCCAATGAAATTCCAGGGAAACCGGGTCGCTGTTTGGCTTCGATGGGTAACTATGTGTTTAATACCGAGTTCCTGTTTGAGCAGTTGCACAAGGATGCGCAAAACTCGGGCTCGGGCCGTGACTTCGGCCATGACATTATCCCCGCCATTATCGACCAGCATAAGGTATTTGCCTTCCCCTTTACCGACCCGAATATGTCTGGTCAGCCTTACTGGCGTGATGTGGGTACATTGGACTCTTTCTGGGAGGCGAATATGGAGTTGGTATCGCCTGAGCCAAAGCTTGACCTTTACGACCCTAGCTGGCCTATTTGGACGTATCAGGAGCAACTGCCACCGGCAAAATTTATTTTCGATGATGACGAACGCCGCGGCATGGCGGTTGACTCCACGGTTTCAGGCGGCTGTATTATTTCCGGCTCAAGGGTGCGTAAATCCCTGTTGTTCTCCAATGTCTATGTGCATTCTTACTGTGAAATTGAAGAGGCCGTGGTGCTGCCCGGAGTTGTGGTAAACCGCAATTGCCGGATCAAAAGGGCGATCATCGACCGCAGCTGTAAGATACCGGCGGGCTTACACATAGGCCTAGATCACGAGCAGGATCGCGCCAATGGTTTCAGGGTATCAACAAACGGCATCGTGCTGGTGACCAGAGATATGCTCGCGGCCTTGGCGGCCAAAACCAACAGCGGCGCGCAGCAAAGGGCCTAGTTGTTATGAGTGCAGTATTATTTGTAAGTAGCGAAAGCGCCGCCATCAGCGGCGCCAAGGTGGGCGGCGTTGCCGATGTGGTTGCCGAGGTATCAACAGCCTTGGCCCGTATCAAGAGTGCATCAGCTACGTCGGTGCAGGTGGTGCTTCCTGAGTACGCCTGTCTGACACTGGCCGAGAGAACGCTTTGCGGTCAATACTCGGTGAACTTTGCCGGCCATCAATTGACCTTAAGTTTATATCGGGTGCCGGTGGCGCAGGGGGTCACTCACTATGTGCTCAGTCATCCTTGGCTTAATAGCGCCGAGGTGTATCACAATGACACGGATAATCGCCCCTTTGCAGCAGATGCCAGCAAGTTCGCATTATTTTGTTTGGGGGTGGCCGAGGCGATAAAGCAGGGGGCCTTTGGTGAACTGGATGTGCTGCATCTGCATGACTGGCACAGCGCCACCTTGGCGGTGCTAAGGGCGTTTGCCCCTCAGTATGAGTGCTTGCAAGGGTTGCGCACCGTTTATACCGTGCATAACCTGGCGCTGCAGGGCACAAGGCCATTTAGCGGCGATGAGTCATCGCTGCAAACCTGGTTTCCCTGGTTGGGTTACGACGGACAGCAAATTTGCGATCCGCACTATCAGCATTGCTATAACCCGATGCGTGCGGCCATTACTTTGTGCGATAAAATTCACCTGGTGTCGCCAACTTATGTTGAGGAAGTATTGCAACCGAGCGACCCAGAGCGGGGCTTTATCGGCGGTGAGGGCTTAGAGGGTGAGTTGCAAAAGGCCCATCAGCAAGGTCGTTTGGTTGGCATATTAAACGGCTGTGATTATGAACAAGAAGCCGCTTCTTATCCGCATAAGGCGCTTTGGCCATTAACGCAGCAGGCGCTGTTTTCGGCCATGGCTAAGCTGCCACAGCTGAGCAGCGGCCACTATATTGCTCATGTGCGCATGCAGCAATGGCAGCAGTTGCAAATTAAGCCCTGGTTGGGTTCTGTGGGGCGGGTGACGTCGCAAAAGGTGGCACTGCTGGCACAGCCTTTGGCAACGCCTGCGCCTGGAACCCTGGTTATCGATGCGGTGCTTGATGAACTGGCCAAAGAACAAAAGCATTTTATTATGCTCGGCTCTGGCGACTCTTATTATGAGCAGATCCTGACTCAAGCCATGGCCAGACATGATAACTTCCTCTTTATCAATGGGTTCTCCCTGGCGCTTAGCGACGCCATCTATGAGCTGTGTGAGCTCTTCTTTATGCCAAGCTCGTTTGAGCCCTGTGGTATCAGCCAGATGATGGCCCTGCGCAGCGGCACACCTTGTCTGGTGCACGGTGTTGGTGGCTTAAAGGACACGGTCAAAGAAGGAGAGAACGGCTTTGTATTTAATGGCGACAGCCCAACAGAGCAAGGTGAGCAACTACTGGCGTGCCTGACTCGCGCTCTGGACATGCATAAAGATCAGCCCCAGGATTGGCAACAGCTAGGCGCAAATGCCAGAGAATGTCGCTTTAGCTGGCATGAGGCCGCCAAAGCCTATTTAAGCGAGCTTTATGGCGGCTAAAGCGTTTTAGTATTGCACAGCCATACCTTTTATTTCCGATTCTGACACCGGGGCGAACATATGCTCGGCTCGGTGTCATAACAAGACTTTCTCCCCACATTCTCAAAAACGCGGATAAGTAAAAACGCGTCAATTGTGCTTGTTTTGGCACGCTATGTAATACACAAAAACGGCTCGATTATGTGGTAATAAGAGATAGGTTACCGATATTAAGTGGCAAAAATAGATTACATAGCGAGCCACGCAAGGCTCGAATAAGTGAAGGCTCGTTTTTTCTGGCTCGTTTCTCGATTGCGTGTGAACAAAACACCTGATAACTTATTGCTATTATTGAATAAAAAAGTTTATTGGTGGGAAAGGTTAGGGTTGTGGATAACTTCCTTAACCGGGAATTCGCAATAATAAGCTGTTATATGCCAGTTACGTTTCATCGTTGGGTGAAATTATAAATGCTATTAGGTCTTAACCTGAAATAAGGAAATATATGAGTCGTTGGATAGAGTTGTTTAACAATCACCCTTTTCAGGTGACATGGAAGCAAATTTTAGAGTTATCAAATGAAATTATTGTCGATGATGACACAGTTATAACTAGTGTTGAAGAAGTCGCTAGATTTAATAAAGTTTCAACTTACATTAATGAGTTATTAGAAGCGTGTGATCCTGAGCTAATTCCAAGTTCAACATGGGATAACTTTCATAAGCAATCTAATGCTTGCATTCAACAAGTAAACAGTTATCAAAGTAATAGAAATATTGCTCATATAAATAACGCCAATGCAAATTTGGATAACTTGTTAACTTACATTAGGCCTTATCAAGTAGTTGCAGGAAAAGCAGCGAAATCTGCTAGTGCTTCATATGCAGCCTATACAAAGTCTATAAACAAAAATCTTAGTGCTTTTCAAGACGAAGCCAACAGTATTCTAGCTGAAATAAATGCATTGAAAAAAAGTGCATCTGAGAGTGTTGAAGAATCAACTAATGCGAATGTCCGCATAAAGGAGTTAGAAACAAGCTACTTTGATGACTCTGAAGAGGAAGGTTTAAAATCACGGATAAGTAAACTTGAAGCCACCTTGGAAGAAAACTATGAAAAGATACAAGATTATAAAACCAAATTAATAGATGGTGATTCATACTCTGAATCAATCTCATCTGAAATTGAAAGTGCCCATGAAAAGGCCAGCTCTAGCTCAGAGAAGATAACCAGTTTATTGGATGAAGTTAAATCAAAACTTTCAGACTTCAAAAACTATCATACCGTTGTATTTGGCGAAAAAAATGATGAAGGTGAATTTGAAGGTGGCTTAAAGTCTGAAATATCAGCCAGAGAAAAACACTTGGAAGAGTTTAAGAAAAAACAAGAGGTCAAGTATAAAACCTTAAACGATGAGATTGAAAGCTTATTGCCAGGAGCTACTAGCGCTGGTTTGGCTTCTGCATACTATGACCTGAAGGTTTCTTTTGATACTCCAATCAAGAACTATTCAAATTTATTTTATGGATCTATTTCATTTTTGATGATGGTTGCTTTTATATCAATAACCCAAGAAATTGGGTGGTTCTATATTAAATTCGTAGATGTAACTGATCTAACAAAGTTATTTTCAAATATTTTATACAAGTTACCCTTAATAATACCTATTCTTTGGCTTACGCTATTCGCGTCTAAAAGGCGTAGTGAAACGTTGAGATTGCAACAAGAATATGCTCATAAAGAAGCACTGGCAAAGTCTTATCAAAATTTTAAAACTCAAATTGAAGGATTAGGTCAAACAGACCCTGAACTAATGAAAAAATTACTCAGTTCTGCCATTGACGCTGTTTCCAAGAATGCCTCAGATACACTTGATAAAAAGCATGGAGATAAAACACCAGTGAATGAAGGTGTAGATGGGTTAATAAATAGCATGGAAAAAGTCAAAAAAGTGTTCACATAGTTGGCATGTAACAAGCGCATTAAGCATGGGACTGCTAACAGTTTGCTCGGTTCCGCTTCGCTTCACATTTTAGCAAACTAATATCAGCCCCTTAATTGAGCGTTATACGCACATGGAGAAGCAATGAAACAATTAGCGCCCCTGTTACTTTTTATCCCTTTGTTCGCTTTCGCTGAGGAAGAAGTAGACTGTGAAAAAGCGTGGACGACTCTCGCTATTAATCAGTGTATGCATAGAGATTTAGTAGCGGCTGAGAAGGCAATGGCTAAGTACTTGGCTAAGAGTCTAGAGAGATATGCACAAGACAGTGTCTCAGCAACAGCAATTCAAAAAGGCCAGGACGCCTGGTTGAGTTATCGAGAAGCACATTGTGGAGCAGTTTATGACACTTGGCGTGATGGCACCATCAGGACTGCTATGGGATTAGGTTGCAAATTAGAATTAACTCATCAAAGAACGGCTGTTTTGTGGCAATCATTTTTAACTTATGTTGATTCAACCCCCCCTTTGCTTCCCGAGCCTAACTCATATGAACCAAAGTCATATTAAAAGTGCACATAACAGGCGCCGAAACCAAAGGACGCCAAACAGCGAGCCTGTGCTACTTTTGATGGGGAAGACCAATTTCATTCTGGAGGGGTAAGTGCAAGAGTTTGATAGAAAGGCTCATTGGCAAAACGTCTATGAGCACAAAGAAGCGACTGAAGTCAGCTGGTTTCAAGCAAAGCCGGTCCTCTCCCTTGAGCTCATAGCCAACAGTCATCTCGAACTCTCTGCTCCGATCATAGACGTAGGTGGGGGAGCATCGGTGCTGGTCGACCAACTGCTTGATCAGGGGTACACAAATCTTACCGTTCTGGATATTTCCGGTGCGGCATTGGCTAAAACGGCAAAGCGTCTGGGAGAAAAAGCCGGCGCGGTCAATTGGCTTGAGTCTGACGTTACCGCTTTCTCGCCGGATAGTCAGGTTGCACTTTGGCACGACCGGGCGGTGTTCCACTTCTTAACGGACGCTGCAGAGCGTCAGCGTTACGTGGGGGCGTTGAAAAAAACTCTGCGCCTGGGCGGTCATCTAATTATTGCTGCTTTTGCAATCGGTGGCCCTGAAAAATGCAGCGGATTGCCTATAGTTCAATATGATGCTGCAAAGCTGATAGCCGAGCTTGGGCCGGAGTTCAGGCTGCTTGAGGAACGAATAGAGGAGCACATCACCCCGGCCCAAAAGGTGCAGAAATTTGCCTATTTTCGCTTTGAGCGTATCGTAGAAAACGAAATATATTAAGTGCTTGCAGGCGAAGTTTGACCCGCTGCGCATCCTTACTTTCACAAGGGCAGATCGCCTCTGAACCTCGGCGTTGGCCCTTGACAGTCGGAACGACTTCTTATGGGTACAGGTAAGCAAGACAATTCAGGAGTCACCCGATTACCGAAGGAATTTGCTGATCGGCTGACCAACCCCTTTGTGCGCTTCTTGCGTATTGAGTCAGCGGGTGGGGCCATTCTTCTATTTTTCACTGTTGCCGCACTCATTGTATCCAACTCACCGTGGGCTGACTCTTTCGAACACGTATGGGAGACACAGATAGGTCTTCAGCTTGGTTCATTCGAGTTTGCCCGTTCACTGCGGGAATGGATCAATGATGGCCTGATGACGCTGTTTTTCTTTCTTGTCGCATTGGAACTTAAGCGGGAGTTGGTTCTCGGCGAGTTGAGCAAGCCCCGCATGGCCGCGTTATCCATAGTCGCTGCGCTGGGCGGTATGATCGTTCCCGCTACGATCTATCTGGCACTGCAATCAGGACAACCCGGCCAGCATGGATGGGGCACTGTCATGGCAACTGACACAGCGTTTGTTATTGGTTGCCTCGCCCTGCTTGGCTCACGCGTTCCTCAAAGCTTAAGGGTGTTTATGCTGTCGTTAGCGATTGTTGACGATATCGGCGCCATACTGGTCGTCGCAATCGGCTACAGCAGTGATATTGCCTGGTGGCCCTTGGTGATGGCTGCGCTTGGCCTGGTGAGTATCCGCGTCATTGCAATGCTCGGTTTTCGTGGTTTTCCTTTGTACTTTCTCGTGGGCCTGGTTATCTGGCTTGCCGTGGATGCATCCGGGATCCACGCTACCATCACAGGCGTGATGCTCGGCCTGATGACGCCGGCGCGTCGATGGGTCAGCGATAAGCGGTTGTACGCGATATTGGGTCAGGTTATTGCGCATCCAGCAAGCAGTGAAAGCAGCGGCGATACCAAGGATCGACAAACATTACAGATGGCCGAAATTGCCGTGCGTGAAACGCTATCTCCAGTGGAGCGTCTGGAGATGGCGCTACATCCCTGGGTTGGTTTTTTCATCATGCCCCTGTTCGCATTTGCGAACTCTGGATTGCCACTCACGTTCAGCGAAGTAGAAAGCTTGCTCGCAGTGGCGATTTTCCTAGGCTTCGTGCTTGGTAAGCCTATTGGTATCCTGTTGTTCTGTTGGCTGGCTATACGTTTGCACATCGCCATTCGCCCACCTGAACTTAGCTGGAGGGTATTGGCCGGGGGGAGCCTGCTCGCCGGGATCGGCTTCACCATGGCGCTGTTCATTGCGAACATAGCTTTCGATAAGAGCCTGATTGACAGTGCTAAGCTGGGAATCTTCCTCGCATCCGTTTTCTCTGCAGTGGCTGGACTTGCTCTTTTGATGCGGTTGCCTGTACGTGTAGAAACTCCTTGAGTGTGTCACAAATGGCAGCGCTTTATACCTGTATGGAACGGTGATAACGGATGCCGTTTCTGTTGTTATTGGCGCTGAAAAAGACGTGAAAAATATCGCGCCTTTTAACTTTAACTTTCTGTGTCCTCAATTACTGAACTTTATTCTTAAGACCTTCGTAAAACACGTTGTTTGCAAATACAGTCACAATGTTATGGAGTGGGTATGAACCGCATTAACCCGGCTAAATTACACCATAGTAAGTGGACAGCAGTTAAGCCGATGAATCGAGAAAAGCATTTCTTAGTATCAGAAATTGAGTTCGACGAGGAGGGTTCTGTGATTTCCTGTAAATTGGAAGCGGTTCTGTCCAAGAACGAGTATTTAATAGACTGGACTGAATTGAAAAGCCAAGAGCAATGGGTTCAAGGTTGGAAATAACCGTAACCCATGCAACACACCTTAATGCCGCATTATCAACATCTTAAAAACAGGCACAAAAAAGCCTGCGCTGGGCAGGCTTAATGTGAGTGAAAAGGGCGTTTAGCCGTTTTCTAACGCGTATTGCTTACAGGCATCCGTGTCCACACATTCGCCATACAGGTAAAGTGAGTGGTTGGTTAATTTAATGCCATTGCTGTGGGCGATTTCAAGCTGACGCTGTTCGATCATCTCGTCTTCGAATTCGATTACGCGACCACATTTTAAACACACCAGGTGATCGTGATGGGTCGAGCCCGCAAGCTCAAACACTGATTTGCCGCCTTCAAAGTGGTGGCGGGTAACGATGCCGGCATCGTCAAACTGGTTTAGGACGCGATACACAGTTGCCAGACCGATTTCTTCACTGTTATCGAGCAGGATTTTATAGACATCCTCGGCGCTGATATGTTGGTTATCAGGGCATTGGAGGATCTCCAAAATTTTAATCCGCGGAAGCGTGACCTTGAGGCCTGCTTTTTTGAGCTCTAGGTTATGATCAGTCATTCAACTTGTTCTCAATTATGATTCTTTTTTGTGCACCTGAGGCGGACTTTGCCTTGGTGCGCGCGACGCATTTAAAAATTAACAATAACGTGCTTCGAGGGCAAGTGTAAAGCCAAGTTAAACTTGCCCAGCAAAGACTTAGTCAGCTAATTCGGCCAGGCACATTTCTTCATGAATTTGTGCGCACCACTGCTTCACGCGTTGCTCGGTAAGCTCTGGCTGGCGGTCTTCGTCGATACCCAGGCCCACAAAGTGGTTGTCATCAATCATGCCTTTTGACGCTTCGAAGTCATAACCTTCGGTAGACCAGTGACCGACAACGATGGCACCACGCTCGGTGATGATGTCGTTGATCATGCCCATGGCGTCAAGGAAGTACTCGGCATAGTCTTCCTGATCACCACAACCGAAGATGGCGCAAAGTTTACCTTCAAAGTCGATGGCTTCTAGTTCAGGGAAAAAGTCATCCCAGTCACACTGAGCTTCACCATAGTACCAAGTAGGGATACCAAATAGCAGCAGGTCAAACTCTGCGATCTCTTCTTTACTACTTTTTGCGATATCGTGCACGGCGACCAATTTCTTGCCGAGCTCTTTTTGGATCATTTTTGCTACGTGTTCAGTGTTACCCGTGTCGCTACCAAAAAATATACCTACACTTGCCATGAATAAATAACCTTTTATGTATCTATAGCCAATCGTTCTTGCAAAATGGTTTCAATCAACGCACTGCGGCTAATATTTTGCGCATCCGCCATATCGTTTAGTGCTTGATACAGCTGTGATGAAACTTTAAATTCGACGCGTTTTAAGCCTCGCGCTTTATCGCGCTTAAGCTGATTTCGCTTATTTACTTTTAACTGTAACTCCCGTGGGAGCGGGTTTGTTTTCGGACGACCCGGACGTCGCTCGTACTCGAATAAATCGAGTGTCGTTCTATCTTGCTCTGACTTGGCCATGGTTAACCCACACCTGCTCCTTGCCAAAACACCTGGATCAGGCCCTTAGCGATAAAGCCGGAACAGCCTAAAAATAATACAAGCCATACCACGTAGCGGCCAAATTTAGGCACATTGCCTTTTTTCAAAACGTCTTGAATAGCCATGCCGATAAAGAAGAAGATGCCAGCAAGGCCAAAATATAACCCAAGGGTATCCAGTCCATTTATAAATTGGTCGACCATTTACTGCTACCTATTTGGAAAACGGCGCGCATTGTAGCACATAAAAAATGAATAATTTAGGCATAATGCGCGTTTCGACTCACATCAGTATAGTGCCTTTAGCACTTTAATTTATTGATATGGATTAACGAGTTAAAAAATCAACTATGGACTTATTAACCGCCACCGGTTTTTCCGCGTGCAACCAGTGCCCAGCACCTTGAATGACCTTGGCCTTGGCCTTGGGAAACAAGCGCATAATCTCATCGCGGTGCGCGGCTTCGATATAATCAGAGTCACCGCCCTTGATAAAGAGTGTATCACACAAACAAGAATCATTTGCAACTGGAGTTCCGAGGATTTGTGGGTATTCTGCACTGAGAACCGGCAGGTTAAATTGCCAGTTCAGCGTCCCGGCGTCTGTTTTACTTAAACTCTTGGCCAAAAACTGGCGCACGCCCATGGCATCTATATATTCGCTCATCAGTGCATCGGCTTCACTGCGCGAGTGTACGGCGCTGTTGGCCACCGCCTGTAATGCTTTAAAGATGGCGTCATGACGGGAGTGATAGGCAACCGGCGCAATGTCTAAAACCACAAGCTTATCAACGCATTCGGGTTTAGTGAGCGCGACCTGCATGGCGACTTTACCGCCCATGGAGTGGCCAACCAAATGCGCTTTTTCAATGCCCAGGTGTGCGAGCAGGGCGATAATGTCATCGGCCATGGCCGGATAATTCATATCCTTGCTATGGAATGAACGGCCGTGGTTGCGCACATCCACATTAACTACATGAAAGTGTTCACCCAGTGCCCGGGCAACCACCTTTAAATTGTCGAGTGAGCCAAACAGGCCATGGATAACGATAACGCTCGGTGCCTGTGTGGCACTTAATCCGCTTTGTTCATAATTAAGTAACATAGATATGCCAATTTGGGGTTAGAAAAACGCAGGAATTGTGCCCGAGCTAAGGGCCTTTTTGCAACCTTGATGGTGATTCAACAGGCATGATAATGCCGATATGATGATCTGTATGCCCTAGCTTATTCACTTAACTTGGGTATAATTCTGCCATGCGTGAAAGACACGGCAGTAATGACAGGAATATCATGAAAAAAATAGAAATAGACGACGAGCTATATCAATATATCGCCAGTAACACCCAAAGTATTGGCGAGAGTGCCTCCACTATTTTGCGTCGTTTATTGAATCTGCACAATGCCGGTGCCGACTCGGTCCCAGCGCCCGCAACGCCAGTTGCCTCGACAGACAAGCCAGCTATGGCAACGACCGAAACAGCCTCACCTGCACCAAGTGCACCAGCAAAAGAGCAGGCCAGTGATCAGGGCTCTGTATTCGATATTCTGAATAAAGAAGAGCTGGCGATGCAAAAAGGTGTGGTGGGTCGCTTCTTATTTATTCTGGCAGCGTTTCATCGCAGTCATAAGGGCACCTTTGAGCGTGTTTTGAATATCAAGGGTCGTGATCGTCGCTACTTTGCTACCAGCAAAGAAGAGCTCCAAGCCAGCGGCAGCAGTCTGAATCCAAAGAATATAGACGACAGCCCCTACTGGGTCATGACCAACTCCAACACCACGCGCAAGAAAATGATGCTGCATGAAGTGGCCTTGGAACTAGGTTATAGCAAAGAACAAGCTGAAATCATTCGCGACTATCTATAAGGAACCAAGCATGGCCGTTCACCCAAACGCTGGAAAAACCGCTCCTCAGTCAGGGCTAATTAATGTGCCTAAACTGATGAGTGCGTATTATTTGCACGAGCCCGATGTTGAGCAATACCCTGAACAGCGTGTGGCATTTGGTACCTCGGGCCATCGTGGCTGCTCCTTAAATACCCAGTTTAATGAATCGCATATTCTCGCCATTACCCAGGCTATTTGCGATTACCGTAAACAAAACAATATCTTCGGTCCCTTGTTCCTGGGCAAAGACACCCATGCCTTGTCAGAGGCGGCGTTTAATTCCGCCATTGAGGTCTTGGTTGCCAATGAAGTGCAGATTATTACCCAGGAAGGGGAAGACTACACGCCAACGCCGGTGATCAGCCACGCCGTGGTCAGCCATAACAAGGCGCACCCAAGCGAATTAGCCGATGGCATAGTGGTAACGCCGTCACACAATCCTCCTGAGGATGGTGGCTTTAAATACAACCCGCCTAACGGCGGCCCGGCGGACACAGAAATCACCAAATGGATTGAAGACAGAGCGAATCAACTGCTGGCGGAAGACCTGGTTGAAGTCGAGCTGTTTCCTTATGTAAAGGCGGTGCGTTCCGGTTTTATCAAGTATGTGGACCTGCAAACCCCGTATGTGGAAGATCTTGTCAACGTTGTGGACATGCAGGCTATCGCCAAATCTGGCATTAGCTTAGGCATTGACCCGCTGGGTGGCTCGGGTATCAATTACTGGCCGCTAATCGCCAAACACTATGGTCTGAACCTGACCGTAGTGAACGATGTAGTTGACCCGCGTTTTGCCTTTATGCCGCAAGACAAGGACGGCAAAATCCGTATGGATTGCTCGTCACCTTACGCCATGACCAATCTTATCGGCCTTAAAGATAAATTCGATATCGGTATAGGCAACGATCCGGACTATGACCGCCACGGCATAGTGACCAAAGATGGTTTGATGAACCCTAACCACTTCCTGGCTGTGGCTATCGACTACCTGTTAACGCACCGTGACTGGCCGGCAGACGTTAAAGTGGGTAAAACCCTGGTATCAAGCGCTATTATCGACAAGGTGGTGGCCAGCCATGGCAAAGAGCTGGTTGAAGTGCCGGTGGGCATGAAATGGTTTGTAGAGGGTCTGCACAGCAGTGCTTTATGTTTTGGCGGTGAAGAAAGTGCCGGCGCGGCGTTTTTACGCATCGACGGCTCGGTGTGGTGTACGGATAAAGACGGCTTTATCATGGGCCTGTTGGCCGCTGAGATCTTGGCGGTGACCGGCAAATCGCCGTCGCAGTATTATCGCGACTTGGTCGCCAAGTTTTGTGAGCCGCTTTACAAACGCATCGATGCTCCTGCAAATTCTGAGCAAAAACAAAAGCTTAAAGCGCTTAGTGGTGAGGATATCAAGGCCACCGAGTTGGCTGGCGAACTTATCATCGCTAAGTTGACCGAAGCGCCGGGCAATCATGCCGCTATCGGTGGCCTTAAGGTGGTCACCGAAAACGGTTGGTTTGCGGCGCGACCTTCGGGCACCGAAGATATCTATAAAATCTACTTTGAATCCTTTAAGGGCGAGCAGCATTTGGCTCAATTAGAACAAGCCGCCGTTGAGCTGGTTAACGCCAGCATTGCTTAATCCCAATTTTTATATAAAGCCAGTCGTTTGACTGGCTTTTTGCTATCTAAACTTTGCCACCAGGCGGTGGCAGCACATCGAGAAGGTGTATTATGTATTTACAACGTCTTCAGCAAAGTGGCGACTTCCTCGGCATTACCCGAGAAAATGAATTCACTTTGGCGCCAGAGCAGTTCACTCTTGATAATGGTACTCATGTAAAGGTCCTTGACACTGGGGTGATCCAATTCGAGCCGAAGGACTATGGCCACAAGGATTTTATCTTCTCCAGCGCCGTGCACGGCAACGAAACTGCGCCCATTGAAATCTGCGATCAGCTGATCCGCGCCATTATTGCCGGTACCTTGGAATTGACTCATCGCGTAATGTTTATCTTTGGCAATCCCAAGTCCATTAATATTGGCGAGCGTTTTGTTGATGAAAACCTTAATCGCCTGTTTTGTGGCAAACACAGCGTTGGCGAGGTAACCAACCCAGAGCGTGAGCGTGCGAAAAAGCTCGAAGAATATGTGGAAGCGTTTTTTACAGCGCCAGGCGAGGGCCGTTATCGCGCCCATTATGACCTGCATACCGCGATTCGCGACTCAAAAAATGAAAAGTTTGCCGTTTACCCCTATTTACACGGCAAACCGCACAAGCGCGAACAGCTGCAGTTCTTGCTAAGCTGTGGCGTACAAACCGTATTGTTGATGGCCGAGCCAGCCTCTACCTTTAGCTATTTCTCATCGCGTCACTTTGGTGCCGATGCCTTTACCATTGAATTGGGTAAGGTGCGCCCATTTGGTGAAAACGATATGGCCCGCTTTGAAAAGACCAAGGTGACCCTGGCGAACTTGATCAGCCAAAATGAGGTGAGCTATCCGCCACTGCGCGCAGAAGACGTTGAGCTATTCTCTGTGTATCGCACCATTAATCGCCATCATGAAGACTTCTCCTTCACCTTTTCTGACGATGTGCCTAACTTCACGGGCTTTGCTAAAGGTGAGTTACTTGGCCACGATGGTGGTGAAGAAATACGCGCCGAAGTTGAGGGAGAAGCCATTATTTTCCCTAACGCCAAGGTGGCCCTGGGGCAGCGTGCTTTGCTGACCGTTATCCCCACCGAATTGTCCGACGAATTTATCTGATCTGACCACTTCGCCTCATAATATCCAACTATTACAGTGTGTTATGAGGCGTACACCGAACTTGCCAACCCCATGTTATGAATGATGCAATTATTCGACTATGATTAGTTGAATAAGCCTTTACGTTGACGTAAAGTGGCGGCAGCATAATTTAAACTAGGCACCATGTGTAGAAATATTATTCTGCATATTCACTGCGGTTGAATTGTTTATTTCAATTTTTCGCCCACGCAGAAGCCACAATAACAAACCTGTGCCTAGTGACATGACAACAAGAGAAGGGAAGGTTATGACTAACCCCAATAACGTTTCGTTGAATATCAGTCACGAACTAGCGTTCATTGACAGCCACGCGCTTAATATACCCACTTACCGTGTCCTTAATGAGCAAGGTACTGTAAGCGAAGGCGCCACCGTGCCTGAAATCGATCAAGATACGGCACTAAAAATTTATGACACCATGCGCTTTATCCGCGCCCTGGATGAGCGTATGCAAGCGGCACAACGTCAAGGTCGTGTTAGCTTCTATATGCAGTGTCTAGGTGAAGAAGCGGCGGTTACCGCCAGTGCTGCGGCTTTGGATGATAACGACATGATCATGGCGCAATACCGCGAGCAAGCGGCGCTGCGCTACCGTGGTTTTACCCTAGAACAGTTTATGAACCAGATGTTCTCTAACGAGCTGGACCTGGGTAAGGGCCGTCAGATGCCTATCCACTATGGTTCAAATGAACTGAACTATATGACCATCTCTTCGCCGCTGGGCACACAAATTCCGCAAGCGAGCGGTTATGCTTACGGCCAGAAAATTAAGCATATCAATAAGCAAAGTGGCGAGCTTGATAGCGAAATCGATAACATCACCATTTGTTACTTCGGTGAAGGTGCGGCCTCAGAGGGCGACTTCCACGCCGGTCTGAACATGGCGGCGGTGCATAAAGCACCGGTGATCTTCTTCGCCCGTAACAATGGCTATGCGATTTCTACGCCTGCCGAAGAGCAATTTGCCGGTGACGGTATTGCCTCACGCGGTGTGGGTTATGGCATTAAAACCATTCGTGTTGACGGTGGTGATGCCCTTGCCGTGTATGCAGCGACTAAAGCGGCGCGCGATCACGCCACTAAAACCGGTGAGCCTGTGCTTATCGAGTCTTTGGCGTATCGTTTGGGTGCACACTCAACGTCGGATGATCCAAGTGGTTACCGCTCGAAAGATGAAGAAGCAAGCTACCGCGAAAATTGCCCGGTGGCCCGTTTCCGTACCTGGCTTGTGGCTCAAGGTTGGTTAAACGAGCAAGAAGACGAGCAGGTGAAAGAGCAGGTACGTGAGCAGATTCTTGATGCCCTTAAGGTTGCCGAGAAAGTAGCTAAGCCACCGCTTGAAGATTTGATCAGCGATGTGTATGACACGCCAATTCCAAGCCTGCAGGCGCAATATGAGCAATTAAAATCTCATATTAAGAAGTACCCGGACGCTTACCCAATTACAGCAGGGAGAATCAAATAATGAAAACAATGAATATGCTCCATGCCATTAACTCAGCCCTGGATATCACCATGGCCGAGAATGACCACGCCTGTATTTTTGGTGAAGACGTGGGTTATTTCGGTGGTGTGTTCCGCGCCACTTCTGGCCTGCAGGAAAAATACGGTAAGCACCGTGTTTTCAACACACCGCTAACCGAGCAGGGTATTGCCGGTTTCGCCAATGGTCTTGCCGCCTTCGGTGCGCCGGCCATTGCCGAAATTCAATTTGCCGATTATATCTTCCCGGCCTTTGACCAAATCGTTAACGAGTCGGCTAAGTTCCGTTACCGCAGTGGTAATGAATTTAATGTTGGTAACCTGACCATACGTACTCCGTACGGCGGTGGTATTGCCGGTGGTTTGTATCACTCGCAATCACCGGAAGCGTATTTTGCCCATACTCCGGGTCTGAAAATCGTTGTGCCACGCGACCCGTATCAGGCCAAAGGCCTATTGCGTGCGGCCATTAAAGACGATAACCCAGTGATCTTCTTTGAGCCTAAGCGCCTATACCGTGCTTCGGTAGGTGAAGTACCGGAAGAGGATTACAGCATCGAACTTGGCAAGGCCGAGGTTGTGCAAGAAGGTAAAGACGTAACCGTGCTGGCCTGGGGTGCACAGATGGAAATCATCAGTGCTGCTGCCGAGAAAGCCAAAGAGCAGGGCATTAGCGTTGAATTGATTGACCTTCGCAGCATCTTGCCTTGGGATGTCGAAACCGTTGCCAACTCGGTGAAGAAAACCGGCCGTTTGGTGGTCAGCCACGAAGCGCCTATCACCAATGGTTTTGGTGCCGAGATTGTTGCCACCATCCAGCAAGAGTGTTTCTTGCACCTGGAGTCGCCGATTGCGCGTGTATGTGGTCTTGATACTCCATATCCGTTGGCATTAGAAAAAGAATATATCCCAGATGCCTTAAAGGTATTCGAGGCGATTAAAAACGCGGTTGAGTTTTAAGGGGCTGACATGGCTAAAGATTTTATCCTACCAGATATCGGCGAAGGTATCGTCGAGTGTGAAGTGGTTGAATGGCTTGTTGCCGTGGGCGATGTGGTTAAAGAAGACCAGCCAATTTGTGACGTAATGACGGACAAGGCGCTGGTTCAGATCCCTGCGGTACATGATGGCGTGATCACAGAGCTTTACTATGCCAAGGGCGATATCGCCAAGGTTCATGCCCCCTTGTTTGCCATGGATGTGGCTGGTGAGGAAAGCAGCGCAGCTGCAGCACCTCTTGCCGAAGCAGCACCTGCGGCTCAAAGCGCTTCCCAAGGTGGTCACCAAGGTGGCGCCCTTGAAGACTTTATTCTGCCGGATATCGGTGAAGGTATCGTCGAGTGTGAAGTGGTTGAGTGGCTTATCAGCGAAGGCGATGAGATCAAAGAAGACCAGCCCGTTTGTGACGTAATGACCGATAAGGCTTTGGTACAGATCCCCGCCAAGTACGATGGCAAGGTGATGAAGCTATATTACCAAAAAGGTGATATTGCCAAGGTGCACAGCCCATTATTCCAGATGGAAATCGCCGGTGCGTCAGCGAATGCTGCAAACACTGCTGCGGCTCCCGCTGTTCAAGCAGCCGCACCAGCACAAACAGCCAATGCCGATAAGCCATCAAGCGAACCTGTAGCCCAAGGTAAAGCCCTGGCTTCACCTGCTGTGCGCCGTCGTGCGCGTGAACTGGATGTGGATATCAGCACGGTTCCTGGCTCAGGCAAAAATGGTCGTGTATTCAAAGAAGATATCGAGCGCTTTATTGCCGGTGGTGCATCCGCTAAGCCTGCAGAGCAAGCAAGCGCAGCACCTTCAGCTGTGGTAAGCGGTGGTACACGCGTCGAGCCGATTAAGGGCATGAAGGCGGCAATGGCCAAGCAGATGGTGCGCTCGGTGTCGACTATTCCGCATTTCACCTACAGTGATGAAATCGATTTGACCGATCTGATCGCCCTGCGCGGTGGCCTAAAAGATGAGTATAAGCAACAAGGTGTGAAACTCACCATGATGCCATTCTTCATCAAGGCATTGTCATTGGCGATGAAGGAATTCCCGATCCTCAATGCCCAGGTGAATGATGATTGCACCGAATTAACGTATTTTGACGATCACAACATTGGTATGGCCGTTGACTCTAAATTGGGTCTATTGGTACCAAACGTGAAGCAGGTACAGAACAAGTCTATTGTTGATGTGGCTAACGAAGTAACGCGTCTTACGGACAGCGCCCGTGAAGGTCGTGTAGCGCCGGCGGATCTTAAGTCTGGCACCATTTCGATTTCGAATATCGGCGCCATCGGCGGTACTACGGCGACGCCTATTATCAACAAGCCTGAGGTGGCGATTGTGGCCCTGGGTAAGCTGCAGCATTTGCCGCGCTTTAACGCCAAGGGCGAAGTTGAGGCTCGTGCCATTATGCAGGTTAGCTGGTCTGGCGACCACCGCGTAATCGATGGCGGCACCATTGCCCGCTTCAACAACTTGTGGAAAGACTACCTAGAGCAACCGACAAAAATGTTGATGGCGATGAGTTAAAACTGGTCTAACCAGTTGTTCCTGTTATGAAAAACCAGCTTCGGCTGGTTTTTTTTATGCGAGGATTGAATTATCATCTCATAAGCCTTTGTTCTTAAGGTAAATATGCGAGCTAGAAACTAATTCGCACATTGGAATTAACAATAATATATAGGATCTGCTATGGAATATTTTATGGAAGCGCTAAAGCGATACGCTGATTTTTCTGGCCGTACTCGCCGTAAAGGCTATTGGATGTTTATCCTTTTCTACCTTATTTTCTCTATCGTTACGGTAGTGATTGATGCCGTACTTGGCACTGCGTTTGTCGGTATGATTTACTCGCTTGCGCTATTGATCCCAAGCTTGGCAATCGGTGCGCGTCGTCTTCATGACACTGGCCGCTCAGGTTGGTGGCAGTTACTTTACTTCCTACCGCTTATCGGTTTTATCGTACTTCTTATCTTCTTCGTACAAGATAGCCAAGACGGTGACAACGACCACGGTCCAAATCCAAAAGATGCTGCTTTAGAAGGCGCTGCCATCTAATCTTAGCGAATGAAAAAAGCCGGTTTTAAAACCGGCTTTTTTTATGTCTTTGGTATATCAGCTCACCTATTTGGCGCGCTGGAACTCAGAATTAGCATACCACTTTGGCCATTGCTCTTGTTGTGAGATATCAAAACCCACCTTGTAGAACAATTGCAGGTCTTGTACCGCGCCGGAAAGATCCCACTCATCGCGGTAACGGTCGCAAGGCTGATGATAACAACCACGCAGTACCAGGCTCATGCGCTTACGGTATTGAGCGGTTTCTTCGTCGCGGGCTTCACTGCCGCCGCCAGCGTACATGGCTGGAACACCCAGGTTGGCAAAAGCGAAGTGATCCGAGCGGTAGTAACCACCCGAGCTTGGCTTAGGATCGCCGGAAATGGTGCGCTCCTGCATTTTCGCGGCTTCACCTAGCATATCGTCGAGCTCAGATTTACCCATGCCAACGACGCTGACATCTTTAACTTTACCAAGCAGGTTTAAGCTATCCATATTGATATTGGCCACGGTTTTGTCTGTGGCAATAATCGGATTAGCGGCATAGTATTTGGCGCCCAGCAGGCCTTGCTCTTCGGCGGTGACCGCCAAGAAGGTGATGGAGCGATCTGGGTGGCGCGGTAACTTGGTGAAGGCTTCGGCTACTTCAATCATGCCGCCTGTGCCGGTAGCGTTATCGTGGGCACCGTTATAAATCTGGTCGCCTTTACGGTTTTTATCCGTACCCAGGTGATCCCAGTGGGCCGAGTAGATAATGTGCTCGTCCGGCTTTTTACTGCCCGGGAGGGTGGCGATAAAGTTGTACGAGACCGACTTTTTGATTTCGCTGTTTACCTCAACGCTGGCAGTCAGGTCACCCATATCCACATGGTAGGCGCCCTCGGCGGCACGTTGCTTGGCCTGCTCGAAATCAAGACCGGCCTTGGTGAATAGCTCCTTGGCCACATCTACAGTAACCCAGCCCTCAACGGCAACGCGGTCCATATTGTTGTTGTCTTTTTGGAAGCCAAACTGTGGGCCACTCCAAGAGTTCTCTACCACGGACCAAGGGTAGGAGGCCGGTGCGGTTTCATGCACTATGATGGCACCGGCGGCACCTTGACGGCTGGCTTCTTCAAACTTGTATGTCCAGCGGCCGTAGTAGGTCATGGCATCGCCGGTAAAAAGTTCCGGATTCTTGGTGGCAAAGCCAGGGTCGTTCACCAGCATAACCACGGTTTTGCCTTTCACATCCAGGCCTTCGTAGTCGTTCCACTTGTATTCTGGGGCATTCACACCATAGCCAACAAACACTAGCTCGGAATCTTTAATGCTTTCTTTGGCACTGATACGGCTGGTGCCCATCACCATGTCTTTTTTGTATTGGTAGTCTTTGCCACCAATGTGCAGGGCCATATTGGCATCGGCCTCGATAGAGACCAACGGCACTTGTTGTAAAAAGCTGTCACCGTTACCAGGCTGATAACCCAGAGCTTTAAATTGCTCGGTTAAATAAGCCAAGGTTAGCTCTTCGCCTTTAGAAGAAGGGGCACGGCCACCGAATTCATCAGAGGCTAGAGTTTTGACATGCGTGGCCAATTGCTCGGCATTGATACTGTTCCAACCAGCCATTACATCCTGGTTGCTGATCTGTGTGCTCGCACAGCCGGCAAGAATAGCCGCGCTGAGTAGAGTCAAAGGAAAATAGCGTTTCATAATTATTGGTTTCATTGCTATAAGACCCAGCCAGTATAAGGATAGCGGTAAAATTAAACCAGTTTTTGCGCTAAACTACGCAAAATTTACGCCTAATAATCGCAGTAATGAAACGTTTTACCCCTTTTGAACACTGGCAAACCGCCTGTTTGCAAAGCGGCGCCTTCGCCCATTTAAATGCGCTTTTTGCTCTGGACCAATTTACGGATTGGCCGACCTTGGACCAGCTTAATCGCCACACTCTAGTTAACGCTAATAAAGTGCCTCTTAAGTTTATTGATAACGCTGAGTTTGAACAGGATGGGCGTTATTACGAGTCTTTTATTTACGAAACTGGCAAGGTGCCGACCCGTCAGCATAACTGGCACGACCTTTTTGGTGCCTTTATGTGGCACCTGTTTCCAAAAACCAAGGCCTTGTTGAATCGTTTACATATCGATGAAATGGCGGCGCAGCAGGGCACGCAGCGCAGCAAGATGCGCAATGCCCTGACGCTGTTCGACGAATGTGCGGTGATCTTAGCGGTGACGGACTCAAGTTGGATTGAGGCATTTCGTGAGCACCAATGGCATGAGGTGTTCGTGACGCGCCGCGAGCAGTGGCAGCGCGAAATCCGTGCTTACACCTTTGGTCATGCAAATTATGAAATGCTGACCCAGCCCTTTATTGGCTTAACCGGCAAAGCCCTGTTTGTGCCTGTGAGTCCTGATATATTTTGTAAAGATTTAGCGAGCCAATACAACTACCTAGATGAGCGCCTCTATGAGATGATAGCGACAGATAGGGTGTTGGCGGATAACTCAGCCATGTCGCCACTGCCATTACTGGGGGTGCCGCAATGGTATGAAGACAATAATAACGCCGATTTTTATGCCAATACCGACTACTTTAGGCCAAAACGAAGGAAGAATAACAAATGATAAGCGTGAACGGGCTTAAGAAGAAGTTCAAGCTCACCAAGGATCATAAAAAAGGGATCAGCGAGACACAGCAAGACCCACGCGAAGAAAAAGATTATTTTCATTCCGTCCGTGATGTGCATTTTCATTGCGAACAAGGTGAAGTCTTGGGCCTGCTTGGACCTAACGGCGCCGGTAAAACCACCACCTTGCGTATGCTCTCTACGGCGCTTAAACCGGATGAAGGCAGTATCGAAGTCGGTGGCGTTGATTTAGTGAGGAAACCTTTGGCCGGGCGTAAGGCTATCGGATTTTTATCCGGCTCAACCGGGCTCTATGGTCGTTTGACCGCCAAAGAAAATGTCGAATATTTTGCCAAATTGCATGGCATGAAAGGGGCCGAGCTTAAGCAACGATGCGATGAGCTGTTTACCCTGCTGGATATGCACAGCTTTTTGGATAAACGTGCCGATAATCTCTCCACCGGCATGAAGCAAAAAACCAATATTGCCCGCGCCGTGGTGCACAGACCTAAGGTGGTGATCTTGGATGAGCCGACCACGGGCCTGGATATTATGACCACACAAACGGTGATCAATTTTATTAAAAGCCTAAAAGAGCAGGGCACACCCGTGGTGTTCTCAACCCATCACCTCGACGAAGTGGCGTTGCTGTGTGACCGCGTTTCTGTGATTGACCAGGGGCTCACCTGTTTTGATGGCACCTTGGCGGCCTTTAAACAACAAGGCCGAAGTGAGGAGTTAAACCAGGCGTTTATGAATATTCTTGAGGAACATCGTCATGTTTGAAGTATTTTTAAAGGAAATAAAAGAGCTGTTACGTGACAGAAAAACCCTGATTTTTGTTGTCGCTTTGCCGCTACTGATCTTCCCTGTTATTTTTGCCGTGGTTGGCTACATGATGGCAATGGCTAATCTGGAGGCGGAGCAGGAAGTTCATAAGGTGTATATCATAGGCGCTGAGGCGGCACCAGAGTTTACCGACAGCGTCAAATACCATAAGAACTTTGAACTGATCAGCGCCGACTACGCAAATAAGAATGACATTATTCAGGCAATCCAGAATGAAGAGCTGGATGTGGGGATAGTGATCCAAGCCAAGGCGCAACCGGCGAGTCGGGAACAAACCACCTGGCAGGTGATTTATAATGATTCTGCGCGCATCAATTATCTGTTTAGATATATCGAAGAGTTAAAAGAGCAATACCAAAGCAAGGTGCAAACTCAGTCCTTTAACGAACTTGGTGTGAGCAAGGAAAGTGAGATGGAGTATCTTATATCTCCCATCAAACTGGAGAAGGTAGATACGGCAGATGCACGTGAAAGCTGGGGTGAAAAAATTGGTGTGCTGCTGCCATACCTGTTGATCCCCATTGTACTGACAGGTGCAGTCTACCCAGCCATCGACCTGGGCGCCGGTGAGAAAGAGCGCGGCACGCTGGAAACCCTGTTACTTACTCCGATCTCCAGAACCAACATAGTCTTGGGTAAGTTCTTGACCGTATTGTCCGCGTCCCTGGCAACCGCCAGTCTCAGCATACTCAGTATGGGGCTATGGCTGTTCGTGGCGCGTACCTTTGTCAATGTCAGTGAGTTCACCATAGCGCTATCGCATATAACCTTTGTTGAGCTTCTCGCTATGCTGTCATTGCTTATCCCCTTGGCGGCGATGTTCTCAAGTGTTGTGCTGTCTATTTCTATCTATGCACGCACCTTTAAGGAAGCGCAAAACTACATGGGCCCCTTGTCTATGCTGGTCTTTATTCCTGTGATGATCTCGGTGATGCCGAATATGGAACTCACCTATAAAACCGCATTTATTCCGGTGACTAATGTGGCCTTAGCAATCAAAGAGCTGTTAAAGGGCACCAGTGAGATAGGCATACTGGCGGTGATCGTTGGCTCTAGCATACTGCTCGCGGTCGGCCTGTTAGCCTTTTGTGTGCGCTGGTTTAATCAAGAAAAGGTATTGTTCAGATAACAAAGGTATGGCTACGGTGGGCTTGCCACCGTAGCAACTCGTTCAACTACATAATAAGCGGAGAAATGTCGACGCGGCGATTCTTCTCTTTTCCCGCCTGTGAAGTGTTTTCAAACCTAGGATTGCGCTCTCCCACCGATTCATAGCTTAAAACATGCGGCATAACCCCTTGTGCTAACAAATAGGTATACACCGACCGAGCTCGCGCTAAGCCCAGGCTGTGGTTATATGGTGCTGAGCCGCTGTTGTCGGTGCCGCCTGTAATTCTAAACTTAAGCTGTGGATGTGAGTTAATTACAGTGATGAGGTTATCTATACTTGCTCTGGCCTGTTGAGTGAGTACCGCACTGTCGATATCGAAGTGTAAGGATGCCCCAGTAGGCAGGTCGGTTAAATCAAAGTGCTGTAAGGCGATAAAGTAGTTGTCCGCAAAGACGGTCATTTTCCCCAGGTACAAAGAGTAGTATTGCTGATCCTTTACCCAAAGTTCGTGAAACTGATCGTCTTTGGCAACCACAGTGTTACTAATGCCCAATTTACGCTGCAGGCTATTGGCATTGCCGCACTCAGTATTATTGCAGCTAAAGACAGCTTCATAGCCCATGGAAGACAATTTTTGCCCATAGCCTAGCGTTAATTCTCGGGTTTTATTTGTATTTCCGCGCAACTCAATACCCGATACAAAGGCATAGCTTACCGAGCCTTGATTTTTTTCTAACGCATAACTCAAATCTATTGTTTGGTATTGTTGTGTATAATCGTACGGCGAGTCAAATCCATTAACATCTAATATTTCATTAATATTTTTATCACATTTACTGCCGGTTTCTGCTAAGGCTATGTGACTAGAAAGTAAAAATGACATTGTTGCTATAAATTCATTTATTTTCATTATGTTCCTTCATAAATACAAAATTAAATTGATCTAGATTTGGTTTTTATTTTTCCATAGAATGATTTTAAAAGTTCCTTTTTGATGCTAGCACGTATGAATAAAATCGTCATTCCTATATCATTTCTATTGTTTTTTAATTTTAATGCAAATGCAGATTTAATACTTAATTATGATTTATATTCATTGGGCGAAAATAATAGAGTCGGCACCGCCGTGCTCAAGGTGAGTGATAAAGTACTGCGCACGGATTACCAACTTGAGGGTGAAAACCGCTCTTACATGACCGAGAAATGGACGGGTCGTTATGTCATAGATCATAACCTCAAGAATGCTTTTCTCACTAACTACCAGGTTATGACAGAGCACTATGCGCCGCAGTTGAAAATGATGGCCACACAGATGCCTAATCTAAGCGAGCGCGATATCTATGAATTGGCGTTCGACCCCCAGTCTGATCCCAGCGAGTACCTTATTTATACCCCTAGCGCAAAGCACCAGCTGATAGGCCATAAACCCGAAGACCCCAGCGATATTCGTTTTCGAATTAGTACGTCCCCGACGGTGAGCGGGGTCACCCCCTTAAGTAGTGAGGAGTTTAACTGGCTATTGCAGCGCGTTCGAGAAGACATACGCTTTGGCCTTTCCGGTACGCAACTCACTTATCAGATGAGCGAGTTATTTCGTCATATCAATTACCAACACCATGCCTTTCCATACCGAACTGAAGATATTGATGCTGGCTTTACTCTTGAATTGACAGAAATTATTCGTGGGCCAATAGATGAGCAGCAACTAAAGGTTAACAAAGGCTATATCATTCAGGACGCTACGAAGAGCTATCTGGAAGCACTTGATGCCATAGCCGATGAGCTAGACCAAGAATAAGCGGGAAAATACCTATTGGTTAATCTCGATAGTTAAGAGGGATTTTACATTGCATTGCGATACAGATTGGCGGCAAACACTGCGCCGAGAAAATATCAACTTCATCGACCTTGATGAAATGACCTCCCGCCTTGATGAAGAGGCGTTGACTGGCGCTGTGGTCGTTTATGGTTGTGGCTGCGATTGTCCACTGACGTTTGAGCTCGAGGCGCTTGGTAAGGGTGCCAGAGGAGTCATTTATAAGGACATGGGTGCACAAGAGCTGAATGAAGCCATTAAGGCGCTCAATAACAATATCCGCTGGTTTTCTCGTGCCGCCATGTCGACCTTTATCGATCAGGTACAGAAAAGCCAGGCGGAAAAATGCCAGTTGCAGTCGCTATTAACCCGTCGAGAACGTGAGATAGCTCAGCTGATCATCCAAGGCCTGTCCAATAAAGAAATCGCTTTAGAAAAGAAAATTGCCGAGACCACCGCCAAGACCCATGTGCAAAACTTATTACGCAAATTAGGGGTGAAAAATCGCACTCAACTCGTGGGTTATCTTTCAGATTTTAATTTTTAGTGGTTATTTAAAATATTAAATTTGAGTTAATACTCCAATCGGATGATTGGTCGTTTGTTTTTATTAATCTAGAATGATTTTGTTTTATTAATTATGCATGGAGAGAAAATGAAACAACGTCAATTAGGCCAGGGTATGGTCGAGTACATTATTATTGTTGCTCTTATCGCTGTATCTGCAATCGGTGTA
This sequence comes from Pseudoalteromonas sp. T1lg10, assembly GCF_002964545.1. NCBI lineage: Bacteria > Pseudomonadati > Pseudomonadota > Gammaproteobacteria > Alteromonadales > Pseudoalteromonadaceae > Pseudoalteromonas > Pseudoalteromonas sp. T1lg10. The sequence continues at coordinate 145,472 of NZ_PQBV01000005.1, forward strand.
TACAGTTTGTTTGGTCAAACAATTCGTAACCAGGTATCAGGCTTGGCGACCGAAGTAGGTGGTCAAAATTCATCTGCACAAATTAAAGCAGCACAGGATTCTGCAAAAGATGCGCAGGATAACGCCGATCAAGAGTACAACCTGGGCAACTACAACGAAGGTGCGGCTCAAGAGAGCGGTGGCTCAGGTAACTAATAACTCCGAACGCTAAACATGGGGAAGTTGTCATGATGCTACAACTACGAAAACAGCTGGGTCAGGGCATGGTTGAGTACATCATCATTGTTGCTTTGATCGCCGTTTCTGCGATTGGTGTTTACAGTCTTTTCGGACAAACCATACGTAATCAGGTGTCAGGCCTGGCGACGGAAGTGGGTGGCCAGAACTCGTCGGCGCAAATTGATGCGGCACAGAGTTCTGCTGATAAGGCAACTACCAATGCCGATAAAGAATATAACCTGGGTAACTACAACGAAGGAGCCGCACAAGAAGGTGGTTCTGGTGGTGGCTCGGGTGGTTCCGGCACCGTAGATTAACCTCGTTTTATTAGCGCTAGGCAATTAAAAGAAATAGGGGGCCTGGCTCCCTATTTCTTTCTTTAAAGGAATTCGATAATGCACAAGGAAAAGGGTCAGTCCCTGGTGTTGGGGCTTATATTTTTATCGATAATCGTCTTATCTTTACTGTACTTATTCAATGTCTCACAGCAGAACTTGCATAAAACCCGGCTCCAAAACTTCTCCGATGCCGCAGCATTAAGCGGGGCTCAGTTATTGGCCCGTGATTTGAACTACAAGGCCTACACCAATCGCGCCATGGTGGCCAATCATGTGTCCGTGGCCCAATACGTGGGCTTAGCGTCTTGGGGCAATATGACCGAAGAAACGACGCGCAATATATCCCGTATTATGTATTTTATCCCCCCGGCGGCTGCCATCGCTTCGGCGATAGAATCGGCCGTGACCCAAATCAATCAGTATATGCAGCCGGTGCTTGAATATGCGGTGATGTTTACCGATGGCGTCAATCGCCTGCTTTCAAGATCGCAACAGCTGATGAGTTCCGCAACCATGGTCGCGGCGGTCGATACCACCAATAAGGTATTAAAAGAAAACAATCAAAACGCCGATATCGATACTATTTCTGCGCTTGGCGTTGCCAATTATGTGGCAAGGGACTGGGTGAGTTTCCAGGGGCGTTTTGACAGGCGAGATAACACCGGCCGTTACGATGACCATTTTAATTTGATCGTCGATTCTCGCGATCCCTTCAGTAAAAAGCGTTCGTTCAATTGGCCTTTTCCTTTTTCGGCTCATTTGTTCCCGGTGAAATATAAAGCCAAGCAGGCGGGTGGAACCGAGCTATTTAACAATGGCGAACGTGACGCGGAAACCTGGAGTGGTATGGATACCTTCAGCTTTCATTTTCATAGATTCAGCTGTAAGCGATTTCGCTGTAAGTGGCGTGGTGGTGAACGCCCGGTAGGTTGGGGCGCAGCTCATGCGGGTGATGATCAGGATACAACGAATTATACCGCGCGCCATTATTATGGCCGCTCTCGGGCCATTAACCGCAAGGCATCGCGTTACGCCTATACCAATGAAAGCGAGATGAATAATGCCTATTCCGGATTGCAGCCCTTTTACGACATTAAACAAAGTCAGAATAAAAACGTGGCGCCAAAATTCACCATCGCTGTGTCGCAAAAGCGAAAAAATATTCGCACCTCGGAGCAGCTAAATATTGGCACTGGCGGACCGGCGCAGACCAACGTCAACTTAGAAGAGCATACAGCCACTCCCGACGGTGAATTGTTAGTGCTCAGTAAGGCGAAAATTTACTATTTTCGTGACCGTGCTCTGTGGGGGCGCTCCGACTCTAAATGGGAATACGGTAACCTATACAACCCATACTGGCAGGTTACCCTGGATGACACCACCAATGGTGAGCGGGGCATGGTTGCTGCGCTCGCCTTTGCGGCGCAGGAGAAATAGTGATGAACAAGCAAGCTGGTCAATCCCTGGTAGAAATGGGCATCTTTGTGGCTTTTATCGTTGCCCCTTTAATGTTACTGGTTCCGTATTTTTCCAAGTTGATTGAGGCCCGTCACTATAACGATATGGCCGCCCGTTATGTTGCCTGGGAACGCACCGTATGGTTTGAACGCGCCCCAGGAAATTGGTCGCGCAGCAGCGGTAATCTGGCCATTAAGAGCACCCCCGACGTGGTTGCTCAGGTACCCCATCGCATTATTAATGGCCATGAGTCGATGATTTTTTCCGACGCCAGCGCGCAGACAAAGAAGTGGCACGAAGATAAGGCGGCGCAGCACTACCGCTTTAATCAAGCCGGCCAGGATGACAGCCAGTTTCTGTTAGCCGACTACAATGACGGCAAGGACCAAAACAATAAGCAATACCTGGTTCATACGCTCAATAATGAGCGCGTGCCAGGCAAAGTCACCTCCTTGCTTAATTCGGCTATGTCGGTATTGAAAATAGGCGGCCTCTCTTTAGAGACCCGAGGCATGTATTCGGGCAGCAGCAAGATTAAGGTAAACAGCCATAAGTTGCTGGAAAACGTCAATGGCGATCTACTCGCCAGTAACACCCAAAATAATAAACGCTTGGGTCAGTTTGAAATAGAAATGGTGTCCAAAAACTACATAGTCGCCGATGGCTGGAATGCCGGCAGCCAAACACACAACAGAAGACGGGTTCAATCCCTGGTGCCGGCGAACCTGTTGAACATATCCTTGTTAAATAATTTACGAAGACTCTTGTCGAATATTCCTATTGCTCGGCCTATTCGCCCAAGTAGCTTGAAACTCGGCCACACGGATGTTGAAAAACTGCCTGCGCACAGAACAGGAAATAACACGGATGCTAATGATGAATAAATCGCTACTTATATCGGCGCTGTTACTTTTCAGTGCCAGCGCCTTTGCAAAGATAGACTTTCCGGAGCAGGCGATGGTCACGACCGTCTCCGATGGCATGTTGGTTAATGGTAAAAAGGTCAAGGCCTGGACATTTTCGGCGCAGCTGTCGAGCACTGACATTGCCGCCTATTACACCCAGCTATGGCAAGGGCGCAGTGATAAGTTCGACGATCAGACGCTTAGTGGCTGGCGGATCATCAACGCCCTCATAGACGATACGCTCTACACAGCTAAAATCCCCGAGTTTAATGCCGAGGACAATCTGACTTATGTCAGCTCGATGCAAGAGCCGGACTCCGAACTGCTGAAATTGGACAGAGCCCTGGAGAATTTCCCCAAGCCCTTGGGCACCTATGTAGTGACAGATGTTAAAGCTAAGGACGGGGTTAAGCTTTCTAACACCTTGTTGATGCGCAATAGCCTGTCTATTGCCGAAAACCTGAATTTCTATGACAGCTATTTTAAAAAGTACGGTTGGGATATAGAGACCTCGGCCTACACCCAAGACCAACAAAGTGGCGTGTTTATGGCCCGTAAAGGTCCGGAGAATATCAACATTACTTTTGATAGAGAGCGTCAGTATTCAATCATTACGGCGGTACGAGTCGATGTACAACTTTAAACGAACTAAGGGGCAGTCAACGGTTGAATACGCCATTGTCACGGCGGCAGTTGCCGGCGCGTTATTGACCCCGGTTCCGCGTTCGGAGCTGATAGAAAACACTTGGCTCAAAGATTATCAGGGCAAAAATGTGATGACTATTCTAAATGACAGGCTCAAGCGCGCATATAACGCCTACAGCTACGCAAAATCTTTGCCACCATTGCCAAAAACAAGTCGGTAGAAAATAACAAGGAAGTAATCGATGAAGAAGCTTAAGTTTCTGGATAAAAACTGGGTGATCCTGCTCATTTCCCTGCTCCTCGGCGGGGTGGCTGCCTGGTCCGTGGGCAACTATATGAAAGCAAAAGAAACGGAAATGCAGGAGCGTTATAGCCGTAACAACATAATAAAAGTGCCGGTGATAGTGGCAACCAGGGAGCTTAATAAGGGCGACATTATTGACCAGTCCGCCGTTGCCGTACGTGAAGTACCACAAGATTATCTGGCGCCAGGCGCTATGCACCCGCGCGACTTTGCCGAAGCCGACGGGCAAATGTTGCTTGACCATGTGGCAAAAGGCCAACCCATTTTACGCTCGTTTTTACCAGGTAAAGGGGTGGAGCAATTTTCTGACATCATAGCCGATGGCCGCCGGGCGGTGACCATCAGTATCGATGAGCGCAATTCAAACGCCGGTATGCTAGTTGCGGGGGATAAGGTTGACCTGTTCTTACTACGCGAAAATAAGGATGAGGCTAGCCGAGAGGCCAGCCGTTTGGATCTCTTGATTGAACGTGTGACCGTACTTGCGACCGGCAAGGTGACCCTGGATAAGCATCGCGAGCTGGTCGACGAGATTTACTCCGATCCGTCCAACTACAGCACGGTCACCTTAGACTTGAGTGCTTATGACGCCGCTCGGGTGACCCTGGCCAAAAAGCATGGCGACTTTGTCGCACTGTTGAGAAACCGCCGCGATGCACTTGAGGTTGAACACCAGTCGGTGAATTCCGATGTTCTTTTTAATAACGGGGGGTCCCAGCGCCAGGTTGAGATCATTATTGGCGGCCAAGGCGCTGTCGCAAATGGCGTACACACCTTGGTCGAAGAGCCGTCACAGTCGCCTTTGGCGCTAGATTACGCATCTAAGAACAAGAACTTATAATTGAAGTACAGATAAGGGAATATTTATGAAGGCGTCACTGAAGACACTTGCAGTCTTGGTATTGTGCTTATATCAAGGTGTGGTGTTCGCTACCGTTCAGACCATTGATATGCAAGTTGGCACCATGGATTTACTGCCAATTGAAAAAGTTAACCGTTTGGCTATTGCCAAGCCCGGCGTGATCAGCGCCAAGGTGCTTGATGATGAGCATGTCTTGGTTATCGCCGAAGGCGAGGGCAATACTGAGCTCCAGGCCTGGGATGGCGTAGGCAATATTATCAAGATTCAGATTAAGGTGTCTGAGTTCAATAGCGACGAGCTTGAAACTCGAGTTCGTGCGCTGCTTAAAGGGATTGATGGCGTTGAGGTGCGACAGGTCGGCTCCCTGATTGTATTAAACGGCGAAGTGGACGAGCCCGAGCTTGAAAAGATCAACACCATAGCGTCGAGCATCCCCAATGTGACCTCGCTGGTTTCGTCCAAGGTGCTGTCGATGCAGCAAATGATCCGTATGGATGTGGACATTGTTGAATTAAGAAAGCGCAACTTAAAAAACCTCGGCGTACGTTGGGATAGCAGTGCCGCAGGCCCGGCGTTTGGCGCTATCAGTAACTGGACCAGCAATGATTTGTTTTCTGTCTCATCCCCCTCGGTGGTCAGTAACTCCATCGTTGACCAACTCGGTGAGACCCTGGTTGGATCAACGAGTTTCGCACATTTTGGCATTGTTTCCGGTTTAACGTCGCAAATTCAGTTGTTATCGGAGCAAGGTGACGCTCGCATGCTGGCACAGCCAACGTTGAGCACCCGAAGCGGTGATAAAGCACGATTTTTGGCCGGCGGTGAAGTACCCATTCCGCTGCTTTCTGCCAATGGTGCCGCGAATGTCGAGTTTAAAGAATATGGCATTAAGTTAGAAATCGAGCCCGTTGCCGATGAGCAGGGCAATATTGTCTCTTTTGTCAGTGCCGAAGTCAGCTCCATAGATCAAGCGGTACAGGTCAATGGCGTTCCGGGTTTTAAAACCCGAGAAACGGAGTCGGTTGTCAATGTTAGCAGTGGCGACACCATAGTTATTTCCGGCTTGGTATCTAGCGAGATGGCCAAAGCGGTAAACAAGGTTCCCTTCCTTGGCTCCATTCCCATCCTGGGGGAGCTGTTTAAGTCTCGCGACTTTACCGACAATAAAACCGAGTTGGTTATTTTAGTCACGCCCAAACTGGTGCCTATCGAAGGGGAAGATCATCAAAATCGCCTCAAACGCGCTCAGGAAATGATTTCCGAAGCCGATAATCTCGAAGCTTTTTATATTCTTGACTAGGAGCCGCTATGTTTGAAGTGATTGTAAACACGGCCAAAGGCACTAAAGTCGGCACCATAAAATGCAATGAGACAACCTGTGTTATAGGTAAGGATAAGCGCCATCCCGTGGTGTTGCATGGCTTTAAGGTGTCCCGTGAACATGCAAAATTGTATTTGCGCGATGACGGCATCTATTTGGAGGACAGGGCGAGTCGAACCGGCACCCTGGTCAATGGCAAAAGCGTTGAATCCGCAGGCCCCTTGCATGTCGATGATGTGATTGAAATTGGCGGTTATCACCTCAGTGTTATTGCCGCAGAGAGCACCAAAAAGACGCAGCAAGAGCCGCAACAAAGTGTGAATACATCAATTCGCCCCGAGCTTGCCGATGCTCCCACCTCAGTTACGCCAAACCCATCCGTAAGTGTCAGTAGCCTAGCCGCTAATGCCTCGGTGGCAGCCAATGACACCGAACAAAAGCGCGAAGAAATAAAGCTGCGCAATACCTGGCGAAAGCAGGTACATAAGGAGTTGATCAAACAAATCGACCTGCGCCGCGTTAATGTCTCGGAAATGTCCGATGATGAGCTGCGTACGCAAAGTAAGGGCTTAATTGATGCCATTATCGACAAGTTTGAATTGCCGGCGACTATTTCCAAAGCATCACTCAGTAAAGAAGTGCTCGACGAGACCATTGGTCTTGGGCCTTTAGAGCGTCTGGTAGCAGATCCGGACGTGTCGGAGATCATGGTCAATTCCCACGATGAAATCTTCTTTGAGAAGGCCGGTAAACTTTATCTTTCGGATATCGCCTTTACCGATGATCAGGCGGTACTCGGCGCCATAGAGCGGATTGTGACGCCGCTGGGGCGACGCATCGATGAAGGTCAGCCCATGGTTGATGCCCGCCTTAAAGACGGCTCCCGGGTGAACGCCATTATTCCTCCTTTGGCGCTAAAAGGACCCTGCATCACCATCCGAAAGTTTATGGCCAATAAGCTAGAGGCCGAAGATCTGGTGCGCTTTGGTTCATTATCGCCGGAAATGGTGCGATTTTTAGAAATGGCCGTGGTCAATAAGCGTAACGTGGTGATCTCAGGCGGAACCGGTTCGGGTAAAACCACCTTGCTAAATGTGTTATCGAATTTTATCCCAGATGATGAGCGCATTATCACGGTGGAGGACGCCGCCGAGCTTAAGCTCTATCAACCTAATCTGGTCTCCCTTGAAGCCAGACCGCCAAACCAGGAGGGTAAAGGTGCCATTGAAATTCGTGACCTGGTTAAAAACTGTTTGCGGATGCGCCCTGACCGCATCGTCGTCGGTGAGTGTCGCGGTGGTGAAGCCCTAGATATGCTCCAAGCCATGAACACAGGTCATGATGGCTCACTAACAACCGCGCACGCCAATACGCCGCGCGATTGTATTTCCCGTTTGGAAGTCATGGTGATGATGGCGGGGATGGACTTACCTATACAGGCGATTCGCGAGCAAATCGGCTCGGCGGTCAACATGATAGTGCAGCAATCTCGCTTTAGCGATGGTTCACGTCGTGTCACTTCAATCTGTGAAATCACCGGCGTTGAGTCCAATACCATACAATTGTCCGAAATTTTTAAGTTTAAACAAACGGGATACAGTGAGTCGGGCAAGGTACTGGGCGAGTATGTCGCCACCGGCATGATCCCTGAGTTTTACGAAAAATTGCGCGAGCAGGGGTTGGATGTGGATCTGGGCATTTTCAAGGTTAGCGGTAATGACTAGTTCACTGATCCTGATGATCTTGGTCGGGGTGTCGGTGGCGCTGCTGGTCTATGGCGGCAACTATATTTCCCGTGACCTTGCGGTTAAATACAGAGAAACCTTTACTCACTCGGCTCGGCACAATCTGTCGGATATGTTCTTGTTTATTGAGCCGCAGAAGCTTTTCGCCATGAACATAGTGGGCATGGTGGTGCTGTTTCTACTTATCTGGGCGTACACGGGCACGATTTTTGTCGCTTTCTTAATGGTGGTGTTGCTGTCGTTTGTGCCGCCGTATTTGTATAAGTTTTTACAAAGGCGCCGACGTAAAAAGTTTATCTCTCAACTGCCGGATGCGCTGAATATGATCTGTGCCTCAATGCGCTCCGGTTCAAGCCTGATCAACTCAATTGAAGCCATGGTTAAGGAACAGGAAGCGCCGATCAGCCAGGAGTTTTCGCTGTTTTTACGTGAGCAACGCCTGGGCGTCGACTTTAACGATGGCTTGAACAATATGCTGGCGCGTATACCCGAGCAGGACTTTAAGTTGGTGGTGGCGGGCATGCAAATTTCTAAGGAAATAGGCGGTAACCTTTCTGAAACCCTGGAGCGTTTAGCGGACACCCTGCGCAAGAAACTGGAAATGGAAGGAAAAATCGATTCTTTGACGGCACAAGGGAAAATGCAAGGGGTGGTGATGACTGGCTTGCCCTTGTTTGTTGGTTTCGTGCTCTATCACATGGAACCCACCCATATGGCGCGCTTGTTCAGTGAGCCAATAGGCTGGTTGGTGTGTTTTGTCGTCGCGGTGATGTTGTTCATCGGTTACAAGTTCATCAAAAAAATCGTCACAATAGATGTATAAGGACAGTACATGTTTATAGGGATAATCGCCTTATTTGGCCTTGCCATTATGATGGGCTGTTACAGCGTTTATGCGATTAAGAAATCCATTCCCGATGAGAATAGGGACTTTATGGATCCATTGCCTTCATCGCTTCGCACCATCTGGCCCTTGGTGCGTATCGCTGCATATTATATTGGTGAGCGTTTACCCGTGGATTATCTGGAAAAGGTTGCCAAAAAACTGCAGGTGTCAGGCGTATCCTATATTTTGACGCCGGAAGAGTATGTGGGTGTGCGCGTCGTTTCCGCCGTGTTCTTCACCTTACTGGCTTATGCGGGGATGGCGCTGCTTGGGCCTATCGACCCATTAAACCTGTTGATTGCCGCCGTTTTTGGCTCTTTTCTTCCGCTTATTACCCTAAATGATCTTAAAAAGAAGCGACATATGCAGATCTCGAAGGCACTGCCCGTGTATCTGGATTTTATCACCATGGCGGTGGAAGCCGGTTTGAACCTGACCGGAGGCTTGGCACAGGCCGTTGATAAGGGTCCCGAGGGGCCACTTAAGGTCGAGTTTGAAAAGGTGATCCGCGATCTGCGCGCCGGGGTAACGAAAATCGATGCCTTTAGAGCCATGGCCGAGCGGGTGCAAACATCGGATATCAATAATCTTGTTAGTGCCTTAGCGCAAGCCGAGCGCACCGGCGCCAGCCTAGGTGGGGCGTTGAGGATTCAGGCCGATCAAAGGCGAGTGGAGCGCTTTCAGCGTGCGGAGAAAAAAGCATTGGAAGCGCCTATCAAGCTTATCTTCCCGTTAGTGGCCTTTATATTCCCCGTGACCTTTATCATCTTGTTTTTCCCAATTGTGATGAAGTTTATCTACGAGTTATAGCCATGAAATCAGTATTCATACCCATAGAAGGAAAAGGTGAGTTAGAGCTGTTTATTGCCAATAGCTGGTGGCTGCGCTTTAGAGGTTTACTGGGCAGGGTCATCAAGCCAAACCAGGCCTTACTCATTACTCCGTGCAGCTCTATTCACACCATGTGGATGAACTACAGCATAGATGTTTTGTATTTAGATAAAGAAAAACGAATCGTAGCAATAAAAAGAGATTTAAAACCCTGGAAATTTAGTGCCTGTTCCGAGGCTTATAACCTGATTGAGTTATTGTCAGGGCAGGTGGATTACTGGGGTTTTAAGGAAGGAAATATCATTGAGATATCGGGGTAAATAATGAGGTTCTATTTAGTTTTACTATGCGCCTGTTTGCTGCTGACTGGTTGTGCAAGTTCTCAAAGCAAGGGTGACGCCGAGAAGCTAAACCTAGTGCAGCTGGAAAATCAAGCGGAAACGGCCTACGTCGCCGGTCATTTAGATATGGCTGAGGGCATGTACAGACAATTACTTACGGTGAAAGAAAGTTATGCTCCGGCATGGTTCCGTCTTGGCAATATCTATGCCCGAACTAACCGTCTAAATGCCGCCGTGAGTGCGTATCAGCGCTGTATCCAAATTGATAATGAGCATGAAAAAGCCTGGTTCAATTTGGCGGTTACGCGCATGCGCCAATCCACCAATGTGATTATACAAGCGCAAGAGCATGTAAGCGGTGACAGCCAGATCAAAGCGCAAATGGACGAACTTTTTATACAACTAATGAAATTGCAGACAGGGAAGGCAGACAATGGGAAGGCGCACACAGATACCTAGTATCAGAGCCGTTCAAGGGCAGGCCATGGCGGAGTTCTCAATATCTCTGCCTTTTTTAGCGCCTTTTATTCTGGTGCTGATCATGCTGTTGGTGCAGTGGCTTTTCATTTACAAAGAAAAAGTGACCCTAAATGGTGCTGTGTTTGAAGCCGTTCGTGCCGGTGCTCTGAACCATGGCAGTACCGATGCAATGAAAGACGCATTGGCGCAAGGCATGTTGCCTTTATTTATGCAAGCCGATACCGATGCCCCCGGCGCCGCCGATGTAGCCACAGCCTATGCAAAGGCGAAGGCATACACGGAAGTTGGCTCGGACATTATTATTTTAAACCCCACGCCCGCTGTTTTTAATAAATTCAAGCAACAGCGCGAATATAAAGGGGTTGGCAAACTTTATGAAATACCTAACGACAACCTGATGTATCGCAGTAGTGCAGCAGTGAGGGTGTTCGATGATGTAAAAATCAATATTCAGGACGCGAATTTATTACAGATAGAGGTTAATTGGTGTAAGCGCTTGGAGGTGCCTATTGCCAATTGGGTTATCGGCGAAATCTTGACATTGAAAAATGTCGACCCCAATCCGCTATCGGATAATTACGTAAATTATATTCCAGGAAAAGAACAATTAAAGTGCAATGCCCTGGGAGCCGCCGCAGGAAATGCGCAAAGCGGCCAAACAGATTACTACATAACTCTTAAGTCCTATGCGTTAATTCGAATGCAATCGCCGTTTCGAATGTAATGGAATTCAATTTTAAAAGGGTAAGGATAATGAACGCAAAACAACTTCTCGCCATTCTCTTGGCAGGAACCATGAGCTTGACGCTCGCTGGGTGTAATGAATCACTCGATGAATCGACTCCTACTGAACAACCAGATTCCGGCTCGGGCGACGGCTCGGGCGACGGCACCGGTGACGGTTCCGGCGATGGTTCGGGTGATGGCTCAGGCGATGGCTCGGGCGATGGCACAGGCGATGGCACAGGCGAAGACGAGCCGCCGGTAGGCACCTGGGAAAATCAAGACGAGGATAAGGATGGTGTGTTAGATGCCGATGATGATTATCCTTTTGATCCAGGCAAAAGTACGTATCCCGTGTATGAGGAAGAAGAGCCAAACGATAACCCCTCGGTGGCGACGCCAGTAGAACTTGAGCAGGGTTTTAGGGTAAAGGGCACCATCTCTTCGCGCACGGATAAAGGGGATCTGTTCGGCTTTGATGTTGATGAGGTCACCCTGATAACGGCGGTATTTGAGAGTCCGGCTGAGCGCTTTAGTCCTCAGGTCTATATGTCAAACTCCGAAGGGCAGGTAATAGACAGTTTTGTGCTCAATGAATTTACCAAGGGTGGCAAACATATTGTTAATTTCCAACTGTTTGAGCCTGGTCGCTATCAACTGAGTGTGATGGATAATAACTATGCCGGTGGAACGGATCTCACCTATGAAGTCGTGGTTTTTCATGATCAAGATGTAGATGCCTTTGATGATGCTAAAGAGCGTGCCTTTGCCAGTGACTTGATAAAAAACGACCAAGATGAAGACGGTATTTTGGACGGTCTGGAGTTCACCTTACTCTACACCACGGAGCACATTGATTTTGACGAAGACGGCTTGGCTAACTGGCAAGATACGGACTCGGATGGCGATTCTTTTTCAGATAAAATCGAAGGGATTGAAGACCTAAATGGTGATGGCTTTGCCAATTATCTCGACCGCGACGCCGATGGCAATACCATAGATGACAAGATAGAAAGTGGTGACCCTCTGGCTCCAAACGATTTTGATAATGACAATATTATCGATCACCTGGACTTAGATGATGATGGCGATGGTATCTTTGATATCAACGATATGAATCGCCTAAAGCAGGCACAACGCGTTGTTCCAAGCAGCCCTGATGATTTCTCTATTGAGTGGCTATACAACCTGCATAATGCCGCGTTTACCGTGCGTTCCTTTGTGCGCGCCGGCGACCCCGCCGAGCTAGTGGTACGCAATTTACCCCAAGAGCAAAACCTGGTTGTTGTTTACACCATTAATGGTCAGGTGTTTAACAGTCTCCCTGCGATAACAGAGGTAGTCGACAATGAAACGCGTCTGTCATTGGCATTACCAAATCTGGTTGGCACAGGCTCGATTAAGCTGGCTTTTGGTGAAAAAATCTCAGACGAGCTGCCTATCGAGATAGTGGCACCAGAAAGACCCTTAATCCATAGCGGCCCATCGAGCTTCCAAGTCGGTGACACCATCACCCTCAAGGGAGATAATTTTGACCTAGACGATACCGCCGTCGTTTTCCAAGGCACACCCGTGATGCCCTCGGTAAATAATGGCAGTGAGATAGTGGTAGAAGTTCCTGAGGGTATAGCCGCAGGGCGGTATTGGGTGGCCAACGCCGAAGGTAGCAGTAATGAAATGAGCTACTTCTTGGAGCAAAATATTGCCTATAGTGTCGCTGTTGCCGGAGCAAGCCCCATTCACTCTATTGGTGGCATAGTGCCTAGCCATGCGACTGAAGTTTCAGGAAACACAGTGCAGTTTAAAAAGCTAGGTAACAGCGCCGAGGTTCTCTACTCGTTCGTGTTGAACAGTAATGGCCAGCCAGAAATGTATCTTAGCTCCATAATTGGAGCGGGCGAACAGCAGGTTGAATTTAGCTATCATTCTACCGCTATTGCGAACATGGCTTCACACCTGATTTTTTTCATTGAAAGTAAAGGCATGAGCCTTGAAGAGGCCGCGGCTCTTATTGTCCAAAGCCCAGAGTTTGCCAATTACTTACAAGAAGTCACGGATGCACTTGAAGCCGATAAGGGGTTCTTCTCATTCTTAAATGCACGTCAAGGCAGCGCTGAGTTATTGAGTAAATACAGCGAGCATTTTAAGGCGTATCTCGATAATAGCCATAATCAGGGGGGCCTTGAGAGCCTTCAATTTAGTCCTGCTAAATATTCAATGGCGCGCGCAATGCGGGGTGTCCAGTTAAACTCAGCGTCGACGGCACAGGTAGATACCGACATAGAGCCCAGTATTGTGTCTTATCCTGAAACCAATGGTACCTGGGATCTGTTCGATATGAGTATGGAAGCCACTAGGTTTTTAGACAACTCTGTGGAGCTTGCCAATAAATGTGGTGAAGGTGTCGATCCCAAATGGTACGAGGTACTTGGCTATGATGGTTGCGTTCGTTTAGAAAACCGCAGTCAGTTGTATCTAAGTTACCGAGTTTATGAAGTGGATCCGGCAACGGGCGAAATCCCGGCTGAGGCCATCAACTCGCCCTTAGCGGAACACATAGATACGCCGTATCATACCGCCATGGCATCTCCTACCTCTGGCACCTTCCTGGTGTTTGAGTTTTGGTCTAACGATAAATTGATAGATACATGTGTCTACAAAGATTGTGCCTATCTGATCCTAACGCCAGGTGTGGACGGTATTTTTGGTCCGACGCCATTTAATCTAACGGGGACAGAAAGCCATAACCAAATTGCGCAAAAAGCAAGACGCATGCTCACCATTCGCACCATTATCGATAATATCATCATTCGATTTTATTCAATCTTATTTGATGCCGCAGGCCTTAATATAGATAAGGGAGCGCTTAAAAAGCCGGAACAAGCTCGCGCCGTTATTAAGGCCGTGTATGAGTATATGCCAGCGCTTACTGCCGAAGTGGAGAAACTGGCGAGTAAAGAAAAGGTCACCGAACAAGAGTGGGTCGACCTAAGTCAGGCGATAGGGCTTGAAATCTATAACAAAGAAATTAAACCCATAATGACGGATCTGAGTAACTTCCCAAATATCAAACTCGGTCCTGCAACAACCGCATTATTAAAGGTCTTCGCTTATGATCAGGCTGACTTTATCCAAGCCCTGGGTCAAAAACTGGCGAAAAAGTTAATTCCAGGCTTTGGTGCCGTAGAGACGGCCTATGAAGCAAGTCAATTGGCGACGGCCATGGTGGATATGGGTAAAACCATTAAAGATCTAGCCACGGTACCGAGCAAACTGGATTATGTTGTTTCCTGGGGATTACAACTGGCCGATATCACCCCAAGAAGTATCCAGCAAAATGGCCAAACCAAAACCTTTACTCTGGTTGGCAGTGGCATGGCCATTCAAAAAGGCGTCTTCAGTGATGATAAACCTAAAGTCATAGTGATTGATTCGCAAACCAAGGCGGAGCTCGATGTCACCTTCCTAGGCGTTAACAAGCAAGGTACTGAGCTGGAATTTATGCTTTCGAACATTAGCCAGATAGACGCTGCTAAGGGGCCGTTGGATGTTTATGTAGAGCACCGTGATGATAAGGCTAAGTTACCCTATCAAATACTGGTAGGAACCGAACTAATGATTTCTGCCCTTACCCCGAATCGCGCAAAAGCGGGTGAGCAGATCACCATCAGCGGGATTGGTTTTAGTGAACAGCTAGTGGGCAATATCGTGCGCTTTGTCAGTGGTTCCGGTGAGGTGAAGCGAGCGAGTGTCACCGCAGCGACCACGGAATCCCTTACGGTTACCGTACCGGACTCGCCGGGTGCCGGGTATGTCACAGTGGAGGTCGGCGGCGAGGTGAGTAATCAGCTGCCATTCTTTGGCCCGGGACAGGTGAATATCACCTTTGGTGATAACGGTAACTTTAATGACGACGTTTATAAACTGGCCGTAAATGGCAAGGTTATTTATGAAAATGGTACGCCAAAACGAAAGGTGGGCCCCTTGGCCATTGCCTTGGATGAGGGTGAGCACACAGTGGAGTTAACCGGTATTCGTGCCGATGATGGTATAGGCACCTATTATATTGAGTTTGCCGGGGATGTTGTAAATGTCAGCGGTGATGCGCAATCGGGTCGGGATCTTTGCCCCGAAGTGGTCAAGACATTTACCATCACAGTCGGCCCAAGTGGCGCCAATTCAGTGCCAAGTCAGCGTAGCTATGTTATTGATCCCCTGTCTATTTTACAGGAAGAAAGTAGTTCTTCACCCAGTGAGTGTGCGAGTCAATAACTACAAACACTAGATGGCCCTGACTACAGGGCCTTTTTAAGGAGAAAATATGAAGTTATCACCTTTGCTAATCGCAGCATCCATCCTCTCTTATAATGTCAGTGCAGCAGACTACAGTGTGCCAATTGAAAACTGCGTAAAAGCAGCCGAGGCAGTCAAAAATAATGATGCAGCCTTGTTAAAGCCGCTGGTGAGAGATTTGAATCCAGAAGAAGAAAAGGCCATGACGCCGTATCTTGCGAAAATCCACACCTATTACACCAAGGGTAGCTATCAGGGTATTAGAAATTTTCGTACCAAAGACGTACAAGTGATCGAAAATGCCAAAGCCAGCATCTATCAAGATACGCGCGAAAATGCAGAAAAGTACGATTACGACGAAGAGATTTGGGTCAATTATTCGTTTGATACCAGCCGCGTCGATAAAAAGGATGCTGTTAAAAGCGGGCAGTGTAAGTTTGCGCAAATCGGTGGCCGTTGGGTCATGATGAATGTCTTAAATTAACTGTTAATTCAATTATGAAGCTTGAACTTACCGATCCTGTGTGGTTTTCCTACGTCCATTTTAAAGGGCAAAAGGGCGGCTTAAAATAAGCCGCGAGCTTGATGCTTGGTATTATTTTTTCATTTTTTTTAGTTTTTATTCATTTGAATATATAAGCATGGAGCAATAGATGAATACACTTCGACTCAGCCTTGTTGCGCTTTTACCTTTGAGCCTGAGCCTGGCCGCCCAAGACAGTACCAATGTGGAGTTTGCAGCCGAAAATAATCAAGCCGACATCTTTATTGAAAAGTGCCATGTGTGGCGAAATGCCATGCGCGACAATGATATGGATTTAATGTGGACCTTTGTTGAAGAAAAGTTCAAAGGAACCCTTAAGCCAAAAATGGCGCAAAAGCTTAAGAAAGTCGCTGCCAAGCATAGAGGCTACTTAGATGAGGCCGGAGCATATGTGCAGCGCTCGGTGTCCTTGTCTCAGGAGACGCCAAGTGATACCGCCCAAGTTATTGTGAAGTGGGATAATAATGGCGCTGGAAATAGGAATATCGGTTATGTGGAGAGCTGTGTTTTTGAGCAATTGCCAGGCACCACAAAGTGGGTACTTGATATATAGAAAATAGTGCTAAGGGGACGTCGCTCTTCTTACTTAGCATATGCATAAAACCGGCGTATGTTTTGCTTTTCTTGGGAGTATCGTTACATCATCCATAAAGTATTTTTAACCGAGTGAATCCCTTGAGAATGATTCACTGCATTGAGATTAAGGAAGAAGTATGAGGACAATTAACTTATTGGGGGTAAAAGCGGGCAGTGTAAGTTTGCGCAAATCGGTGGCCGTTGGGTCATGATGAATGTCTTAAATTAACTGTTAATTCAATTATGAAGCTTGAACTCACCGATCCTGTGTGGTTTTCCTACGTCCATTTTAAAGGGCAAAAGGGGCTTTCCCCGCACAGTGTTATTAAGCTGCCATTACTCAAACTGCTGGCAACGCTGTCGCCAAAAAAGGAATGGCTGTTTGCCCTTATGGTACTGGCGTTAGCGCCGCTGCCTTTTATCCTTGAGCCTTTTTTTGATCCTAGGGCATTTGTATTTATCTATTTTCCGGCCTTAGTTGGCGTCTTGGTGCTTAAGCGCATTGTCTTTTGGCGCACCTTTGGCGCCGATAAGAAAAAGTTGATGACTTTGAGTGCCGAGCAAATTGAGATAAGCCCATTGGCATGTGCTCAGTTAAGTAAAACGGCCGTTTTATCTCGCCAGGATATTGCCAAGGTAAAGGTTTACTACACCTTGACTCACGACCATGATGTGGGCAGCTCTGGGGCGAGGTCCTCGGTGAATCAGCTAGCCTTAGTGCTTAAGGATCAAAGTGAGTATAAATTAAATGGCTATCGCATTGGTCTGGCTAATGTGCTCTATTTACTGGTTTATTTTGACTATCCTTTGGAGTTTAGTAAGCAGTCATTAGCCCATGTACCAGGGCATCTGTGGCCTCTGACTTTACGGCTAATCCCCATCTGTGCCAACGTCCCGGCACTGGGGCAGACGCTATTTGCGTTAAAAAGCGTATTTTAGCCGGTCATTACTGAATATTCACAAGGACGTGAATAGGCCACCGATACCCCATAGACATTCCATTGCAATATGGTTTTTCTGATTTAGGTTCTGGTACTTTTTTGCGTACTGATCGGTTGCTAATCTGAACGTCTTTTCCTTCTGCCCCCCGCCTTAGTTCCTAAAAAAAGAACAATTTATACGCCGATTTCTTTCGCCTATAAAATCGCCTGCTATACTCTGTTCGATATTTGTTCACTTTATATTAACAAAAAGCCGTAAACATAAGTGGCGAATAGCAGGGTTGAGTTAGCGCAAGAGGTTCCAGTTAACCCGGCCCGATGAAGGAAAACTTATAAATCTATCTTAGGAATCCATCTATGCTGAAAATAAAACGACCCCTGGTTGTGTCTGCAGTACTGTCTGCGTTATCACTTGCAGGCACCGCACAGGCGGCCAATGAAGAGCAACGCTACATAGTAAAATTCAAACCAGGTCAAAAAGCCTCGGTAATGACGGCGCTAAGCAATAGTCGAGGTAAGGTTGAGCGTGAACTCGACAAGCATCAACTCGTTGCCGTTACGCTTCCTGCGCAAGCGGCTAAACAATTTAAGAGCAGAAAAGACATAGAGTTTATCGAGGTCGATCAAAAGCGCTATTTGATGGCCGAAAGCACACCCTATGGCATTTCTATGGTTCAGGCGGATCAAGTCAGTGATGCCCTTACCGGAAATATGAAGGTCTGTATCATGGACACCGGCTATGACCTTGGCCATGAAGACCTGCCCACTACTGGGGTAACCGGGGATGATGGGTACGATAACTATAATTCCGGCAACTGGTATGAGGATGGTCATGGCCACGGCACCCATGTCTCGGGCACCATAGCTGCTCTAGGCGGTAATGGCACCGGGGTTGTGGGTGTGAACCCCAGCGGTAATTTAAGCCTGCATATGGTCAAGGTATTCAATAGTAACGGCCAATGGGCTTATGGCTCGGATCTGGTCGCAGCGGTCGATCAATGTATGGCGGCCGGCGCCAAGGTGATCAGCATGAGTTTGGGTGGCAGCGGCTCAAGCAGTGCCGAGCAAGCGGCATTTGATAATGCCCACGCCAATGGTCTGCTTTCTATCGCTGCGGCAGGTAATGACGGTAACAGCAGCATGTCTTATCCGGCCTCTTACGATTCCGTGATGTCGGTTGCTGCGGTGGACTCTAACGGTAATAAAGCCAACTTCTCCCAATACAACAGCCAGGTGGAGATCGCCGCGCCCGGTGTGGCAGTTAATTCAACCTTGCCGAATAACAGTTATGCGGCCTGGAGTGGCACGTCTATGGCCACCCCTCATGTGGCTGGCGTCGCCGCGCTGGTATGGAGCCATTATCCAAGTTGTAGCAACGATCAGGTGCGTACCGCCATGGCACTGTCAGCAGAAGACCGTGGCAGCGCAGGAAGAGATAACAATTATGGCTGGGGCATAGTCAAGGCTAAGGCGATGTTTGACCTGTTTGCCGATGGCTGTGACGTTGGCAATCTCCCTGAGCCTCCAGAGCCGGAAGATTTAGTTAACGGCGTGCCGGTAGAGAATCTTGCTGGAGCCAGCGGTGATGCATTTGAATACAAGATGGCCGTGCCCTCTGGCGCTTCCAACCTGGTGTTCGATATGTCCGGTGGCAGCGGTGATGCCGATCTCTATGTTAAGTTTGGCTCTAAGCCTACCGCCAGCAGTTACGATTGTCGTCCGTATTCAAGTGGTAACAATGAAAGCTGTAGCTTTACCTCGCCACAGACAGGCAACTATTACGTAATGGTACTGGGTTACAGCAGCTTCTCCGGCGTGTCTCTGGTCGGTAACTATGATGGCGGCGGCACGCCCAATACGCCGCCAACCAGTGAGTTCAGCTACAGCTGCACGGATCTGAGCTGTGATTTTGACGCCAGCCTTAGCTCCGACAGCGATGGCAGCATCAGCAGCTACAGCTGGGACTTTGGTGATGGTAGCACGGCCAGTGGCCAGGCGACCTCCCACAATTACAGCGCCGATGGCAGCTATAATGTGACACTGACAGTGACGGATAATGATGGCGCGTCGGATAGCAGCACGCAAGTTGTCACCGTCACCGGCGGCGCTACCAGCGACATTACCTTGCAGGCATCCGGTTATGCCTCCAGAGGCACGCGTTATGTGGATTTAACCTGGAGCAATGCAAACGGCAGTAATGTGGATGTGTATCGCACTAAAAACCGCGACACGGTAACCTTTACCACGGCCAATGATGGCGCCTATACCGACTCCTTCGGTGGCGGTGGCTCTTTCGTCTACAAGGTTTGCGAGTCCGGTACGCAAAACTGTTCACCGGAAGTAACGGTTAATTTCTAATTGAATTTAAGCCTTACAAATAAAAAATCCACCTGCTATGCGGGTGGATTTTTTTTAAAGGCATTGAACAAAGTTAAATTAACTCAACAGGCTATATACCAAAGCAGACACTGCCAGTGCGCCCACTAGCAGTACAAACAAGGTACTCAACTTACCGCGATACTGCGCCAGTGCTGGAACCTTATAAACGGCAATCATGGGCATGATAAAGAGGATCATGGCGATAATAGGGCCGGAAATCGCTTCCATCATTCCCAGTATGCTGGGGTTATAGATGGCACAAATCCAAATCGCTACAAACATCAAGGCTACACCCAGTTTATCGGCGCCGCGATAGCTTAATGACGAGTGTTTTACTACCAGGCCATTAAAGCTTTCACGAGCACCCAAAAAGTGGCCGAAGAAAGATGAGGTAATGGCAACAAAGGCAACCAGCGGGCCAACATAGGCAAGCAGCGGGTTGTTATAGGTATTCGCCAAATAAGAAAGCACTGAAATATTGGCTTCCTTGGCCGCTAGCAGCTCCTCGCTTGATAGTGCAAACACGCAGGAAAACACAAACAGCAGGACAAAGCTTATCAGCATAATGGCCGTGTACTTTAAGATCTTGTCTGATTTGGCGCGAGCATGTTCACCGTAGTGGCGACGCTGGGCATTGGCAAAGCTGGAAATTGCGGCGGCGTGGCTAAATGAAAAAACGATCACCGGTACCGCTAGCCAGAGGTTGGTCGCCAGCTCAGGGGCGCTGCTAATGTCCATTGAGGGCATTTGCCAGTGGGGAATAAGGTACAGGGATAGGCCGAACAAGACCGCCACCAAGGGGTAAACCAAAAATGCGAAGGCACGCAACATCAGCTTCTCGCCGCCTAACATCACAGCTACCATGGCCGCCACCAGGACACCTGAGAGCACTGCACGCGGCGGTGAGCTCATACCGAGCTGATTGACGATAAAGTCATCCACAGTGTTGGTCAGGCCTACGCCATAGATCAACAGAATCGGGAAGATGGATAGAAAATAGAGTAGGGAGATCAGGCGCCCTGCGGTGGCACCAAAGTGTTCCTGCACCACATCGGTAAAATCACTGTCATCCTTCTTTGACGAGAGCACGAAGCGCGCTAAGCCTCGGTGTGCTAGGTAGGTCATGGGGAAGGCGGCCAACGCCATAATCACTAAGGGCCAAAACCCTCCTAAGCCTACATTTATGGGTAAGAATAAAATACCCGCGCCGACGGCGGTGCCAAAAAGGCTAAGCAGCCAATGGGTGTCATGACGATTCCATGAACTTGCTGTTGCCGAGGCGCTGGCGCCAAGGACTTGGTGAGAGGAGTTCATATACTACTACCTGATACTGCATAAAAATTCGGGGCAATGATACCTAATATGCCAAAACAATTCATACTTATGCGTAACAGAGTGTATTTTTATGTGACTGGTTGGGCCACTAAACCGCGCCTTGCTTGCTTTTGCAATGAAAAAGGCCTCTGAATTCAGAGGCCTAGTTAGATTGGTTATTAATTACACTTTTTGCTCTGCGGGCTGTTCACTGGGGTTGTCATCAAGCATGGGCTCATTACCGCCGTTGGCGCGCTCCCAAAACTTGGCTTTAAAGTTAATCAGCACCAGAACAATACCCACCCCTATGCTAAATAGCGCGATTTGCATGTATAAGCCTGGGATTTGCTGGACATTTTCCGGGTCGAAAGAACCGGCCAATAAGCCCGAGATAATATTGCCGATGGAATAGGTCAGTACGAAGACCCCCATCATTTGACCAACATAGCGGGCTGGCGAGAGGCGACTCACGGCACTGAGGGCCACCGGACTTAAACAGAGCTCCCCCACGGTATGCAGGAAGTAGGTGGTAATAAGCCAGTAAGGTGCCACTTTTAAGCCATCTGCGGCGTATTGCGCGGCAAAAAACATCACTAAGAAACCTGACGCCATGATAATCAAGCCTACGGCGCATTTTACACTGTAGGAAGGGGTGATCATGCGTTTGGCCATATTAATCCACAGGGCGGCGAAAAACGGCGACAAAATAATAATGAAAATCGAGTTGGCCGATTGGAACCAGGCGGTAGGGATTTCAAACGTGCCTAACATTCTGTCAGTGTAGTCACGGGCGAATAAGTTAAGCGATGAGCCCGCTTGCTCAAAACCAGACCAAAAACAGGCAGAGGCCACACACACCAAAAACAGCGCCCACATCCGCTGTTTTTCACTGTCGCTGAGCTCACCCATAAAATAGATATGGCCAAAATAAATAAAGAAGGTGATGGTAAAGACGATGGCCACTGAGCCGGCTAAGGCAACCGGATTGATCACCAGCCAGCCCTGATAACCGGCGACAACCGTGAGTGCGACAATAGTGATAAAGGCGCCTATGATGGTCCAGGCCAAGGACGCGCCTTTGGCCGACAGTGGATTGGCGGGCTTGTCATTAATGCCGGCAATATAGCCCTGGCTCATTCGGTATTGCACCAGACCTAAGGCCATGCCCACGGCGGCCGCACCAAAGGCCCAATGCCAGCCGACATTTTCCATAAAGTAGCCGCATACGCCGTACCCTATCATGGAGCCGATATTGATGCCCATGTAGTAAATGGCGTAGCCACTGTCACGGCGTTCATCTTCGGTTTGATAAAGCTGGCCGACCATGGCGCTGATATTCGGTTTTAAGAGACCGGTACCTGTGGCCACAAAAATCAAGCCGATAAAGAAGGAACTGTGGTGGGGAATGGCGAGAATAATATGCCCGCACATAATAATAATGCCGCCGTACCACACGGTTTTTTGTCCGCCGAGGAGGCGATCTGAGATCCAGCCACCAGGTAGGCCTAAAAAGTACACAGCCCCCGTATATAAACCATAAATAGCGGCGGCGGAGGCGACGGTGAAGGCCAGGCCTTCTTGTTGCAAGGAGGCGGTCATAAAGAGTACTAGCATGGCGCGCATGCCGTAATAACTCATGCGCTCCCACATCTCGGTAAAGAACAGGGTTTGTAGACCTTTTGGGTGACCGAAAAACGCAGTATCCAGCTTGGCGTCTCCGGCCACGCTTTTTTGCGTGGATAATTGCTCGTCAGACATAGATTCACTTCCATTATTGTCGTTATAGTGAACAATTATTAGTACGTTAATTAGCCGTGAGATGCAACCTTGGCCATTTTTGACGGATCAAATCAGGCCAAGGTAAGGTTAATTTAAGCCGCCTTACTGTTCACTTCAGCAAGGGTGTTGGTTGCCACCACATGCTGTGTATCAGACCAGTGTAGCAGCTCCATGCGACCATGCTCGTTTTCGACTAGGGCAGTGCAGTTTTCTATCCAATCGCCGTCATTACAATAAATGATGCCATCGCTGACACGTAGTTGCGGCTGATGTATATGGCCGCACACGATTCCGTCGTACCCTTGGCGCTTAGCTTCATGGATAGCGGCATTTTCAAATGCGGTTATCGCCGCCTGTGCCTTATGAACCCGCGCCTTGATCCAAGATGCCAGTGACCAGTAATTACCACCATAAAGGCGGCGAAAACGGTTATGCCAACGATTTAAAAACAGCAAAAAGTCATAGGCGGCATCGCCTGCGACTCGGATAAGTCTGTTGTAGCGGGTCGCCGAGTCGAAATCATCCCCATGGAGAATTAAAAAGCGCTTGCCGTCATCCGTGGTATGCACAAACTGACGATGCACTTCCACCCCCATAAGGGTGTCCTGGTCGTAACGGCGAAAGGTTTCATCATGGTTGCCCGGCACATAAATAACGCGAGTGCCTTCATCGGCTTTGGCTTTTAGGGCTTCAAGCACATGGTAATGGCTGGGATGCCAGAAAAAGCGTCGTTTCATCGACCAAAGGTCGACAATATCACCGACTAAATAAAGTCGGTCGCACTTTATGCTGTTTAAGAAGTCCAATAGATATTGAGCCTTACAGTCTTTATAGCCCAAGTGTACATCTGATATAAAAACGGCTCGGTAGTAGGTGCGCTTATTCGTATCCATAATCAGGTTCATCCCAGAGTAATAGAATCCAGCCTAGGAGGCGCGAATGACAATAAGAAGTCTAAAAAAAGAACAATCTATGACAATGCTGGCGCTGCTATTGTTGTTCTTTCTCGGTGGATGCAAGTCCACTCTAAGTAGTGGCGACGCATTTGTCGGTGTCGACTTTATTAACCGCACCGGGGTGGCGTTGAGGGACGTTAAGCTGGCGGTGTTAGAAGGCAGCACGGCTCATGTCAGTTGCACTCATGTTGATACTGCAGCCCAGTGCGGCACGGGATTCCCGGCGCACAGCTACCATGGCGAACAGTTACGTTTAAGCTATTATCAAGGTACGGATCTTAAAAGTCATGTGTTTAATATCAAGGTGCCCGAAGAAGGGGCTCAGTTTTATCGAGTGCAAATTCGTGTAACGGCACTGGCACCCGATGTATCGGTATTAAAGCAATAAGAAATAAATAACAGGAGTTAGTCAATTTGCGTTAGCTGCAAAATTTGATGTGGTAATACCAAGGATTAAGGAGGCACAGATGCGTGTAGTTATAATGCTAGTGTCACTGTGTGTTGTTGCCGCTTGCGAGCAGCAGCCAGCCACCGAATTGCAGCCGGGCGATATGGGCAATCCAGCGATACGCTTTTGCGTTGAGCAGGGCGGACATTACCTAAGTGAAGGTAGAGCTGCTAATCGGCGACAGTATTGTGTCTTGGATGATGGCACTAAGGTCGATATGTGGGAGTTTTATCGAGACTATCAATGACATTAAAAAAGCCAGTCCTGAGACTGGCTTTTCTTTTGCTTACTTAGTTGCGCCCTGCGACCTAGTCTTGTTGCAGCTGGGCAACAATAGCGGCCACCGCATCGTCGATTTTAAGCATGGTTTTCTCACCGGTACGGCGGTTTTTCAGCTCAACTTCGTCGTTATCCAGGTTACGCTCGCCAATAACCAGGGTATAAGGCACACCTAGCAATTCCATGTCGTTAAACATTACGCCCGGGCGCTCTTTACGGTCGTCAAACAACACATCCACACCCGCTTGTTGCAGCTCGCTGTAAAAACGCTCGGCAATATCAGGAATACGGTGTGACTTGTGCATATTCATAGGCACAATGGCTACCTCGAACGGGGCGATATTCTTAGGCCAGATAATACCGTACTGGTCGTTATTCTGCTCGATGGCAGCGGCGACCACTCGGCTAACGCCGATACCGTAACAACCCATGGTCATGATTTGGTTTTTACCGTCTTCACCCAATACGCCGGCATTCATTGCTTCTGAGTATTTGGTTCCAAGCTGGAAGATATGACCCACTTCGATACCGCGCTTAATGCTCAGGGTACCCTGACCACAAGGGCTTGGATCGCCTTCAACCACGTTACGGATGTCGGCAACTTCATAGCCAGTTACATCGCGGTCCCAGTTGATGCCGCTGTAGTGCACATCATCACTGTTGGCACCGGCAACAAAGTCAGCCATTACTGCCGCACTGCGGTCAACAATGATTGGCACAGTTAAGCCTACCGGGCCAAGTGAACCAGGACGAGCGCCAACGGTGGCTACTATGTCTTCTTCTTTGGCCATTTCCAGCGGTGAGAACACACCGGCCAGCTTTTCGGCTTTCAATTCGTTCAGTTCATGGTCGCCACGCAGTACTAAGGCTACCAGACCACGCTCGCCTTGCTCGTTTTCTTCGCCATATACGAACAGAGTCTTAACGCCGCGATGGGGTTTTACACCATAGTGCTCTTTTAGCTCGGCAATGGTTTTGGCATTAGGGGTGTCGAACTTTTGCAGCTCTTTGCTTGGCTCAGGGCGTGCCTCTAGAGGAGCCAAGGCCTCTGCCTTTTCGATGTTGGCGGCGTAATCACTGCCGTCACTAAAGGCGATGGCGTCTTCACCAGACTCGGCCAGTACGTGGAACTCATGCGAGAAGCTGCCGCCGATAGAGCCGGTATCGGCCAATACAGGGCGGTAATCCAGACCCAAACGGTCGAAGATATTACAGTAAGCCTGGTGCAGCTTTTCATAGGTCTGCGCCAAACATTCTTCGCCTAGGTGGAAAGAGTAGGCGTCTTTCATCATAAACTCGCGTGAGCGCATGATGCCAAAGCGCGGGCGAATTTCATCGCGCACCTTGGTTTGAATTTGATACAGGGTGATAGGTAACTGCTTATAGCTGCTTACTTCACGACGAATGCAATCTGTGATCACTTCTTCATGCGTCGGACCCAAGGCAAACGGGCGATTATGACGGTCTTCAATACGTAGTAGCTCGGGGCCATATTGCTCCCAACGACCCGACTCCTGCCATAGCTCGGCGGGTTGGATAATGGGCATCAGCATTTCGATGGCGCCGGCCTTGTTCATTTCTTCACGAACAATGTTTTCTACTTTCTTAAGTACTTTTACCCCGGTCGGAAGCCAGGTGTACAGGCCCGAGGCCAATTTGCGGATCATCCCGGCGCGAAGCATAAGCTGGTGGCTTACCACCTCGGCATCTGAAGGCGTTTCTTTCAGGGTCGCAAGTAAATACTGACTGGTACGCATGAAGGTTCCGTTTTGTTATTAGTAAATAGATATGGGCGCTAGTTTAGCAGCGCTGCGCCCGTGGGCAAAGCGCTAAAGTGGCGATATTTGCTCGACATGATTATGCTCGCCGTCAACCTGCCAGCGAATATTAAAATCATACAAGGTCATGCCGTAACTTTGCGTCCCTTCTTTGTTTTTCTTATAGGCCGGACGTGGGTCCTGCTGCAACACTTGGGTAATAAAGGTTTCTAGTTGCAACGCCGGATCAAGGGTAGCGATAAAGGCCAGAGCCTGCTCGGAAAAACTGACCGTCATCTGAGTTTGCGGGCGGGTGTCGGCAAAACCGGCGCTGGCATCGGGCAGAGCGTCGGAATAAGGCAGGTAGGGCTTAATATCCAGCACCGGAGTGCCATCAAGCAGGTCGACGCCACCGAGCTGTAATGTGACTTGGCCGTTTGCATAATCAACACCAAGCAGCTCCACCGCACTCATGCCTATGGCATTGGGGCGAAAGGTGGCGCGGGTGGCAAACACACCTTTGCGCGCATTACCGCCTAAACGGGGCGGGCGCACCAAGGCCGAATAGCCTTTATCTGCGGTTTCATGAAAGCGAAACAACACCCAGATATGGGTGAATTCTTCAATGCCGCGCACAAATTCTTCGTGATTAAACTCGCCCGTCAGCACCAACTGGGCGCGAGCGGTATCCACTAAGCGTGGCTGCCTGGGAATGGCAAACTTTTGTTTATAGGGTGAGCGGATATGGCCTATGGCGTCGATGGCAAAAGATGTGGTCACGGCAATACTATTAGGTGTTAAATAAGCGCGCCAGTGTATCGGCGGCGCCGGTTAAATTCAAGGGCTGGCGCGAGCCTTAGGTGCCAGCGACAATATTAAGGCTAGCCCTGAGGGCGGACCCTGAAGGCAAACCCTGAGGGCAAACCCTGAGGGCAAACCCTGAGGGTTAACCCTTGTCCGTGGTTTGCTGCAGCAGGTTTTCCGTTTCTATGGCGATTTCTTTCATCCGTATGGCATAGGCTTCGAGGCGTTTTTGCTCTGTGGTTTTGGCGACAAACTCGGGGACTTCTACCGGGTAGCCGGCTTGATCCATGGCGACAAAGCTGATCACGCAATGATTGGTTTCCACCATGTGCTGGGTTTTTGGGTCGCCACAGCGCACCTGAATAAAGATCTGCATACTGGTTTTGCCGGTGTGGGCGATACTGGCCTCAACCTCAATCAGTTGGCCAACAAGTACAGGGCGGCTGAATTTGACCCCGGCCACTGACACGGTCACACAATAATGACCGCTCCAACCAGCGGCACAGGCGTAACCGGCCTGATCTATCCATTTCATTACCACACCGCCATGCACCTTGCCGCCAAAGTTGACGTCGGTGGGCTCGGCTAAAAAGCGAAAGGTCACTGATTGTTGTGGCATTGTTCTTCCTCGGCTGCGTAAGTGCTTATTAATAGTATAGTAAATGTTTGAATTTGGGCACAAAAAAGGGGCTGACGCCCCAGTTGCAACTTAGGATGTAGAAAAGGTTTATACCAATTCTGTTAGGTATGTGATCAGAGATAGCGCTGGATAAATGAGATGATCACAAGGCGGAATTTTTCTTATGTAGTTATTCTACATCGAAAAATTCCAACGCCGTGAGCATGATATTTAGCCCGCTAGAATGATTAGCTATTTAAGTGAATTGGTATCACATATTTGGATAGTTTGGACCGCCGGCACCTTCTGGTGTTACCCAGGTGATATTTTGACTCGGGTCTTTAATATCACAGGTTTTACAGTGCACACAGTTTTGCGCATTGATCACAAATTTAGGCTCGCCTTCGGTGCTATCCACTTCGTAAACACCCGCCGGGCAATAACGCTGTGCCGGTTCATCATAACGGGCCAGGTTCACCTTGATAGGGATACTGGCATCTTTAAGTTTAAGATGACAAGGCTGCGATTCTTCGTGATTGGTATTGGATAAAAATACCGACGACAATTTATCGAAGCTTAGCTGGCCATCCGGTTTTGGATAGTCGATTTTTGGCGTCTGAGCAGCCGGTAACAAGGTGGCGTAATCCGGAGTATTATCCTTAAAGGTGAAGGGTAATTTACCGGCAAACAGGTTTTGATCTAGGGTGTTATAAGCACCGCCAAAGAACTTACCCAGCTTATGCATGGCCGGACCAAAGTTACGCGAGCGGTATAACTCGTCATACAACCAGGACGCTTCAAAACGCTCTGCAAAATCCGTCAGTTCCGTGTGTTCTTGACCCGCTTGCAGGGCTGCAAAAATGCTCTCTGCGGCTAGCATGCCAGATTTCATCGCCGTGTGATTACCCTTGATCTTGGCAAAGTTCAGGGTACCGGCATCACAGCCTACCAATAAACCGCCAGGGAAGTGCATCTTAGGTAAAGAATGCAGACCGCCTTTGGCAATGGCGCGGGCACCATAAGCCAGGCGCTTACCGCCGCTAAGGGCATCGGCAAACACCGGGTGATGCTTCATGCGCTGGAATTCATCAAATGGACTTAGGTGTGGGTTTGAATAGTTCAAATCTACGATTAAACCAACCACGACCTGATTGTCTTCGGCATGATACATAAATGCACCGCCGCTGGTATCACCGGATAAAGGCCAACCCGTACCATGGATTACTTTACCTTCCTGGTGTTTATCCGCATCTATCTGCCAGATTTCTTTAAAGCCGATACCATAATGCTGCACCGAGCTGTTCGCATCCAGGGCGAATTGATTGATTAACTGCTTGCCCAGGTGACCACGGCAGCCTTCGGCAAAGATGGTGTACTTGGCGCGCAGTTCCATGCCCGGCATATAGCCCGGCTTTTCGTTGCCGTCTTTGTCCAGACCCATATCGCCGGTAATAATGCCTTTAACCGTGTCGTCTTCGATAATAAGGTCATGGGCACTAAAGCCAGGGAAAATTTCTACCCCAAGCTGCTCGGCTTGCTCGGCCAAGAAGCGACAAACGTTACCCATGGAAACAATGTAGTTACCATTATTATGGAAGGTTTTAGGAACCATAAAGTGGGGCAGGGACTTGGCGCTTTTCTCGTCGTTGAACCAATAGATCTCATCCTCGGTCACTGCTGTGGTTACCGGAGCGCCTAGCTCCTTCCAATTTGGCAACAGCTCGTCAAGGGCCTTGGTTTCAAATACGGCGCCGGAGAGAATATGGGCACCGACTTCCGAGCCTTTCTCTACCACGCATATCATTAATTCTTGTTGTTGTTCTTGTGCAAGCTGCGCAAGTTTAATGGCGCTGGCAAGGCCGCTAGGCCCTGCGCCTACGATCACCACGTCAAATTCCATGGTCTCACGTTCTACCATAATAATCCCCTGCTATTGATGACGGTCAAAGTGTTACGAAATGCAAATTAATCGTTACACAAAAGATAGTGCTCCAAGGTTATTTTAGGTTGACGTTTACGTCAACAGGAAGTACGCTGATTTCATCAAAATAAATAAGTTTACGTTAACGTCAGGTTGTGGTGTCAAAATAGTGATTATGCGGGTTTTAGCCGTATCCCCACCTTCCTGCGTCTCTATTAGGAGCATATATGAAAGTATTAGTGCCCATTAAACGTGTAATCGATTACAACGTAAAAGTACGCGTTAAGGCCGATAAAAGTGATGTGGATTTGGCCAATGTAAAAATGGCGATGAACCCATTTTGTGAAATTGCCATCGAAGAAGCCATACGTTTAAAAGAAGCGGGTAAAGCGACTGAAGTAGTGGCCGTTACTATTGGTGATAAATCCGCTCAAGAGCAATTGCGCACCGCATTAGCCTTGGGTGCTGATAGCGCTATTCATATCGAAACTGAAGATAAGCTGGACTCTCTGCATGTGGCCAAGTTGCTTGATAAGGTCATTGACGAGCAGCAGCCAGACTTGGTGATTTTAGGTAAGCAAAGTATTGATGCCGATAATAACCAAACAGGTCAAATGCTGGCAGCACTGCGCGGTTGGCCGCAAGGCACCTTCGCCTCAAAAGTAGAATTAAACGACGGCAAGGTGAATGTGACCCGTGAAGTAGACGGTGGTCTGCAAACCGTGGCACTAACACTACCGGCGATAGTGACAACGGATCTGCGTTTGAACGAGCCTCGTTATGCATCTTTACCTAACATCATGAAGGCTAAACGTAAGCCGTTGGATGTTAAAAATGCTGCCGACATGGGCGTTGATCTTACCCCTCGCGTGCAATTGGTAAGCGTTGAAGAGCCAAGTCAGCGTCAAGGTGGTGTGATCGTTGAAGACGTAGCAACCCTGGTCAGTAAGTTGAAGAATGAAGCGAAGGTGGTGTCATGAAATCATTAGTTATTGCTGAACACGAATACGGTCAACTAAAGCCGGAAACGGCAAAAACAGTGCATGCGGCCGCTAAAGTTGGCGCCGATATCGACCTACTTCTGATTGGTGAAGGCTTGGAGGCTGCGGCTCAAGAAGCAAGCACTATCAGTGGCGTAAGCCGCGTTCTGGTAGCCGATAGCGCTGAGTACGCTCATCAACTTGCGGAAAATTGTGCCGACCTAGTGGTTAAGCTCAGTGCCGATTACAGCCATATCTTCGCCAGCGCCACCACCACGGGCAAAAACATGATGCCACGTGTTGCCGCGTTACTTGATAAAGCGCAGGTATCGGACATTATCGACGTAATCGATGCCGAAACCTTTAAGCGTCCGATTTATGCCGGTAATGCCATTGCTACGGTTAAGTCGTTGGAGTCTCAGCACATCATCACCGTACGTGCCAGTGCCTTTGATATTGCCGAGCAGGGCGGCGGCGCACCGATTGAAGCCATTGCTGATGTGATTGCCTCTAGCAACAGCGCATTTGTATCAAAAGAGCAGACCGAGTCTGAGCGCCCTGAACTTACCGCTGCCGATGTGATCATCTCGGGTGGTCGTGGTATGCAAAACGGTGAGAACTTCAAACTGCTTGAAGGTATTGCCGATAAGCTAGGTGCCGCCATTGGTGCTTCTCGCGCCGCGGTAGACGCAGGTTTCGTACCTAACGATATGCAGGTTGGTCAAACGGGTAAAATCGTTGCTCCTAACCTTTACATTGCCGTGGGTATTAGCGGTGCCATTCAACACCTGGCAGGTATGAAAGACTCTAAGGTGATTGTGGCCATCAACAAAGACCCGGATGCACCTATCTTCCAGGTGGCCGACTATGGTCTGGTTGCGGATCTATTCGAGGTATTACCTGAGCTTGAAGCCGCTCTGTAATTGATCCTAGATAAAAAAAGCCTGTATAAGCTATTCTTATACGGGCTTTTTTTATGTTGATTTTTATACCAATTCTGTTAAGTATGTGATCAGATATAGCGCTGGTTAAATGATGTGATAACAAGGCGGAATTTTTCTTATGTAGTATTCTACATAGAAAAATTCCAACACAGTTAGCACGATATTTAGCCCGCTAGAATGATTAGCTATTTAAGTGAATTGGTATTATCTACAAGGAGAGTATATGAAAAACGTCATCTACTTATTGCTGATTTTTTGCAGCGCTATGGCGCTTGCGGGGCAAAGCTTCCGTTTGGCGGATGGCGACCTGGTTTATACTGGTATGAATAAAATAGAAATACTTGATAAGCTGGGTGAGCCGTTAATGAAGGATGTGCAAAGTATTGGCGTAGACAAAGGCGATGGTTTTGCTGGTAAGAAAACCGAAATTTGGTCTTATCGATTGCAAGGTGATATTGGCGGCGAATACTTGGTATCTGTCACCTTTAAAGGCGATAAAGTAACAAGTATAAATTCCAAGCAACGTAATCGTTGATGGATAACTGTGAGAGAGTAATAAAGTCTCATACCAAGTAATAAAGATTCATACTGAGTATTAAAGTATCATACTAAAATGGCAGCGATCGTAATCGATACGCTGCCATTCCTAAATCGAAAATGCCCCAAAATAAGCTAGAAAATTTTGCTCAAAGGGCTAACAACACCGTTTGCGCCTTGCTGTAAAACATGAGTATAAATCTGAGTGGTTTTAACGTCTGAATGACCCAGTTGACTTTGGACTGTGCGAATGTCTGCTCCTGATTGCAAAAGATGAGTCGCGAACGAGTGTCTAAACGTATGTGGTGTAATTAACTTTGTAATCCCCGACTGTT
>NZ_PQBV01000028.1:0-270 GCF_002964545.1 Pseudoalteromonas sp. T1lg10
ACTGTACGACCACCTTCACGGATCGCGAAACGTAGACCTTCGTCCATCGCGATTGGGCAGATTAGTTCAACAGTCATCTTGATGTTGTCACCAGGCATTACCATTTCTACGCCGTCTGGTAGTTGGATGTCACCAGTTACGTCAGTTGTACGGAAGTAGAACTGTGGACGGTAGCCTTTGAAGAATGGCGTGTGACGGCCACCTTCGTCTTTAGATAGTACGTATACTTCTGCTTCGAACTTAGTGTGCGGGTTGATTGAACCAGGAGCG
>NZ_PQBV01000029.1:0-42761 GCF_002964545.1 Pseudoalteromonas sp. T1lg10
TAGAAATGTTACCGCTCGACTTGCATGTGTTAGGCCTGCCGCCAGCGTTCAATCTGAGCCATGATCAAACTCTTCAATTAAAAGTTTTTTTGTTCCCACTCATAAAGAGTGAAGAACGGCGCTCATTGAATTCTGATTTTGATTTCTCTTTATAAAAGAAAAATCGAATTGACTGTGCTGAATAACTTCTCTTATAAAGAGAGATTATTCCGTTGGTCACTCAGCTCAATTGAGACTCTAAATTTGTTTGCGTCATCTAGCGAACTAGAATCTGCTGTTAGAACTCAATCTGTACGAGTGCCCACACAGATGATTGCTTCATATTTTTAAAGAACGTTGCGATGACTCTTCATCGCGTCAGGGCTGCGTATATTAAGCCTTCCTGACTTAAAGTCAACTAGAAAATTTAATTTTCTTTTTCTCAAAGAGAAGTAACTTTTCCGTCTAACTTTCCCGACCACTTTGCTCATTGCTTTTCAGCGTTGTGCTCCGTGTCGGTGGATGCGCATTATAGGGAGTTCGAAATTCAGATCAACACTTTTTTTAAAGATCTTTTCCGTTCGCTCAAAATGTAAGCAAAGAGAGCTGTTTTACTACTTAAACGACCAGATATTAGTCAATTTTGGGGAATATAAATGAAGATCCTTCCTTTAAATGTTGCTATGTGAACTAATCTGGTTAAGATAAGGCTTTTCGTTTTGTTAAATTAATGTTTACTCCATGTATATTGGTAGATCACAATGACATCAGCTAATCTAAAAACAATTATAATCACCGTTTGTAGCGCAGTTTTAGGCTACGTTCTTCTCGCTTTCGTTTTATCTACACCCTCTTTATCTGCACCATTGGCATTTGCTTTGGGTGCGGCGCTCACAGGGATCCTGTTGTTGGTGCTTAACGGCAAAAGCAACAGCGCGGCTGCAGAGGAAGCCGCAACGGATACAAAAACGCTTTATGTAGGTAATCTTCCCTACCGTGCCAATGAACATATGGTTAAAGAACTATTTGAACAACACGGCATGGTGTTTAGTGTGCGCTTATTAAAAGATAAGCATACGGGCAAACGCCGTGGCTTTGGTTTTGTCGAGGTTGCATTAAAAGACGCCGACCTAATGATCAACCAGCTTAATGATAAGGAATATCAGGAAAGAACGCTTAAGGTCAGAGAAGCGAAGCAAAAACAAGATAACGACGAATAAAAAAGAGGGCTAAGCCCTCTTTTTTATTACTTACCTGTACTCAGATCAGTTAGATACCATCACCATCTATATGCAAACCACACTCTCGGCTTAAACCAAAGAAGCGCGTTTCTTCCTCTGTCATCCCCGGCTCAAGCTTGCGCGTGGTGTGAACATCCCCCATAGACACGTAACCCTGCTCCCACAGTGGATGATAAGGCAAGTCATGCTTGCTCAGATATTGGTAGACGTCACGGTTATCCCATTCAATGATGGGATACACCTTAACGGTTCCCCGACTGATTTCGACAATGTTCTTGTCTTGACGGGTACTTGATTGCTGACGTCGCAGACCACTGAACCAAGTTCCCGCTTCAAGTTCCTGCAGGGCCTGAGTCATAGGCTCTACCTTATTAAGCTGGTTATAGAGCTTAATACCCCCTTCACCCTGCTCCCATAGCTTGCCGTATTTGGCTTCTTGCCAGGCAGGACTTAGCTGTGATTTATAGACCTTTAAGTTCAGCTGTAAGCGCTGCGTTAACTGGTCAATAAATTGATAAGTTTCAGGGAACAGATAACCGGTGTCGGTCAGGACCACGGGAACGTCCTGCTTTACATTGGTCACCAAATGCAACATCACCGCAGCTTGTATGCCAAAGCTGGAGGACAAAATATGCGTACCCGGCAAATTTTCCATCGCCCATTGCACCCTTTGCTCGGGGGTCTTATCGGCTAAGATGGTATTGATATCCACCAACAGAGCCTGCTGCTCGGCTTTATCAAGCGTTAATATCTGACTAAATGCGCTCATTATCTCGTCCTCACAGTACGCTTAAGCGTAAAAGTCTGTTTTTGATACCTTGACCTCGGCCACGATCCCTTGGCGGATCACAAAATCACCGAAACCTTCCGCATCATTGCGCTCACTGGCCCAGCGACCAATCAGTTCATCAAGGGCATTGAGGTACACATCTTCACCCACATTCTCCAAATAGAGTTTAGGTATACGTGTACCTTCGCGGTTGCCGCCTAAGTAAAGGTTGTATTTACCCGGACCTTTACCTACCAGGCCAGCTTCGGCCAGCATGGCACGACCACAACCATTAGGGCAGCCAACCACGCGTAAGATAATGTGATCGTCAGCAACACCATGCTTAGCCAAGAGCGCTTCCGTCTTTTCAATCAGATCCGGCAAGTAACGCTCCGCTTCCGCCATAGCCAATGGGCAGGTAGGCAAGGCCACACAGGCCATTGACGCCTTACGCTGCTCGGTATGGGTATCGTCGATAAGGCCATGTTCACGAGCAAGCTGTTCAATCACCGCCTTTTGATCCGCAGGAACACCGGCAATGATCAGGTTCTGGTTAGCTGTCATGCGGAAATCACCTTGGTGGATCTCGGCAATTTTGCGACAACCAGTTTTTAAGGCCTTATCAGGGAAATCTAGAATACGGCCGTTTTGGATAAACACGGTGAGGTGATGTTTACCATCTATACCTTCAACCCAACCGAAGCGATCGCCACGGTGAGTGAATTCATAAGGACGACTTTCTTCAAACTTCACACCGGCACGTTTTTCAACTTCGGCCTTAAAGGCATCGCTGCCAAAGGTATCTAGGGTGTATTTAGTCTTGGCATTTTTACGGTTCACTCGGTTACCCCAATCACGCTGCACAGATACAACGTGCTCGGCGATAGCCAGGGTGTGCTCAAGCGGCACATAACCAAAGTCATCCGCCTTACGCGGGTAAGTATTTACATCACCATGAGTCATGGCCAGGCCACCACCAACCAAGACGTTAAAACCAACCAACTTGCCGTTTTCGGCAATGGCCACAAAGTTCAAGTCGTTGGCATGCACATCCACTTCGTTGTTCGGTGGAATGGTCACGGTCGTTTTGAACTTACGTGGCAAATAGGTTGAACCTAAGATTGGCTCTTCGGTGGTTTCCGACTTTTCACCATTTAACCAGATCTCTGCATAGGCTCGTGTTTTTGGTAGCAAATGCTCAGAGATCTTCGCCGCCCACTCATAGGCTTCCTGATGTAGTTCCGACTCCACCGGGTTAGTGGTGCACAGTACGTTACGGTTTACATCACCGGCGGTAGCTATCGAGTCAATGCCAACGCTGTTAAGCATCTGGTGCATGTCTTTAATATTCGGCTTTAAAACACCGTGAAACTGGAATGTTTGACGGGTCGTTAGTCGAATCGAACCGTACATAGTCTTTTCTTCAGCAAATTTGTCGATGGCTAACCATTGCTCCGGCTTGATGATGCCGCCGGGCAGACGGGCACGCAGCATCACGTTGTGCAAAGGCTCAAGCTTTTGTTTCGCTCGCTCGGGACGAATATCGCGGTCGTCCTGCTGGTACATGCCGTGGAAACGGATAAGCTGGAAGTTATCGTCGGTAAAGCCACCGGTGATCTGATCCTTAAGATCCGCTTCTATGGTGCCGCGTAAAAAGTTACTTTCGGTTTTTAAACGCTCGTTGTCAGCAAGTTTGGCCTGTGGATCATGCTTGCTATTTGGCTTGTAATCGCTCATTTCAATTCCTACATTCGGGGCGCTGACGGGCGCTTAATAAACATCTTTTTGGTAACGGTTAGCGCTGCGTAGCTCTTTCAAATATTGCTCGGCGCTGTCATCATCTTTGCCACCCTGGGCTTTGATCACATCAACTAAGGCCTGGTGTACGTCTTTGGCCATGCGTGAGGCGTCACCACAGATATACACATGAGCGCCCTGCTCTAACCAGGCAAACAGCTGCTCGCCCTGTTCACGGATACGGTCTTGTACATATACTTTCTGCGCCTGATCACGGCTCCAAGCCACATCAACCTTAGTCAGCAGGCCCGACTTCAAGTAGCCTTGAATTTCAGTTTGGTACAAGAAATCCTGAGTAAAGTGCGGGTTGCCGAAAAACAGCCAGTTATTACCTTGCGCATCACGGGCTTCACGCTCTTGTAAGAAGGCGCGGAAAGGTGCAATACCCGTCCCCGGACCTATCATGATCACTGGCGTATTATCGTCAGCAGGCAAACGGAAATTATCATTGTGCTCGGTAAATACCTTAATGGTCGCGCCTTCTTCGGCAAATCGACCCAGATAACCTGAGCAACCACCCAGGTGCTGCTCGCCAAAACCGTCGAACTCAACCACGGCAAGAGTAAGGTGCACTTCGTCTTCAACTTCCGCCTGGCTTGAGGCGATAGAGTAAAGACGCGGCTGCACTTTGCGCAGGCTGTCTACTAGCTCTTGAGCGCTCACCTTGGCTGGGTTTTGGAAAATAACATCATAGGTTTGACGCGCTTCTATGTACTCGCGCATCGCCGCCTTATCTGCAACCAGTGCCAATAATTCGGCGTTCTCGGTCACAGCCGCATATTTTTCCACGAAGCCAGGGTAAGACTGCGTTAGCTCTAGGCGCTCGATTAATGCATCACGTAAACTTAAAGCTTCACCGCCCAAGGTTATCTGAGTCTCGCCATCTAGCTCTAAAGTCGCTAAAACCTTATCGACCTTGGTTTCATCGTTAAGGAAATACACGCCCAATGAATCGCCAGGTTGATACTGGATATCAGAACCCTCTAAAGATATCTCGATATGGCGCACATCTTTTGTTGAGTCGCGACCTGTGATCTTCTGTACCGTCAGCAATTCGGCGGTAAATGGATTTTGCTTGTTGTACTGGCTCGCCGCACCCGCGGTCATCGGCATGCTTACTACATTGTTATTCGTTTGTTGGGCTTTAAGGTCAGGCTCGAAAGCATCCAGGGCACCATTGATCCAAGCGTCACTGTGATCTTCATAATCCACGTCCAGGTCGGCACGTTGCAGGATCACTTCGGCTCCGAGCTTAACTAAACGCTCTTCAAAATCTTTTGCGGTTTGGCAGAAGAACTCATAGCTGGAGTCACCCAAACCCAACACGGCAATTTTTACACCTTCTAATTTTGGTGCTTTTTTCGTGGCTAAAAACTCATACAGGGCTTCGGCATCTTCAGGCGGCTCACCCTCACCATAGGTAGATACCACTATGCTGATAAACTGCTCTTTCTTCAGTGCCGTCGGCTTATAATCGGCCATGCTCACCAGGTTTACTGCTAGGCCGCGTGCTTGTGCCTGCGC
Source organism: Pseudoalteromonas sp. T1lg10 (assembly GCF_002964545.1). Taxonomy (NCBI): domain Bacteria; kingdom Pseudomonadati; phylum Pseudomonadota; class Gammaproteobacteria; order Alteromonadales; family Pseudoalteromonadaceae; genus Pseudoalteromonas; species Pseudoalteromonas sp. T1lg10. Next base: position 5,311 of record NZ_PQBV01000029.1, read on the forward strand.
TTGCAATTGCATAGCCACGCCCTTGGCATTACCGGTTTGCGAGCCGTATAGGATGGTCAGAGTTGCGGCTTCGCCGGCATTGGTCGCCACGCCACCAGCTATAGCGGCACTGTTTGCATTGCCAGCCAGATAACCACTTACCCAGGCCTGCTGAATTGGATTTAATTCGGCCACCAAACCTTGAAGTTTTTGCACCTGCTCAGGTGTAAGCGGACTTGCCGCCGCGTTCAGCTGGTTTAACAACATCTTTTTTCCTCTAACCCAAAACTACATCGCCCTTGTGCCATGCAGTGTAAAATGTGTGTTTGCCCGGCAACAAAAAAGGTCAATACCAGGCTATGGTGAGCCTGAAGCATACCTAGGTGCGAAGGCAGGAAAAAAGAATAGAATCTGCTTTGTTATTCCAATTGGTTATTAATTTCGTTTTTTTCCAACAAAAACAGTTTAAATGAATGTGTTAGATGGATGGGGAGCCCCCAATAATGGGAAGCTGATTAAATGTGGGAGTGCACACAGAGCAACAAAAAAGCGCCTTTTGGCGCTCTGTTAGTCTTCTACGGCGTAGATGGTGACTTCTATACCGGCGCCGATGGCGGAGATACGCAGTAAGGTATCGGCGCTGATCGCTTCATTAAAGCATTTTGGTGAATGCCCTGAGCTAAAGCCTAAGTCGAAGGTACGACGCGAGCAGGTCAGCCATTGTTTTAACGCGGCCTTAGAACAAGACTCGATCAGTTCACACAATTCATTAATGGCCTTATCCGGGCTGATGGCATCGCTGTTGGCCTCAAAACGAGCCAACTGGCGGGTATCATCCTTGTCATAATGCAGCACCACGGCGCGCTTATCCAAGTCGGCAACCAGGGCACTAATGTCCTGTTGCGATTCCAGTTCAAGATCAACGTTAAGAAATTGAATGTCTGCCATCTAGTGTTTTGCTCCCGTTTACGCCACAGGCCGGTTAAGTTTAAATCTGCGCCATTGTGTCATATTGACCATTAATAACAAGGGCGTACACCGGAGTTCTCCAACCCTTGGCAATAACAATAGTGAATAAACGCCTTTTTAAACATAGTTGAACTGTTTATAAATGGGCGCCCTTTATATGCCTGCCCTAGCCTTGCGTTAGGAGCGAAAGTGCTGCTTGAGCAATTGGGCAAAGGCTTGAACCTTGGCACTGCGGTGCATTTGGTGGTGCGTTACCAACCAGATATCGTGCTGCCAATTCAGTTCCTTGGGCAGCACGGGGCGCAGCTGAGGGTATAGGCGGGCCACCTCTTTTTGCATGCCGCCAATCCCCAGACCATTGACCACGGCGCGGTTGGCGTCGGATGTTTCCGACACCCGCAGAGTGATTTGCGACGCGTTAATATGCTCATCAACCCAGGCAAAGTAAGGAACCCGGCTATTAAAACCGGCCACCCCGGAAATAAAGTGATGCTGCTGCAACTCACTTAACGACTTGGGCTCCCCCATGCGTGCCAAGTAACGCTCGTGGGCAAAAAGCCCTGAATCTCGGATACACAGGTGCTGAGCAATATAGTCACCTTCGTCGGGACGCGGACCTGCGCGCACGGCTATATGCGCCTGACCATGATCCAGACGTAAGCGCTTTTGATCTAAGAGTATCTCTAACTGCACTTGCGGATGACGCTGTTGAAAAATCTCGCACACGGGCGCCAGAAGATCGATAAAACCACTGACCGTGGTCAACAACAATGAACCGCTTAATGTGGTGTCGGCGGCCATGATGCTGCTGTGCAGAGATTCAAGCTGCTCGTTAATCTGCTCGGCACTGGCAAACAGCTGGGCGCCGGTTTCTGTCACCGTATAGCCTCGGGCATGACGATGAAACAAACGGGTATTCAAACTTTGCTCGAGATGGTTAATGCGCCTTAACACTGTGCTGTGATGCACACCTAGCGCCTGAGCTGCCGAAGTCAGGGTGCCGCGGCGGGCAACCTCAAAGGCCACCTTAATATCCTGCCAATCGCTAAACTCACTCGCCATGGCTTCGTCCTTATGTGTTTATATGCACATAAGCTTTGCGTTTTTTACGCTTTTTTGCAAGGCGATTTTCTTTTAAAGTAACCTCCAAGCACACAGCAACCATTGCCACCGCATAAGGATCACCAATATGACTAACGCAAAAATCATCGCCCTGGCGGGCAGCCTACGTAGCAACAGTTTTAACCACGCAGTTATCGCCCATGCCGCCGAGCTGGCAAGGCAGCAAGGCGCGGAAGTTGAAGTTCTATCCCTGGCCGAACTTGACCTACCTATGTTTAATGAAGACATTGAAGCCCAAGGCACACCCGCAAGCGTCAATATCCTCAAAGACAAGCTGCGCTCTGCAGATGCCATCTTGTTGGCCAACCCGGAGTATAACGGCTCTATCACCGCGGTGTTAAAAAATGCCATCGACTGGGCATCACGCACCGAGCCAGGCGCCATGCCGGCATTTCGCAATAAGGTGGTAGCCTTATTTGCCGCCTCACCCGGTGGTCTGGGTGGTCTGCGTGGCCTTAACCATGTTCGCGATATTCTCAGCGGCATCGGCGCCCTGGTACTAGGGGATCAGCTTGCCATAGGTGGCGTACATACCCTGGTTGATGAACAAGGTCAGATCAATGACGCCGCCACCAGCGAGAAAATCAATGCACTAACGGCGCAACTGGTCTATGTCACCGAGAAACTAAAGGGTTAAGCTACGGCGAAAGCGATACAGGCCAATAAGATTGCTGGTAAGGAACAGGGCCTCCATCACCATGGCGACCGGCGAGCCAGCAATCACTGCAAAGGCCAACCAAAAGCAGGTGCCGAACAACATGCTGACACGCATACGCACCTGCTCCCCCTGAAAAGCCGCATAGGTTTGCAAACAACTGCCGGCTACCGCCAATAACGACCACCAGGAATCCATTACCAAGACGCCAAGCACTAAGGCGCAAAGGATAAAAAAGCGCATCAATTGCCGGCGCTGATAGCGAATGCTGATGGCATACCGTACCGAGGCCAGCGCCATTAAGGCCGCCCCCGCCGCTTGTTGCAACAACATATAATGAATGGACGTCAATGCCGTCGAGGCGACCAAACAGGCCAGCACATAATGACGGCGATAGAATTGAAACGACATTAAATCAAGCGCCACGGCAATGGCCGCAAGCACTTGGGAAATAAGATAATAGGTCATGCTTCCTCCGCACGCCGATAATGAACGGACGACGGCAAAAGCGCCTTAACCTTTGTTAATTGATCCCTAATCGAGCACGAATACGTGACAGGCTGACCGCGCTGATCCCCAGATACTTAGCCACCTGATGTAAACTCAGCTGTGCCAACCAGTGGCGGCGATGTTGATAGAGATATTGATAGCGCTGCTGCGGTGTTTGCAGCAAGAGAAACGCTTCTTTGGCTTCCTTATACAGCACCTGCTGTTTTAACAGTGCCAGCACCAGGGCTTGCCATTCAGGCCGAGAGAGGGCATCAATAGGCACGCGCAATACCTGGCTCGGTTTAAGCACCTCAATATTGTATTGGGCAGCACCTTGATTGATCCAAGCGCTGTATAAGAACACCAACTCCCCAGCAAAATAGAACTCTTTATAATGTTCGCAGCCCGCTTCATCCAGATGGGTCGCCACCAGCACGCCGGAAACAATAAAGTAAGCATATTCCTGCATCTCTCCCTGGCTAAGCAGGCGTTTCCCCGGCGCCATGTCTAGGTAGGACTTATCCGCTGTCGCCTCTATCTGCGCTTGCAGCTGACGATTAAGCTCAGGGTTGACCTCCCCCAGTCCTTCATAAGCCATGTCGGCTCCTTTAACTTGCCGACTGGCTAGCCGACTGGGCCGCTAATTTGGCTTTAATAAAGTCGTTGTGGGTAACATAGAGCAAGTCGGCAACGCGACGCACCACGTGCTCCTCGTGTTTATCCAGCTCGCCATCCGCATAGGCCAGTTGCCACAGCAGTTGCACTATTTCCACCCTCTGCTCGGCACTGGTGTTGTCATTGATCTGTTTAGAAAAGCGGAAGTAATCTATGGCGTCGTCCAGGTCCCGGGTGGCGGCCTTGATCAGGGTATCCACCTGCTCCATATCCAGGGCAAAGTACTTTTGCAATAAAGCCTGCAAGCTTGCTTGCTCTTGCGCCTGTAGCTCGCTGTCGGCGCGCATCACCTCAACCAATAGGGCGGCCACCGAGATTTTAAAATCCGGTAACTGCGGCTGCTCGGGTGTTGCCGCCAGGGACGTAAAAAACTGCTTAATATGCTCTAACATGGCAGGGCCCTCGCTAAGTGTTACACTCACTGTAATGGATACGCAGTACTGAGACAACAGGGGCGATTATGACTCTACATACACCTTTACTGGCAAGCATGTTGATATTGCTGGCAGCCAGTAGCTACGCGCAAACGCCCGAGGGCAAACGCGAGAAGCTTTATGACTTCGACGAAAAGGTACATTACTACCAAACCAAGCTGGCCGATAAGCGCTATCGCCTGGAAGTAGTGGCCGATGATTACGAGCACTTTCAACGCCAGAGTGTGTTTCTGTTGCGTCACGCACGCAAGTTGTGCCGCAGCGCAGCGTTTAACATACAAGTATTTGAAGGGGTGCAGGAATATGATCGCTTCCCCACTACCCCACGCGCCTATGAACCCAATCTATTGACCGAAGTCAGCTGCGATTAGTCCGTATAACCCCAAGGCGCGGCTGGCGCTGCAATGGGCTTGGTCAGGTCAAAGTCAACGCGGAACTCACGTCCTTCGCGCACTAAGCGATAAGTGAACTTTTCAGGGTAGATATACATTTGCCAGGTATTGCCGATTGACTGGGGAATACCCTGAGCAACAAACAACTCTTTGGAATACTGATCCGCAGGGAAAGACTGCACATTGGCATAGCCGGCATCCAAAGTATGACCGCCATACATGGTTGAGGCATCGTCGGTGCCGTCTTCATGGCGGTGATCATGCTTCAGACTTAAACCACTACCGGTTTTAGTGATAATCCAGGTACGTGACGCATCCTCGCCCACATGAAAAGGAATTTGCAATTCGCTGTCGCTACAACGGCGCACATGCATCACCAGCTTAGCCTCGCTAAAGCTGCTTGGACCGGCGTTATCAACACTCACTTCACCTTGGTAGGCCTTACCACAATGCGCCTTGAGATTGTTAAAGAAAGCATCGTGGCTGGGAATAGACACTAAAGGCGCAGGGCGTGCAGCGGCTATTGTACTCAGACTTAATACTGCCGCACTCATGGCAAAAGCTAATTTCATGATGTTCATCCATTACAAAAATAAAGCGCCATAGTAGCGCTTTAATTATACGTCTTGCGAGTTTTTGAGATTATTGCCAAGGACGCTCGACCTGCAACTGCTGCTCAAAGGCCTCGATTTGCGGATTAAACTGCTCGGTGACCCCGATAAAGTCCAGGCCGCTAAGCAGACGCTCCTTAATATCGGCGCGCACCTCAAAGGCAATGGGCGCAAAGGCCGCGCTCAGCAATTGCTGGTTTTGCAAATCAACATCTATATGCAAGGGCGTGTCGCCCTGCGCCAGGGCAAATAAGGCATCAAGTTGCTCGCTGGGCAAGGTAATGGCCAGCATCTGGTTATTGGCACAGTTATTGAAGAAGATATCGGCAAAGCTTTCGGCAATAATCACACTGAAGCCATATTGCTTTAACGCCCAGGGCGCGTGCTCACGGGATGAGCCACAGCCAAAGTTATCGCGACTAAGCAGCACGCTGGCGCCCTGATATTGCGGATAGTTAAGCACAAAGCTTGGATCCGGCTCTCCACTTTCCAGGTAACGCCAGTCGTAAAACAAGGCCTTATCAAAACCATCGCGACTGGTGGAGGTTAGAAACTGTTTTGGAATTATCTGATCTGTATCGACATTATTCTTGTCCAAAGGGGCGACTAACCCAGTGTGAAAATAGCTCATGAGTTGGCTCCTTGAATATCGACGAAGTGGCCGGCAATGGCGGCAGCAGCGGCCATAGCTGGGCTGACCAAATGAGTGCGACCACCGCGCCCCTGACGGCCTTCAAAATTACGGTTAGAGGTAGAGGCGCAGCGCTTACCCGGCGCTAAACGATCATCATTCATGGCTAGACACATGGAGCAACCCGGCTCTCGCCACTCAAAGCCAGCGGCCTTAAAGATTTCCGCCAGGCCTTCTTCTTCCGCTTGTTTTTTCACTAATCCTGAGCCTGGTACAATCAAGGCTTCAATGCCAGGAGCTACCTGCTTACCGGCAACAATTTCGGCGGCAGCGCGCAAATCTTCAATGCGGCTATTGGTACAGGAGCCTATAAAGACGGTATCAACACTGACCTCGCTCAACTTTTGCCCCGGCTTAAGATCCATGTATTTCAAGGCGCTGCGGATGGCATCGGCCTTGATTAAATCCGTCTCTTGCTGCGGATCGGGAATAGGCTCATTCACACCTATGACCTGCTCCGGGCTGGTGCCCCAGGTGATTTGCGGCTGTATCTGGGCAGCATCAATTTCGATAACCTTATCAAATACCGCATCGGCGTCACTGCGCAAGGTCTGCCAGTAGGCAATGGCGGCGGCAAAGTCTTCACCGCGCGGTGCAAAAGGACGACCCTCAAGGTAGGCATAGGTTTTTTCATCCGGGGCGATTAAGCCGGCCTTGGCGCCCATTTCTATACTCATATTGCACAGCGTCATGCGCGCTTCCATCGATAGTGCTTCAATGCCGGTGCCGCAGAATTCGGCGACATAGCCTGTACCACCGGCGGTGCCTAATTGACCTATCACTGCCAAGATTAAGTCTTTTGCCGTCACCGTCGGGCGTAAAATGCCATTAACTTGAATCTTCAGCGACTTGGCTTTTTTCTGCTGCAAAGTTTGAGTCGCCAGCACATGCTCGACCTCGGAAGTTCCTATGCCGTGCGCCAAGGCACCAAAGGCACCATGGGTTGAGGTATGGCTGTCGCCACAGACTATGGTGGTGCCGGGCAAGGTGATGCCCTGCTCCGGCCCCATGACATGGACTATGCCTTGGTTAATGGAATCAAGATCGTACAAGACGATGCCGAAGTCTTTGCAGTTTTGCGCCAGGGCCTGCAACTGATTACGCGACACCTCGCTGGCGGCAGCCAATGAACGGCTCTTGGTAGAAACGTTATGATCCATGGTGGCAAAGGTTTTTTGCGGGCAACGCACAGGGCGGTTTTTCTCGCGCAGACCGGCAAAGGCCTGGGGCGAGGTCACCTCATGCACCAGGTGACGGTCGATATAAAGCAAATCGGTTTGTTCGTTTAAGTGGGCAACACAATGCGCCTGCCAAATTTTGTCGTATAGGGTTTGGGCCACTTGCTCGTTCCTCATTCTCGGTTAAATTCGCTCAACAATGGCCTTGGCCACATCTTTGGTGCTATAGCCCGCGTGCGGGAAGATATCCGGGGTGCCGACACCGGCGGCCACCGCTTCGGCCACCGCTTTTTCAATGCGCCGCGCCGCTTCGTCCTGGCCCAGGGAGTAACGCAGCATTAACGCCGCACTTAAAATCTGCGCTATGGGGTTGGCAATACCCTGACCGGCAATATCCGGGGCCGAGCCCCCCGCCGGTTCATACAGACCAAAGCCAGATTGATTCAGACTTGCCGAAGGCAGCAAGCCCATGGAGCCAGTGATCATCGCGCATTCGTCGGAAAGAATATCGCCGAACAGGTTATCGCACAGCAACACATCAAATTGGCTGGGCTGTTTAACCAACTGCATGGCGGCGTTATCTATATAGATGTGGTCTAAAGTGACATCCGGGTAGTCACGACTCACCTCATTAACCACCTCACGCCATAGCACGCTGGTTGCCAACACATTGGCCTTATCCACCGAAGTCACATGATTTCGACGCAGGCGCGCGGCATCAAAGGCAAAACGGGCGATGCGCTCGATTTCTTCACGGGAATAAGTCTGGGTATCAAACGCCGCTTCCTGAGCCCCCGTGCCACTGCGACCCTTTTCACCAAAATAAATGCCGCCGGTCAGCTCGCGCACACATAAAATATCGAAACCGTTGGCGCTGATGTCCTGGCGCAGCGGTGAGGAATGACTCAACGCCGGTAATAGTTGCGCCGGGCGCAGGTTACAGAACAAGCCAAAGTGTTTGCGTAGCGGCAACAAGGAAGCCCGCTCCGGCTGTTGTTCCGGCGGCAGGCCTTCCCATTTAGGGCCGCCAACGGCACCAAATAAGATGGCGTCGGCACGCTCGCAAGCTGTTAGCGTGTGCGCCGGCAAGGCTTCACCAAATTCATCTATGGCACAACCGCCAACCGCATGATGCGCCAGGGTTAGGGAAAACCCGAATACCTCACTGGTGGCCGCCAAAACCTGCTCGGCCGCCGCCATGACTTCCGGACCTATGCCGTCACCCGCTAGTACGGCGATACTATAACTTTGTTGACTCATCCTGCTTTCCTTTGTTGCTTTAAGCTCGAAACCTGTTGGGCTCGATAAATAATGTTGTACACACGCACCATGGCATGCACCGAGGCTTCGACAATATCTGCCGCCAGGCCTGCGCCGTGATAGGTGCGCCCTTGATATTTAGCAATAATATCTACCTGACCCAAGGAGCTGGCGCCCTGACCTGTGGCGTCCAGGTTGTATTCGATTACATCCACATCCATGCCGGTTAAGCGCGCTAAGGCAGCAAACGAGGCCTCGACCGGGCCATTGCCCGTGGCCGCTTCTTGCTTCTGCTCGCCGGCCACACTAAGGCCGATAGTCGCAGTAGCCACGGATTGGGAGTTTGAAGTGGCATTGACATACTGCAATTGGTAATGCTCATCCTTGTCGCGGATTTGATTAAAGTAGATCATCGCTTCCAGGTCGTAGTCATAAACCGTGCCTTTTTGGTCGGCCAGCTCCAAGAAGCTGGTATACAAGCTGTCCATATCATAGTCGTCGCTATGATAGCCAAGCTCGCTTAGGCGGTGCTCTATCACATGACGACCGGAGCGCGAGGTCATATTTAACTGGTTGCTGGGCACGCCGACGCTTTCCGGTGACATGATTTCATAGGTATTTTGCGCTTTTAGGACGCCATCCTGGTGAATACCCGAGCTATGGGCAAAGGCGTTTTCGCCAACAATGGCTTTATTAGGCTGCACCGGCATATTGCATATTTTCGCCACCTGACGTGACGCCCGGTAAATCTCCTCGCTACGAATATCCGTATGCACCTTAAGGTGGTCCTGACGCATCTTCATGATCATCGCCACCTCTTCCAAGGAGCAGTTACCGGCGCGCTCTCCTATGCCGTTAACAGTACATTCGATTTGGCGCGCCCCCGCTTGCACCGCAGCAATGGAGTTGGCCACAGCCAAACCCAAATCATTGTGACAGTGCACGCTTAAGCGTGCCTTATCTATGTTTGGCACATGGTTCATTAAATGATGGATCATCGCCGCATACTCATCCGGGGTGACGTAACCCACGGTATCCGGCAGGTTAATGGTGTTGGCGCCAGCGGCTATGGCCTGCTCGACGATGCGGCATAGGTGATCATGAGGCGTGCGCCCGGCATCTTCACAGGAAAATTCCACATCATCGGTGTAGTTACGGGCTTGCTTAATGGCCTTCACCGCCATAGCGGTAGCATCATCCAAAGACATTCGTAACTTATGTTCTAAATGCAGTGGACTGGTGGCGATAAAGGTATGAATACGCCCCTGCTGCGCCGTTTTTAAAGCCTCGCCGCAAGCTTCAATGTCTTTAGCTACCGCTCGTGCCAAACCGCAGATAATCGGCCCCTTTACTTCGCTGGCAATGCGCTGCACGGCACGAAAATCGGCGGGACTGGAAACAGGAAAGCCCACCTCCATCACATCAACATTAAGGCGACTGATAGCATGAGCGAGCTGCAGCTTGTCATCTTCGGTCAAACTTGCCTTTAGTGCCTGCTCACCATCGCGTAAGGTGGTGTCAAAGATCCAAACCTTGTCTTGCATATTCTGTCCTCATCCTCAGTGCCCAATGCCAAAAATTAACCCGTTAGAAATAAAAAACCCCGCTCAGTGCGGGGTCTTATTCAAAGTCTGTGTCACACACAGCCAACGCGCTACGCCCCGCAGTCTTGCTCTAGGAGCAGCAGGTTGAGTAAGCGAGTAATTGACTGAGTAGTGTGCATCATGGGTATTCGTTCGTTTGTAAGTTGGCTATTTTTTAACACTAACCAAGGGGCAGAAGCAAGCATAAAAAATCCAACAAAAAGGGATTTTAACCTGGATTTAAGGAAAATAATTCCAATCAAAAACAAAATTTGGAATATAAAAACCAAGATAAGAAGGAAAGGCACAGAGGCTAACTCTGCGCCTGGGGATCTCTGCGTATATTATTTTATTTTAATGGCTGGGTTTATTTGCTGTTTTTTTGCGCGTAATGATACCCGCCGAAGGAAATATATCTAAGCTGCCACTGCAAACGCTCTACCAGCTCCTCGCGGGCCTGACCTTCTAAATCCAGTGCTTCCGCTCCTGAGGTAAAAACAATTGTCACCATGGCCTCGGCCTGCATATAGGCATGATGGCTATCACACTGGGTTTCCCCTTCAAGATAATGAGCCAACTCCAGAATAAAGTGTTTTATCTCTCGGGCAACGGCGGAACGAAATGCTTTCGAGGTACCCGAGCGCTCCCGCAGCAGCAGTCGAAACTGGTTGGGCTGGTTGTCGATAAACTCCATAAAGGTGAGCACTGAGGTGGAGATCACACTGCCACCACTGGCAATACGACGACGCGCCTGGCGCATCAACTGGCGCAGGGTTAAACCGGCTTCATCAACCATGGTCAGACCCAGTTCGTTCATGTCTTTAAAATGGCGATAGAAGGACGTTGGGGCAATACCTGCTTCACGGGCCACCTCACGCAAACTGAGGTTAGAAAAGCTATGCTCAGCACTCAATTGGTTAAAGGCCGCCGCAATTAATGCTTGACGGGTTTTCATTTTTTGCTGGGCACGAACTCCGGCCATGGTTGCTACCTAAGCTGATAAAAACTCAAGTCTAATACTTGACGCTAAGAGATTGAACCTCTATTTTAGCGTACACTTGTACGCTGAGATTTTTTATAAATGAAAAAACCCCCTCTTTTATGGCTCAATGTGCTGTTTTTCAGCCTATCTTTTTTGGCCGCTATTACCCTTGTTCCCTGGTACGGTATAACCCAGGGTTACAGCGCTTCTCATTGGTGGGCCTTTGTTGCCTGTATGTTTTTTGCCGGTCTTTCAATCACCGCCGGCTACCACCGTTTATGGGCTCATAAAGCCTATGAGGTGCACCCAGTCATTGAAGTTATCTTTGCCCTCGGCGGCGCCTTTGCTCTGCAAAACAGTGCCTTGCACTGGAGCAGTGACCACAGGGTACACCATGGTCAGGTCGACGATCCGGAGAAGGACCCCTATGCCGCCACCCGAGGTTTTTGGTACAGCCATATTGGCTGGATGCTGCGCGATTACCAGGGTGAGGCCTACAGCAACTACAACAACGCCCGCGACCTGCAACGCAACAAGGTGGTCATGTGGCAACATAAGCATTATATGAAGTTGGTGATCTTGATGAATATCGGCCTGCCCCTGCTGCTCGGGGTTCTTTTTGGCGACATCATCGGCATGCTGTTACTGGCGGGCTTACTGCGTCTGGTGTTATCTCAGCACTTTACCTTCTTTATTAACTCCCTGGCCCATATCTGGGGTTCGCGTCCTTATACTCAAAAAAATACCGCCCGTGATAATGGCTTGCTGGCGCTGCTTACCTATGGCGAGGGTTATCATAACTTCCACCACATTTTTGCCAGCGACTACCGCAATGGCATTCGTTGGTGGCACTACGATCCAACCAAATGGATGATCCGCACCTTCGCCTATGTGGGGCTGGCGAAAAAACTTAAACGCACACCCATAGAACGCATCGAGCAGGCCAAGGCGCAAACCTTATTGACTAAAACCAAGGTCGAACTTGCCGCTAAGGAAGTCGCTCATGATAAACTGGCGCTATTGCAAAACGAGTACGAAGTATTGCTGAAAAAACTGCAGCATTTTTGTCAGGTACAGAAGCAGGTGCTTGAAGCAAAAAAGAATTCGATGCTGCAACAATGCGAAAAATCCGCTTTAATGAAGCAATATCATGAACTAGAAGATGCTTGGCAAACACAAAAGCAGGCCTGGTTGGCGTTAAATGCACGCTTACTAAAGGCGTATAGCTAAGAGCAGATTGCCGGGTTTAAAAGGGTAAAGGAGTGAGCGTGGCCAAACAAACCACAAGTAAGAAGAAGCCCGAGGCGGCATACCAGTATGACGCCATTATTATTGGTACAGGCCCTGGGGGTGAAGGCACCGCCATGAACCTGGCCAAAAGCAATAAAAGGGTGGCAGTGATCGAACGCCAGCGCGCAGTCGGTGGTGGCTGCGTGCATTGGGGAACCATTCCTTCCAAGGCTCTGCGCCACTCGGTCAGCCGTTATATCGAATACAAGGCCAACCCCTTGTTCCATATCTCAGAGCGTCCTAGCCGCCTGACCTTTGGTGATATTCTACGTCATACCAGCGCGGTGATCTCTAAACAGTCGAGCTTACGCAGCAGCTTTTATGAACGCAACCGCATCGACCTGTATCAAGGTGATGCTAGCTTTATCGATCAGCATACGGTTCAGGTGCAACATCAGGACGGGTCAATCGAGCAACTAAGCGCGCCAACCATAGTGATCGCCACTGGCTCACGCCCCTATCGTCCGGCGGAAATCGACTTTAATCATCCCCGCGTCTATGACAGCGACACCATTTTAAATCTGCAACACGATCCACAGCGCATTCTAATTTACGGCGCAGGTGTGATTGGTTGTGAGTACGCTTCTATTTTCAAAGGTTTAGGCACCAAGGTTGATCTGGTTAACACCCGTGATCGCTTACTGGCCTTTATGGATGACGAGATTTCCGATGCCCTAAGCTACCACTTTTGGAACAGCGGCATTTTTATTCGCCACAATGAAGAATTCGATCGCGTTGAAACCCGCGACGACGGCATCATTATGCATATGAAGTCGGGCAAGCGGGTCAAGGCCGACTGCCTGCTCTTTGCCAATGGCCGTACCGGTAACACAGACACCTTAAACCTGGCAGCGGTAGGCTTAAAAGCCGACAGCCGTGGCCAACTTAAGGTTAATGAGAGCTACCAAACCGACGTCGATAATATCTATGCGGTCGGCGATGTCATTGGTTACCCCAGCCTGGCCAGCGCCGCCTTTGACCAGGGGCGTATCTGTGCCGATGCCATAGTCAAAGGGGAATGTAACGAAAAGCTGATCATAGATATCCCCGCCGGCATCTACACCATTCCGGAAATGAGCTCGGTGGGTAAAACCGAACAGCAGCTTACCGCCGCCAAAATTCCTTACGAGGTGGGTCGGGCCCAGTTTAAACACCTGGCTCGGGCGCAAATTGCCGGCACAGATGTGGGTAGCCTAAAGATTCTATTCCATAGCGAAACCAAGGAAGTCCTGGGGGTACACTGCTTTGGTGAGCGTGCCTCGGAGATAGTGCATATCGGTCAGGCCATTATGGAGCAGAAAAATGGTGGCAATAATGTCGAGTACTTCGTCAATACCACCTTTAACTACCCGACTATGGCAGAAGCCTACCGGGTGGCGGCACTAAACGGGCTTAATCGTTTAGTTTGATATAGATTAAGAAAATACCCTTTATAAATACAAAAATGGGCCTTGTGCCCATTTTTTAGCATTCAGCCCTTGTTCAACTGTAAAATTATTGTAAACTCGGTGATATAATAAGAAAAAGTTAGGAAAAGGGAATGAAAATACGTGCTTTTGGTCTTTGTGCAGCATTAAGTCTGGCAAGTTTCGCCACATTCGCCGATTATTCCAGCGCGCAGAAAGATCTCCAAAATAAAAATTTCGACGCCGCCTTCTCTGAATTTAAAAAGCTCGCCGAGCAGGGGCACCCCCAAGCCATGTTCGAGCTGGCCAAGATGTATGAGCAGGGCCTTGGAGCCCCAGCCGATATCTACAACGCTTTTTCTTGGTATATGCTTGCCCTGGATTACGGTAACGACGATGCCAAAGATCGCTATCGTGATATCCGCAGTACTGTCCCCTCTCGTAAAGACGGGAAAGACCACTACAAGGCATTGTCATACAAATTCGGTTATGACAAACACCAGCAAACCCTGGCGCCCATTGAAGATAAATCCGGCCACGATGCCCGCTATATTTCGGTTAAACAAAAGGTAAATCCGGAATATAACGATGAAGGCGGCATTCAAAGCGCCTGGGCTACGGTGAGCTTTGACGTTAACCAGCAGGGTCATGTTATAAATGAGCGGGTGATCGCCTCCTTCCCTAAAGGAGTAATAGATGACGCCGCCTTAGCCGCTATTACCCAGTGGCAATACAATGTACCTAACGACTACAGCGGCGAACCGCAAGCTGTGTTCGACCTAACTCACACCTTTGAATTACAAAGCAGCCAGAACAATTATCGCCGTGAATATAAGTCACAATTGGCGGAGTATTCACAAAAGCTTAAAGCGCTCGCCGTTCAAGGCAATAACTACGCCCAGGCTCGCTACGCCATGATGCTGGAAGCCGGCTTAGTGGACAACAGCGATGAGCATTACCTGGATTGGTACTACCGCGCTGCCATTAACGGCAACTATGACGCGCAATTATGGTTGGTTCGTTGCTTTGAATACGGCACTGCCTGTAAAGCCGATAAACAAAAGGCTTATAACTGGTTGGAAGTAGCCAGCCACAGCGGTAACGAGCGCGCTCAATATCAATTGGCCAACAAGCTGCTCGACTATGAAACTGTGCATTATGACCTGGATAAAGCGGCGAAAATTCTTAAACAAGCCACGCATCAGCAGTATCTGCCGGCGATGATCGCCTATGCCAAGCTGCTTGCTTTTGCCGATAAGGAATCGATCCGCAACTATGAAGAAGCGGTAAAATACGCCGAGCTTGCTCGCGCCGAAGCACCGGATAACCCGGTCCTGCTTTCCGTACTGGGTGTTGCCTACAGCGAACTGGGACGCATGCAGCAAGGTGAAAAATACCTGCGCCAGGCATACGACGAAGCCAAGCGCCGTAACTGGCCAACGCAGAATTACCTGGAGCTGATGGAAGGCCGTGCCTCCATGATGGCTAACGGCACCAGCCTGATTTACTAAAGGCTGCTAACAGACACAAAAAAGCCCGCAACTGCGGGCTTTCTTATTTAGGCTGTACTTACTTGTGGTATTGCGCACTTAGCTCATGTACGGCATTGATAAAGGCACCGGCGTGCTCAGGATCAACGTCCGGGGTAATACCATGGCCCAGGTTGAATACATGACCGCTGCCATGACCAAAACCGGCCAGAATCGACGCTACTTCTTCACGAATGCGCTCAGGTGAGGCATGCAGCATGGATGGATCCATATTACCCTGCAGTGCCACCTTGTCGCCTACACGGCGCTTGGCATCGGCAATATCTATGGTCCAATCCAGACCTATGGCATCACAGCCGGTCGCAGCAATCTTTTCGATCCACTGACCACCGCTCTTAGTGAACAGGGTGACCGGTACTTTACGGCCATCGTTTTCACGAATTAAGCCATCAACGATTTTGTGCATGTAACGCAGTGAGAACTCTTCGTAGTCACGCGGGCTTAATACCCCACCCCATGAATCGAAAATCATTAAGGACTGCGCACCGGCTTTTACCTGCGCATTCAGATAGCTGGTAACCGAGTCGGCCAGCTTGTCTAACAACAAGTGAAGCGTTTTAGGCTCAGCAAAGGCCATTTTCTTAATTTTACCGAAGGTTTTGCTCGAACCGCCCTCAACCATGTAGGTCGCCAGGGTCCAAGGTGAACCAGAGAAACCGATTAAAGGCACTTCGCCCTTAAGCTCGCGACGAATGGTGCGAACCGCGTTCATCACGTAGCCCAGCTCGTCTTCCGGATCGGGAATGGCGATCTTGGCAACATCTGCATAACTCGTTACCGGGCGCTCAAATTTAGGGCCTTCACCGGTTTCGAAGTACAGTCCCAAGCCCATGGCATCAGGAATGGTCAGAATGTCGCTGAACAGAATCGCCGCGTCCAAAGGATAACGACGCAATGGCTGTAAAGTTACCTCACAAGCGAGCTCGGCATTTTTACATAAGCTCATAAAGTCCCCGGCCTGAGATCGGGTAGCGCGATACTCTGGCAAATAGCGACCGGCTTGACGCATCATCCATACCGGCGTTTTATCAACGGGCTGTTTAGCTAAGGCACGTAAATAACGATCATTTTTCAATTCGCTCATGGCGTAACTCTTTCGGTTCAAATTTTAGTTGGGCGGGATTCTACCATAACCTAGATTCACTATGATGAAATAGATCATGGAAATGCACATTTGTGCGTCAGCAAATGTGAAGCTTGATAAAAAAATGTAAATTTTTTTGTTAAAAGAACTTGCAACGCTTATACGACCTTGGTATAACTAATGCCGTTCTAGAGAATAATAATAAAAAGTTAGAACAAACATAATAAAAAGAAGCTCGTACAACGAGACTGCTAAAGAAATTCGGCCACCCTTGCGGTGGCTTTTTCTTTTCCAGCGCTTTATTTCTCTAACCTGCCTGATAACAATCATCCGACCTCCGCCCTGTAATAATCTGAAATAATAATTGTGAAAAATAGGTTGACCTTTGCCTCAGATTTCCCTTTTATAGAAGGTAACGCCAGCGAGGTTAGGAGAGCAATGATGTTATCGCAATTGGAAAAAGCACAACAAAAATGGGGTGGTAGCCATAGCGTCATCGATAAGTGGTTAACCGACCGCCAGGAACTATTGGTGCAGTACTGCGGCCTAGCGGGTCCGGCGCACCATGGTAAGCATGATCAGGCATTACCGGAGCAAGCCAATATCCAGAGTTTTTGCCAATTACTGATGGACTACCTCTCAGCCGGCCATTTTGAAATCTACGACGACATAGTTAAGCAATGCGAAAGCCGCGGCGAAGACAGTCTGAAATTAGCGCGCTCCTTGTATCCGCAAATTTCCGCCACCACAGATATCGCCCTCGACTTTAACGATAACTACGCGGAAACCAAAAGCGACGATTTACTTGAGAACTTCGATAAAGACCTATCGCAGCTCGGCGAAGCACTGAGCATTCGCTTTGAATTGGAAGATGAGTTGATCCACAACCTCTACACCAATTACACTTAATTCAATACACAAAAAAGCCCCACTCATTGAGTGGGGCTTTTTTTTGCGTTTATGCTTGTGTGCGGCAGTTTTGACCACCGCACAACAACTAACCCTGATTACTCAGCGTCAGTCTTTTCCGCTTTAACGATCTCAAGCAGCTCAACTTCGAATACCAGCGTTGAGTTAGCAGGGATCTTACCTAGGTCACGCTCGCCGTAAGCAAGCTCTGAAGGAATAGTGAACTTGTACTTAGAGCCAACAGGCATAAGTTGTAGACCTTCAGTCCAGCCAGGGATAACGCGGTTAAGCGGGAAGCTGGTAGGTTCGTTACGAGAGTAAGAGCTGTCGAACTCGGTACCGTCAATCAAGGTGCCTTTGTAGTGTACCTTAACCGTGTCGGTTTCAGCTGGCTTGTCGCCTTCGGCAGCCGTCAGCACTTCCCACTGTAGACCAGACTCAGTTACCGTCACGCCTTCTTTCTTAGCGTTATCGGCTAGGTATTTTTCACCTTCTTCTTTGCTCTTGGCTGCAGCGGCTTTCGCTTGCTCTTGCTGCTTAGTACGTACTGACTCATCAAGAGTAGTTAGCACTTCACGAATTTTCTCTTCGTCTAGCTTGGCTTCACCGGCTAGCGCATCTTTAAAACCACGTAGCAATAGCTCTTGGTCAAGCACGATACCCAGCTCTTTTTTGTCCGCTAGATCTTTGTTTAGGAAAGTACCCACAGAGGCACCAATACCATAAGCCTGTTGCTGAGCTTCAGTTTCTAGTTTTACTTCTTTTACTTCTTGCTTAGCTGCTTCTTGGTTACACGCTGCAAGGGCTAGTACTGATGCCGCTACAAGCGATAGCTTAATTGTTTTTTTCATATCTATCTCCGGCAACATAGGGTTGCCAATTTAAGGTTACAAAACTAAATTTTGATTAACAGACCTTAACCCGTAAAGCCCATTTTTCCAACTCCAGCATGAGGCTGTTTTTCAAATTACTTTAATGAAATAATTAGAAAAACAACCTTGAGTTGCGACCCTAGTCTAACTGCTTGAAGCAACAGAGTTAAGGGACACGTGCAAATTTATGATAATAATTTGCACACTAGTCGTTACGGCCTTGTGAAGCCTGATTGTCGCCCGTCAGCCGCAGCAATTCTATGCTGTTAAACAGCACCCACACGCCGCCATATAAGAAGGCGGTCGTTATAGCCTGGTGTCCGGGATAGACATGGTGTCATCACCTGCAACAATCAAGTCAGGGCGCTAAAATTTCAATGGTACTTGAGTGAAGATGAACAGAATCTGGTTATCGCCCTGGATATTTACGCCGATAACAGCACGGCAGCAAATGCCAAGCCGGGGTTTGGGAGCTGACAACAGGTGCACAGCACAGTAATTTGCAGTATATTGCCTGCCAGAAAATGTCCAACGCTGTGGAATATCCTCTGCAGCAAACGCGTGTTGGATTATCAGGTTGCGGCCAGCCGTTGCCTTAACGAACAGAATCAACCGAGCACCAAAAGTTCCAGTGCTCGGTCCGAGTATTTTGAGATTAAGAGAGCCCCATGAACCACTTAGAAGCACGTATTGAAAGTCTCGAGGCCAAGGTGGCGTTTCAAGACGAGACCATAGATATACTGAATGATGAGCTTAAGGCGCACCAGCAGCAGATGGCGAAGATGCGCCGTCAGATGGAGCTATTGGGCGAGAAGTTCCGTGAAGTGCAAAGCAGTTCGACAATGATGCCGCAGGAGCAAGAGCCGCCCCCGCCGCATTATTAACAAACCCTAAGCTTACTCTGGCTTAAAGACGCCGATCACCTGCTCAAACTGACGTGTTGATGCTTGTACGGCGTTTTCCGGCTGGGTCATGATATGACCGCACTCAACACACTGCACTTTTTCCACATCATGTTCTTTATACAGCATCATGGTATCCATTTGCTGACACTCGGGACAACTGGCCCCGGCAATAAAACGCTTTTTCTGTTTCATACTCTCAACCCCTTGGCCGAAAACACCCGGCTTTAAAGCGCCAGTTTATCATAAAAACTTTCCCGCTAGGACAAGGACTCCATGATATGATATCGGCCATTATTCACACCATGCAGTAACTATGATTCAAATCAGCGACATCGAGCTTTTACGCGGCCCAAAATGCCTGTTAAAAAATGCCAGTGCAACCCTCTTCCCACAACATAAAGTGGGCTTAGTGGGCAGTAATGGCTGTGGTAAATCGAGCCTGTTTGCCCTGCTTAAAGGCGAACTGCAACTCGATGCCGGTGAAGCCAAAATTCCCAAGGAATGGTCCATAGCCTCGGTTAAGCAGGAAACTCCGGCGCTGGATATCAGCGCCCTAGAGTATGTGTTGCAGGGCCATCCGCAATACTATGCGCTGCGCACCGAGCTCAAAGCAGCGGAACAAAGTGGCGACGGCGATACCCAGGCCAGGGTGCACCAACAGCTGGAATTGATGAAGGGTTACAGCATTGAGGCCAAGGCCGGAGAGCTGCTGCACGGTTTAGGCTTTTCCAATAATCAAATTGATTACTCGGTCAGCGACTTTTCCGGGGGCTGGCGTATGCGCCTCAACCTGGCGCAGGCGCTGATCCGCGATGCCGACCTGCTGTTGCTCGATGAACCGACCAACCACTTGGATCTCGATGCCGTGTACTGGCTCGAGCGCTTTTTGCGTGCCTACAGCGGCACCCTGGTACTTATCTCGCACGACCGAGAGTTTCTAGATGCCGTGGTCGGTGAAATCTGGCACATAGATCAACAGCTGATCAATGTGTACAAGGGCAATTACTCCCAGTTTGAACGCCAAAAGGCCGAGCGTTTGGCCCAGCATCAGGCGCAATTTGTTAAACAACAGGAACAAATTGCCCATTTAGAAAAGTTTATCGCCCGCTTTAAGGCCAAGGCCAGTAAGGCCAAACAGGCCCAAAGCCGGGTTAAGGCCTTAGAGCGCATGGAAAAGCTGGCCCCAGCCCATGTCGACTCACCGTTCGACTTTAGCTTTGCCGAGCCCGATGCCCTGCCCAATCCCTTGATCGCCCTTGATGGCGCCCAGGCCGGCTATGGCGACACCACCATTTTGCACAGCATTAAGCTCAACCTGGTACCGGGTAGCCGCATCGCCCTGCTCGGTCGCAATGGTGCCGGTAAATCCACACTGATCAAATTACTGGCTCAAGAGATCAAACCTCAGGCCGGTGAGGTGTTTTATCACCAGGGCCTCAAGGTGGGTTACTTTGCTCAGCATCAGTTGGAAGCCCTGGATTTAGAGGCCAGCCCGGTGACCCACCTGCAACGCCTGGACCCGCAGGCCAGCGAGCAGTCGCTGCGTGATTTCCTTGGCGGCTTTGCCTTTATCGGCGATAAGGCGCTGGAGGCGGTAGCGCCCTTCTCCGGCGGCGAGAAAGCCCGCCTGGTGTTGGCCATGCTGGTCTATCAAAAGCCAAACCTGCTGTTACTGGATGAGCCTACCAACCACCTGGACTTGGAAATGCGTCATGCCCTGGTTATGGCATTGCAAGGTTTTGAAGGCGCCATGGTGACGGTATCGCACGACCGCCATCTGTTAAAGAACACCGCCGATGAGTTTTATCTGGTCGACAGCGGCGAAGTGAGCCAGTTTGGTTATGATCTCGATGCCTATTACCAATGGCTGCTTAAGGCCAATCAGGCGGAAAAACCTGCACAAAACAATGAAGATAAGGCCCATTCTAGCGCCAACCGCAAGGAGCAAAAGCGCAAGGAAGCCGAGTTTCGCAAGCAGGTGCAGCCGCTGAAAAAAGCCATTGAGAAGCTGGAGAAGCAGCTTGATAAGCTCAGCCCACAGCTAAGCGAGATAGAGCAGCAACTCAGCGATAACAGCCTGTATGAAGAGCAGCATAAGGAAAAGCTCAAGCAACTTCTGGCACAGCAAACCGAAGCGGCAAAACAGCAGGAGCAGGTGGAAGAAGAACTGCTGGAGCTGATGACCGAGCTCGAAGAACAAGAGCAGGCCTTCTATGAGCAAGATTAGCGCCGCAGAGTTTTGGCGCTTTAGCCTGACTGTGTACGCCAATCCCCAGGTGCAAAAAGCCCTGTTGCAGTGGCAGGACGAGTACGACCTGAACGTCAACCTCAGCCTGCTTCTGGCCTATTTAGACTGCCACCAGCAAGCCCTGGACTCTTCCCAGTTGCAAGCGCTGCAAACGGCCATAGCGCCCTTTAACCAGCTTGCCCTTAAACCCCTGCGCCAGGTGCGCGCCGAGGTTAAGGCGCAGCAGGGGTCACTGCCCGACTACCCGGCACTGCGCCAGCAGTTACTCGACCTCGAACTGCAATTTGAACGCCAGCAGCAAATGCAGTTGGTACAGGCCTGTAACACCCTGAAACTGCGCTCTGAGAGTAAGACCAACAACCTGGCTTTGTATCTACCCAGCTCCCTACTGCCGCTAAATGCTGATCTGGATCAAGCTCTGCACGCAATCACAGACTAACCCTAAAATAACCTTGATCTAGGTCATATTGCCACCGGCTCGGCTCTCCTACACTAGCCATATCAAAGGAACAGGAGACGCCATCATGCAAGTATTCTTTCGAGACTTTTTCTCAGACCCGGTGCTGTTTATGTCTTTCGGCATACTGACTGTAGTGATTTTACTTTGCTTGTTCTATGTGGGCTATTTCGTGAAGAAAGTCATGGACGCCGAGGTTCCTGAAGGAAACTAATTACCCCGCCACGGGTCAAGCTTATACGCCCTTGGCTACCAACCAAATTAAGCACGACGCACAAAGCCTCCTCTAATCTTGCATTAGCGGAGGCTTTATTTTTATCCGATAAAAATGAGCATGTCGCCAAACTTTGTTACTATAGTGCGCGATGTATTCTGATTTTGTTGGTAAATATTCAGTGAGTAACCACTTTACCCCTGCCTGGTGGATGCCCGGCCGCCACCTTCAAACCATTTTACCGCGCTTTTTTCGCCCCGGTTTTAAGGTGAATGTCAGCCGCGAAATCATCACCACGGAAGATGACGACTTTCTCGATCTTGCCTGGGCACAACCGGCCCAGCCGGATAAACCACTGGTGATCATCCTCCATGGTCTGGAGGGTAATATCGACAGCTTTTATGCCAAGGGCATGATGCTGGCGTTGCAAGCGACAGGGATGGATGCGGTGCTGATGCATTTTCGCAACTGCTCCGGCGAACCAAACCGACAAACCCGCGCCTATCACAGCGGCGAAACTCAGGATTTAGGCTTTTTTATCCGCACTCTGCAGCAACGTTTTCCCGGACGTGCCTTAGCGGCGGTCGGCTTTTCACTCGGCGGCAACGTCCTGGCCAAATACCTGGGTGAGCAGCGCGAGCACAGTGGTCTTAAGGCCGCGGCGGTGATCAGCGCCCCTCATGATTTATCCAGCTCCTGTCAGGTGATCCGCAAAAGCCTGGGCAAAATTTATCAGCACTACCTGCTTGGCCGCATGAAAAAGTCCATGACCCGCAAGCTGCCGCACTTAAAAGGCGCGCTTGATATGAGTGCCGAGCAGCTCAACAGCATAAATGACCTGTGGCAGTTTGACGATATGATCACCGCGCCCCTGCATGGTTTTAACGGCGCCGAGGATTACTACCAAAAAAGCAGTGCCAAGCCGTACCTTAAACATATTGCCACCCCGACCCTGATAATTCATGCCGAAGACGACCCCATGCTGGCAACGCCGGCGGTACCGCGTCCGCAAGATGTCTCCGCCGCCGTTGATTTACGCGTATCGGCCAAGGGCGGGCATGTGGGCTTTATCAGTTGCAGCGGCTGGTTTAAACCGGAATTTTGGTTAGAGCAAACCGTACCCCAATACTTCTTAGAGCAATTAGAAAACGCATGATCATTCCCTACCAAGAATTAAGTAAAGAAGCACTTACCAACCTCATAGAGCAATTTATTCTTCGCGAAGGCACCGACTATGGTGAAACCGAGGTGGACAAGGAAACGAAAATCGAACAGGTGCTTGGCCTGATAAAAAGCGGCGAGGCACTGATCGTTTACTCGGAACTCCATGAAGAAGTAAACATTATGAGCGCCCAGCAGTTTAAGCAAATGCAGGCAGAGGAAGGCGACTATCACATTGATAGGGATGAGTTTTAAGCAGTGATAATTTCATACTGACTTATAGCAACTCGCCACACTTTGTTGATAAAGTAACGAACAATAACTATACAAACTACGACAAGGACAGTTTATGAGAATATCTTTAATTTTACTGCTGGTATTGGTTTTGAGTGCGTGTGTTGACCACCCTGAGGTAAAAGGGCTCGACATAGTATCAATAGAGCAAACCGCAGAAACCCTGCGCGCTGGCGCACAGTCAGAAAGCACCACCTTAACTGAGGATCAAATTCCCGCCGCTATTAAAGCACTCAAGCCAAAAGAAGTGCGGGTAGATAATGTGGGAGTTTATATTGTCTTGCAAAGAAACCCTCTCCAAGAAAGTGGCTTATATATATCACCTTTATGGGGTGGCATTACAAGTGTCAGTGGTGGCGCAAATTGGATGCCTGAAATGAAAAAAGTGCAGGGCATAACTTACACATACATCCTTTAGGAATAGAAGCTTCGTCGTAGACGGTTGAGCTCAATACATCACACTCATAATCCAAAGAGGAAGTCTTATGTCTCTCATTGCGCAAACTCCTAAACCGCCCTACTACACCGTTATTTTTACCTCGGTGCGCACCGAGATAGATGAAGGCTATGGCGACACCGCCACCCGCATGGTGGAGCTGGCCGAGCAACAGCCCGGCTTTTTAGGCGTCGAATCTGCTCGCGAGGAAGTGGGCATCACCGTCTCCTACTGGGCCGATCTGGAATCGATAAAAAACTGGAAGCGCAATATGGAGCACCTTGCAGCGCAAAAGCTTGGACGCGAAAAATGGTATGCGGCGTTTAAATTGCGGATCGCTAAGGTCGAACGGGATTATGGGATGTAGAATTTCCATTTTGAATGTTAGAAGCTGGTACCAGCACAAATTTGACTATTTTAAACACTGATACAATAAGTCCCCATAACCCCAAACCGCAGTTCCAACTATGGGCATCACCAACACCAAAGACTTACTAATAAAAATCAATGACCTAAGCTCTTTCTCAGCGTTTAATTCACTAAGACTGGCAAGCCCAAAAGAACCGCGGTAGACGAAAAGATCACCAAACACCGCTAGCATAGTGACAATCGATCCAGCTCTTTGAAACCAAACTTTTGGTTCATCACATAAAGGCATTAGCCACCCTTGCCAAGCCGCAACCAACAAAAAACCTGAGACAATAGACAAGGCGATTATTAGAGCAATGCTCTTTATTATGTTCCATTTAATTTTGTTCACCACTGAAGTTCCCTATTACTTTTTCTATAAAATTGCAGAATGTTAGATTAGTATTCTAATCAAGATCAAAGAGTTACAGCCAGCAAGATTTTGGGGACTACCTTATTCATAGCAAGACTAACTACACAATCCTAACTCACAGGTATCGATCTCCCCGTTTAGATTCGCGCTGGAGAAATCGGCTTTTGCTGCAAAGCGTGGCTAGGACAGTGAGGCATGGATGCCGAGCTAGATTTACCGGCACAGGGATGGGCCGTTAAATCGTGTCATAGCCACAGCGGAGCGTTTAGCAAAAACCCGAGTTCGCAAGCATTAGCGAATCACGGGTGCCCTAGGAGTTCTTAGAGGAAATGGGCAAGCATTTCCTCTAAGCCGGCGTCGGCGGCCCGACAAGACCTTCAAATTCGATGTAAACTCGGTTGCAACTACTAGGTTGTCGGCCTAAAAGGCCGACCTACAAATGCCTCCAAGTGCGTGCCTGCACACTTTAATCTCATATTCTTGTCTTACCCCGAAAATGTGGCCACAATGGGCACCAAATTCAATAATAACAATGAGCGGCTATTATGAAATTCACCACCCTCAGCGCGGCCCTAGCGCTGGCTCTTGGCAGCCTTAGCGTTGCCGCACAGGAAGTGCATCAGGCTTCTGAAAAAGCCATTAAACTGGCGCAAGAAAACATCCTTATCGACACCCATATTGATGTCCCTTACCGCATTCATAACAAATGGGATGACGTCAGCAAGGCCACCGAGCGCGGTGATTTCGATTACCCTCGCGCCATTGAAGGTGGTTTAAACGCGCCCTTCATGTCTATCTATATTCCAGCCAACTTGGAATTCGAAGGCAAAGGCAAAAGCTATGAACTGGCCAATCAGCTGATCGATATGATGGAAGCGCTGGCCTATCGCGCCCCGGACAAGTTCGCCATTGCCGACTCGGTCGCAGATGTGGAAAAGCAATTTAAAGACGGCGTGATGTCGCTGGCCATGGGTATGGAAAATGGCTCCCCCATCGAAGGCGAGATTAAGAACCTGCACCACTTCTATGAGCGTGGCGTGCGTTATATCACCTTGGCGCATTCGCAAAGCAACCATATTTCCGACTCCAGCTATGATATTCGCCGTAAATGGAAGGGCCTAAGCCCATTCGGTAAAGAGCTGGTCACCGAGATGAATAATATCGGCATGCTGATCGATGTCTCGCATATCTCGGATGCGGCCTTCTATCAGGTGATGGAGCTGTCTAAGGTGCCCGTGATTGCCTCACACTCCTCGCTACGTAAATACACGCCGGGTTTTGAGCGCAATATGGATGACGACATGCTGCTGGCACTGAAAAAGAACGGCGGTGTAATCCAAATTAACTTCGGTTCCAGCTTTGTGACCAGCAGCGCAAATAGCTGGTACGACCGTCGCGATGAGGCCCAGGATAAGGCCAAAGAAGCGGGCAAGGACACCACCGACTTTAAGGCGGCCTACCTGAAGAAGAACCCCTTCCCATTCGCCAGCCTGGAGCAGGTGTTAGATCATATCGACCACGTGGTGAAACTGATCGGCATCGAGCATGTGGGCATTGGCTCTGACTACGATGGTGTGGGTGACTCACTGCCGGTGGGCCTTAAAGACGTATCCAGCTACCCTAACCTGGTACAAGGTTTATTGGACCGTGGCTATAGCGATGCGGATATCAAAAAGATCCTTGGCGAAAATATGCTGCGCGTATGGCGTCAAGCAGAGGCGTTTGCCCAGGCTAACTAAGCCTTCTCATTTTAATAAAAAAGCCCGGGCAATTGCCTGGGCTTTTTTATTAGTTTCGCCAAAGGACAATGGCCACTAGGTACCACAAAAGGTTTGATAACTGTCGTCTTCGCCCAGCTCTGGCGGCTGCTGTAAATATGCATGCTCGGGGTCAAGGCAATAAGGGTTGCGAATGGCCGCCAGCAGCGGCGCCAGCTTGTCGCTGTGACCCTGACGCTCAAAGTCGGCTATCACCTCTTCCACCCTGTGATTGCGGGGGATCACCTGCGGATTTGCCGCACTCATCAACGCCGCACTGTGCTCCTTGTGCCCGGCTACGCACGCCTGCCAGCGCGCCAGCCAATCTCCCAAGGCTGAAACTAGGTGATCTGGCAGCTCTGTGCCCTGTTGACTGTAGTCGGTGAGCGCCGCAAAGGTATTGGTGTAATCCAACTGCTCTTTTTGCATTACCCCCAATAGCTCATCCACCAGCGTCTCTGCATCGTTATCCTCGGCCATGAGCCCCAGTTTTTGTAGCCACATGGCTTTAAGGGCGGCATTAAACTTGTCGCCGAAGGTGCCAAGCACCTGGGTTAACTCTGCCACCGCCTGGTCACGTTCGACGCTAAAGAGATCGATCAAGGTTTCGGCGAAACGCGCCAGGTTCCAACTGGCGATCTGCGGCTGATTGCCAAAGGCATAGCGACCGGTGCGGTCGATGGAGCTAAACACCCGGCCAAAATCAAAGCCGTTCAACATGGCGCAGGGGCCATAATCTATGGTTTCACCACTGACCAGGGTATTGTCGGTGTTCATCACCCCATGAATAAAGCCGATGCGCAGCCAGTGCACAATCAGTTCGATTTGCTTATCCATCACCGCACTAAAGAGTGCCAACAAGCGCTCATCCCCGTTCAGCGCAGCCAGCTCAGGGTAATGACGGGTTATGGTCAGCTCCACCAGCTGGGCCAGGCCTTGCTCATCCTGCTGCGCGGCTAAAAACTGAAAGCTGCCAACGCGAATATGGCTGCTGGCCACCCGCGTCACTATGGCGCCGGCGCTGGGCTGTTGTCGCATCACCGTCTCGCCGCTCAGCGCCACACTGAAACAGCGCGTGGTAGGCACCTTTAATGCCGCCAATGCTTCGCTCATAATAAATTCGCGCACCGCCGGGCCAATACCACAAAGGCCATCGCCACCGCGGGAAAACTGGGTTGCTCCTGAGCCCTTTAATTGCAAATCCCAGCTCAGCCCCTGCGGGTCGGTAACGGCACCAAGCAAATGAGCCCGACCGTCGCCGAGCAAGGGCACGTAATTGCCAAACTGGTGACCGGCATAAGCCAAGGCATTAGCAGCCGGATGAGACTGACCGCTGGCAAGCTGGGCTTTAGTGGTTTCGTCCTCGCTCAGCCCCAGCGTTTTCGCCAACGCACTATTCCACAGCAACAGCTGCGGCTGACTAAACTGACGCACCTGGGCGCTGTGACTCAGGGCGCCAATATGGGCATAGGGGTTATTTAGCTTCATAGCTATCCTTAGTTGGTTTGCATACCAACATAATTGTCGCCAACGCTAAAGGCGATAAGCTGGCTTAGCTCCGTTAAGGAGCGGCCACTTTGCTGCTGCAGCTCATTAAACATGCCTTGTATGGCTTGCAGGGAGCGCTTCGAGTGCAGACCGCCGTCGATCACCTCATTGGCACGGCAATAGGCTTCCACATCGCGCGACAACATAAAGGTGTCTTTACCTAAAGCTCGCAGGGCAAAAGCGCCGGTATTGCCACCGAGGCGAGCGCCGTGCTTTTTCAAATATAACCAAAGGCCGGTAATGTCCTCGCTCGGCCACTGGGCAACAAAGTCGCTAAAGCTGCCATGCTCTTGTGCTACTTCATGGATCATTAGACAATTAATAGGCAAGGTTTGCACTTTTTTAAAGTTGCGCACAATACGTTCATCGCTGGCCTTTTGCTCCAGCATTTCCGGCGCCATCATCAGTAATTTCTCAACGCTAAAATCCCAGAACACCTCGCGAAAGCCCGGCCATTTGGCATTGATCACCGCCCAATAAAAGCCACTTTGAAAGATTTTTCGGGTGAACTCTTCTAACCAGATATCATCGGTTAGTTGCTTTAATTGCTCGGTGGTTTTTGGCTTACTGAGTAAGGCTTCCAGTTGCGCCTGTGAGCCCTTGCGCTCAAGCGCACGCTGATAAATAGATTGATATTTTTCCATCTGCTGCTGGGTCTTTTTAGTGTGAGGGAGACATTAAAACATGCTTTGTACAATGACAAAAAGGGTTATACCCATTGCGCCAACCTGAAGATCAAACTACAGCCCCATAAAGGTGCCGTTATTTTGCCGTGCCACCTCACGCATCAGGGTGGAAAACTTCACCATATCCGCTGACGCGCCCATATTGCGCTTAAAGGCGATGCCATGAATACGGGCGATAGGTGTGCCGCCGGTACTGCGATTAAGCCGGTTAATTTGCGCTAAGGCATCGTCGTAACTGGTGCCGGTAAAGTCATCGCCAAAGACATAAAGCGCGAGATCCCCCTGATAGCGGGCATAGGCCTTGAGGCTGGCGGCAATGCCCTCCACCGGCGAGCTGTTCGAGCTGCCATGCCATTGCTGTAAGCCTCGCAGTACCCCGGCGCGCTGCGCCCGACTGTCGCTGCGCCAGGTACCAAGGGAGCGCCCGCCCAGCACCTCACCATTGTCGGACAACACTTGAAAGCCCTGCACCTTGGGATGATTATTTAGCACCTCGTCCATGGTTCTCAGTACCCGCGGCCACATGGTCTTCATCGAACCCGAGGTATCGATAATAAAGACCACATAATTGCTGTCGACGGGAATACCGCCCACCTCGTCATCGCGCACCCTGGCACGCGGAGCATTGATGGCGGCACGCTGACGCTCCACCAGGGTTTGCTCCAGCCCGGAGGCGGCATCGGTCAACTGCTGCACCTTATCCTTGGCCCGTGCCAGTTGTGTCTGCAAGGCCATCTGCTGCTCGGCATTACTGGCCCCCTGCGCCTCGGCGGCGGCCAGTTGCTCCGCACCCTCGCTCAAGGCCTGCTGTAATTGCTGTACGCTGCGCTCGGCCCCGTCCAGGGCTCGAACCAGGGTGGCAATTTGACTGGCGTCATTAAACTCACCCTGATCGCCATTTTTAGCCAGCAGGATCAGCATCACCACAGCGCCAAACGCACAGGAAATAATGTCTAAAAAAGACAGGCTAAAGATTTCTACCGGTTCACGCCGCTTCATGGCCAGCTCCGCGCCGGGGCTATCATCAAACCGCCGGTGTTATTGGCCCAGTTCCAGTAGAGTGCCGGAGCCAGCGGATCTCCTTCCAAAGGCAGCAAGACAATGTGGGTCGGTACCTTGGGCGCGGCTTGGGCGATGCTGAACTGATGGATTCTGGCACGACAATCGCCATCTATGGTTTTCATATTACCGGTAAGGGGTTGGCAGTTTTTTGTTTCACGAAACCCTTGGGCGCCGGACATCATGGTCGGCAAGCCATCGGTGATAATATAGAGCGCATCCATATCGGCAAAGGTGCTCTTGATGGTGTTTAAGGCGGTATATAGGTCGGTGCCATTTTCCGGCACCAGGGCGTCAATGTCCTTAACCAAGGACTGCATGCTGGCCTCCACCTTGGCCGAGTTGATGGCCCTGTTGCCCAGCACCTGAGCACCGGAATTAAAGGCGACCACGCTGACCTGAGACTGCTTCGGCACCCGTGCCAGCAACCATTTCGCTACCCGCTTGGTACGCTGCCATTTTGGCCCCTGTTGCTTTTGTTGTGCGGGCCCGAGCTTACGGCGTATCACCTTGATCAGCTGCTCGTCCGTCATCGAGGCGCTGTGATCGATCAAAATGCCTATACGCTGACCTTCAACCTTGAGGCCCAATAAGTAATTCTCCTCACCACCACCCTTTAGCTCAATGGGGTCATCCGCCTGTTTCGGCGCCGCCGCGGCTACCGACTGCTGTAACTGCGCCACCACCGCTTGTTGATTTTGCAAGGCCTGCCTGGCCGCTTGCTGCATTAGCTTTAACGCGGCCACGCGCTCGCTGTTATCACTGTTTTGCGCTTGCGCCGCGGCCAGCGCTTGCGCCACCTCATCCAGCTCCTGCTGCAAGGCACTGGCCTGCTCCTCGGTGGCGGCGAGCTTTTGCTGCAGTCGCTCTATTTCGGTGCTGGGTACCGAGATTGAGGCCTGAAACTTGATGACGATAAGGATCATCAAAACGGCGCCCAAGCCACAAGCCATAACATCGAGAAAGGACAGGTTTAACCCTTGTTCGCCGCGCCGCTTCAACATCTTGGCTACTTATGCAGATGGGTTAACAGATGGGTTTCACAGTTGTTCTTGGTTTTTAGCACCATTTCATCCTGGCGGTTATTAAGATGAAATAGCACATACATCAAGAGGATAGAAAGCAACAGCGAGACCAGGGTCGAGTTAAAGGCGACCCCGAGCTTATCCACCATACCGGCGATATCACCGGCCACCGCCTCTTCAGCTTTTGCCAGGGCCGAGCCAATACCGCGTACGGTGCCAACAAAACCAATACTGGGAATGGCCCAGATAAAGTAGCGAATGGTGGCGTTACCCGCCTCCAGTTGCGCCGCCAGAGATTCAACGCTATCACGAATAGCATCGGCGGCATGCTGCACATTTTGGGTGTTTTTATAGCGACGTAAGCAATTGATCCAGGTGGCCACAGAGCTATTTTTTGCACTCTCCCCTTCTTCTAAAAACGCCAGTGCTTCATCCACATTCAGCGCCTCCTCCTTGGGGAAAGAGCGCAGATAGTCAAAGGTAAAGACCGGCTCTTCCTTGGTGACGATACGATAATACTTGTAGCCCATCAGGATCAGACAGAACAACCCCAAGGTCATACAAGCCTGCTGCTCGGCATCTTTTAAGATCACCCAAAGATTAGTCGTGGCACCACTGCCATGGGCGGCAATAGCGGCTTCCGCCGCAGGGCGGATCACCCCTTGATACAGCAAGTGCACCACAACGACGGTAACAATAAAGATGCCGATAGACACCAGCGGCGGCAAATTCATGCGGGTATTGTCCGTTACCATAATGCGCTCCTTAGATATCCACCGGGAAGGTGGCCGGTGAGTCCAAACTGATTTTTGCCGCCATCGCGACCGAAGTGACGGCGCCGACCAAGACTAAGGCCAGCACCAGTAATATGCCTTTACGTTTCATACCTTACCTCTCATAACGGGCGATGCGAAAGCCTATGGTTTCACTGGGACCATCGGTAACGATTTTTAGCGCCGCCCGTAAATCCTGCAGTCGCCCGGACTGATAGTTGCCGCCCTTGGCAATATGGTTACCTCCACCCCCTGGGCCAAGATAATCCTTGTGCACCCGGTTCAAATCCGGGGTGACATAGGAGCTGACATCAAACACCCATTCACTAACATTACCGGCCAAGTCATAAAGACCGGCCTTATCAGCACGATAGCTGCCCACCGGCGCCTTACCCGCGTGGCTGTCCTGATAGTCAGCCAGATAAAATGCCTGCTTGCCCTTAAGGTTGGCATCGGCAAAGTTACCCGCTTCCTTAGGCACCCGCTCGCTGTCGCCCCACACATACTTGCTGGCGCGGGCACGCTTGGCTTTTTTCGCCAACCATTCCCATTCCGCCTCGCTCAGCAAACGATAACCCCGGGCTTTTTTATTGATACCCGTAAACTGGTTCTTAACGATACGGTAATAGGGTTCCAGGGCTTCTTGTTCACTGAGCCAGTTACAGTATTGTGCGGCGGCCAACCAACTGATATTAGTTACCGGCAATTGGGATTTAGGCACCTGCTTATCGAAAGCATGAAATTGCGCCTCGGTCACTTCATGTTTGGCTACCCAGACCGGTCGCGTGAAGTCGACCCGCACCTGGAACTCATTGCGCTGGCGACCCACTTCATTGGCTGGTGAGCCCAGGGTAAAGGGCGTCATATTAAATTGCTGCAGCTCCATGCCCAGAGTAGAAACAAATAGGGGGCGCCCCTCCTGACGGCGGGCATCAAACTCCGTTAGCAAGGTGACATCCACCGTAGAGGCGTGTTTGGCGCTTGGAGTCAGGGTTTTAACCACAGTACGATAGCCAGGTTTGCTCACCTTTATTTCATGAGCGGTAGCCGGCAGGATCTTGCTCAGCGGTGTTTTACCTCGTAACTGACCATTAATATAGACCTCGGCCTCGACATTGCTGCGCACGCTGACCTTGCCTTGCTCCGGCTTTAGGGTAATGGCATAGAATTTTTGCTCCTTGGGGGGCAGGATCACCTTGCTGTTAAAGCTGTAATAGCCTGGCTTGTCGTAGCGCACCCTGTGCATGGTATTGGCATCCACGGCGACATGCCCCGGCGCCACCTTCTGACCATCAATAAACAGGCTGCCACCCTCGGGATCCAGGGTTATCTCCAAATAGGCTTGTTCGGGTTTAAGTTGGTATTGGCGGGTAACACTCGAATATTGCTCGGTAATTTCCACATTCTCGATACTCGGCTCATAACCCGGCTTATGCAACTCCAGAATATAACTACCTCCGGCCAAGGTGTGTCGCAAAGGAGTTTTACCCAGGCTTTTACCACCCATATAGACCTCTGCGCCATTGGGAATGGATGCCAGATCCAGTACCCCGGAGATAGGAGCTAACTCAGGGCTTACCTCGGTCGTTTGCACCCGTGCCATTATCAGCGCCTGCTGCTGGTTTTGATAATAGGGATTTTCGATACTGAGCGTGTAATCGCCTTCACCCAGTGTCTCGCTAATGGTCGCCCCTTTGGCCAGCAAGCGGCCATCAACAACCCACAAGGTATGTTCGCCATAGGGCTGAGCGACCTTGCCCATCAAGGTACCTGGGCGGGGTTTGAGCTCTATAGTCACGGCGGCGGGGCTGGTGTCTGTCAGCACTAGCTCCTGAGCAAAATAGGTGGCAGAGGAGACCTTAATTTTCACGTCGCTGGCAAAGCGATAGACCAGCTCATCGGTCACAAAGCCAAACCCAGCAGTAATCTCAACCTGCGCCTGCTCTTGGGCCTCGACGGGCAAGACCTTAATAGCATGTCCCTTGGCGATAAACAGATAGATCACTATGGCCGCCACGCTCATCAGCGCCAGGCAGCTGGCGATCAGCAAGGGTAGCAAGCTGCTTTTTTGTCGTTGTTTTAATTGTGCGTCTAGCTCTGACATAACCACTAAATCCTTTGTGTACAGGCTATGGTAAGCGTAATTGGCGTATCCGTTGCGCTCACCTCAAGCTCATATTTCACACTGACATAACCCAATCTGCGCCCTTCAAGAGTATAACTGCCGGGTAAGAGCATCACTTGCTTTTGAGCAAACTCGCCAAGCTGGTCACCGCCATAAATGCGTACCTGGGTTTGCTCATCGGACAGCAAGGTCACGGCGATGGGAGTGCTAAAATGACTCAGGTGTTGATTCAACTCTTCGATACTGTTTGCCAATTGCCGCGAGTAAGGGGCATAGGGCTGGGCCTTAGTCAGCGCCGCCTCGGCTTGAGCGCGAATATTACTGTCGCTTAAACGCTCGGGGCGCGCCGTATAAATATTTAAAGCACGCTGCGCCGCCAATACCTGTTTGGCACGGGTCAACAAGTGGGTAATGGTGCTATCACCGGGGGCGCGCGCCAAATACTGTTGCGCTAGGCTCTCTACCTGCCGCCACTCTTGCTGTTCGCTGGCGGCAACTAACAGGGCGCGGGTGCGCTCGGTATTCAGCTGGCGCTGCTGTTTACTCAGTTGCGCGCGCAATAAATTCAGGGTGTCGCCGTCGGCTTTTAAACGCTGCAATTGTGTAATCGCCTGCTCGGCCAAGATAAAGTCTTGCTGTACCAAGGCCTGCTGCGCCTCTTTGACCGCCTGGGAAACTTGGCGTTTACGTATGCTTTCCTCGGCAGCATTAAGCTTATCCTGCAACTCCTGGTTTTCGGGTTGCAGCGCCACAAGTTGCGCCAACACCGCCGCCTGTTTATCTATATCGCGCTCCGCCATGGCCCCCTGATAATCACGCCTTAGACTTTGCTGCTGGGCAAAGGCCTGGATCTGCTGTTGCAAGGTATCGATGCGCGCATCCTCTTCATTGATCGCATACATCTTATCTACATAAAGCCTGGCTTCTTGCGGACGTTGCTCCTCTAGGGCCTTTAATGCCTGCTGATACCAGCTATCTATGGCTTGCTGCCATTGTACTGATAACTCGGTTGCCAGTTCATCGGCCTGCTGTAAATACACCTGAGCCTGACGAAACTGGCCTTGTGCAAAGGCCGTGAGGGCAACCTCAAAAGCACCTTTGGCCTGTACTTGTCGCTCGGGGGCGAAAGCAATCACCTGTTCGTTAGTTAGCAAGGCTTGGTGTTGCTGCTCAAAGGTTAAAATGGCCTGTTGCACTTGCTCACGCAGCACCTCGTTCGCAGCGCTATCAAGGGGAATAGCCAGTTCAGCACTTGGCACTGATGTGATGTGTGCCGAAGGCATCGCCGCATCCTCACTTAAGGCATACCAAACACTCACCGCCAACACTAAAGCCAGAGTTACAGCAACAACTAGCATATAGGTATTGAGCTTTGCCCCGCGGGCCGAGGTTTGCTGTTGCAGCTGCTGATCTAAGCTCGTCTTCTTATCTTCGCCCACCACTAATACCTTGTGTTCTTTATTACTGAAAATGGCAGGCGCTTAATTGGCACTGGTTTCAAGATGATACATCTTCCTTAAATGAGCTTTCCATTGCTGATACTGCTCGGCGGCGGTACCGCTTAATTCAACCTGCTGCTCGTTAAATTCCATTACCTGAGGACTAAGGGTTAAGTCCAGACCCTGACCCATTTCATCGATCACCGCTGAGGCCACTTTAAGGTTATGATTCGCTTGATAGGCATCCTTTAACAGCCAAACACTGCCCAGGGCACCGGCTGTTTTAGCCACCGAAGTGGAAGTTGAGTTACTGTTGTTGCCCAGCGCCAGGGCAGCTATAAAGCCTAGGGCACCGACCACGGCCTTGGTATTACGCTCGGCACGGGCCTCTCGTGCCCTGACAGCCTCGGGTAAGGTTTCACGCTGCCATTCGTGATAAGGATCATCTGTGCTTTGTTGGAATACATCGAACTGATCCTGGAGACGATCGACAAACAACATTTCTTGATTACGCAGCACCTCAATGCGTTGCAACATGGCATCGTCAGCCGCTGGCAGGCCATTAAGCTCATACTTGTAAAAACGGGTGCCGTTCTTACGGTCGATAGATACCTTGAGATAGTCCTTAAAGGCCTCGGGAGAATAATAATGGGCATAACGTACTAAAGTGGTGTTTTTCAAGGTCTGCTTTTGTTGCTCGGAAAGATCCATCAACAGCCGGTAAACATAGTCAGCCACCTGATCAAACACCGGCTGATAGGGATCTTTGCCTTCATTTAAGGCGTCGCGGAAATAACTCTTGGACACCTGATGCTCAAACTCTTCGCTATCCAGAGGCTCACCACTGCTATCGACCACGGTTACCTCAAGACGCACAAACTCGGAGTCAGAGTGCAATACCGTACCCAGCACGTATAAATCGGCACTGGTATTGGCATCGGGCACCACAGACACAGAGCCGAAAGCCTGAGTAGCAGCAATGGCGCGCTTGGTCTCTACCGCAAAGCGCTTGGCCTCGGCACGACGCAATTGCGGCCAAATATCCATTTCATCCAACTCATCATAATCGACCTTATTGCCGTCCATGGGTAAGCCTGGATCAAATACCGGCACCGCAACATCTAAAAAAATATCGCTCTGAGGTAGCGCCTTAGCTGTGCTGTATGAGTCCTGCCCCATTGCGTTCGGACCGACCGCTAGGGGAGCATTACGAGTATTCTTGTTTGAGGTCGATTGGCAGGCACTGAGGGTGACCATCATTATGATCAACAGCGCAGCTAGCCTATAAGGGTTCTTAGATATCATATCTCAATACCTTTGCTTACTTAGTGCAATTGTAGTCTTCATATTGCTTAATTAACGCCTGCTTGGTGGCATCGTTTGTTTCTTTGGTGATCTCTTCATAGAGCATGGTGCAAATAATAGAATCGTTATCCTTAGGCTTAACCACCTGTTGCGCCCGACCACCGCCGGATTTCATTTTTTCCTGCTCCTTGGTAAGCGCTGGATCTTGGGTTGATAAGGGCAATTCTTGGGTCATTTGTTCAGTACTAGTTCCTTGGGACTGAGACTGGGCCTGCGCGTCTTGCTGTTCCTGCCCCTGAGCCGATGCGCTGGCTTGGGCCTGATCGCTGGCCATTTGCTGCTGCACCTTATCCAAACAGGTGCTGTATTTATTTACCGAATCAAGCAGCGCATTTTCCATTAACTTAATACGCTCCTGCTTAGTCAAAGTAGCCGGATCGATTTCATCTATTTCCACGGCAGTACAGTCGTAAGCCGTTTGTATTGGCGCTTGCGACGCAGCCAGGGGCAGACCTGCAAGCAATAAGCATAACAACACAACTCGCATAGGCACTCCATTAAGCCAAACGGTGAAGAATTACCCTAATTATTACCTATTTGTATCGCTTTTCCTGTTATTAAGGCAAACAATTCATTGTAAGGTTTTGTTAGACGAAGAAGACCGAAGCACTGCTTCGCAGCTTCTGAGGTGACAAATCTGTCTGGAACAGATTTGAACAGCGTTAGCTGGCCCGAAGGGGTGAGTACAGGACGTATTCAATACTGCATGGCTGAAAGTGGAATTAAGTGAGTGAACAGTTTCACTCACGCCACTTGAAGGTGACGAGCTCTGCGAGGAGGGGGACAAGCGATGTAACCAGGCTACAGGGAAGTATTGTTAAAGCCACACTTAATCGTGCCGCTGCTTAAATAAGGTATGGGAGCCTGAGGGGGATCAGTTAACAAATGGACGGTTTAAAACCAAAAAACTTAAAACGCCAGAAAGTAAAAAACCCGCTCATTGAGCGGGTTTTTCTTAATAGGAGCCTGGTGATGACCTACTTTCACATGGCAAATGCCACACTATCATCGGCGCTGTTCCGTTTCACTGCTGAGTTCGGCATGGGG
>NZ_PQBV01000030.1:0-212 GCF_002964545.1 Pseudoalteromonas sp. T1lg10
TTTTTTGTTCCCACCCATAAAGAGTGAAGAACGGCGCTCATTGAATTCTGATTTTGATTCTTTCGAATCGAATTGACTGTGCTGAAACAAGTAAACTTGTTTCCGTTGGTCACTCAGTTCAATTGAGACTCTAAATTTGTTTGCGTCATCTAGCGAACTAGAATCTGCTGTTAGAACTCAATCTGTACGAGTGCCCACACAGATGATTGCTG
>NZ_PQBV01000031.1:0-221 GCF_002964545.1 Pseudoalteromonas sp. T1lg10
TGCGTCATCTAGCGAACTAGAATCTGCTGTTAGAACTCAATCTGTACGAGTGCCAACACAGATGATTGCTTCATATTTTTAAAGAACGTTGCGATGACTCTTCATCGCGTCAGGGCTGCGTATATTAAGCCTTCCTGACTTAAAGTCAACTAGAAAATTTAATTTTCTTTTTCTCAAAGAGAAGTAACTTTTCCGTCTAACTTTCCCGACCACTTTGCTCG
>NZ_PQBV01000006.1:0-54879 GCF_002964545.1 Pseudoalteromonas sp. T1lg10
TGCAGTTAGAGTTGTTTTACCGTGGTCAACGTGGCCGATTGTACCAACGTTTACGTGCGGTTTTACGCGTTCAAACTTTTCTTTTGCCATTTTAAAAATTCCTATAAAGAAATTAAAGTCCGACCCGAAGATCGGACCGAACTAAAATTACTTAACAGCGCGAGCTGCAATAATAGATTCTGCTACGTTTTTAGCCGCTTCTGCGTACTTGAGGAATTCCATCGAGTACGAGGCACGACCTTGCGTGGCAGAACGTAAGTCAGTTGCATAACCGAACATTTCTGAAAGCGGAACCTCGGCGTTGATTTGTTTCAAACCGCCAGGTGCCTCATCCATGCCATCGATCATACCGCGGCGACGGTTAAGGTCGCCTACAACATCACCCATGTTTGCTTCTGGAGTGATCACTTCAACCTTCATGATAGGCTCTAACAATACCGGGCTTGCTTCAAGCGCACCCTTACGCATTGCCAGTGCACCAGCGATCTTAAAGGCCATTTCGTTCGAGTCGACATCGTGGAATGAACCATCGAAAAGTGTCGCTTTTACGCCCAGTAGCGGATAACCAGCAAGAACACCTTGCTCCATCTGCTCGTGGAGACCTTTTTCTACCGCAGGAATGTATTCCTTCGGTACCGTACCACCGACGATTTCGTTAACGAATTCGAAGGTTGGTGCGTCATCATCACTGATATCAAGTGGTTCAAGTTTGACCCAAACGTGACCATACTGACCACGACCACCCGATTGACGTACAAACTTACCCTCAACCTCAACGGTTGAACGAATCGCTTCACGATAGGCAACCTGGGGCTTACCAACGTTACATTCAACATTGAATTCACGTTTCATACGATCGACGATGATATCCAGGTGAAGTTCACCCATGCCAGAGATAATAGTCTGGCCAGATTCTTCGTCGGTCTGTACACGGAACGATGGGTCTTCTGCCGCTAGTTTACCTAGCGCCACGCCCATGCGGTCCTGGTCTGCCTTGGTTTTTGGCTCTACCGCAACAGAGATTACCGGCTCTGGGAATTCCATACGCTCAAGCGTAATAGGAGCATTACCATCGCACAGGGTATCACCTGTTGTAACGTCTTTGAGACCAATCGCAGCGGCGATATCGCCGGCACGAACTTCTTTGATCTCTTCGCGTGAGTTTGCGTGCATCTGAACGATACGACCGAAGCGCTCACGCTTTGATTTAACTGGGTTATAAACCGTATCACCCTGGCCCACTGTGCCCGAGTAAACACGGAAAAAGGTTAGCGTACCAACAAAGGGGTCGGTGGCAATCTTAAACGCCAAGGCCGAGAATGGCGCTTTGTCGTCTGCTGGGCGCGTGTCTTCGGTTACACCGTCTTCTAACACACCCTGGATTGCTTTGACTTCGGTTGGTGAAGGCATGTATTCAACCACGGCATCAAGCACGGCTTGAACACCCTTGTTTTTAAATGCACTACCGCAGGCCATTAGCACGATGTCGTTCGCTAAGGTGCGGGCGCGCAGGCCTTCTTTGATCTCAGCTTCGCTGAGCTCGCCTTCCTCTAAATATTTGTCCATTAGTTCTTCAGACGCTTCCGCAGCCGCTTCGATTAGCTCAGAGCGGTATTCTTCGGCTTGGTCTTGAAGTTCTGCCGGGATCTCTTCATAGCTGAAGGTCATGCCCTGGTCTTCGTCGTTCCAGTTGATGACTTTCATCTTGATAAGATCGATAACACCTTTAAATTCTTCTTCAGCACCGATAGGCAGCTGAATGGGAACAGGAGTAGCACCCAGGCGGGTTTTCACCTGGTCTACAACCGACAAAAAGTCGGCGCCAATGCGGTCCATCTTGTTTACGAAGATCAAACGAGGAACTTCGTATTTGTTGGCCTGGCGCCAAACTGTTTCTGTCTGTGGCTGTACACCTGATGAGGCACAAAGCACGACCACGGCACCATCTAATACACGCAGTGAACGCTCAACTTCAATGGTGAAGTCTACGTGTCCAGGAGTGTCTATGATGTTGATGCGGTGATCGTCAAATTGCGCGTCCATCCCCTTCCAGAAACAAGTAGTCGCAGCAGACGTGATAGTGATACCACGCTCCTGCTCTTGCTCCATCCAGTCCATAGTTGCGGCACCATCATGTACCTCACCGATTTTGTGAGATAGGCCCGTGTAGAAAAGTACACGTTCCGTAGTGGTGGTTTTCCCCGCATCTACGTGAGCACAAATACCGATATTGCGGTAGCGCTCAATTGGAGTTGTACGTGCCATATTATCCTCTTAAAGGTTAAGGACAGATTACCAACGGTAATGAGCGAATGCTTTGTTCGCTTCAGCCATACGGTGAACGTCTTCACGTTTCTTAACCGCAGTGCCTTTGTTTTCAGCAGCGTCAACGATCTCTTGAGCCAAACGAAGGCCCATAGATTTTTCGCCACGCTTACGTGCAGCGTCAACTAACCAACGCATACCTAATGCGTTGCGACGAACTGGACGTACTTCAACTGGTACTTGGTACGTTGAACCACCAACACGGCGAGATTTAACCTCAACCTGTGGGCGAACGTTTTCAAGTGCAGCTTCAAAGATTTCTAGGTGCGACTTGCCTGATTTCTCAGCAGCCACGTCTAGCGCACCATATACGATTTTTTCAGCAGTAGATTTTTTGCCGTCAAGCATTACTACGTTGACGAACTTTGCAAGTAATTCTGATCCGAACTTAGGATCTGGAAGAATTTTACGTTGACCTATAACGCGTCTTCTTGGCATTTTGAATCTCCGGTATCTTCAGGTCTGTCTTTTGAACAGATTCCCAAAACAATATTTATTAAAAATTTAAGTGCTTGGCCTTACTAACGGAGAACCATTAGCCCTTAGGGCGTTTTGCACCGTACTTAGAACGACCTTGTTTACGGTCATTTACGCCTGCACAGTCAAGTGCACCGCGAACAGTGTGGAAACGTACACCTGGTAAGTCTTTAACACGACCACCACGGATTAGGATTACACTGTGCTCTTGAAGGTTGTGACCTTCACCACCGATGTATGATGTTACTTCGAAACCGTTCGTTAGACGAACACGGGCTACTTTACGTAGAGCCGAGTTAGGTTTCTTAGGAGTAGTAGTATATACACGAGTACATACACCACGCTTTTGTGGACATGCCTTTAGCGCGGCTGAGTTACTTTTGGTAACCTTGCTGCGACGTGGCTTGCGCACTAGCTGGTTAATAGTTGCCATTAAATAGCTCCTGAAAAATTAAAATTACTACTGAAATTAAAAATTCCGCCCAATTTATCCGCAACAGTCACTGTAGCGAGTAAAAGGGTGGCGGAATTTTAATGAGCAAAGTTTAGCCTGTCAACCAAAACAATGCCCAGAGCAGCATTCTACCACTCCAGGCATGACTTAATTATGAAATTAAGTTTATTCTTGGTCGCCAGACAGATCTGCGTTTAGGGCGTCAGTTAGCGCTTGAGTTGCCTCTTCAGCACTTACTGTTGGCTCTAGCAGGTCCTCTGCATTTTGCTTGCGACGATTAGCGCGATCCTGGTGATACGCAAAGCCGGTACCGGCTGGGATCAAACGACCCACGATTACGTTCTCTTTCAGACCACGTAGCTCATCGCTCTTACCATTTACAGCGGCTTCGGTTAGGACACGCGTGGTCTCCTGGAACGAGGCTGCAGAAATGAATGATTCTGTAGCAAGTGACGCTTTGGTAATACCCATCAGCTGAATTTCAAACTTAGCTGGGATCTTACCTTGCTCTTCTAGGTCACGGTTCGCAATGTTTACACGTGCTACCTCAACCTGCTCACCGGCTAGGAATTCAGAGTCACCACCGTCAGTGATCAGACACTTACGTAGCATCTGACGGATCACGGTTTCAATGTGCTTATCGTTAATCTTTACACCTTGCAGACGGTAAACGTCTTGCACTTCGTTAACGATATAGTTAGCAACATCAGTTACACCACGTAGACGAAGGATGTCATGCGGAGACTCCGGACCATCGGCGATAACTTCACCTTTAGATACGATTTCACCTTCGAACACGTTAAGCTGACGCCACTTAGGAATCATCTCTTCGTATGCATCACCCTCTTCCGGTGTGATCACAAGACGTTTCTTACCCTTGGTCTCTTTACCAAAGCTAACCATACCTGAGATTTCAGCAAGGATTGCTGGATCTTTCGGCTTACGAGCTTCGAATAGGTCCGCTACGCGCGGTAGACCACCGGTGATGTCTCGAGTCTTCGAACCTTCTTGTGGAATACGCGCTAATACGTCACCTGGTTTAGATGTCGCACCATCGCTCACCTCGATTGTGGTGAATGACGGTAGGCGGATTTCCTGCAGGCCACGCTCTTCATTTTCAATGATTAGCTTAGGCTCTTTGGCGTTAACTTTCGCAAGGTCTTTAATAACCACACGTGTTAGGCCAGTCAGATCATCTGTCTGCGTTTCTGTGTTCGAATCGTCGATGTCGCTGAACGACACTTTTGACTCGTGTTCGATAATAATTGGGTGACTGTGCGGGTCCCACATAGCAACTATGTCGTTACCCTTCACTTCCGCACCGTCTTGTACAGTTAGTACTGCACCGTAAGGTACTTTATAACGCTCTTTCTCACGACCATGCTCATCGATGATGGTGATTTCAGTTGAACGTGAAGTGATTACAATCTTGCCTTCAGTGTTTAATACGAATTTCGCATTGTGCAGCTTAAGGCGACCGTTGTTCTTAACTTGTACGCTGTTCTCTGCTGACGCTCGAGATGCCGCACCACCGATGTGGAAGGTACGCATCGTAAGCTGTGTACCCGGCTCACCGATTGACTGTGCCGCGATAACACCGACCGCTTCACCCGCATTGATGCGGTGGCCACGGGCAAGGTCACGACCGTAACAGTTCGAACATACGCCGAAGTCGTTGTCACAGGTGATAACAGAACGTACGCGTACTTCGTCCACTGAGTGCTCTTCTAGAAGGTCACACAGTTTCTCGTCAAGCATGATGTTACGCTCAACTAGTACAGTATCAGTACCTGGGATAACCACGTCT
Source organism: Pseudoalteromonas sp. T1lg10 (assembly GCF_002964545.1). Lineage (NCBI taxonomy): Bacteria > Pseudomonadati > Pseudomonadota > Gammaproteobacteria > Alteromonadales > Pseudoalteromonadaceae > Pseudoalteromonas > Pseudoalteromonas sp. T1lg10. Next base: position 5,064 of record NZ_PQBV01000006.1, read on the forward strand.
TCAGCAACCACACGACCTAGTACACGCTCGCGTAGCGGCTCAACTACGTCACCACCTTCGATTAGCGGCTTCATGGTTAGACCATCTTCGGTACCACAGTCTACTTCGTTGATTACCAAGTCTTGCGCTACGTCTACTAGACGACGCGTTAGGTAACCCGAGTTCGCTGTCTTCAATGCGGTATCGGCAAGACCTTTACGCGCACCGTGGGTCGAGATGAAGTACTGAAGTACGTTCAGACCTTCACGGAAGTTAGCCGTGATTGGTGTTTCGATGATTGAACCATCCGGACGTGCCATTAGACCACGCATACCCGCCAACTGACGGATCTGAGCAGCACTACCACGAGCGCCCGAGTCGGCCATCATAAACACTGAGTTGAATGAGTCTTGCTCTTCTTCAACGCCGTCAGCGTTGATTACAGTGTCTTTTGACAGGTTAGCCATCATTTCGCGTGAAAGGTTTTCGTTCACACGTGACCAGATATCGATAACCTTGTTGTACTTTTCACCGGCGGTTACAAGACCTGACTGGAACTGCTGGTTGATTTCAGCAACTTCTTCCTCGGCCGCTTCGATGATCTCAGCTTTAACCGGTGGAATTTCCATGTCATTGATACCGATAGACACACCCGACTTCATCGCGTAGTGGAAACCGGTGTACATTACTTGGTCGGCAAAGATAACGGTATCTTTTAGACCTAGTAGACGGTAACACTCGTTCAACATGCCCGAGATTTGCTTCTTACCAAGTGGGCGGTTAACCAACTCGAACGGTAAGCCTTGTGGCATGATCAATGAGAAGATTGCACGACCTACAGTGGTGTCAACGATGCCAGTTACTTCACTTGAAGTACCGTCTTCGGCAATCACTGTTTGCGTCATACGTACTTTTACGCGTGCGTGTAGTTGCGCAACGCCGGTACGATATGCTTTTTCAGCTTCTTTCGCGTCTTTAAATACCAGGCCTTCACCTTTGGCATTGATGCGATCACGGGTCATGTAGTACAGACCCAATACAACGTCCTGTGAAGGTACGATGATTGGCTCACCGTTCGCAGGCGAAAGAATGTTGTTGGTTGACATCATCAACGCACGCGCTTCTAGCTGCGCTTCTAGCGTCAATGGTACGTGAACCGCCATTTGGTCACCGTCGAAGTCAGCGTTATACGCCGCACACACTAGTGGGTGCAGGTGAATCGCTTTACCTTCGATTAGTACCGGCTCAAACGCCTGGATACCCAAACGGTGAAGTGTCGGTGCACGGTTAAGTAGCACTGGGTGTTCACGAATTACTTCGTCTAGTACGTCCCAAACCTCTGGTACTTCACGCTCAACCATCTTCTTCGCAGCTTTGATGGTTGTCGCCATACCGCGGCGCTCTAGTTTGCCGTAGATGAATGGCTTGAATAGCTCAAGTGCCATTTTCTTAGGAAGACCACACTGGTGTAGTTTCAGTGTAGGACCTACGGTGATTACAGAACGGCCTGAGTAGTCAACACGCTTACCTAGAAGGTTTTGACGGAAACGACCTTGCTTACCTTTGATCATGTCTGCAAGCGACTTAAGAGGACGCTTGTTAGAACCTGTGATCGCACGGCCACGACGACCATTATCAAGTAGCGCATCTACCGCTTCTTGAAGCATACGCTTTTCGTTGCGTACGATGATGTCTGGTGCCGCTAGGTCAAGAAGACGCTTCAAACGGTTGTTACGGTTGATAACACGACGGTATAGGTCGTTCAGATCAGAGGTCGCAAAACGACCGCCGTCTAGTGGTACTAGAGGACGTAGATCTGGTGGTAGAACCGGAAGAACAGTCATGATCATCCACTCTGGGTTGTTACCAGACTGGTGGAATGATTCCATCAACTTCAAGCGCTTAGTGATTTTCTTACGCTTAGTTTCTGAGTTGATAGTAGGTAGCTCTTCACGCATTTCTGCGATCAGCTGACCTAGGTCCAGTTCACGAAGCAGATCAAGTACAGCTTCTGCACCCATCTTAGCTTCGAACTCGTCGCCGTGCTCTTCAAGAGCATCCAGGTACTCTTCTTCGCCTAGTAGCTGGCCACGCTCAAGCGTAGTCATGCCAGGCTCGGTCACAACGAATGATTCGAAGTACAGTACGCGCTCGATGTCACGTAGCGTCATATCAAGCATTAAGCCGATACGAGACGGTAGTGATTTCAAGAACCAGATGTGGGCTACTGGGCTTGCAAGCTCGATGTGACCCATACGGTCACGACGTACTTTAGTCAGCGTTACTTCAACGCCACATTTTTCACAGATAACACCACGGTGTTTTAAGCGCTTGTATTTACCACACAAACACTCATAGTCTTTCACTGGGCCGAAGATACGGGCACAGAATAAGCCGTCACGCTCAGGCTTGAAAGTACGGTAGTTAATGGTCTCAGGTTTCTTTACTTCACCGAATGACCATGAACGCACCATGTCTGGCGAAGCAAGACCAATGCGAATTGCGTCGAATTCTTCGGTCTTATTTTGTTGCTTCAGAAACTTAAGTAAGTCTTTCACCTTAGCTCTCCTGTCGGAGGTTAATCTCGAGGGCAGAAATCCGCCCATTCATTCTTTTTGCAGGTAGTGGGCGCACTATGCGCCCAACCGGCTTATTCTTCTTCAAGCTCGATGTTGATACCGAGTGAACGGATTTCTTTCAACAATACGTTGAATGATTCCGGCATACCTGGCTCCATCTTGTGGTTGCCATCAACGATGTTCTTATACATCTTGGTACGACCGTTCACGTCATCCGACTTCACCGTCAACATCTCTTGTAGCGTGTAGGCTGCGCCGTACGCTTCAAGTGCCCATACTTCCATCTCACCGAAGCGCTGACCACCGAACTGAGCTTTACCACCCAGAGGCTGCTGCGTTACTAGGCTGTAAGAACCAGTTGAACGGGCGTGCATCTTGTCATCAACAAGGTGGTTCAGTTTCAGCATGTACATGTAACCTACGGTTACTTGACGCTCAAACTGGTCACCGGTACGACCATCATACAGGGTTACCTGACCGCTTGATGGGTAGCCACCTAGCTCCAATAGCTCTTTGATTTCGCTTTCTTTAGCGCCATCGAAGGCCGGAGTTGCGATTGGTAGACCGCCTTTAAGGTGCTCGGCTAGACGACGAACTTCGTCATCTGAGAAGGTGTCGATGTCTACTTTCTGACGACATTCACCTAGCTCGTACGCTTTCTTGATGAATTCGCGCAGCTCGTGAAGTTCACGCTGCTCTTTCATCATTTCTTCGATACGCTCACCGATACCACGTGCCGCTAGGCCCATGTGGGTTTCAAGGATCTGACCGATGTTCATACGTGATGGTACACCCAGTGGGTTCAACACGATATCTACGGTACGGCCCTTGTCATCGTAAGGCATGTCTTCTACAGGTACGATAGTCGAGATAACACCCTTGTTACCGTGACGACCCGCCATCTTATCACCTGGCTGGATGCGACGTTTAACCGCTAGGTAAACCTTCACAATCTTCAATACGCCCGGCGCTAAGTCATCACCTTGAGTGATCTTGCGACGCTTGGTTTCAAATTTCTTGTCGTACTCGGCCTTAAGCTCTTCGTACTGAGCAGCAAGCTGCTCTAGTTCAGCTTGCTTGTCTTCTTCGGCCAGGCTTTGCGTTAGGATCTTGTCAGCAGCAAGACCGGCTAGCTTGGCGGCGTCTACACCTGAATCGGTAAGAAGCTTGCGAGCACGGCTCAAAACACCTTCTTCAAGGATCTTGAACTCTTCGTTGAAGTCTTTCTTGGCTTCACGTAGCTGCATTTCTTCGATTTCAAGCGCACGCTTGTCTTTTTCTACACCGTCACGGGTGAAGACCTGTACGTCGATAACAGTACCAGATACAGAGTTAGGTACGCGTAGCGAGCTGTCTTTAACGTCAGACGCTTTCTCACCAAAAATGGCGCGCAGTAGCTTCTCTTCTGGAGTAAGCTGGGTTTCGCCTTTCGGAGTTACTTTACCTACTAGGATGTCACCGCCTTTCACTTCTGCACCGATGTAAACAACGCCAGACTCATCCAGCTTGCCTAGTGCAGATTCACCCACGTTCGGGATATCGGCTGTGATTTCTTCCGGCCCAAGCTTAGTATCACGAGCAATACACTGAAGCTCTTGGATGTGGATAGTCGTTAGACGATCTTCTTTTACAACGTTCTCTGAAAGTAGGATTGAATCCTCGAAGTTGTAACCATTCCAAGGCATGAATGCCACGCGTAAGTTTTGACCAAGTGCCAGGTCACCTAGGTCTGTTGAAGGACCGTCGGCTAGTACGTCACCACGTACGATTGGCTCACCAACCATACAAGTTGGCTTTTGGTTAATACAGGTGTTCTGGTTAGAACGGGTGTACTTAGTCAGGTTGTAGATGTCGATACCGGCTTCACCAGGTACACGCTCATCTTCGTTTACGTTGATAACGATACGGCTCGCATCAGCGTAATCAACCACACCACCACGCTTAGCAACGATAGTTACACCTGAGTCTTTGGCAAGTGTAAGCTCGATACCTGTACCTACTAGCGGCTTATCGGCGCGTAGTGTAGGAACAGCCTGACGTTGCATGTTCGATCCCATCAATGCACGGTTCGCATCATCGTGCTCTAGGAATGGGATAAGGGCAGCAGCTACTGAGATAACCTGTTGTGGCGATACGTCCATATATTGGATGTCTTCGCGCGGCATCAAGGTTGATTCACCTTTGTGACGACAAGTAACCAGTTCTTCAATGAATTCGTTGTTATCATTCAAGTCAACGTTTGCCTGAGCGATTACGAATTGACCTTCTTCGATAGCAGATAGGTAATCAACATCATCAGTTACAGAGCCATCTACCACTTTACGGTAAGGTGTTTCTAGGAAACCGAAGTCATTGGTACGTGCGTACGTAGACAATGAGTTGATTAGACCGATGTTTGGACCTTCAGGCGTTTCGATTGGACATACGCGACCGTAGTGCGTTACGTGTACGTCACGTACTTCGAAGCCTGCACGCTCACGCGTTAGACCGCCCGGACCTAATGCAGAAATACGACGCTTGTGCGTTACTTCTGAAAGCGGGTTGTTCTGGTCCATAAACTGTGAAAGCTGTGATGAACCAAAGAATTCTTTAACCGCAGCCGAGATAGGCTTAGCGTTGATCAGGTCTTGTGGCATGATGGCATCAAGATCGCCAAGGCTTAGGCGCTCACGTACCGCACGCTCAACACGTACTAGACCAACACGGAATTGGTTCTCAGCCATTTCGCCCACAGAACGAATACGACGGTTACCTAGGTGGTCGATATCATCCACATCGCCTTTACCGTTACGGATGTCGATAAGTACCTTCATTACCGAAACGATATCTTCTTTAGAAAGCGTACCTGGACCTTCGTCTGAGTCGTAACCAACACGGCTGTTGAACTTCATACGACCTACGGTTGATAGATCATAGCGCTCATCAGAGAAGAATAGGTTGTCGAATAGAGCTTCGGCCGCTTCTTTTGTTGGTGGCTCACCGGGGCGCATCATGCGGTAAATTTCCACAAGTGCTTCTAGGCGGTTGTTCGTTGAGTCGATACGTACCGTATCTGACATGTAAGCACCGCTGTCTACATCATTGATGTAAAGAGTTGCGATCTTAGTGTGACCTGCTTTAACAAGCTCAGCCATCAGCTCTAGCGATAGCTCGTCGTTAGCGTTGGCGATTACTTCACCAGTAGACTCATCGAAGTAGTTTTTAGCTAGTACGCGGCCAATGATGTACTCGTGTGGTACTTCTAACTGGTCGATGCCTTTTTTCTCGATGGTTTTGATATGACGCGCAGTTACACGGCGGCCTTGCTCAACCAATACTTCACCGTCTTCGCTCTTGATTTCAAAAGCAGCGGTTTCACCACGCAGACGCGAAGGCACAAGTTCCATAAGAACTTTACCGTCAGTCACTTCAAAGGTCGTGGTTTCAAAGAAGATGTTTAGGATTTCTTCAGTTGAGAAATCAAGGGCACGCAGAATGATCGACGCAGGAAGTTTACGACGACGGTCAATACGTACATACAGGTTATCTTTAGCATCGAATTCGAAGTCGAGCCAAGAACCACGGTAAGGGATAACGCGGGCGTTATAAAGAACCTTGCCCGACGAGTGGGTTTTACCACGGTCGTTATCAAAGAATACACCAGGTGAACGGTGTAGCTGAGAAACAATAACACGCTCAGTACCATTGATAACAAAGGTACCTGTGTCGGTCATGAGCGGAATCTCGCCCATGTAAACTTCTTGCTCTTTGATGTCTTTAACAGTGCCAGGTGCTTCTTTGTCCATAAGCACTAGACGAAGTTTCACGCGAAGTGGAGCAGAATATGTCACGCCGCGAATTTGACATTCTTTAACGTCGAATACTGGCTCACCAATACGATAACTTACGTATTGAAGCTCAGAATTGCCCGAGTAGCTTTTAATCGGGAAAACGGAACGGAAAGCTGCTTCCAAACCGAAATCACCGTCAGCGTCCGGCGTTAAGAATTTTTTAAACGATTCTAGCTGCATCTGCAGTAAGAAAGGCACATCCAACACCTGTGGACGTTTACCAAAATCCTTACGGATACGTTTCTTTTCAGAATAAGAGTAAGCCATGGGGTTCCTCAGCTTGCTGATCTTTGACCCTACCTGTTCTTGTAAGAACAGGACTTCATTGACGATATGCCAATTTCTACAACATTTAGAGTTGCGTCCAAATGTCACTGCTATTGCCAATAATTGGTGTAACTAATTGATAATAATAGTGAAATTTGATTATAGAGAGCGCAACAGTGGATTTTCTCTCTATAGCGCAAAAGGGCCGGTGATTAAATAATCACCAGCCCTTGCCTGATTTCTCAGGCAGCGAACCTAGCGTATGCTAGATTACTTGATCTCAACTTCAGCACCAGCTTCTTCAAGATCTTTCTTAAGTGCTTCAGCTTCTTCCTTAGATACACCTTCTTTGATAGGTGCAGGAGCTGATTCAACAAGAGCTTTCGCTTCTTTAAGGCCAAGACCTGTAGCGCCACGTACTGCTTTGATAGCAGCAACTTTGTTAGCGCCAGCGCCAGCTAGGATTACGTCGAACTCAGTCTTCTCTTCAGCAGCTTCAGCAGGACCAGCAGCAACAACAGCAGCAGCTGCAGTTACGCCGAACTTTTCTTCCATTGCTTCAACTAGTTCAACAACTTCCATTACTGACATTTCAGCAATAGCGTCAAGGATTTGGTCTTTAGTTACAGACATTGTAAATTTCCTAATATTCTCGAACCTTGCGGTTCATTAAATTCAATACACCGATAAAGAACAATAGCTTATAAATAAAAATTAAGCAGCTTGTTCTTGTTTCTGGTCGCGAACTGCAGCAAGAGTTTTTGCCAGCTTGCCCGCAGAAGCTTCTTTCATAGCGCTCATTAGACGTGCAACAGCTTCGTCGTATGTAGGTAGCTTAGCAAGCATATCTACATCAACTAGTGAACCGTCAAAAGCGGCCGTTTTAAGCTCAAACGCTTCGTGCTTCTTGGCGAAATCTTTGAAGATACGCGCAGCAGCACCTGGGTGCTCTGAAGAGAAAGCGATTAGGCTTGGGCCTACTAGTGATTCGGTTAGACACTCGTATTCAGTACCTTCAACAGCACGGCGAGCTAGGGTGTTACGAACAACTTTCATCCATACACCAGCTGCACGAGCTTCTTTACGAAGGCCTGTGATAGCGTCTACTGTTACACCACGAGAATCTGCAACAACTGCAGATAGAGCACCTTTGGCAGCTTCGTTGACTTCAGCAACAATTGCTTTTTTGTCTTGAAGGTTTAAAGCCATGGGTGTTACTCCTGGTTGTGAGGAACTTACATCCCTCAGTTTTACTCTACTCCACCAATCAATTAGCGGAGTTGCTTGTTACGGCGAGAGCCAGAAGATTAGGAAAAATCTAGCTGGGATTCACACCGTCTACGTAGGAGATTAAGCAATGAAACACTGCACCTACGGTCTTGGACGGAAGCCAATTTAACTTGGCTTCAACCCGAATTTGTTGTTTTGTTGAGACGTTTTCTCAACAAAATGGCGCGAAATTATAGTATAAAAATCGCGCCACGTAAACTCTTTAATTACGATACTTGCGTGCTTAGAGAGTTTTGGTCAACAGAAACACCTGCGCCCATAGTCGTAGAGATGCTTACTTTCTTGATGAAAGTACCTTTCGCTTGAGAAGGCTTAGCTTTCTTAAGCGCTACGATTAGAGACTCAAGGTTTTCTTGTAGTTGCTCAGCTGTGAAATCCACTTTACCGATAGTAGTGTGGATGATGCCGTTCTTGTCGTTACGGTAACGAACCTGACCAGCTTTAGCATTTTTAACTGCTTCTGCAACGTTAGGAGTTACAGTACCAGTTTTAGGGTTAGGCATAAGACCACGTGGACCTAGGATTTGACCTAGTTGACCAACAACGCGCATTGCATCTGGAGAAGCAACAACTACGTCGAAGTTCATCTCGCCTTTCTTAACTAGTTCAGCAAGATCTTCCATACCTACGATGTCAGCACCTGCTTCTTTCGCTGCTTCTGCATTTGCACCAGCGGTGAATACAGCTACGCGAACGTCACGGCCAGTACCGTGAGGAAGAACAGTTGCGCCACGTACGTTCTGGTCAGATTTACGTGCATCGATACCAAGGTTAACAGCAACGTCAACACTTTCAACGAACTTAGCAGTCGCTAGCTCTTTAAGAAGCGCTACAGCTTCGTTGATTTCGTAATCTTTAGTTACTTCCACTTTCTCGCGGATAGTACGCATACGTTTAGTTAGTTTTGCCATTATCTTAGTCCTCTACGTTCAAGCCCATTGCACGCGCAGAACCTGCGATAGTGCGTACCGCAGCGTCCATGTCGGCCGCTGTAAGGTCAGGTTTCTTCATCTCAACGATTTCTTCTAGTTGAGCACGAGTAACAGTACCTACTTTTTCAGTATTAGGACGGCCTGAACCAGACTTGATACCAGCAGCTTTCTTAAGAAGGTAAGCAGCAGGTGGTGTCTTCATTTCAAACGTGAATGAACGGTCGCCGTAAACTGAGATGATTACAGGAACCGGAGCGCCTTTCTCTAGTGATTCTGTACGGGCGTTGAACGCTTTACAGAATTCCATGATGTTAACACCGTGTTGACCTAGAGCAGGACCTACTGGTGGACTAGGGTTAGCCATACCAGCAGCAACTTGTAGCTTGATTAAAGCTTCAACTTTTTTAGCCATGATTATACCTCGTTAGGTGGGTCTTAGCCTCGTGCGCGCGAGGACGCGTACTCAAGCGGCTTCCCAATTTAAAAATTTAGTGCGCTTTTTGCTCATACTAAAGTGCAGAACACCGAGCACGAATACAAAAAGGCCGCTGATTATAAGTTAATCAGCGGCCTTTTTCAATACGATTTTGTCGTTTAAGTAGACAAATTATTTGTCTTGCTCTACCTGGCTGAACTCCAGCTCAACCGGCGTCGAACGACCAAAGATAAGTACAGATACTTTTACGCGGCTTTTCTCGTAATCCACTTCTTCAACAACACCGTTGAAGTCGGCGAAAGGACCATCAACAACACGTACCACTTCACCCGGCTCGAACAGAGTCGCAGGCTTAGGCGCTTCGGCATTTTCTTGTAGACGGTTAAGAATACGATCCGCTTCTTTTTTGCTGATTGGCGCTGGACGGTCAGAAGTACCGCCGATAAAGCCCATCACGCGAGGCGTGCTGTTCACTAAGTGCCAGCTGGCATCGTTCATGTCCATTTCAACCAGAACATAGCCTGGGAAGAACTTACGCTCTGATTTGCGCTTTTGACCGGCGCGCATTTCCACTACTTCTTCAGTAGGCACTAGCACTTCACCAAAGCTGTCTTCCAGACCCTGGATTTGAATGTGCTCTTTGATGGTTTGTGCTACACGCTTCTCAAAACCTGAGAAAGCCTGAATCACATACCAGCGTAATTTCTTTTCTTTGTTCTCTTCCGTCATGGGACTAGATCTCCAACCCAGTTAAAAAGCCTACTACTCGGAATAAAATTCCGTCCAATCCCCAAAGGATTAGTGCCATGATAACTGTTGCAATCATTACGATGAAGGTAGTGTGTATGGTTTCCTGACGCGTAGGCCAAACCACTTTACGTACTTCGATGCGTGCTTCTTTCGCGAAATTGATAAAGTTACGACCCTTTTCTGTGGTCGCTGCTACCGCTAAGGAGATAGCCACTGCCGCAACAACACCGATAGCTCTAAGTAGTGCAGACTCTTCACCATATACGGTGTTACCTACTACCGCTGCTACCAGTAACGCAATGGCGAATAGCCACTTTACCCAGTCCATCGAGCTTGACGGGTTTTCTACATTTGCACTCATAATTCCTGATACCTTAAATACAGACACAACAACCCCGTCACTTGACAGGGTAAATCTATCCAAATCTAACCTTAAAAAATTGCTTTTAAAACAGATTTTTAAACTTAGACTTACTAGCTGAAAAGTGGCAGGGGCGGAGAGATTCGAACTCCCAACCGTCGGTTTTGGAGACCGCTGTTCTACCAATTGGAACTACGCCCCTGCAAAGTGGATGCCCATTATACTGACCAACCGCGCTAACACAAGAGTAAAAGCCAGCCACATATAAAATTAATTGCGCGCTTTTAGTCCGTTCAATCTTTGTATAGCAGCAGAGGTTGCTCTTCGCCACGCCAATCGCTTAACAACCAGATTTGCTCAAACTGATGCGTCTTTGGCACCGGTAAAGTACGCAAAACGGCAATAAAGTCCTCTCTTTGCCATAGTGTGCTGGCATTGCGGATCAGCAGCCATACTCGCTTACTGTCGTATTTTTTGCTGGCTTTGGCACTTAACAATCGGCCCAGGGCAAAGGACAGTTGCTCCGAGCTCGGATTCAAAGCCAGTTGTGCCAGTTGGCGTTGGATATCCAGACCCAACACCCGCCCCAACACCGCCATGGCCTCGTGTTCATTGGCATACAGGTGGGCGATCTCTATGTCCAGACGCTCTTCGTCCATATAACAGCTGACGTCGGGCTTGGCCGGCTCATTATGCCAGATATGGCGCATCGGCGTATGATAGGTGCGCTCATAAGCACGCAAAAAAAGCCGCGCCGCTTCATGCTCTAATTGTAATTTTTCTGTTTCGCTGTCTGTCATAAGGCGCGATACAAGTCTTCTAAAAGCGCCGAAGCGCCAAAACGAAAATGAGCGGGAGTCAGCCAGGACTCGCCCATTACTTTATCGGCCAAAGCCATATACTGCTGCGCCTGTGCCAGGGTTCTGACACCGCCGGAAACCTTAAGCCCTACATCCTGGCCGCTTTGCTTTATTTCCGTCAGCATCACGGCCACGGCTTCATAAGTGGCATTGACCACCACCTTGCCTGTGCTGGTTTTGACAAAATCGGCGCCACCGGCGATGGCAATGCGGGTCGCCTGCGCTACCTGAGGCAAACTGAGCTCGCCACTTTCGATGATCACCTTAAGTCGCGCTCGACCAGCACACAGCTCTTTTGAACGGCGCACATAATCCAAGGGCGTTTGCTCATCCCCCGCCTGCAAACGCTTATAGGGCAGGACCAAATCGATTTCATCGGCGCCCAGGGCCAGTGCCAACTCGGTTTCACGTAACACCACATCTAAAGGCTGATCGCCATGTGGAAAATTGGTCACGGTCGCCAAGGCGGGGGGCTGAGAAAAGTGCATCTGCATATAGGCGCGCACATAGGTTAACCACTGCGGATAGATGCAAATCGCCGCAGGTAAGGGCTTATCCGCCGACAATTGCTGCAAAAACGCTTTGATATCTTGCTCCTCATCCCGCTCATCCAAACGCGTAAAATCCAAACAGGCCAATGCCCGCAAGGCGTCATCTGCTGCACTCATTTCCACACCCTCCTTTTTCCGCTACACCTATACTAACATTCAAACGGAATTCTTAAATCCCCTTCCCGGCTGTTTTATAAAACTCCGTTAACGCTTTATTTTTATTGGCTTAAGCCATTTCGAAAGTCAGCATATAACTTTTGGTTATATAAGCTTGGAACAAATTATTTTTTAACCATTGGGGCTGGCATTATGCTTTGCAGCTCTAACGAATCTTAGGGTTCGCTATTTTTTAGTTGCTTGGAACAGGTGGTAACGCGTGCAATATTTTCCCATATTCACAAAATTAGATAATAAGCCGGTGCTGGTCGTAGGCGGCGGCGAAGTGGCCCTGCGTAAGGCAACGGCCATGCTCAAGGCGGGTGCCAAACTGACGCTGATCGCGCCTGAATTTTGCACGCAACTAGAGAACTTGGCACAAGCACAAAAAATCACCCTAATTCGCGCCGAATTTAACGCCGAGCAGCTGAAAGGCTTTATGCTGGTGATCGCCGCTACCGACAGTGAAACGGTCAATGCCCAGGTACAAACGGCCGCCGATGAACAGAACATTTTCGTTAATGTGGTCGATGATCAGCCCAAGTGCAGCTTTATTTTCCCATCGATCGTTGACCGCAGCCCGGTGACTATCGCGATTTCAAGTGCCGGCACTGCGCCTGTACTGGCAAGACGTCTGCGGGAAAAACTTGAGACCTTGATCCCACAGCACATTGGCCCATTGGCCAATCTGGTCGGTCGTTTTCGTTCGCAGGTCAAGCAGCGCTTTACCCACTTTGCCGACCGCCGTCAGTTTTGGGAGCAGGTGTTTGACTCCAATGTGGTGAGTGAAGTGCAAAAAGGCAATGAAGAACAGGCTTATACGCAACTGCAGCAAATGCTGAATGACACCCCGGCGCCCAACGGCGAGGTGTATGTGATTGGCGCCGGCCCTGGCGACCCGGAATTATTGACGCTCAAAGCCTTACAGCTAATGCAGCAGGCCGATGTGGTGGTTTACGACTACCTGGTGTCCGACGAAATTATGGAGCTGGTACGCCGCGATGCCGACCTTATTTGTGTGGGCAAGCGCGCCGGTGACCACAGCGTGCCGCAAGAGCGCACCAATGAAATCCTGGTAGAGCTGGCGCAGCAAGGCAAAAAAGTCTGCCGTATTAAGGGTGGCGACCCCTTTATTTATGGTCGCGGTGGCGAAGAAGTGCAGGTACTGGCCGAGCATGGCGTCAGCTATCAAATCGTCCCAGGCATTACCGCCGCAGCGGGCTGTAGCGCTTACGCCGGTATTCCGCTGACCCACAGGGATCACGCGCAGAGCATTCAGTTTGTAACCGGCCACTGTAAAAAAGAGGGTCAGGAGCTGGATTGGCAGTCCCTTGCTAAGCCTAATCAAACCCTGGCGATTTACATGGGGGTGATGAAATCTCCGGATATCAAGGCACAACTTATTGACCATGGCCGCAGCCCGGCAACACCGGTGGCCATAGTAGAAAACGGCACGCGCAAAGAACAGCGCGTGGTTACGGGCACCCTGGCACAGTTAGACGAGTTGGTGACTCAACATAATATTCAGTCACCGGCCTTACTCATAGTAGGTGAAGTAGCCTCATTACATCGGCAGTTGGCCTGGTTTGGCAATACCGCGCAAACCAGCAGCCTGGCGCAGCCCCTGACCGATGTGGCATAACACCCTATGGCAAATTTATTAAGAGTTTAGGCAGGAACAAAGCTATGGCTTTAACACATCTTCAGCAGCTTGAAGCTGAAAGCATCAAAATTATCCGCGAAGTCGCGGCTGAATTTGAAAACCCGGTAATGCTTTACTCCATAGGTAAAGACTCCTCGGTGCTATTACACTTGGCCCGTAAGGCTTTCTTTCCGGCGAAGATCCCCTTCCCCTTGTTGCATGTAGATACCGACTGGAAATTTCGCGAGATGATTGAGTTTCGTGATCGCATGGCCAAAGAATACGGCTTTGACCTGCTGGTACATAAAAACCCCGAAGGTTTGGCAATCAATATCAGCCCCTTCGTACACGGCTCCAGCAAGCACACCGACATCATGAAGACCCAGGGTCTGAAGCAGGCGCTTAATCAGTATGGTTTTGATGCAGCCTTCGGTGGCGCGCGCCGTGACGAGGAGAAATCCCGCGCCAAGGAGCGCGTCTATTCGTTCCGCGATAAGCACCATAGATGGGATCCGAAAAACCAGCGTCCGGAGCTGTGGAATACCTATAACGGCGAAGTGAACCAGGGCGAAAGCATCCGTGTGTTCCCGTTGTCGAACTGGACCGAGCTGGATATCTGGCAGTACATCTACCAGGAAAATATCGAAATCGTGCCACTTTACCTGGCTCAGCCACGCCCTGTGGTTGAGCGTAACGGCACCCTGATCATGGTCGACGATGAGCGTATGCCACTGAACGAAGGCGAGCAGCCGCAGCTGAAGTCGGTACGTTTTCGCACCCTGGGTTGCTACCCGCTTACCGGCGCGGTGGAATCCGAAGCCAATACCCTGACCGGCATTATCGAAGAGATGCTGCTGTCGACATCATCGGAGCGTGAGGGCCGCGTAATCGATCACGATTCCGCCGGTTCCATGGAGAAGAAAAAACGTGAGGGCTATTTCTAATGTCAGCAACTGCCAATGAAGTAAAAGAATTAGGCATAGAGGCCTATTTAACGCGCCAACAAGACAAAAGCCTGTTGCGCCTGTTGACCTGTGGCAGCGTTGACGACGGTAAATCGACGCTGATCGGCCGTTTGTTGCACGATAGCCACCAGATCTATGAAGATCAACTGGCGGCACTGCATAAAGACAATGAAAAGGTCGGTAACGCCGGCGAAGAGCTGGATTTAGCCCTGCTGGTCGATGGCCTGCAGGCGGAGCGCGAGCAAGGCATCACCATAGACGTGGCCTATCGCTATTTCTCCACCGCCAAGCGTAAGTTCATTATTGCCGACACCCCGGGACACGAGCAGTACACCCGCAACATGGTGACCGGTGCGTCGACCAGTGACTTAGCGATTATCCTGGTGGATGCCCGCTACGGAGTTCAGGAGCAAACCAAGCGCCACAGCTTTATCTGTGACTCACTCGGTATCGAGCAGTTTGTGGTGGCCATCAACAAGATGGATATCGTCGGTTTTGATGAAACTGTGTATGAGAAGATCAAGGCCGATTACCTTAAGTTTGCCGAGCAGCTGAATGTCAGCGACATCAAGTTTGTGCCCATGTCGGCGCTTAAAGGCGACAACGTGGTGACTCGCTCAGAGCATACCCCCTACTACACCGACAAACCCTTACTCGAGCTGCTGGAAGATTCTCCGGCGGCGGCCACCAACAATGGCTTTGAAGCCCGCCTGCCGGTGCAGTATGTGGTGCGTCCTAACTTAGATTTCCGTGGTTTCCAGGGCACCATTACCTCGGGCGAATTTAAGGTGGGCGATGCGGTCAAGGTATTGCCTTCGGGTAAAACCTCAAGCATCAAAGAGCTGGTCACCTTCGATGGTAATCTAGATACCGCCGAAGCCGGTCAGGCCATCACCATGACCTTGAACGACGAGATAGATATCAGTCGCGGCGATGTGATCGTACCGAGCGCTTCCACTTCGGTGGCGACCAACCAGTTGCAAGCCAAACTGGTATGGATGCACGAAGAGCCTTTGGTTGTCGGCAAAACCTATAACCTTAAGCTAGGTGCCAAGAAAACGGCGGCGGTGATCTCACGCATAGATCACACCATAGACGTAAATACCTTGGCCCATGGCGAGGCGGACAAGCTGCAGCTTAACGAGATTGCCATAGTGACTGTGGATTTGACCGAACCCTTGCTAGCGGATGTGTATCGCAATAACCGCGAAACAGGTGCCTTTATCCTGATCGACCGCCTGTCTAACCTGACCGTGGGTGCGGGTATGGTTGAGCAGGTATTAGCAGCTACGCAGGAGCAACAAGCAAGTCAGTTCAGCGACTTTGAAGTTGAGCTAAATGCCCTGGTGCGTAAGCACTTCCCGCATTGGCAAGCACTAGACATCAGTAAGTTGCGTTAAGCCATGGATGCCGTTTTTTATGTGCTGATAATAGCCGCCTTATTTGCCGCCTTGGTTTTGACCCATGTGCGCCCGGCGACCCTGTTTTTCAGCGCATTACTCGGCTGCTATACCCTAGGGTATGTGGATACCCCAACCCTGCTGGGCAACTTTACCAACACCGGGCTGGTGAGCCTGGTGTTGTTGATGCTGGTCTCCATCGCCCTGGAGCGTACCTCCTTGTTGCAGATTTTGGCCAAGCGCATCGTCGACCCTTCCTTGAAATTAAGCATTATCAAGGTAAGTACGCTGACGGCAGCGGCATCGGCGTTTTTAAATAATACCGCCGTGGTCGCCTCTTTAGTTGGGCCACTGACCCGCAATAAGCATCATGCACCTTCTAAGTTGTTGATCCCACTGTCGTATGCGGCCATTTTAGGGGGCACCACCACCTTGGTCGGTACCTCGACTAACCTGATAGTTAACAGCTTTACCCAGCAATACGATGACCTGAGCCTGGCCATGTTTAGCTTTTTGCCCATAGGCCTGGCCGTCACTCTGGTGGGCGTCCTCTTGCTGATCTTTTGCCATAAGCTGCTGCCCGACTACCCCAGGGTTGAAGGCGAACACAAGGAGTACCTGCTTGAAGCCAAGGTCAATACGGACTCCCCCCTGATTGGCAAAAGCATAGAAAAAAATGGTCTGCGCGATTTGGACGACCTCTTCTTAGTGGAAATAGTCCGAGAAAAGCGTTTGATCAGCCCGGTTCGCCCACAAAACAAGGTACGCGCCGGCGACAAACTGATTTTTACCGGCAATGTGCAGAGCGTGACCGCCCTGCAGCGCATTCCCGGGATCACCCTGTTCGCCGACAGCAATGGTTTACTGAGCTCAAACCTGCAAGAAGTCATAGTCACCCATACCTCGACCCTGGTGGGCCAGACCTTAAAGGACGTGGGTTTTCGCGCCAAATTCGATGCCGCCGTGGTAGCGATCCACCGCAACCGTGGACGCCTCTCTGGCAAGCTGGGCGAGGTTGCCATACGTCCCGGCGACCGGCTGATGCTGGCGGTGGGCCGCGACTTTCAAAACCGCAACAACCTGGATAAGAACTTTTACTTTGTCAGCGAGCACAGTGTCGCCAAGGCCTATAATCGCGTTAGCGAATTCGCCCTGCTCGGTGGCTTTGCCGCTGTCATTGCCCTGGCCGCCACCGCCTTAGTGCCCCTGGTACAGGGCTTATTGGTGTTTGTCGCCCTGCTGTTGGCCACCAAGGTGCTCGACGGCCAGGAATTAAAACGTCGTTTTCCCTTTGAGCTGGTGATCATTATCGCCTCGGCCCTGGGCCTGGCCAATGCCTTTAGCGGCTCCGGCGCCGAACTGGCTTTGCAACACTGGCTGGGAGAGCATCAGGGGCTCACCCCCTTTATGGCCCTGGTACTGGTGTATGTGCTGACCGTGCTACTGACCGAGTTGATCACCAATAATGCCGCCGCCGCGCTGATGTTCCCGCTCGCCTATGGCCTGGCCAGCTCCTTAGAGGTAAGCCTGATGCCTTTCGCCATGACGGTGGCCTATGGCGCCAGCGCCGCCTTTATCAGCCCATATAGCTACCAAACCAATATGATAGTGATGAACGCCGGCCAGTATCGCTTTGCCGACTTTGCCCGCCTAGGTGTGATAATGTCTTTGGCCTATGCCGCCGTGGTACTGTCACTGATTGGTTATGTATTTGAGTTTTAAGATCGAGACCTGAGAATGGATGAAAACATAGTGTGGCACCAACACGGTGTCGATAAGCAAAAAAGACAAGAACAAAATGGCCATAAAAGCTGCATTCTGTGGTTTACCGGCTTTTCCGGCTCGGGCAAAAGCACCATAGCCGGCGCCCTGGAAGCCAAGCTGCATGAGTTGGGCCAGCACACCTATTTGCTTGATGGCGATAATGTCCGCCACGGCCTCTGTGGCGATCTCGGCTTTAGCGACGCCGATCGTAAAGAAAATATTCGCCGCGTCGGTGAAACCGCTAAGCTTATGGTCGATGCCGGATTAATTGTACTCACCGCGTTTATTTCCCCATTTCAGGAAGAAAGAGATATGGTACGTAATCTGGTGGGTGAAGCCGAGTTTATCGAAGTGTATTTAGATACACCTTTGGCCACCTGCGAACAGCGCGACCCGAAGGGCTTGTATAAGAAAGCGCGGGCAGGTGAAATCGCTCATTTTACCGGCATTGACTCTGACTATGAGGTGCCGCGTAACCCAGAGCTCACCCTGGATACTTCAACACAGGATATAGACGGCTGCGTGGCGCAACTTATCGCCTATTTGCGCGGCAAAAACATAATAGGATAGCCAATGACTTCTCCAGAACTGCTAGAACAAGTTGTGCAACTGGCGCAAGACGCCGGACAAGCGGCCATGCGCATCTATAACAAGGACTTTAACGTCGAGTATAAAGACGATAAAAGCCCGGTCACCGATGCCGACTTGGCCGCTCACAAGGTGATCCTTGCTGGGCTGGAGAAAATCACGCCTAAGCTGCCAGTGCTGAGTGAAGAGAGCGCCGCCATTAGCTGGCAGGAGCGACAGCAATGGCAACGTTACTGGCTGGTCGACCCCATTGACGGCACCAAGGAATTTATTAAGAAAAACGGTGAATTCACCATTAATATCGCCCTGATTGAAAACGGCGAGCCAGTACTGGGCGTGGTCGATGCCCCGGCGCTCGGAGTCACCTATCTGGCCACCCAGGATATAGGTGCCTTTAAGCAGGTTGGCGAAGCGCGCATCGAGCTGAAGGTGACTAAGAAGGAAAATAAGGGCGTGATCCGCGTGGTCGGCAGTCGCTCACACCCGTCCGAGCAACTGGCCAACTTCCTAAAGCAGTTTGACGAAGTGGATATGGTACCCAAAGGCAGCTCGCTGAAGCTGTGCTTGGTAGCCGAAGGCGCCGCCGATATTTACCCGCGTTTAGGACCGACGTCAGAGTGGGATACAGGTGCCGGACATGCGGTGGCCGTCATCGCCGGTGCCACTGTGACTACGGTTGACGGAGCGCCTCTTAAATACAATCAAAAAGAAAGCTATCTCAATCCTTTCTTTATTGTCAGTGCCCTGCAATCCTAAGCAGCCCGCTACGTCGAATTGAAAGTTAAAAAAAGCAGCCTAGGCTGCTTTTTTTTTCAGAATAACCTTCACAGGCTCAGTTCAAGGCCACGACCTTGGGCCCAGGCTCGGACGCTGGTCTTGTCATAGGTGATTTCTTTAAACAGCTTATGCTGGCAAAACTCCAAGAAGGGCTCGGCGCTGCGACCCTGATAGAGAATACGGTTATGGTTATCGTTAAAGCGCGATAGCAGTGCAAAGTATTGCTCGCCATGCGCACCTGAGAGCTTAATAGCGTCGGTAATGGCCGTACGCACCTGCTCGGCACTGCAATGATGTGCATATTTATGGCCTAAAAATTCCTCAAAAACCGCTTGTCTTGCACCCATCTTATTCTCCTATAGATCTTGGCTGGCCGCTCATCACGACCAGGCCCCTATTGTAGGCTTTTGTATGACAAATTTATGAATTGGACTACAGGCGGCGACAAAAGTTTTGTCTTTTTGCGATGCTTGCCGCCAGGCTTGGGGTATAATGGCCACCAACTAGGCAACAAGCGCCCGAACAGCATGCACGACGATATTATTGAAGTTGAACTTGAAGAAGAACCCATAGAGCTTTGTAAGCTACTTAAGGTGCTCGACCTCGCAGAGGGCGGTGGCCATGCCAAGTTATTGATCGCCGACGGTTATGTGGGCGTTAACGGCGAGTTTTGCACGCAAAAGCGAAAAAAAATCTATGCCGGTGATACGGTGCACTTCGACGGCGACACCTTTTTAATGAGCGCTGCGGAAAATATGGTGCAGCGCGAGCAACACAAAGCCCCTGCGCCAAAAGCTCCCAAGGCAAAGCAAGCGGCAGCTGCGAAGCAAGCAGCGAAACCCGCTGCAGCCAAAAAAGCCAAGAAGAAAACCTCTAACCGCGACGAAAACACCGGCCGTAAGCCCATTTCATTCGGGTAAGTTCGCAGGGCGAGTTACAAAGTTTCCTGCCCTGACAGGTTGAAAAACACGCAAATATCCCCAAGCTCTTAAATGTGGCTAAAATTCAGCCGCAAGGAACTTTACGCATCAAATAATCGCACTGTGCGATTGTGTCATGCGCCAAGAGCAAAAGGGGTATTGAATGAAGAACAGCTTTAACACGCTTGCACAGCTTACCGTCAACGCCAAGCAATATCATATTCACTCGTTAGCAAGCTTAGGCGATAAAGCCAAGCGCCTGCCATTCTCGTTAAAGATTTTACTGGAAAACCTGCTGCGCCACGAAGATGGCGAGAACATCCACAAAGACGATATTCAGGCCTTACTTGATTGGCAACCACAAGCCGAGCCGAGTAAAGAGGTGGCCTTTACGCCGGCACGGGTGGTGATGCAGGACTTCACCGGGGTGCCCGCTATTGTAGATTTAGCCGCGATGCGTGATGCCATGGAGCAACTCGGTGGCGACCCCAGCAAGATCAATCCCCTGTCACCGGCGGAGCTGGTGATCGATCACTCGGTGCAGGTCGACAGCTATGGCAACAACGGCGCCTTCGATATCAATGCCAAACTGGAATACCAGCGCAATAAGGAACGCTACGAATTTTTACGCTGGGGGCAAACGGCCTTTGATAACCTCACCGTAGTGCCTCCGGCCACTGGCATAGTGCATCAGGTAAACCTGGAGTACCTGGCCCGGGTAGTGTTTGAAAATGAGGAGCAGGGACACACCTTCGCCTACCCGGACAGCCTGGTCGGTACCGACTCGCACACCACAATGATCAATGGCCTGGGCATTCTTGGCTGGGGTGTGGGCGGCATTGAGGCCGAGGCCGCCATGCTCGGCCAACCCATCAGCTTACTGATCCCCCAGGTAGTCGGCTTTAAACTCAAGGGCGCACTGCCAGAGGGCACCACGGCCACGGATCTGGTATTAACCGTGACACAAATGCTGCGCGAAAAAGGCGTGGTCGGCAAGTTTGTGGAATTCTATGGCGATGGCCTGGCCGACTTGCCGTTGGCTGACAGAGCCACCATAGCCAATATGGCCCCGGAATACGGTGCCACCTGCGGCATCTTCCCCATCGACCAGGAAACTATTGAGTATCTTAAACTCACCAATCGCAGTGACGAGCAAATAGCCCTAATTGAGGCATATGCCAAGCATCAGGGAATGTGGCGTGAGGCCGGCGACGAATTCCTTTACAGCGACACCGTAGAACTGGATTTAGGTACAGTAGTACCGAGCCTGGCGGGACCAAAACGACCGCAGGATCGTATCCCGCTTGATGAAGCCGGCAAGATCATTAGCGCACATTTACGTCACTTTGAAGATGAGCGAGCCGAGAGAAATGTCCTGGGAATGGAAGATGAAGCCCGCATTGTTTCCGAGGGTGGGCAGCCAAGACAATCCAAAACCGCAGCAAATACCTGCGGCATTGCCAAGGTTAAGTTTAACGGTGAGGAGTTTGAGCTTAGCGACGGCGCCTGTGTCATCGCCGCCATCACCAGTTGCACCAATACCTCGAACCCCAGTGTGATCCTCGCCGCTGGACTGGTTGCTAAAAAAGCCAAGGAGCTGGGACTGAATGTGAAGCCCTGGGTAAAAACCTCCCTGGCGCCGGGCTCACAAGTGGTCACCGACTACTTAAAAAAAGCCGGGCTTATGGATGACTTAGAAGCATTGGGCTTTAACCTGGTCGGCTATGGCTGCACCACCTGTATTGGTAATTCCGGGCCACTCGCCGATGAAATTCACCAGGCCATCATTGATCATAAATTGATCGTCAGCTCGATTCTCTCCGGCAACCGCAACTTTGAGGGGCGCATTCATCAGGATGTGAAGATGAACTTCCTCGCCTCGCCGCCTCTGGTGGTCGCCTATGCCATTGCCGGGCGCACCGATATCGATGTGTATAACGAGCCACTGACGCAAGACGAGCAAGGCCGCGATGTTTACCTTAAAGATCTCTGGCCCTCGGTGAGCGAGGTGGCGGAGCTGGTGAAGTCCACGGTCACCAAGGAGATGTTTGCGAAAAGCTATGCCGACGTTTACAAGGGCGATGAGCGCTGGCGCACTATCGCTGTGCCCGAGGCTAAGCGCTATCAATGGGATGAGGCATCCACCTATATTCGCAAGGCGCCCTTCTTTGATGGCATGAGCAAGGAGCCACCGGGTCTACCCAGCATAGTCGGGGCCCGTTGTTTGGCGAAACTGGGCGACTCTGTCACCACAGATCATATCTCCCCGGCCGGGGCGATTAAGGCCGATGCTCCTGCGGGAGAGTATCTGCTTGAACATGGTGTATCACAAGGAGACTTTAACTCCTATGGCTCACGCCGAGGTAACCATGAGGTGATGATGCGCGGCACCTTCGCCAATGTGCGCCTGCGTAACCAACTCGCACCGGGCACCGAAGGAGGCATAACCAGAACCCAGCCAGAAGATAAGCTTGCCAGCATTTATGATGCGGCCATGCAGTACCAGCAAACGGACACGCCTTTGGTGGTGTTGGCCGGGGCCGAATATGGCACTGGCTCTTCGCGGGACTGGGCGGCCAAGGGCTCGCTATTGCTTGGTATCAAAGCGGTGATCGCCAAAAGCTATGAGCGTATCCACCGCTCAAACCTTATTGGCATGGGGGTACTGCCCCTGCAGTTTAAAGCGGGTGAAGGCCATGAAGAGCTCGGGTTAACCGGCAAGGAAACCTTTGATATTAATGGCCTGTGCGATAAAGCCAAGGAGCTGGAAATTGTCGCTACCAACGAGGACGGACAGCAAACCAAGTTTAGGGTCGATGTGCGTATCGATACCCCGAAAGAATGGGAGTATTACAAGCACGGCGGCATTTTGCAGTATGTGCTGAGGCAAATGCTGCGCTCCTAAGTCAGATTAAGCCGTGCCTAGCACGGCTTTTTTATTCCATTAACACAAATAGCTCAGCTTACCCTGCTCTTGTAGCTTGGCCACATAACGCCGTTCCAATCGCCAGGGGTGGCGTTTCCAGCCTTGGAAACCAAAACCGATAATATGCACCGGCGTTCCAGCTGCGACAAAATGCGCTATGGCCTGAGTGCCTGAGCTGGGCCATTTGGGTTTGCACTCGGGCTGCCCTAAACGCAACAACTCGGCTAATAACTGCTGCCTTACCGCCGCCGTTATTCTTTTTTTTGAGTGCGCAGGGGCAAACTTAGCCATCAGCGCTTCACCATGATCCAAGCTGCCTTGGCGACCAAGGAGACGGAAGCACGTCTGTGTAACTGGGTTAGGGGGTGGGTCTGTGATCACTAGGCTAAGCAGTTGCTGAGGATCTATATCCAAGTGTGAATGCGCTAGTTTATGGGCTTGGCGACCACGGCCACTGAGCCAGAGATCGGTGCATTTGCGGCCAAGATGCTGAGGCATGCCGGCACAAAAGTTAAAACGCACTACCCGGGTATAAGAGTCCACCTCGGCACGGATGTCTGCGGTGATAGGCGCATTGCCAATGATCAAAATCGGCTCTTTGTTCTCAGGCATGACTTACTCGCATTGCATCCATAGAGGGCGCATCCTAGAGCAAGTTTATGAAGTGCAGATGACAAAAAGCCCCGGCAGATGCCAGGGCTTTTTTGGTCCAAATAAACTTAATTAAAAATTAAGCTTTCTTCGGACGCTCGATAACATCTACCAAAGTCCAAGACTTAGTCTTAGAGATAGGCGCACACTCACGGATAGTAACTGTGTCGCCAGTCATGGCAGTGTTGTTCTCATCATGTACGTGCAACTTAGTAGTACGTTTGATGAATTTCCCATAGATAGGGTGCTTCACGTAACGGGCTACAGCAACAGTGAAAGACTTGTCCATCTTGTCGCTGATTACACGGCCTTGTAGAGTACGGATCTTATCGCTCATTATGCACCTGCCTTCTGGTTAATAACCGTTTTAACACGCGCGATATCGCGACGTACTTTACGTAGCAAATGAGATTGAGCTAGCTGACCAGTGCTTGCTTGCATGCGCAGGTTAAACTGCTCACGAAGAAGTTCAATAAGTTCAGCGTTAAGCTCTTCTACGCTTTTGTCTTTAAGTTCGCTAGCTTTCATTACATCACCGTCCGAGTTACAAAAGTGGTTTTGAATGGTAATTTACGAGACGCTAGGTTGAATGCTTCACGAGCAAGCTCTTCTGAAACACCTTCCATTTCGTAAAGTACTTTACCAGGCTGAATTTCAGCAACCCAGTATTCAACAGAACCTTTACCTTTACCCATACGAACTTCAAGCGGTTTGTTTGTGATTGGCTTGTCTGGGAATACACGGATCCAGATTTTACCTTGACGCTTGATGTGACGTGTCATAGCACGACGAGCTGCTTCGATTTGACGAGCAGTCATACGGCCACGACCAGTAGCCTTAAGACCGAAAGTACCGAAGCTTACTTTGTTACCGTTTTGCGCAAGACCACGGTTGCGGCCTTTGTGCATCTTACGGAATTTTGTACGTTTTGGCTGTAACATTATTCGCTACTCCTACTTAGCACTTTTCTTGGCTTTCTTCGGGCCACGTTTAGCAGGCTTCTCTTGCTCTTGTACTAGTGGAAGACCACCAATAACTTCGCCTTTGAAGATCCATACTTTAACACCGATAATGCCGTAAGTGGTTGCAGCTTCAGAAGTTGCGTAATCGATATCAGCACGAAGAGTGTGTAGAGGTACACGACCTTCACGGTACCACTCAGAACGTGCGATTTCTGCGCCGCCTAGACGACCGCTTACTTCAACTTTGATACCCTTTGCACCTAAGCGCATTGCGTTTTGTACCGAACGCTTCATAGCGCGACGGAACATAACACGACGCTCTAGCTGTGACGCAATACCGTCAGCTACTAGTTGTGCATCAAGCTCTGGCTTACGAACTTCAGAAATATTGATCTGAGCCGGTACACCAGCGATTTTAGTTACAGCTTGACGTAGCTTTTCAACGTCTTCGCCTTTCTTACCGATAACAACACCAGGACGAGCTGTGTGAATTGTTACACGGATAGATTTAGCTGGGCGCTCGATAACGATTTTAGCCACAGAAGCGTTCTTAAGTTCCTTAGTAAGGTAAGAACGTACTTTGTGATCGCCAAAAAGCTGCTCAGAGTAATCTTTTGTATTCGCGTACCAGGTAGAAACCCATGGTTTAGAGATACCTAGGCGAATACCAGTAGGATGAACTTTTTGTCCCATTACTTATATCTCCTAGTTATCCGAAACCACAACAGTGATGTGGCTTGTACGCTTAAGGATGCGGTCAGCGCGTCCTTTAGCACGAGGCATGATGCGTTTCATTGTAGGACCTTCGTCTACAAATACTTTCGCTACTACAAGCTCATCAATGTCAGCACCTTCGTTGTGCTCCGCGTTCGCGATAGCAGACTCAAGTACTTTCTTAACTAATGCAGCCGCTTTCTTAGGGCTGTACGCCAGGATTTCTAGGGCGCGATCTACCGGTAGTCCACGGATTTGGTCTGCAACTAGACGTGCTTTTTGCGCCGAACCAGAGGCGAATTTGTGTTTAGCTAATGCTTCCATCATAACCTCCGATTAACGTTTCTTAGCTTTCTTATCAGCAGCGTGGCCGCGATAAGTACGTGTAGGTGCGAATTCACCCAGTTTGTGACCGATCATTTCGTCTGTGACAAACACAGGAACGTGCTGACGACCATTATGGACAGCGATGGTCAATCCGATCATGTTAGGTATGATCATTGAACGACGGCTCCAAGTTTTAATTGGCTTCTTGTCACCGCTTTCCAACGCTTTCTCTACCTTCTTCAGCAAGTGCAGGTCAATAAATGGACCTTTCTTGAGAGAACGTGGCATGGCTATTCCTCAACTATTATTTAGTACGACGACGTACGATAAACTTATCAGTACGCTTGTTCTTACGAGTCTTGTAACCTTTGGTAGGTACGCCCCATGGAGATACAGGGTGACGACCACCAGAAGTACGACCTTCACCACCACCGTGCGGGTGATCTACCGGGTTCATGGCAACACCACGAACGGTCGGACGGATACCACGCCAGCGGTTTGCACCGGCTTTACCAAGTGAACGTAGCATGTGCTCAGCATTACCTACTTCACCTAGCGTTGCGCGACAGTCAGCTAGTACTTTACGAACTTCGCCTGAACGAAGACGTAGAGTCACGTATTGACCTTCACGTGCTAGGATTTGTACGTAAGCGCCTGCAGAACGTGCAATCTGTGCACCTTTGCCAGGCTTAAGCTCTACGTTGTGTACAGTCGAACCTACAGGCATGTTGCGCATAGGTAAGGTGTTACCAGCTTTGATTGGTGCATCAACACCAGACTGGATTTGATCACCTGCTTTAAGACCCTTAGGAGCGATGATGTAACGACGCTCACCGTCGGCATAACAAACCAAGGCGATGTTCGCGCTACGGTTTGGATCATACTCTAGACGCTCTACTTTAGCTGGAATGCCATCTTTAGTGCGTTTAAAGTCAATTACACGGTAATGATGCTTGTGACCACCACCGATATGACGAACCGTGATACGACCTTTGTTGTTACGACCACCGGTCTTAGAGTTCTTCTCTAGAAGCGGAGCGTATGGCTTACCCTTGTGTAGATCAGGGTTAACCACTTTAACGACGTGACGACGACCCGCAGAAGTTGGTTTACACTTTTGAAGTGCCATAATTCTAACTCCCCTTATTACTCGGCGCCGCCGACAAAGTCTAGCTCGCTACCTTCTTTAAGAGTAACGTAGGCTTTCTTCCAGTCGCTACGACGACCGAAACGCATACCAGTACGCTTTGTTTTACCCTTAACATTAAGTGTGCGAACACCAGTTACTTCTACTTCGAAAAGCTTTTCTACAGCTGCTTTAACGTCAGCTTTAGTTGCATCTTTTAGTACTTTGAAAACAATCGTGTTGTTATCTTCAGCAGATACAGTGCTCTTCTCAGAGATATGTGGAGCAAGGATTACTTTTAAAAGACGTTCTTCACGGATCATGCTAGCGCCTCCTCAAGTTGCTTTACAGCACCCTTAGTCATAACAACCTTATCGAAAGCGATTAGGCTTACTGGGTCGATGCCAGCTACGTCACGTACGTCAACCTTGTATAGGTTACGTGCTGCAAGGAATAGATTCTCTTCTACTTCTTCAGTCACGATTAGTACGTCTTTAAGCTCAAGCTCTTTAAGCTTAGCTACAAGGGCTTTAGTCTTAGGAGCTTCGATACCGAAGTTCTCAACTACAACTAAACGCTCTTGACGAACAAGCTCAGATAAGATGCTCTTGATCGCACCGCGATACATCTTACGGTTTACTTTTTGGCTGTGATCTTGCGGCTTAGCTGCAAAAGTCACACCACCGCTGCGCCAGATTGGGCTACGGATTGTACCAGCACGTGCACGGCCAGTACCTTTTTGACGCCATGGCTTCTTACCGCCACCGCTTACTTCAGAACGTGTCTTCTGAGCTTTAGTACCTTGACGAGCACCTGCTGCGTAAGCAACAACTACTTGGTGTACTAATGCTTCGTTAAACTCACGTCCAAAAGTAGCTTCGGAAACTTCAAGAGCGCCTGACGCGTCTTTAATTGCTAATTCCATCACTAAATCTCCAGGACTGATGCTTTAACAGCTGGTTTAACGATAACGTCACCGCCGATAGCGCCAGGTACTGCACCTTTAACTAGAAGCAGATTACGCTCAGCGTCAACACGTACTAGTTCAAGGTTCTGAGTAGTTACACGCTCAGCACCCATGTGACCGGCCATTTTCTTACCTTTAAACACCTTACCAGGTGATTGGTTTTGACCGATTGAACCAGGAGCACGGTGAGACAAAGAGTTACCGTGTGTAGCGTCTTGCATGCTGAAGTTCCAGCGCTTAACACCACCTTGGAAACCTTTACCTTTAGAAGTACCGGTAACGTCAACTTTGGTCACTTCGTTGAATACTTCAACAGTGATTTCGTTACCAACTTCGAAGTCGCCTTCACCGCCATTAAGACGGAATTCCCACAGACCACGACCCGCTTCAACGCCAGCTTTAGCGAAGTGACCCGCTGCTGGTTTGTTTACACGGCTAGCTTTTTTCTCGCCTGCGGTTACTTGAAGCGCGTTATAACCGTCTGTTGCGTCAGATTTGATCTGCGTAACACGGTTAGGAGTCGCTTCGATTACGGTTACTGGGATAGATACGCCATCTTCAGTGAAGATACGAGTCATGCCCACTTTACGACCGACTAGACCTAATGCCATTTTCCTAAAACCTCTCTAATCTTCCGATTAACCCAGGCTGATTTGAACATCAACACCAGCAGCAAGGTCTAGGCGCATTAGAGCGTCTACAGTCTTGTCTGTTGGTTCTACGATGTCGATCAGACGTTTGTGGGTGCGGATCTCGTACTGATCACGCGCGTCTTTGTTAACGTGCGGAGAAATCAATACAGTGAAACGTTCTTTGCGTGTAGGAAGTGGGATTGGACCACGTACCTGAGCACCTGTGCGTTTCGCAGTTTCCACAATTTCCGCCGTTGATTGGTCAATCAAACGGTGGTCAAAAGCTTTTAGGCGAATGCGAATGCGTTGATTTGACATTCTAAAACCTCAATAAAAAGAGCATTTAAAAAGAGCATAAAAAAACACCCGAAACTTACTTACTACTAAGAAGTCGGTTGTCCTT
The DNA here is from genome assembly GCF_002964545.1 of Pseudoalteromonas sp. T1lg10. Classification (NCBI taxonomy): domain Bacteria; kingdom Pseudomonadati; phylum Pseudomonadota; class Gammaproteobacteria; order Alteromonadales; family Pseudoalteromonadaceae; genus Pseudoalteromonas; species Pseudoalteromonas sp. T1lg10. The sequence continues at coordinate 33,819 of NZ_PQBV01000006.1, forward strand.
TTATTTTCTACCATTGAGCTCCAAATCGGAGCTCCTGTTTATGCTTGAAATCCAAGCTATATCTAGCTTTCCAAGTCCTTGGTGAGACACCTAAGGCAAAGAAAGTCTGCGTATTATAGAGAGATTGGTGATAAATGCAACAGTTTTTTCAGCGGGGGATGGGTACAGTGGACAAGAAGGACGAAATGCTCGACAAGCGCCGCGTATCCATCCTTCTTGCCTGCCGTAACACAGAATTCAGCCTCAGGGATACGACTAAATACCGAGCCTGGTGCGTTTATCGCAACCATTAGTCGTAATTATCTAGATTTTTAACTGACAGCAAGCTTAAGGCCTGAACATTTTGTATACCGCGCAATATCTCATAGCGATAAAGCTAGGCGACACCTTTAGGGCGCAAGCTCAGGTCAGGCGCAAAGTCGGCTTACAGAAATGGTCAGTCCAGTTATAACTTGGTATCATTTACGCCCTTTTTTGTGTTTTCTGATACCAATTGCATTAATAAAGTAAGCGGCCATAGCGTCGGATAGAGACGCAGGATAGCAAGGCTAAAATTATGGTATATAGTTGTTCTGTATAAATAATTTTTAACCAAGCCAAGACGTCGTTTAACGCGCTGGATGGTGCAAGGTATTAATTAATTGGTATTCGACATTACCTGATCTGTTATTGCCCCTGGTAATGTGGTTAAGCGAGTGAGTATAAATGAAGATTTTAAACCGCAGCGTCGACTTTCTGGCCCGCTGCTTAAATGCCATTTGTGTCCGATCCAAGGTGCTGCCGCAGCAGCCGATCGCCGACTTTGAGCTCGATACCTCGGTACCGACCTTCTACATTGGCCGCTTAAACTCGCGCCTTGATATCGCCGCCCTGGCTAAGGTATGCCGCAAACTGGGTTTACCCGACCCAACTCAGGAGCAGAATCTGGCCGACACCGAGTTGCCGCGCTTTATCGGTATTCAGAATCCGCCACCTTTATTTGGTAATAAAAGCCGTCCCAGTTGCGCCCTGCAGCAGGGCAAGGCGATTTTCGATGCCCTGGCCAAACAGCCAGAGCAAAAAATCCAGATTATTCCGGTCACCATTCTTTGGGGCCGCAACCCGGGTAAAGAAAAGCCGGGCTTAGGCACGCTGATCTCTCATTCCCTGACGCCAAGCCGATTCCGCAAGTTTTTTGTGGTCTTGTTTTCCGGTCGCGATAACCTTATTCGTTTTAGTCAGCCCCTGGATTTAACCCAGTTGGTGCACGATAAGGGCGATAAGGACGAGCTGCCGCAAAAACTGCTGCGCGTGGCCCGGGTGCATTTCCGTCGCCAAAAGCTCGCCGCCACCGGCCCCAAACTGCCGTCGCGCGAAGCCCTGTTTAACTCTCTGCTGGCCTCACCCGCCATTAAAAAAGCCATTGCCGATGAAGCCAAGGCGAAGGGCTTAAGCCATGAAGAAGCGCGTCAAAACGCCCTGCGTCTGCTCGATGAGATCGCCGCCCACTACTCGGATGCCATGGTGCGTGTTGGCGACCGCATTCTTACCTGGCTGTGGAACAAGCTTTATAACGGCATCGATGTGAACTATGCCGAGCAAGTGCGCGAGCTGACCGACAAGGGTCATGAGATCATCTATGTGCCCTGCCACCGCAGCCATATGGATTACCTGCTGCTGACCTATGTAATTTATCACCAGGGCCTGGTGCCGCCGCATATCGCCGCCGGTATTAACCTGAATTTCTTCCCCGCCGGGCCCATATTCCGCCGCAGCGGCGCCTTCTTTATTCGCCGCTCCTTCAGCGGTAATAAGCTGTACTCGGCAGTGTTTAAGGAATACCTGAGCCAGCTCTTTATTAAGGGTTACTCGGTGAAGTTCTACACCGAAGGTGGGCGTAGCCGCACCGGTCGCCTGTTACCACCAAAAACAGGCATGCTGGCCATGACCCTGCAGGCCATGCTGCGCGGCATTGACCGCCCCATCAGCATAGTGCCCGTGTATATCGGCTATGAGCATGTGATGGAGATCAACACCTACTTAAAAGAACTGGCCGGTGACAATAAAAAGAACGAGTCGGTGCTGGGTATTTTTAAGGCCATTAAAAACCTTAAGAACTATGGCCGCGGCAATGTGAACTTTGGCGCCCCCATCAATATCAACCAGTTCCTTAATGAACAGCAGCCTGACTGGCGCGAGGCGATTCATCCCACGGATGTGCAAAAACCCGCCTGGCTGGGTAAACAGGTCAGCAATCTGGCCGACGAAATTATGATGAATATCAACAGCGCCGCCGCATTGAACTCGGTAAACCTGCTGGCCACCATCTTGCTGACCAATGATCAGTTTGCGCTCAGTAAGTCGCAACTGTTGGAGCAGATGGACTTCTACCTGCGCCTGCACCGCGACGCGCCGCTCAGCGACAAGCTAACCCTGCCCGAGCAAAGCAGCGCCGAGCTACTTGAGCACGCGCTAACGCTCAATAAGTTTGACGTGGTCAATGACCCATTTGGCGACATCATCGCCATTAAAGAAAAAGAGCGCACCCTGTTTAACTACTATCGCAACAATGTGCTGCATTTGTTTGCCGTGCCCAGCGTTATCGCCCAGCAGCTGTTTAACCACCACGGCATTACTGTTAGCGAGTGCAAGGCATAGGTTCAACGCCTCTACCCCTTGTTTGCCAAGGAATGGTTCCTGCCCGAGCTGAACGACGACTACATCGACAAGATTATCGCCAGCTTTGCCGAACAGGGCCTTATTCGCCAGCATGGCGAGCAGCTAGAAGTGATCAAAGCGGGTGACAACCAAGCTACCCTGGAAATGCTTGGCAAGGTGGTACACCACACCCTGCTGCGCTACGCCATAGTCATAGGCTTATTAAGCCAAAGCGGCGATATGAGCCCATCTGAGCTGGAAAAAGAAGGCGCCGTAGTCGCCAATCGCCTGGGCACCTTGCATGGCATTAAGAGCCCGGAATTCTTCGACAAGAAGGTACTGACCGGCTTTATTACCAGCCTCAAAGAGCAGGGCTTGGTGCATCAGCGCGACAACGCCCTCGCCCATACCGACGAGCTGGTTGCCCTCTATCAGGATCTGCAGCAGTTGCTGCCGGCCAGGTTGTGGCAGTCGATTAGTGATGCCATAGCGGCGATGCATGCAGGTCAGGCTTAGGCCTTTCTGGGTCGTCGGGCCGCCGACTATGGCGGTTTTTGTAGGTCGGTGCTCTGCGCCGACAGCGGTGTTAGTGTGATAGATCTTGTCGCTGTGACGATTGTTGTAGGTCAGGTTTTGCCGCCAAGGACGGCGGTACTAGGGTAACGCAGGAGCAGTTACCTAGCAGCCTGACAACCTAATGGCTTCTGTTAGATCTTGTCGCGTTGGGCGACGAGCGACCGAAGCACCGCTTCGCAGCGCGAGGGTGAGCGCGTTTGGAAAATAGTCCAGTGAACTATTTTTTAGTAAGCGAACGCCTTAAGCCCAGCGGCGGGCCGGACGGTGGAGGCATGGATGCCGTAACTTCGTCACGAACAGGAATGCAGCTTCATGGACGAATTGCTAGCACTCCCCCAACTACAGCCTTCAAATTAAGATCTTGTCGCATTGGCGACTTCAAGTCAGAGGAAATGCGCGCCCATTTCCTCTGACAACTCCTAGGGCGCCCGTGATTCGCTAATGCTTCCGAAATCGAGTTTTTGTAAAACGTTCCGCTTAGGTGTTGATGCGATTTAACAGCACCTCCTTGTACTGATAAATCTAGCTCGACATCGTGTCGAGCTATCAACCCCACGCTCCCAACAAAAGCCGATTTCTCCAGCGCGAATCATAACGGGAGATTATGCTGATAGAGTGGTGAACGACTGATTATTTAGAGTTGCAGAAAGAGCAAAAGTAAGACCTGACTCCTTCTATGCGAAAAGTTATTTTTTATAAGCAAAATTTTGGCATAGCCCTATTCATAGGTGGAAGTTCAGAATGCTTTTTAAAATAAGCATGAAGCTGAGCTGCTTCCTCCTCTTTTGTGTCTGAACACACCTTAATTTCTATCGTAATTTTTCAATACTTTAAGATGGCATGACGATAGACGGACTCAAAATATGCTAGCTCGATATCTATTGCTTTCTTTTGGCGGTATCTAGAAGAAAATGAGTTTTTTGTCCTGCCAATGTATAAAATAACGCTTTCACCAATCAGTCTTGGTATAGCGCGTTCTACCTTCCAGATATAAACAATGCTACTGAGTTTAGAGAATTGATCTTTTTTGAATAGATCCGTCAATTGCTCTCTAAATTCTACGACAGATTTTGCATTGATCATTAGTTTGTTTCCTCGTTTAAAGTCAATAGCTTAATAGGTGAGCTAATTACAGGCAATTACAGCTGCACCGAGTAAAACAAATTACACCTAACTGGCAGGTATCGCTCTTCCCGTTTTGATTCGCGCTGGAGAAATCGGCTTTTGTTGTGGAGTGTGCTTGAAGCAACGGAGCATGGATGCGGAGTTAGGTTTATCGAGTCAGGAAGACGAGTTAAACCGTGTTGAAAGCTAAACGGAGCGTTTAACAAAAACCTGAGTTCGGAAGCAATGGCGAATCACGGGCGCCTTGGGGTTCCAAGGGGTGGTTGGCGTAAACCACCCTTTGGGTGTCGTCGCCACCGCGACAAGGTTTATCAGAATATGAAGGGTTGCCATGCTAAAGCCAGACTTACAAAAACCGCCATAGTCGGCGGCTCGACTAGAGCCATTACCTTTCGCGCATCACACCTTCTTGAATGGTGGAAGCAACCAAGTTGCCCTTGCGGTCAAAAAACTGGCCGCGTACCAGGCCGCGGCCACAGCTGGCGCTGGGGCTGTCCACGCTGTAGAGCATCCATTCGTCCATGCGGAATGGACGGTGGAACCACATGGAGTGATCGATAGTGGCTACCTGCATTTTTGGGTGCATAAAGGACTTACCGTGCGGCTGAAGTGCTGTTGGTAAAAACTCGAAGTCCGACGCATAGGCCAGCAAATAGTTGTGAATACGCTGGTCGTCCGGCATCTCGCCATTGGTCTTAAACCAGATATGCTTAATCGGCTCGGCCACCTGCGGCTTAAAGGGGTTTTGGAAATTCACCGGGCGCATATCGATGGGCTTTTCGCTGATAAACTTGTTACGAATAGGCTCGGGAATTTGGTGCGCATGCTCTTGGTAAAATTCCAGTGCCGAACGTAAGCCTTCCGGTGCCGGCACATCCGGCATGGTGCTTTGGTGTTCCAGGCCCTGGGCGTCGCCGGAGAAAGAGGCGGTCATATAGAAAATCGGCTTGCCGTACTGAATGGCACTGACACGGCGGGTGCTCAGGCTCTTACCGTCGCGGATGTTTTCCACGTCATAAACAATAGGGCGCGAGGCATCGCCTGGGCGTAAAAAATAGGAATGCAGGGAATGCACCACGCGCCCTTCGGGCAGGGTTTCCTTCGCCGCCGAGAGTGCCTGACCCATAACCTGACCGCCAAAAACGGCCTTAAAACCCAGGTCCTGGCTGGCACCGCGATACAGGCCCAACTCGATTTCTTCCAGTTTTAACAGCGACAATAAATTATCTAATGCTTGGCTCATTGTGTCCTCATTTCCACATTGCAGCTAATACAATGATAATACTATACAATGAACCCGATTACCTAGCTCAGCACAGGACCCGACATGGCTTATTGGCTACTCAAAACAGAGCCCGATGCGTTTTCATTGGCAGACTTAAAAGCGGCGCCGAACGGCACCACGGTGTGGGATGGCGTACGTAATTATCAGGCCCGTAATTTTATTCGCGATGGCATGAAGGTGGGCGACAAGGTGTTTATCTATCATTCGAGCTGCAAGGTACCGGCCATAGTTGGCGTGGCCGAGATAGTGAACGGCCCCTATGCGGATCCATCACAATTCGATGCCAGTGGCGATTACTATGACCCTAAAGCCACGGCCGACGCACCGCGCTGGTTTAGTGTCGATGTGCAGTACAGGGAAACCTTTAACAAGCCGGTGACCCTGCAGGCGATCAAGGCCGACCCGGCCATCGAAGAGCTGGCGCTGAAAAAATCCGGGCGCTTGTCCGTGATGCCGGTCACCGAGGAAGAATGGCAATACCTGTGCGGCATTGCCAGTAAGTAAGACGAGGCGGCGTGAATTAATCGCCGCCTATCATATCGCCGATACCGCCAAGGACCGAGCCCTCGCCTTGGCGTGCACCACCGGCTCGGGGGGCATGTTCAAGTACGCGATCCGCCAGGCGTGAGAAGGGTAAGCTTTGGATCCACACCGTACCGTGGCCGCGCAGCGTGGTGAGGAACAAGCCTTCACCGCCGAAGAACATGGAGCGTAACCCCTTCACCCGCTCGATATCAAATTCGATACCACCGGTGAAGCCAACCACACAGCCTGTGTCTAAACGCAGTGTTTCACCGTTAAGCTGTTTCTCAACCACAGTGCCGCCGGCGTGGGCGAAGGCCATCCCATCGCCTTCTAAGCGCTGCAAAATAAAACCTTCGCCGCCAAAGAAACCGGCACCTAATTTACGCTGAAAGGCGATGTTGACCTCGGTGCCCAGAGCCGCACACAAGAAGGAGTCTTTTTGTAAGAACACCTGCTCGCCCAGCTCGGCCATATTTAAGGGCACAATACTGCCCGGGAAAGGAGCAGCAAAAGCAACGCGTTTTTTACCCATGCCCTGATTGGTAAAGTGGGTCATAAACAGGGATTCACCTGTGATCATGCGCTTACCGGCACTAAACAGCTTGCTCATAAAGCCTTGATTGACCTGTGAGCCATCACCCATTTTGGCTTCATATTGAATGCCGTCTTCAAGGTAGTTCATCGCCCCTGCTTCGGCGATCACCGCCTCACCTGGGTCCAGTTCCACTTCCACCATCTGCATCGAATGGCCGATAATTTCATAATCAACTTCATGACATCGCATTGTGCTTTCTCCTTTTTCTTGATGGACCTAGCATGACCTAAATGCACATTCAGTGCATCGAATAAAATGTAAGCAGCTTTTACAAGGGGGGAATCTAGGCTGTAGCCGTGGCAATCGCTGCCCGATTTGATTTGAGTGTTATTAACCGCAGCACCTGCCATCTTTTTGTATCGGTGGGCATTTAACCGAGCCATATGAGCAATACACGCAGCAGTCACCGGGTAAAGGCTTTAGCAGGGTGTGGCAAGATGAACACTCATAATAATACTGGCACGCATCCGTTGGCATGGTTTCCTGCTTCTTTGCGCCGCACGCTGGGCAAGTGATAACAGACTCGAGAATGACATTATTCATTTAGATCTCTGTCGCATCTTGGTTAATAGCCCTTAAACCTTAGCACACCTCCTGCTTGAAACCCCTCAGCTTGCGTTTGTATCGGTTTGTGATGAATTCATAAAAAACACCCAGCATAACAGGCTAGCTGGGTGTTTGGTCGTGCAATTTAGAATCGGGAGAAACCTAAAACTGCATCTCAGGCACCTGTTCCGGGCAGATGAGCTTGCCCTGTGTTTTGGCTTTAATTTCTTCCACAGTCACGCCCGGGGCGCGTTCAAGCAGGTGAAAGGCGCCGTCCTTGATTTCCAGCAGCGCCAGGTCGGTGATCACCTTATTGATACACGCCACGCCCGTCAGCGGCAGCGAACACTGGGTCAGCAGTTTTGAGTCGCCATGCTTGCTCGCGTGGGTCATGGTACAGATAATATTTTTGGCGCCGGCCACCAGATCCATGGCCCCGCCCATGCCTTTGACCAGCTTGCCGGGGATCATCCAACTGGCGATGTTGCCGTTTTGGTCCACTTCGAAGGCGCCCAACACGGTTAAGTCCACATGACCACCGCGGATCATGGCAAAGCTTTCGGCTGAGTTAAAAATCGCAGCACCGGTGCGGGCGGTCACGGTTTCCTTACCGGCGTTGATCATGTCCGCATCCACTTGTGCCTCAAGCGGATATTCGCCCATGCCCAGCAAGCCGTTTTCCGATTGCAGCATCACATCTATGCCTTTGGGCACATAGTTGGCAACCAGGGTAGGAATGCCTATGCCGAGGTTCACATAATAACCGTCGCGTAATTCCTGGGCGACGCGCTGCGCCATTTGCTCTCGTGTCAGTGCCATGGTTATGCTCCTCGCACCGTACGTTTTTCGATGCGTTTTTCAAACTGACCTTGAATCACGCGTTGTACATAAATACCCGGGGTGTGAATTTGACTGGGCTCCAGCTCCCCGGGCTCGACGATTTCTTCCGCCTCAACCACGGTGATCTTGCCAGCGGTGGCGGCCATGGGGTTAAAATTCATCGCCGTATGACGATAGATGCAGTTGCCGTAGCGATCCGCCTTCCACGCCTTCACTATGGCAAAGTCGCCGACAATGCTTGGCTCAAGCACATAGTCGCGGCCAGCAAACTGCTTGATGTCCTTGCCTTCGGCCACCACTGTGCCTACTCCGGTTGCGGTGTAAAACGCGGGGATGCCGGCGCCACCGGCACGCATTTTCTCCGCCAGGGTGCCCTGAGGGGTTAACTCCACCTCCAGCTCACCGCTCAGCAATTGCTGCTCGAACAAGGAGTTTTCACCCACATAAGAGGCCACCATTTTGTGGATCTGCTTATCTTCAAGCAATATGCCTAAACCAAAACCATCGACGCCGCAGTTATTGGAAACCACTGTCAGACCGGTGGTGCCCTTGTTTTTGATTTCTTTAATCAAGCCCTCGGGAATACCGCAAAGGCCAAAACCGCCGGCGATCACCGTCATATTGTCTTCGAGGCCCGCCATAGCTTCACCGTAGCTGTTCACTACCTTATTAAAACCTGCCATCTTCTCTCCTATTGCGCCGTCCAGCCGCCATCAAGGGCGATGGCTTGGGCAGTAATATTGCGCGCCGCATCCGCCATTAAAAAGTCAAGGGTGTGGGCGATTTCATCCAGGCCGATAAAGGCCTTTTTAGGCATGGGGGCCAGCATTATGGTGTCGATCACCTCCTGCTTCGTGATGCCATGCTGTTTGGCCTGGCTGGCTATTTGCGCCTCGACCAAGGGTGTTTTTACATAGGCCGGGCAAATGGTATTGACCGTGATATCCACATCCCCGGTCTCCAGCGCCAGCACCTTGCCCAAACCAATAAGGCCATGCTTAGCCGACACATAGGCCGACTTATACTTGGAGGCCACCTGGGCATGAATAGAGCCGATATTGATAATACGGCCAAAGTTTTGCTCTCGCATCGCTGGAAGCACAGCCTTGGTGAGCATGGCCGGGCCATTGAGCAGCACATCCTGCAACAGCTGCCATTTATCCAAGGGGTAGTCGTCTAGACGCTCAACGTATTGAACACCGGCGTTATTGATCAGCACATCTATGGTCGGCTGCCTGGCAATAAAGTCCCCGAGGGAGGCAAGATCCGCCACATTCAGCGCCAGGCCCTGGGCACGAATGCCCTGCTGTTGGAGCAGTTCGGCCTCGGCCTTGGCGCGCTCACCATCGAGATCGGTCAGTAAGATCTCATGGCCTTGTTTGCCCAGGTGTTCCGCCACATAGCGGCCAATGCCACTGGCGGCACCGGTAATTAAAATTCGTTTGCTCATAATTACTCCGCTAAGAATTCGGCGATCACCTGGGCCTTGGTTTGAATGGAAAAAATACCGTCAAGATGACCCCAGATACCCTCAATTTCCTCGATTTTTACATCTTTCTCTTGCTCTTTAAGCAGCTTGGCAAACGCGCGCACCGGGCCTGGGCGTAACAACAAGTCGTTACTGGCGGGCATAAGCAGCACCTTGGCCTTAATTTTTTGTGCCGCTGCGTTTAGGTCTTCCTGCATGCCGGCGCTGTATAGTTGCGAGGCGCGCACTAAATAGAGAATATGGTTGGCATCCTGAGTTTGCGCTCGAGCCAGGGCACGCTCATGCAGGGTCTGGTTAATGGCTGGCAGGGTGCGTATGTCTTTTTTCGCGCCCTCGTCCTGCACTTTAAAGTTTGGGAAGCTGGCCTTATAACTTTCCGGGTGCATGGCGTCCTGGGTGATGTTAAGCATGGTGGCGGTTACACCGGCCAGCGGGCGCTCACCCTCATAGTAATTGCCGTTATTCCAGTTTGCGTCCAGGCGAATAGGCAAGGCCCACTTCTCCAGCGCAGGTACCGTCCAGGCATCCATTTTCGCCGCACCAATCACATGAACCAGTCGCTCAACCTTGTCTGGGTAACGCACCGACCACTCCAGCGCCTGGAAAGAGCCCATGGATGCACCAATAACGGCGTGGAGCTTTTCAATCCCCAGGCTGTCGAGCAAACGTTTTTGCACTTCGACAAAGTCGCCTATGGTGACCACGGGGAAATCCAGGCCATAGGGCTTACCGGTTTTCGGATTGATGGAGGCCGGGCCCGTGGTGATCACGTTTTTATCGTGCCAGTTGGCGTTAACCAGGGTGTCCGAGCTGATCACAAAAAACTTGTTGGTGTCTATGGCCTTACCCGGACCAATAATGGCATCCCAATACCCGGGCAAAGCATCATCCGCGCTGTATTTACCCGCCGCATGGGAGGTGCCAGAGAAGAAATGGGTGATCAAAATCACATTGTCCTTGGCTTCATTTAGGGTGCCGTAGCTCTCCCACCCCACCTGCACCTCGGGCAAGGTGACGCCCGACTCCGTGGTGTAATTTGCAAAGGCGAAACGCTGTTTTTCCACCAGCAGGGGCTCACCCTGGGCCCAGGCCCACTGGCTTACAACAATTAAGACAACACCAATAACTCGTAACATAGACATCTTGTTCATTCCTTAAAATAAGATAAATAGGGCTAATGCAAGGGCAACGCCAATCAGCGGCACCACGGCCGTTAATGCGGCCATAGACCAGTAGGCACGCTGGTGCGTCTCTTTACAGATGGCACGGATAGTGGTCACCACATAACCGTTGTGCGGCAAGGTATCCAACGCTCCGGAACTGATCGCCACCACCCGGTGTAATTGCTCCGGATTAACGCCGGCATCCAGGTAATGAGGCGCTACTAACGGCAGGGCTATGGCCTGACCGCCGGATGCCGAGCCGGTCAAACCGGCAATAACACTGACGGCCACCGCCGCACCAAGCAATTCGTTGCCGGGCATATTGGTCATGACTTCCACCGCCACCTGAAAGGCCTCGGTGTTTTTAGCCACCGCGCCAAAACCGACAACCGCACTGGTATTGCCTATGGCCACCAGCGCCCCCGTGGTACCCAGGTTAATGGCACCGCTGAGGTTGTGGAAATGCTTGAAGTTAATCACCAAAATCGCCAACACACCGCCGAGCAAGGCGACAATCAGCGCGCTTTGGTGCAATACATCGTGCAGGGTAAAGGACAGCAGTAACACCACCAGCAGCGGGATCACCCCGGTGATCGGATGGGGATAGTCGCGTTCGGGAATTTCCGGGTCGTCGTCGCGGGCCTCGAAGCGCTCACCATTGGCCACCGCCTTGGTGATCATCTTCTTCAGCCACCAGTAACCGGCAATGGCCATAAACACAGCCACCACCAGGCTCACTTCCCAGGCCGCATAGGGCGAAGTACCCAGATACTTGATGGGGATCCAGTTTTGAATCTCCGGCGAGCCCGCCGAGGTCATGGTAAAGGTCACCGAGCCAAAGGCCAAAGTCGCGGGAATAAAGCGTCGTGGCAGGTTGGCGTCTTTAAACAGGCTCAAGGCCATGGGGTACACGGAAAAGGCCACGATAAAGACGCTGACACCACCATAGGTCAACACCGCACAGGCGATCACCACGGCCAATACCGCGTGTTTCATACCCAGCTTGTTGACTATGGCACGGGCAACGCTGTCCGCGGCGCCGCTGTCTTCCATAAACTTGCCGAACAAGGAGCCGAGCAAGAACATAAAGAACCAGGCACTGAGGAAACCGGCAAAGCCGTTCATATAGGTGCTGACAAAGTCTAAAGGCACATTCTCACCAGGAAAGAGCGCCATATTGCCGCTCAGCGCCACCAACAGGGCACACAAGGGCGCGGCAATAAACAGGTTTACGCCGCGCAGGGTAAGAATGATAAGTAGTACCAGACCGCCGATAAGGCCAATCATACTGAGCATAGAAGTGCTCCTCGAATTATTATTGTTTTAGTTATCAGAGCTAGCATAGCAGCTGTTTCTGTTAACAACACTGGCAATCAGTGTGGCCCCACAATCCGTTAAAATACATAGTACTAAGGTTATAGAATTGCGCCACACCCCGTAAATAAAGGGCTGTAGCGGCGATAGTACTAAGGTACTAACCCCCTCGTCGCATTTTTCCCCTAAAGTCACAGTTAATTAATATTTTTAAAACAAACCCATACCGTGACGACCCATAACAATATCGGCGCACGGACAACGACAATAACAGGGGATACAGGATGAACACATACAGTCTACGCCGCTCTAGTCTAGCCTTAGCGATTGGGGCGGCACTCACAAGTGCACTGGCAAGCCCAACGGCCTTGGCAGAAGAAGAAGTAAAAAAAGCCGAGCTGGAGCGCATCGAGGTTACCGCCCGTAAAACGGTAGAGAACCTGCAAGAGGTTCCGGTAGCCGTGACCTCAATCGGCGCCGCGCAACTACAGGAAAACGGTATTTCGGTGATGACCGAGGTACAGCAGTTTTCACCCAACACCACCTTGCAGGCCAGCCGCGGTACCAACTCCACCATCACCGCCTTTATCCGCGGCGTGGGTCAGGAGGATCCGCTGTGGGGTTATGAGCCGGGCGTGGGTATTTACATAGATGATGTCTACGTGGCCCGCCCTCAGGGGGCGGTGCTGGATTTATTGGATGTCCAACAAATCGAAGTGTTGCGTGGCCCGCAGGGGACACTTTACGGTAAGAACACCATTGGCGGCGCGATAAAATATGTCACCAAGGAAATGACCGGCGATATGACCTTTGATATCCAGGGTACGGTGGGCAGTTACAACCAAAGAGATTTGAAGATCACCGGGCAATTGCCACTGATCGATGAACAGCTCTATCTTGGCTATGGCTTCGCCACCTTAAATCGCGATGGCTTTGGTGACTTCCTGGTTTCGGATCTGGATGGTCAGGATAGAGAAAACTACAACAAGGATCTTACCGCGGCGCGCCTGACCCTGGAATATCGCCCTACCGAAGATCTGTTTTTCCGGCTTGGCTGGGATAAAACCGACGATGACTCAAATTCCAAGGGCGGCTACCGTTTATTACCCAGCGTGCTGACCGATGCCCCGGTACCGGATGATATCTATGACTCTTACACCAGTATGCCCACCTGGAACAAGGTGGAACTGGAAGGGTTTAGCCTGACCGCACGCTGGGATATGAGCGACGACACCTCGCTTAAGTATATCGGTGCCAAGCGCGACAGTTATTCGCCGACCAACATCGACTTTGATAATACCGCTCTGCGTATTTTCGATGTACCCGCCATCTACGACGACGAGCAAACCACCCACGAGCTGCAACTGAATCATCAGGGTGACAATTACAAGCTGGTGTCCGGCTTGTACTATTACGACGGTGAATCCTGCGGCGTCTTCGATGCCATTTTAGAAGTGGGTGCCCAGCTCGATAAACTCGGCGTTGGTGTACCTCTGCCCAGCTTTACCCGCGAAATCAGCGGCTGTAACGACTCCACCAGTAAAGCCGCCTATATTCAGGGTAGCGTGGATTTAACCGACCAGTGGTCGTTAACCCTGGGTGCTCGCTATACCAAGGATAAAAAAGAGGCCTACGTCAATAACACCGCCCTGGTCGCCACCCTCTACCCTGAGTCAGGTTGGGTACCCGGTTATGTACGCCCGGACTTTGAAGAAAATCGCGTCCTAGACGATGAAAAAGACTGGTCACGCTTTACCCCACGCGTCGGCGTTGAGTACCAATACAATAACGACATCATGTTCTTCGCCAGCTACGCTCAGGGCTTTAAATCGGGCACCTTTAACCCCCGTGCCAGCACCTCCGAGCCGGCGGCTAACCCGGAAATAGTGGACTCTTACGAGCTGGGAATGAAGAGCGAGTGGAACGATAACCTGCGCGCCAATATCACCTTGTTTACCTTAGATCATGAAGACCGCCAGTATATCTCGGTGCTGCCCGGCGAGAACTCCGCGGTGCTTAATCAGCGCCTGGGCAATATAGGTAAATCCTCGGCAGACGGGGTGGAAGTGGAACTCAACTATGTCGCCACAGACGCCCTCACCTTCAATGCCTCACTGGGTTATATCGACGCGGATTTCGAAGAGGTGTTGGATACGGACCCCGTTAGCGGCGAAACCTTCGATAAATCGGAGCGCTTTAGCATCTCCAACACCCCGGATGTCACCTTTAACCTGGGCGCCACCTATCGCCTCTATACGGACAACGGCGACTGGGTGTTTAACACCAACTACTACTACCGTGACGACTATGTATTATTCGAGGAAGCCAGCCTGCTCACCCAGGACAGCTATGGTCTGCTCAACCTCAGTGTTAACTGGTACAGCACCGACGGTCACTGGCGTGTTGGCCTGCACGGTAAGAACTTAACCGATGAGGAATATATGATCGGTGGCTATCAGTTCGTTACCCCGGATGCCTCCGACCCCACGAACGTCAGCAAGTACACCCCGGGACTAGGTGGCGATAACACCTTGATCGGCTACTTTGGCGACCCGCGCACCGTGTCGCTCACCGTGGGTTATAACTTCTAACCTTTCTTGCGTATCAAGGCGGCCAGCCCTCCCCCGGTTTCAAATGGCCGCCTTTCCATATGCAACTTAACGCAGGCCCTTGCCGCGACTAATAAAATCCCCTATAACGAGGAAGATGGAGTCAACTTAGGATGCCCAGTGTGCAAGCCATTATCGCCGATGATCACCCGTTATTTCGCAGCGCCCTCAAACAAGCCGCCGCTCAGGCCATGGCCGATGAGCCAATTTTAGAAGCCAGCGATCTATCGGAGCTGTTTAGTGCCCTTGTCGTCCATCCGGAGATTGAACTGGTGTTTTTAGATCTCACCATTCCCGGTGCTCAAGGCCTGGAAGGCTTAGCGCGACTGCGCAATCAATACCCGGATATTCTGGTGATCATGGTCTCCGCCAATGAACATCCCAGCATAATTGAACAAGCCATGGCGCTCGGTGCCAGTGCCTATATTCCCAAGTCTTCATCCCTGGATGTGATCAGTGAAGCCATAGCCCAGGTTATCGAAGGGGAAAACTGGTTACCGCCACAAACGGAAATTTGCACCGACGACAACAGTGAGCAGGCCCAGTTTGCCCGTAACCTGGAAAAACTGACGCCACAGCAGTATCGGGTACTGAGCATGATCGCCGATGGCATGCTCAATAAGCAAATTGCCTATGCCATGTCGATTCAGGAAACCACTATCAAACAGCATGTCTCGGCCATTTTGAAAAAGCTCAATGTCTACAACCGCACCCAGGCGGGCATTTTATTCAAGCAAATGGCCACAGTGGCCGAAAGCGAAGAAGCCTGAATTGTAGGTCGGGATTCTGCCGCCATAGATGGCGGTATTAGGGTAACGCAGGAGCAGTTACCTAGCAGCCCGACAAATGGGCGCGAATCTCGCTTTGTCGGCGCAAAGCACCGACCTACAATTTAACCCGCTCCTGATTCGCCTTTAAGCGCTTTAAAGTACGCTTTAATGCTGGAGTTTTTAGCGGCTTATACAACAAGGGATAACCGCAATCACTGACGCGCTCACGAATGGCCTCGTCATGGTTGGCGGTGTTGATCACGATTGCCATCTCCTCCAAGCCTAAAGCCTGGATCACCTGCAAGCCGGTGACGCCATCATCGAGCTGGTAGTCGGCAATCAGAATATCCGCGTCACCGCCATAGACCAACTCAGCCAACTGCGCCTGATCATTGGCCAGCGCCACGCTGCATCCCCAATTCTGGAGCACCTGAGACAACGCCTGTAACACGTTATCATCATTGTCGAGCAGCCAGATGCGCAGACCCGCCAGTTGATTATCCTGCCCTTTGAGCTCATTGAACTCTGGCGCTATGTTTTGCACCTGGCTAGAGCATGGCAGGTTCAGGGTAAACTGAGTACCCTTGCCGAGCTGTGAACCCAGCGTCATATTGATATCCAAAGCGGCACAAATACGCTTGCTAATGGCCAGTCCCAAACCCAGTCCCTGAGCCTGCTCCTTGCCCTGCAACTGTTTAAATTCCTCAAAAATCAGTTCCTGATCTTGCTTGGCTATACCGGCTCCGGTGTCCTCCACCATAATGGATAACTGCTGACCATGACACTCGCACAGCACTCGGATTTCGCCCCGCTCGGTATAGCGAATGGCGTTACTCAACAGGTTGCTCAACACCCGCTTGAGCAGCGCCTTGTCCGTTTTCAGCATTACCTCGGCGCCCTGCAGGCGAAATGCCAGGCCCTTGTCTTTGGCCAGGGCCCCGTATTCATTGGCAAGGGGTTGTAACAGGCTGGTCAGGGAGAAGTCTGTGTTATTGATTTTAAAGGAGCCGGACTCCAGCTTGGTGAGCTGTAAGATGCTCGACAGCAGGTCCTCCGCACTGGCCAGGGAGTTGCGAATATTCTGCGCCAGCTCGGCCAATTCCGAGCCCTGCGCCTTTTCGCTCATCAGCGAGCAAAATAAACTAGCGGCATTAAAGGGCTGTAACAGATCATGACTGGCGGCGGCGAAAAATCGGGTCTTACTTTCGGTAGCCGATTCCGCCTCACGCTTGGCCGCTACCAGGGCATAGTTAGTGGCCACCAACTCACTGGTACGAGCGGCTATTTTCTCTTCCAGATTCAGGTTGGCCAGCTCTAACTCACGTTGCTGTTGCACAAAGTCGCTGATATCTGTGTAAGTAGTAACAAAACCGCCGCCGGGCAAGGGGTTACCCTGCATCTCGAAGACCCGGCCATCATTGTGCTCACGGCGATATTTATAGGCACTGCCACGGCGCAGGTGGGCTATGCGTTTGCTTACCTCCGCCTCGATTTGCTGGCATTCAAACAGGCCACGCTCGGCATTAAAGCGGATCAGCTCGGCCACGGGTCGCCCTACCGCCAGCATGTCTTTTGGATAGGCAAACATCTCCTGATAGCCCTGATTCCAGGCCACAAGTTTGAGGTCGCTGTCGACCACGCTAATGCCCTGCTCTATGTTTTCTATGGTGGCCTGCAATAGATCCCGGTTAAAGCGCAGTACCTGGGAGGCCTCATCGACAAACTCCGCCACCTGCTCAAAGGGCTGGCGTTTTTCATCCTTAGCCACATCGAGGATCAGCCGCGCCGAGGCACCACCGACCAGGGCCGACATTTCCCGCTCGACCCGCTCTTCCACCGTGGTGGGCGCCTGCTCCTTCCAAAGATTGCGGGCGGCGGGGAAGTATTTTTCTACCAGCTCGGCGGCCCGTTCCGGCTCGCTAAAACGTTGTAATAGCAGCGCCAGCTCTTGATAGCTAAGGGCGATATTGGCGTCACGCTCTTCAACGCCACGCAGAATAAACTTATTGCTTTGCAGGCGCTCGGCCAGCTGCGCCGCGCTGATAAAGGGCACCAGCAAATACACAAATGTGTTCACACCCAAAGACAGCAGCACGGCCTGGGTTAAAGGCTCCAGACCCAAGGAAAACAGATCGTTGGGCGCCAACCAGGAAATCTGCCAAGGCCCCTCGTTCAGCCAGACGGCCTCGCCATACAGGGCGCTATACACACTCGGTAGCAACAGGGTGTAAAACCAAATTGCCGAGCCGCTTAAAATACCCAGCTGGGCGCCGCGACACGAGGCCTTAGACCACCACAGGCCGATGATCATAGCCGGGGCAAATTGGGCCACCAGGGTAAAAGACATCAGACCCATATTGGCCAGGGTATTACCCTCGGCCAGTACCCGGTGGCTGGCATAACTGAGTAGCAGGATCACCACGATCACCACCCGACGCGCCTGTAGTAATTTAAACTTGGAGAGGCCGCGGTGGGACGAACTCAGCTGTGAGCGGCGCAGCAAAAACTGGTTAATAAAGTCGTTGGTGATCATGATAGACAAGACTATGGTGGAGACGATCACCATGCTGGTCGCCGCAGAAAAGCCCCCCAAGAAGGCCAACAGCGACACCCAGGGTGCCTCGGCGGCAATGGGCAGGGCCAGCACAAAGGTGTCGTAGCCCACATCCTGACCCTGAAAATACACCAGGCCCGCATAGGCGATGGGCAAAATAAAGAGGTTAATCAGCAACAGATAAAGGGGGAACAGCCAGCGCGAGGTAGCCAGTTGCTGCTCATTATCATGCTCAATAAAAGCGGTATGAAACTGGCGTGGTAAACACAGGGTTGCCAATAAGCCGAGCAACACATGCACCCAATACACATAACCCGGACTGGCGGTGGTTTGCATCTGCGCCGCTATCTCTTGCTGTTGCGCCGCCGCAAAAATGGCCTGAGGCGAGTCGAACAAACCAAAGCAAATAAATAAACCCACACCGACGAAGGCCAGCAACTTGACCACGGACTCAAAGGCGATGGAGGCCATCAAGCCCGGATTGTGCTCGCTGGGGCGCACCCTTCGTGCCCCGAATAAAATGGCAAACAGCGCCAGGGTCAGGGTGATATAAAAGGTACTGTCCTGATAGAAATAGTCGTTTTGCCCGCGCTCCACCTCGGTGAGCATAGTGATACTGGCACTGGTGGCATTTAGCTGCAGAGCGATATAGGGCACTATGGCGATCACCGAAATCAGTGACACCAGGCCCGACAAACTGGATGACTGACCATAACGGGTGGCAATAAAGTCGGCCATGGAGGTCAGTTGCTGCTGGCGACAGATGGTGGCGATGCGGGTATAGATTTGCCAGCCAAATATAAAGAGTAAGATGGTGCCGGTATAGGTGGGAGCCAACCACCAACCGTTATTGGCGGCCTGCGCCGTGGTGCCGTAAAACGCCCAGGAGGTACAATACACCCCGAGCGACAGACCATAAACCCAGGCACTGGCGCGGTGCTTGAATTTATCCGCATACCAGGCCACGGCGAACAAGACCCCAAGGTAGGCCAGGGCAATCAGGCTTATCACACCAATCGAGAACATAACGGGCTAATTTATTATTATTTTCTCATCATCATAGCGCTTGCTGTATGTAAAAACACCACTGACTTTAGTGTTACTTGATGCCCGATACCTGCTGGGGATATTTCGCCATCTCGGCGGGAAACAGGGCCTTTACCTGAGCCAGGGTTGTATCTATATCTTCTCCAACCTCTAACGGTGCCATGATCACAAACTGCTTTTTACTGTAATCCAGCGCCATGGGCACCACGGGAACCTTTGCCGCCTTGGCGATATGCAGAAAACCACTTTTCCATTGCGGCGTATATTTGCGGGTGCCCTCAGGCGCCAAGCCGAGGATCAGCGCGTCGCTGTTATCAAACAGAGTCTTCACCTGGGCCACCACGCCATGGGAAGAGCGTCTGTCGACAGGAATACCACCCCATTTTCGTAATAAGGGCGCCAAGGGCCAGACAAAAATACTGTGCTTACCTAAAAAGCGGATCCGCACCTGCAAGTGCATTTTCACCGCGATGGCGATAACAAAATCCCAGTTTGAGGTGTGAGGCGCCACCGCGGCGACAAACTTGCCATGCTCGGGAAACTCCCCCACCACCTGCCAACCAAACCAGTTCAGCACCTTGGTACCCAGCCAACGGCCAAAGCGACTATGGGTACGGGGAATATTCGTGGGGATCTTCAGCTCAGGCATAAGCATTTTAACGTCGCGGACAATCTCGTTAGATTGGCGCTAAGTGGCTGTTTAGTCAATTTTATTAAGCTCTTACCGGCTCCTTAATTAAAAACACAGAGCGGATGAGCAAATTTGAATGTCCAGCCAAAATTGGAGATTCCTAAAATTTAGGCGACATACACGATTCTACTTAGACATTCAAATTTGCTCCAAACTGCATCGCCGATGCACTCCATTAAAATGCTGTCGTGTAAAAATAAAGAAAACATTAACTTTAGGTGACAGCATCATTTTTAAGTAGACATTCAAATTTGCTCTATTTTGACGACATTTACATACTAGGCACTTTAAAATCAATGTGGTAATGCTCGTCATGGCTAACCCAAAAAGGCTGAGATTGGAGATCTGGTTGGGTCGCCAACGCGACAAGATCGCACCACAGAGAGCTGTGGGGAGTTTTAACGGAAAAGGTGAGTAAGTGCTTTCAAAGCTGTAGAAGGTATTACAGAAGTGATAAAGGCCGCTGAAGCGGCTTTTGGTATCCACGGTAAGCACGGAGTGTACAAACACTAGCAAGGCTGCGCCTTGCCTACTGTACGCCCTCCCGCTCCTCGCAGAGCTCGTCGCCTTCAAGCGGCGCGAGTTCGCCTTCATTACCTGACGTGCAAGTAATTCATCCATGAAGCGATATTCCGGCTCGGCATCCGTTGCCTCGCGCTCGAGCCTGAAATAGCTCCACGCTTTCGCTATTTCCGGGCGGCTCTCGCCCCTCACGCCGTGAAGCTGGTCTTCTCAACTTTCAGGCACAAAAAAGGCCGCTAAAAGCGGCCTTTTTTCTTGAGAGTAACTATTACTCTACGATAGTTGCTACAACACCAGCACCTACTGTACGACCACCTTCACGGATCGCGAAACGTAGACCTTCGTCCATCGCGATTGGGCAGATTAGTTCAACAGTCATCTTGATGTTGTCACCAGGCATTACCATTTCTACGCCGTCTGGTAGTTGGATGTCACCAGTTACGTCAGTTGTACGGAAGTAGAACTGTGGACGGTAGCCTTTGAAGAATGGCGTGTGACGGCCACCTTCGTCTTTAGATAGTACGTATACTTCTGCTTCGAACTTAGTGTGCGGGTTGATTGAACCAGGAGCAGCTAGTACTTGACCACGCTCAACTTCATCACGCTTAGTACCACGTAGAAGGGCACCGATGTTCTCACCAGCACGACCTTCGTCTAGAAGCTTACGGAACATTTCTACACCAGTACAAGTTGTCTTCGTAGTTTCTTTGATACCTACGATTTCAACTTCGTCGTTCACGTTGATGATACCGGCTTCAACACGACCAGTTACA
>NZ_PQBV01000032.1:0-203 GCF_002964545.1 Pseudoalteromonas sp. T1lg10
GATACGGGCGCACCTTCGGTGACCATCAACGATAACACCACCAATGAC
Organism: Pseudoalteromonas sp. T1lg10; assembly: GCF_002964545.1. Taxonomy (NCBI): domain Bacteria; kingdom Pseudomonadati; phylum Pseudomonadota; class Gammaproteobacteria; order Alteromonadales; family Pseudoalteromonadaceae; genus Pseudoalteromonas; species Pseudoalteromonas sp. T1lg10. The sequence continues at coordinate 49 of NZ_PQBV01000032.1, forward strand.
AGCACCCCAGCCTTGACCGGCACCATAGATGATCCAGAGGCGAGCATAGTGGTAACCGTTGAGGGTGTGGATTACGCCGCCACTAACAATGGCGACGGCACCTGGACCTTGGTGGACGACACCTTACCAGCGCTTATGGACGGAAGCTACCAGGG
>NZ_PQBV01000033.1:0-295 GCF_002964545.1 Pseudoalteromonas sp. T1lg10
TGGATTACGCCGCCACTAACAATGGCGACGGCACCTGGACCTTGGTGGACGACACCTTACCAGCGCTTATGGACGGAAGCTACCAGGTGACCGTGACCGCCACCGATGCGACGGGTAACAGCGGCACGTCCACGGGCACCTTAGTTATTGACACCAGCGCGCCAACCACGGGCGATGGTGCGAACAGCATTGCGTTCAACGACGGCGGCGATGAGCTGGTTAGCGCAAGTGAGGCGACCAACGTGACCCTTTCTGGCGTTGTTGAAGCCGGTGCCACCGTCGACAGCATCACCAG
>NZ_PQBV01000034.1:0-247 GCF_002964545.1 Pseudoalteromonas sp. T1lg10
ACAACACCAAAATGGTGTGAGACTGTTAAGTTAGAAGTTAGAAATTAAAGACTGAAGTAGACACATTACTTATAAAGCTTTCCGAATTTAATACTGATTGCAACAGCGATTAGTAACCAATTTGCTTGGTGACAATAGCGTTCTGGACCCACCTGACCCCATGCCGAACTCAGTAGTGAAACGGAACAGCGCCGATGATAGTGTGGCATTTGCCATGTGAAAGTAGGTCATCACCAGGCTCCTATTG
>NZ_PQBV01000035.1:0-689 GCF_002964545.1 Pseudoalteromonas sp. T1lg10
CCAGGTTTGCATAAATTGTATGACTTTCTCTTCGTTGACTTGGTCAAACGCCGAGGTTGGCTCATCCAGTAACACAATTCGCGGGTTTTGTAAGATTAACCGTGCCAGTGCAACGGCTTGGCGTTGACCACCGGAGAGACTTCTGCTGCCAAGAATAGGCATATCTAAGCCCAGTGGATGCGCACGCACAGCGGCGCCAAAACCAATGCTATCAAGGACGTTGAAAATGGCCTCATCCGTGTGATTATTGCCTGCCAACTGAAGGTTTTCGCGTAACGTCCCGTAAAACAAACAAGAATCTTGTGGCAAATAGCCGATATCACGCTGACGGTCCGCAGGATCGAGTTGTGTCATGGCAATATCATCAAGCAGTACTTGGCCGCTATCGACGTCTTCTAAGCCAGCTAAGATCCGCAACAAACTCGATTTACCAGCGCCGTTGCTGCCAAGTAACACGGTGTGACTTCCTGCTTTAATCTGCAGTTTATTAATGCTCAACGCTGGCGGCCCCTCATTGCCATAACTAAGTTTGACATTTTCGAGGCTGTAATCGCCATCGAGCCTAGGTTTATGAGCAAACTGGCGGCCTGGCGGGCGCTCTGTAGGCGCCTGCATAATCTGGTCAAGTTCTTCAAGGGCAACCTTAACATGCTGCCATCGCACCAGCACCCCAGTGATTTGATTTACCG
>NZ_PQBV01000036.1:0-976 GCF_002964545.1 Pseudoalteromonas sp. T1lg10
TCGGTGACCGTGCCTGTGTTCCCGGCAGCGTCGGTCACTGTCATGGTGACGGTCAGTTCACCGTCGGCGAGACCTGAAAGGTCTTGCCCAGTGACTGTCAGGTTGCCGTTGCTATCCGTGCTGATCGCCGAGCTCGGTACCGTGATCGTCGTCACGCCATCACTGATGGTGATGCTGTCGACGGTGGCACCGGCTTCAACAACGCCAGAAAGGGTCACGTTGGTCGCCTCACTTGCGCTAACTAGCTCATCGCCGCCGTCGTTGAACGCAATGCTGTTCGCACCATCGCCCGTGGTTGGCGCGCTGGTGTCAATAACTAAGGTGCCCGTGGACGTGCCGCTGTTACCCGTCGCATCGGTGGCGGTCACGGTCACCTGGTAGCTTCCGTCCATAAGCGCTGGTAAGGTGTCGTCCACCAAGGTCCAGGTGCCGTCGCCATTGTTAGTGGCGGCGTAATCCACACCCTCAACGGTTACCACTATGCTCGCCTCTGGATCATCTATGGTGCCGGTCAAGGCTGGGGTGCTGTCATTGGTGGTGTTATCGTTGATGGTCACCGAAGGTGCACCCGTATCCAAGGTGGTGGTATCGGTGACCGTACCTGTATTCCCTGCGGCGTCTGTCACTGTCATGGTGACGGTCAATTCGCCGTCGGCGAGGCTTGAAAGGTCTTGCCCAACGACGGTCACGTTGCCGTTGCTATCCGTGCTGATCGCCGAGCTCGGAACCGTGATCGTCGTCACGCCATCACTGATGGTGATGCTGTCGACGGTGGCACCGGCTTCAACAAGGCCAGAAAGGGTCACGTTAGTCGCCTCACTCGCGCTCAATTGTTCATCGCCGCCATCGTCGAACGCAATACTGTTTGCGCCATCACCTGTGCTCGGTGCGGCCGTATCCAGGGTGGTGGTATCGGTGACCGTGCCTGTGTTCCCGGCAGCGTCGGTCACTGTCATGGTGACGGTCAGTTCACCGG
>NZ_PQBV01000007.1:0-1166 GCF_002964545.1 Pseudoalteromonas sp. T1lg10
TCTGTAGGCGCCTGCATAATCTGGTCAAGTTCTTCAAGGGCAACCTTAACATGCTGCCATCGCACCAGCACCCCAGTGATTTGATTTACCGGTGCTATGGTGCGTGAAGTTAACATGGTACAGGCGATGAGTGCACCAATCGTCATTTCGCTGGCACTGATTTGGTAAACCCCAACCACCACCACGAAAATAAATCCGAGTTGCTGCACCATTGCAGCGCCTTGACTCAATCTGTTCGAGAGGCTTTTAAAAGTGACACTGTCGGCTGCTTGCTTCTTGGTAAGGGTTTCCCATAAAAACAAATTGCGAGACTCAGCGTGGCTAGCTTTAACCGTTTCGAGGTTTTCGATCACCTCGATCATCAGCCCTTGTTTTACAGCGCCTTCGCGTAACCCTTCACGAGACAATGCAGCCAGTTTTCCCTGCATCAGTAAGCTGGGTAATAACATCAATAAAATAGCGATGATCGGCACCCACACCACGGGGCCGCCTAGATACCAGATCAGCAGTAAGAATAAGAGGATAAATGGAAAGTCACTGATGGTGGCCGCAGTAGAGGAGGTGAAAAACTCGCGCACACTGTCAAACTCTTTCAATTGACTGGAAAACGCGCCGGTGGATTGCGGTTTCGCTTTAAGCCGCATAAACAACACTTGTGAAAAGAGTCGCGATGACAGCTCCAGATCTAACTTTTTGCCTGTCACATCGAGTAAATAGGCGCGCAGAACCCGCAAGATAAAGTCAAAAACAATGGCAATGACAACCCCTGTGGTAAGAATAAACAAGGTATCAAAGGCATCATTAGGAACGACCCGGTCGTACACCTGTAAGGCAAATAACGAGGTACCAACGGCCAGTATATTGGCAAACATCGAAGCGACACCGACGTCAATATAGGTCGACCAACACTTCATCAACTGCTCTTTGAGCCAATGCTTTTTGTAGGGCTGTGCATAGTCCTTCGCTCGGTCATCCGCTTTCGGTGACCGTGCCTGTGTTCCCGGCAGCGTCGGTCACTGTCATGGTGACGGTCAACTCACCGTCGGCGAGACCTGACAGGTCTTGCCCAACGACGGTCAGGTTGCCGTTGCTATCCGTGCTGATCGCCGAGCTCGGTACCGTGATCGTCGTCACACCATCACTGATGGTGATGCTGTCGACGGTGG
>NZ_PQBV01000037.1:0-321 GCF_002964545.1 Pseudoalteromonas sp. T1lg10
AGAACTGTTACCGCTCGACTTGCATGTGTTAGGCCTGCCGCCAGCGTTCAATCTGAGCCATGATCAAACTCTTCAATTAAAAGTTTTTTGTTCCCACTCATAAAGAGTGAAGAACGGCGCTCATTGAATTCTGATTTTGATTTCTCTTTATAAAAGAAAAATCGAATTGACTGTGCTGAAACAAGTAAACTTGTTTCCGTTGGCCACTCAGTTCAATTGAGACTCTAAATCTGTTTGCGTCATCTAGCGAACTAGAATCTGCTGTTAGAACTCAATCTGTACGAGTGCCCACACAGATGATTGCTTCATATTTTTAAAGAA
>NZ_PQBV01000037.1:331-76982 GCF_002964545.1 Pseudoalteromonas sp. T1lg10
GTTGCTTTTCAGCGTTGTGCTCCGTGTCGGTGGATGCGCATTATAGGGAGAAACGATTTCGACGCAACCCCTTTTTTAAAGAAAATGACAAAAAGATTTCACCCCCACTTTTAACTACACCCTACCCACCAGTTATTCACAAATTCCTGTGGATAACCAAATGAATTAGCTATCTTATGTACTAAGGCACTAAAAGTTTGCTCGTCTATATGCTAGATTGCGCCTCAATTTTTTACTCGTTCAAAGGTACTCTTGTTATGACCGAAATCGCTAACGCTATTAGCGGCCTTATTTGGGGGCATGTACTTATCTATCTGCTGATAGCTGCAGGTGTATTTTTCACTGTTCGTTTGGGCTTTATTCAATTTCGAGACTTTGGGTACTCTTTTAAAGTCATGTTCGCTAGTCGTGAAGGAGCCAAAGGCGGTATCTCATCCTTCCAGGCTTTCTGTACTTCACTTGCCGCTCGTGTTGGTACCGGTAATATGGCCGGCGTTGCCGTTGCCTTATACCTAGGTGGTCCGGGCGCGATTTTCTGGATGTGGCTTATCGCACTAATAGGTATGGCCACCAGTTTCGCTGAAAGCACCCTGGCCCAGGCCTACAAAATAAAAGATGAAGAAGGCAACTTCCGTGGTGGCCCAGCTTATTATATGGAGCTTGGTCTAGGTAAGCGCTGGATGGGGGTGCTATTTTCACTCTGCCTTATCCTGGCTTTTGGCTTGGTCTTTAATGCCGTACAGGCTAACTCCATTGCCGCAGCCTTTAATGTGGCCTTTGATATTCCCAAGTATGCTGTTGGCATAGCCCTGGTGATTGGCTCCGGCTTTATTATTTTCGGCGGCCTTAAAACCATTGCCCGCTTTGCCGAAATCGTGGTGCCCTTTATGGCCATTGCTTATCTTCTATTGGCTATATATGTATGTGCGGTCAACGCGGAGCAATTGCCCGGCGTATTTATGCTGATCATTGATCATGCTTTCGGTATTGAGCAGGCTGGTGCCGGCGCCATTGGTTATGGCGTTATGCAGGCTATGATACAAGGCATAAAGCGCGGCCTGTTTTCAAATGAAGCTGGTATGGGTAGTGCTGCCAACGCCGCCGCCACGGCTACGCCTAACCCGCCTCACCCGGCCTCTCAGGGTTATGTGCAGATGCTTGGCGTATTTATTGATACCTTAGTGATCTGTAGTGCCACGGCGGCGCTGATTTTATTATCGGGTCAACTTGAACCTGGCTCTGGCCTGACCGGCATTGCCTTAACCCAACAAGCATTAGTGACACACGTTGGTGAATGGGGCTCAACCTTTATCGCCATCGCTATTTTATTCTTTGCCTTTACCTCTATCGTTGCTAACTACTCTTATGCAGAAACCAACCTGCTGTTTTTGGAGCACAACCATCAAAAAGGCATGTTGATCTTCCGCTTATTGGTGCTCGCCATGGTTATGTTTGGCTCGCTCGGTGAAATTAAGCTGGTGTGGACACTTGCAGATATTTCCATGGGGATGATGGCCATCGTCAATGTTATCGCTCTGTTTATGCTTTCAGGCGTGGTGATCTGGTTAGCTAAAGACTATCGCAGACAACTTAAGGCCGGAGACGTACCCACTTTTAATCGTCGCGACCATAAAAAGCTGGATAAGGACTTACCCCCGGGAATTTGGGAGTAATAATGAAGGCCGCACTTGCGGCCTTTTTTGTTATTTAATTTCTTGCCACCGATTAAGATGCAAACAAACCCGGCGAATATGGTAGATAGTTTTTTGCAGGTGCCGGTATTGCTCCAAGTAGTCCTCGGCCTCTGGTACCCCCAGCCGGCCTACGGCTATATCATGCATCCGCTGAGCTCGGGCCCTCGCTAACTCGCTTTCCACTTCGTCACCCAGGCTCTGCGCCTGTTGCCACAAACGGAGGTTGTCACCTTCATTAATACTCAGCATCATATTATTCAGGGCTTGCTCCGTATTTATAAGGAGTGCGCTAAAATGCCCGTTTCTCATAATAAGTTCGCCATCTCTGTCATACCATGGGTCATCACCCAAGACTTTGCATCTTTCATGCAAACGCTGCATATGATCTAGAATATGAATCAGCTCCAGTAACTGAGACCAGCTCGGTTTATCTTTTTGCTGTAAATGGATCAGGTCAACATAGACATGGGTTTCGTCCAGTGCACTTTGAAGCTCGGGAAAAGAGGGAGCATTAACAAAGTCTCCCGGCTTTAGCCGAGTGCGAAGATAACAGAGGAGATCATGAAATTGCCGATACACACTGGCATGAACCGTTTTTAAAGCAAGGTCCACATCCCGCAATAAGGTGTTGTCCAATGCCTCGGTGTACGACTGCCCCCGTTGAGGAACCAGCATTCGCATGAGGTGCTCAAACTGATTGGTAAAAGGCAAAACCAAAAACAGCCCCAAGACATTAAAGAGCGTATGAAAGGCCACCAGAGCCAGCTGCGCCTGGGTTTCAACTGATTGTGTGAACAGCCATTGCCAAAGATACACAAAGGGTGTAATAAGCAACAGCGCCATCATTGCCGTTAAGACATTATAAATTACGTGCGAAAGGCCAGTCCGTCGCGATGCAACCGAGCCACCCAAGGTCGCAACCAAAGCAGTCACCGTAGTACCCAAATCCATGCCTATGATCAAGGCGGCGGCTTGATGAAAGTTAATACTACCTGCATACAAGGCGGTGAGACTCGCCGCTACGCCGGCACTTGAGGACTGGGTAACCAGGGTAATGGCGACCCCAAGGAGCAAAAGTTGTATTCTGCCAAGCCAGGTATCCGGACCAAAGGTTTCTGGTGTTAATACCTGCTCAAACCCGGACAGACCACTTTGCATCATGCCGATGCCAACAAAAATAACGGAAAATCCCGCTACCGCCATGGCCAGTGAGGCTCGCTTTCCCTTTAAAAACAACTTAGCAACCATGGCAAACAGCAATAAAGGCAAGATCAAACTGGTCAGTTGAAGCTTAAAACCTATCAACACCACTAACCAGCCGGTTATGGTCGTGCCTACATTGGCACCAAAGATAATCCCCAAGGATTCTTTAAAGGTTAACAACCCGGCTGAAACAAAACCGACGGCGGCCACAGTAGTGGCACTTGAAGACTGTAGGATAGCCGTGCTGCAGGCTCCAGTGCACGCTCCGGACACAGGGCTACGTGTTAAGGACATCAAGGCATTACGGATCCGCTGACCAGCAAGTTGATATAAGGCATCGGTCATTATGGTCATGCCCAGTAAGAAAAGCCCCAACCCGCCTAGCGCTTCAAGGAGATGATAGGTCTCGATCATGGTCATTATTAGTCGACTCGGTAAGATTTACTGAGTGCAACCTCAGTATTTCTTTGAATCTTAGTTGTAAATAACGCGGTGCTCCAACTAGGGCTATACTTTGACTAAAGCATCAAGTTCAAATTGATCATGATACGACTCCTCGCCTTAGTATTGCTGTTGACAGCTTTTTATGGATTGGCACAAGAGCAAACTGAGCAACAACCAACAAACATGGTCCCGGTAATTCGCATAGAGGGGGCTATTGGCCCCGCTGTGGCAGATTTTGTCGTTCGCCAAATCAATAAAGCCAATGCACTGTCACAGCCCTTGCTGATGATCACCCTGGACACGCCCGGCGGGCTAAGCAGTAGTTTGCGGCAAATTAACCAGGCGGTGTTAACATCATCCGTTCCCGTAGCCTGCCTGGTATACCCTCAAGGCGCTCGCGCCGCCAGTGCGGGTACTTTCCTTTTGTACGCCTGTCATATTGCCGCCATGGCTCCGGCCACCACCTTAGGCGCCGCAACGCCGGTGAATATCGCCGCGCCTGGGCAAGGTCAGCCTCAAGGAGAAAAAGAGCAAACGCCAAGCGCCATGGATAAGAAGATGCTCAATGATGCTATTGCCTATATTCGCTCACTAGCACAGCTACGCGGACGCAATCCCGAATGGGCAGAGCAAGCGGTGCGCGAAGCGGCAACCCTGACGGCATCGGAAGCCATGAAAGAAAACGTCATCACTCATCTGGCCGACTCACCCACAGATCTATTGGCACAGCTTGAGGGGTTTAGCATCAAAAGCGGTGAGCAACAGACAAAGCTTACGCTGGCTGGGGCTCAATTGCAGCCAGTCGAGCCGGATTGGCGCTTTGACTTTATTGCCACTATCACGGATCCAAACATTGCCTATATATTAATGCTGATTGGTGTCTACGGCCTTTTGCTCGAGTTTTACAGCCCGGGCATCGGCGTCGCCGGTGTCGTCGGCGCCATTAGCCTTATCGTCGCACTCTATGCCTTTCAAATGTTACCCCTAAGTTTCTCCGGCCTGGCGCTGATCGCGTTAGGCATTGCTTTAATGGTTGCCGAGTCGTTTGTGCCAAGTTTTGGCATATTTGGGCTCGGTGGCATTGCTGCTTTTGTTTTAGGCTCAATTTTCTTAATCGATACTCAAAGCCCCTACTTTCAGATTTCCATCCCTTTAATAGCCGGCGTCGCCTTCACCAGTGTCTTGGTGGTGATATTTTTACTTGGTTATTTATGGCGAAATCGAAATGTGGAAGTGGTTTTCGGTCAAGAAAGCATGGCTGGAAAAATAGCCATAGCCGAACAGGATTTTTGCGGCCAGGGTTTTGTGGATGTTGGCGGCGAGCGTTGGGCAGCGCACAGCGATAGCCCCATCAAACAGGGTGATCAGGTCACCATAGAATCAGTTCAAGGCTTAACATTGCATGTTTCGCCACCCCCAGCCAAGGAGTAAGTCATGGAAATCTTCTTAACCAATAGTCAGATATTCTCGAGCACCATAATACTCTTGCTCATTTTAATCATCCTCAGTGCATTTCGCATTTTGCGTGAGTACGAGCGCGGCGTGATATTTTTGCTCGGGCGTTTTTACAAGGTAAAAGGGCCTGGCCTCATTATCGTCATCCCCTTTATCCAACAAATAGTCCGCGTGGATTTGCGTACCATAGTAATGGATGTGCCCAGCCAGGATGTAATAAGCCGGGATAATGTATCGGTACGCGTCAATGCGGTGATCTACTTTCGCGTTATCGATCCGCAAAAAGCCATTATTAATGTTGAAAACTTTCTCCAAGCCACCTCCGAGCTGGCACAAACAACCTTACGCTCAGTGCTGGGGCAACATGAACTGGATGAAATGCTGGCAAATAGAGATATGCTGAACACCGATATCCAGGAGATTTTAGATGCCCGCACCGACGGGTGGGGGATCAAGGTTGCCAATGTCGAAATTAAACACGTCGACCTTAACGAAACCATGGTTCGGGCCATTGCCAAGCAAGCCGAAGCCGAGCGCACACGTAGAGCCAAGGTAATTCATGCCTCTGGGGAAATGGAAGCCTCAGAGAAACTGGTTGAGGCGGCTGAAAAGCTATCAAAAGAGCCCAACGCCATCTTACTAAGGTACCTGCAGACATTAACGGAAATTGCAGGCGAGAAAAACTCAACCATCGCCTTTCCATTGCCCATGGAATTATTAAAGGGGTTATTTGAAACTAAAGGAGATAAGAATTAATACCAATTGCATTAAATAGGTGATCTATTATGGCGTCAGATAAATGGCCCAATAACAAGGCGAATATTTCAATATGTAGTTATTCTACATATGTAATTTTTAACGATGTAAGTGGGTTATTTAGCTCGCAAGAATGATAAGAGCTTTAATAAAATTGGTATGGATGGAGGCGGAACCCGGAGTCGAACCGAGGTGGACGGATTTGCAATCCGCTGCATGGCCACTCTGCCATTCCGCCATTTTGAATTGATTGTAGCAGCTGAACGAATGAAATTGGAGCGAGTAACGAGGTTCGAACTCGTGACCTCAACCTTGGCAAGGTTGCGCTCTACCAGCTGAGCTATACTCGCGTTCCATAGTGAGAATAAACGAACTGCTAGAAGATTTAAGGTTGCGTCTTTACCTTCTTACAGCTGAGCTATACTCGCGTTCCATAGTGAGAATAAACGAACTACTAGAAGATTTAAGGTTGCGTCCTTACCTTCTTGCAGCTGAGCTATACTCGCGTTCCATAGTGAGAAAGCTTATCTGCCTCACTAGCTAAAAGTTATGCCTTCAACTTGAGCAGTAAACCATTCACATCTTACATCCTGACTACCCATCCCTACGGACTCAACCGCATGAACGAGCGCGTAGTCTAACGGATTAATGCGTCCGGTCAACATTAAATTATCACTTTTCTGTTTGAGTGGTTAAGAATTCTCCCAAGCTGCATCCGCGCGGTGTAACACCAATGGACACAGTGTTACTTTCAGCCAACCTCCTTTACCTCCCTTATTATTTACTAACTATTCATAGGGTTAGAAACAGTTAGCCCAGCGTAAACCTGGTGAAACTGTAACGCACCTGCCACAGTTCTACCTAAACGCTCTAAATGAAAATAAAAAATCCTTTAAATACAACAAGTTAAAAACTGGCATAATCTATGCTCCTATACAGCCGGAGTTGAAGTTCCACTCATTAATGACAAACTAACACTGTGTATCGGCCAGCAGTAACGTGCCCATACTCAAAGGAGGTTTTATGAAAACCAATGTGAATTTATGGTGGGGCACAAGCTGGTTTAGTTGTGTCACCATCACTATGAAAAAGTTGTTTACTTTGTTCTTGGTTGTAGGCTTGGCGCTGAGCGCACAAAATGCGTTTGCAGATCACCCTGGAGGACCATCCGACAATGGGGTGCAACCTATTTATGTTGACGGCAACCCAACCTGTGCAGACCTTATGGGGGATGATATTGAAGGGCTATTAGAATATCGAATTAATGAAGTTGGTTCAGGTACCTTCCCCACTGGCGATGGAACAAGTGTATATATAGATGTAAGGCCAGACAAAACCTTTGACTGGGTGGCTAGCGGCATGATTGTCCATTCTATTTTCGTTAAAGGTGGCCCAGCTGGCAATCTTTATGAATATAGCGAGCTAACCAATTCAGACGGTGGATTACATTCTCCTGTTAATCACAAAAATGGTAATTACTATGGCCTAAGCCATATTTCATTTTGTTACGTACCCGGCGCGCCAGATATTGAGATCACTAAAACCTGTACAGAGAGTCAGGTTCTTAGTGATGGTGAAGGTGGCCTGCTTTACGAATACGATTACCGTCTAGAAGTTACAAACACTGGTACCTTGACTCTGTATGACATTAAAGCAACTGACATAACTGCTGAAAATAATTCAGGCAACATGGGGGATCATGAGCACTCGATAGCCATGTTAGACCCTAGCGATCCACCAGTAATAATTAATGGTACATTTACAACTGCAGTTAATGGCCCTGAGAACCACGCGAAAGTTGAAGCTGCTACTGAGCAAGACGGTACTCCTGTCGTCAATGATACGGCTAGTTTTCAGTGCCCAGACCAGCTTGTTGAAGCCGAACTAACAATTACCAAAAATTGTAACGTTGTGGTGGTAAACAACAACGGCGCGTACGGCCTAAAAGTTAACTTCGGCGGTGAGGTCTGTAATGAATCAATTGTTGATATTGCTAACGTAGTAGTCGAAGACTACACAGACGCAGACAATCCAGTATTTATTGAAAACTTAGGAACTTTGGGTGCTGGTGCCTGTGTGCCGTACAATGGTTCATATGTACCAACCCCAGGTGACGGCTTTGAGGCTACTGATGGTTTTAGTCTCGATGGTTTTTATGATGTAGTAAAAGTTACAGGCGAAGACGCAGATGGTGTTGTCGTACTACCGGATTCTGATGATGCAACCTGTACCTTATGCCCTCAGTGTGTAGACATGGAAATGTGCCCTACACCCGCATCGGCAATTGATCTTGAATAGGCAAAGTTAAATCGAGATACCAAAAAGCCTGACTCGTAAGAGCCAGGCTTTTTTTAATTTTAAACGTTCTTACTACTTATTCTTACCTTTACCAGGCCCGCCTTTAGTGCCACCATCCGACTGTAACTTTACAGACACATAGGCTGTTGAGCGGCTATTACCGTCGCTAATGGTATAGCTAAAGCTGTCAGTGTTTTTAAAACGTCGCCCTGGTGTATAGCGCAAGGTACCGTCTGACAACAGCTCTACACTGCCCTTATTAGGCTGAGTGATTGAGGTTACCGAAGCTGCGGCTTGTGCATCAACAATATCATTGGCCAATACATCGATAACAACGGATACCTTGGCACTTAATGCTACCGTATCGTCAACGGCTACCACTTCCGGCGCTATCGTTTCATCGGCAACCACGGTATAACGTACCGATGTGGCAGCACTATAAGCTGAATCGCCACCGTGAGTTGCTTTAATTGACAACGAATAGTCTTTTGCAGTTGCTTCTTGCGCTGAAGTAACAGCGATAGTCACTTGCCCAGACGCACCCGGTGCCAAAGTTACTTGCTCACTTGTTACCTGCCAACCAAAGGGTACCACAGTACTGATATCAAAGCTGGCGCTGGCACAATCGGTTGAGTCATTATTGGTCACGCTCACCTGATATTGCACTTCTTGACCGGCTAAAACCGCACTACTCGTAATAGCTTGTGCCTTTATGCTCGGTGCATTAATAGCACAACTCACTTTATCACCACCCGAGCCAGAATCGGAACCATCAAGGGTAACCGTCACCTCGGCCTGAGTACCGTTTGCACTATTAAGGCTTAGCGTTACACCTGAAACTGGATCTGTGTAGCTACCACCCACGGGCATTGCCGGATCATCCCAGTCCTTTCGGCCGTAGAGCTGAAAATATTCAGCGTTCTTTTTAAAATGAAGTAGGTTGCTGCTACGCCCGTCGCCTTCTAGAGCCGAACGAATCACAATACCATCTGTTACATCATCGCGGTAATATTTGTACGAGCGGGCACCCAAAAAGTCATCAAAACCCACCGACTGACGATATTCGATATAAAACCAGCTCTTTTTACCCGTTGTAGGGTCTATGCCGCGCGGTACCTTGATGGTGACGGGCTCATTACCTTGGGTTTCATAGTTCGTAATTGAATAGGTACCACTTTGAGTCACTTCGATTGTTTTAGCAGCATGGGCACCGTCCAGCCAACCAAGTTGTTCTTTTTGGAAACTATTGATATATCCTTCTACAGCTCCCATCACATCATAGGTATCGCCATATTCACGGCGGTTACACTGATCACCAAGTGGTTGTTCGCCACAATCTAGGGCACCGGAGTGATGCATTCCTAGGTTGTGCCCTAGCTCATGGGCAATAACCATTGCCGTAAATCTACCATTGATCCATGCCCGCGAAGGAGTGCCCTGTTTGGTTCCCAATCCTGATATAACGCAGGCTGTTTTAGTCATCATATAAACAATACGATCGTATTGTTCTAGCTGAATACCAGAGGAGATAGCTTTTTTATCCGCCGCCTCTTGAACAGCGGTTAAATCACAACTCTGATTAGAAAGTGGCAAGGTATACCAGCCTACGACATCACCGGAGAACCAGGTTTGGCCAAAGGAATTTTGGCGATAGAAATCATCTACCGTGCCAAATACCATGTCATTTGCTTCGGCCGCACTCATTGGCTGCTCGCCTGGGTTTTCCTTGAAGTTAAGCAACATCACTAGGGTCTTTTGTTGCCCTAGCGCACTTGCAGCTAGTGCAGGTTGCACACTTTGGAAATATACGAACAGTACCAGTAAAAAAGATAAACTCTTATACATCCCTGCCTTAGTTATTTTAAGTTTTGCTGTCATCGCTACACCTGAAATAATTTATGTAAATAATTGAAATCTCATACAAAAGAGAAATCAAAAAACGGCAAAGGTAGTGAATTAAGACAATAAAAACCCTTGGCCCATATAAATTGAACCAAAAACTGAATGCTTTTATTGAGCTGCTAAATCACAACCAGAATAAAAAAGGCGGCATAATAGCAAGACGAAAGGTCAAAATTCAACCAACTTAAGGTGTGAAATTGAATAGATTTTCGCCAATGGAAATTAAGCTTGCCACATCAATTACTTAAATTTAAGACTCAAATCTATAACGAAAACTTTTCTTATAGTTATAAAGCGCACTCGCTTGAACTGCATGGCTGAAAATAAAATAAAAACAACCAAATCAAAAGCTTAAGAATAGAAAAGAAGCAAAAATAAAATTAAGCAGAGAATCGACACCAGGCAATAAACACCTTTTTATCCCGTCGAGACTCATGCTGTTTTTTAGTGTGATGGATAATAATGCAGCTAGATGAATGCGAAATGACTAAATTATGTTCAAAAAATAACACCCTGACCTAGAAGAATTTTAAATTGAAAATAAAAGTTACTTTGTGCGGTTTTGCCAAACTACCAGGGCAATGAAAGGTTAATTGGCCAAGGTTTTGAGTCACTGTGAATGCCATACCTAGATAGCTCAAAAAAGCTGACCCCCTATTACTCAAACTAACACCTCAGAGTTTAGGCAACCCGCAAGTAAGTATCGGCTGATAAGCTAGGCTTGCAATGAAAGAATACAATAGGTCTAGGGGGAAGATAATAGTAAGGCTAACCTTAAATAATTATCGTCACCGCAACAAATATTAACCCGCTCCTGGGCGCCACCCGCAATAAAAATACGATGCCAGGTTGAGCACAGAGATAAAAAGTATCAATGAGTCATATGGTTACTAAGTTCTGTTATCAAGGCAATGTGTGAAATAAACGACGGGAGGTCCAGTATAACTAACAGCCGGAGCAGTTAGGTTTAGTAATACAGTAAACACTAGGGGTTTTATTAACTTTAGGTAGAATTAAGCGTTCGACAATTTTATATGGCGTTTTTTATTATTTTATTAAGAGAGGGATTTAATTATGAATAAGAGGAAATTGGAGCGAGTAACGAGGTTCGAACTCGTGACCTCAACCTTGGCAAGGTTGCGCTCTACCAGCTGAGCTATACTCGCGTTCCAAAAAGAAAGTTTACCGCCGTTTTATATGAAGGTTGCCTTACCTTCTAGCAGCTAAACAATTCTGTACTCTTAGGTCATTTGACTAAGCAGTCAAATGGTGCCCGGGGCCGGACTTGAACCGGCACGCTGTTACCAGCGAGGGATTTTAAATCCCTTGTGTCTACCAATTCCACCACCCGGGCATCGGGTTGCTTGCGCATGTGGAAACGTTGAGAAAATGGAGGCGGAACCCGGAGTCGAACCGAGGTGGACGGATTTGCAATCCGCTGCATGGCCACTCTGCCATTCCGCCATCAAAGATTGGAGCGAGTAACGAGGTTCGAACTCGTGACCTCAACCTTGGCAAGGTTGCGCTCTACCAGCTGAGCTATACTCGCATCCTACAGTGAGATATTCTCACTGCACGGAAAGCTGGGCTTTCCGTTTACTTTGATTGGGCTAGCGCCCTCTCAACACCGACGCATTCTACAGAGATTATTAAACGCGTCAATACAAAAAATATCAGTTTTGAATCGTTTGCTTAATTTTTATCTAAAACGGTGTGTAATTATACATTTAGCCGTTATCAGCCAGTAAACTATGACGTGCTGCCATTAAATATTGCACCATAGAACCAAAGGTCAACAAGGTCGCAATGTATAACAACACATAGCTTAAACTCACCATCCAGGGCTGGAACTGCCAAATCAAGCCGATAATGGCTAACATCTGAGCGGCGGTTTTAATTTTCCCTAGCTGGGATACGGCCACTTGACCCCGCTTACCCTGTTCGGCCATCCATTCACGCAATGCGGAAATGACGATTTCCCGAGAAACAATGATGATCGCCGGCACCGTCATCCATAAACTCTGATAATGACTAACCAGTAACACCAAAGCAACACTGACCATGACCTTATCGGCTACAGGATCCAAAAAGGCACCAAAGGGAGTCGACTGATTTAAGCGTCGCGCCAGATAGCCATCGAGAATATCCGTGATCGACGCCAACCAAAATACAAATGCCGCTGCGAAAAACGCCCATTGATAAGGTAAATAAAAAATAACTAAAAAAATTGGAATAAGGCACAACCTAAAGGTTGTTAACGTATTGGGAATGTTCCACATAACTACTAGCAGCGTCTTCTTTTTTTTAATATTCGCACGAAGGGCTATGCCTTGTCATGCAAATGGTTAAATATCTTTTCAGCCATGGCCTGGCTGATCCCCGGAGCTTGGCTCAACTGCTCCCTCGTTGCATTCTTAACTCCCTGCATTCCTCCTAGGTATTTGAGCAGCGCCTGGCGTCGTTTTTGGCCCACGCCACTGATTTCTTCTAGCACCGAGCGGTTACGCTGTTTCTGGCGCTTGTTGCGATGCCCAGCAATGGCAAATCGGTGGGACTCATCCCGTATATGCTGGATCAGATGCAGCGCAGGCGAATCACTACTTAAATTCACTGTTTTACGCCCGGCATCGATCAACAAGGTTTCTAGGCCTGGCTTTCGGCTGGTGCCTTTGGCCACCCCAACCAATAAGGGCTCTTTTTCAAAGGGCCAATCACTAAAAAATTCAACCGCCTGATTTAACTGCCCTTTACCGCCGTCGATAAAAATCACGTCGGGGATCTTGGTTTCATCCACCAGCTTGGAATAACGCTTTTTCAAAGCAAATGCCATGGCCGCATAGTCATCCCCAGGGGTGATATCGGTTACATTAAAACGCCGATATTGGGACTTATTTGGCCCTTGGGCGTCAAACACCACACAAGAGGCAACCGTGTTCTCCCCCATGGTATGGCTGATATCGAAACATTCCATGCGGCTAATATCATCTAGATTCAACGCATCTTTTAACAGCGCATAGCGTTTATTGATGGAATCCTGGGTGCTTTGTTTCACCTCCAGGCTACTACGGGCATTTTTATTTGCCAGTTGCAGGTATTGTGCACGCTCCCCCCTTTGCACCGTCACCAGCTTGACCGCTGCCGATTTTAGCTCACTCATGGCCGCTGCCAATTCGGCTTGCTCATCAATGGCAAAGGGTAAGATCAGCTCCTTGGCGATGCGTCCACTGGCTCCCGGTGTGCAGTAGTATTGAGCAATAAAAGAGGTGAGCACTTCATCGTCGCTGCTGTTTTTAGGTACCTTAGGAAACAGAGTCTTGCTGCCCAGCACCTTATGATCGCGCACCATAAGAATATGTATGGCGATCAAGCCATTATGGGAGTAATAACCTATGGCGTCGAGCTCGGCATGCTTACCCGATACCGATTGTTGCTCCTGCACCTTACGCAGCAGCTGGATT
Source organism: Pseudoalteromonas sp. T1lg10 (assembly GCF_002964545.1). NCBI lineage: Bacteria > Pseudomonadati > Pseudomonadota > Gammaproteobacteria > Alteromonadales > Pseudoalteromonadaceae > Pseudoalteromonas > Pseudoalteromonas sp. T1lg10. The sequence goes on from NZ_PQBV01000037.1 coordinate 13,542, forward strand.
TGGTCGCGATATTTGGCTGCCTTCTCAAACGCCAACTCCTCGCTGGCCTGCTCCATTTTTGCTACCAGCTCGGCGATCACCTCTTGGGATTTGCCGCCCAAAAACTTGCGCACAAAGTTTACCTGAGCATCGTAATCTTCATCACTAACCTTACCCACGCAAGGGGCACTACAGCGTTTTAACTGATACTGTAAACAAGGACGACTGCGCGCTTTATAGTAACTATCCTCGCACTGACGCACCGGAAACAGCTTTTGCATTAAGCGTAAGCTGTCGGACACCGCGCTGCTACTGGGAAAAGGACCAAAATATTCGCCCTGAATTTTACGGGCGCCACGGTGGAAAGCTAAACGAGGGTGCTGGTGCTTAGTCAACAGAATATAAGGGTAAGACTTATCGTCACGCAGCAGGATGTTATAACGCGGCTGATACTTTTTGATCAGGTTATTTTCGAGCAGCAAGGCCTCGGTTTCGGTGTTAGTCAGAGTTACCTGGATATCACAGATATTACTCACCAAGACCTGTGTCTTAGTATCTAAACCGGTTTTACGAAAATAACTGGAAAGGCGTTTTTTTAGATTTTTAGCTTTGCCGACGTATATCACCTGCTCTTCTTTGTCGAGCATACGGTATACGCCGGGTTCTTCAGAGACCGTTTTAAGAAACTGGTCAGCAGCAAAGGTCATAAGGTTTGATCAGTGATCGCTATCAATATCGATCATTTTATGGCGGATAGCCAAATGTGTCAGCTCTACGTCGCCGTTCACCGCAAGCTTTTCGAAAATTCGATAACGATAACTGTTGACTGTTTTCGAACTCAGATTCAGCTGCTCGGCAATGCTTTGCGCCTTATCACCCTTAGTGATCATCAGCATAATTTGCAGTTCACGATCGGACAGAGTCTGGAAAGGGCTCTCATCGGTACGACCACTAAACTTGGCCAAAGCTATCTGCTGGGCGATTTCCGGAGCAATGTAGCGCTGACCGGCATTCACGGAGCGAATGGCTTGGATCACTTCTTCCGAGCCGGCGCCCTTAGTGAGATAACCATGGGCACCTATTTGCATCACTTTGCTAGGGAAAGGATCTTCACAGTGTACGGTCAATACGATGACCTTTACATCGGGGCAATACCGGCAGATCTTCTTGGTCGCTTCCAGGCCACCAATACCGGGCATATTCATATCCATCAAGACGATATCCGGCTCATTCTGACGGCAAAACTGCACCGCTTCTTCACCGGTTTTAGCTTCGCCTATCACCTTAAAGCCACGAACATCGTCAAGAATACGTCTAATTCCTGTACGTACCAGTTCGTGATCATCTACAAGTAATACATTAATCAACAGGATTACCCTCTCTAGTTACGCTCAAGTAATTCCTTGTTACCCGAGCGTACCTGTAAACACCTTACTCAAGCCTCTGTTTTAACAGAAAAACGGTCGACCCACAATGCTATGATGCCATCACCGGTAACATTACAAGCGGTACCAAAACTGTCTTGAGCTAAATACAAGGCGATCATAAGCGCAATTGCCGCATCATTAAAGCCCAACATGCTAGTTAGCAGACCCAAGGCCGACATCACCGCACCACCAGGAGCGCCAGGAGCCGCGATCATCACTATGCCTAGCATAAACACAAAGGGCAGCATCTCGGTTAAACTACCAACGCTCATACCCGGCGACAAGGCCATCACTGCCATGGCACAGGTCACTATGGTAATAGTCGAACCGGACAGGTGAATGGTGGCACACAGGGGCACGCTGAAGTTAGCAATATTTTCTTTTACGCCATTGTTTTTACTTGCCTGCAAGGACACAGGAATAGTGGCTGCACTGGACATGGTACCCAAGGCGGTAAAATACGCAGGCAACATGTTTTTAATTAGTTCTAGCGGAGAGCGGCCAAGCAAAATGCCCGTGCCCACATACAACACGGTCAGCCATAACCAGTGCATCACCAATGCAATGGCCAATACCACAGCAAAGGTTTGCAAGGTCGAGGCCACGGTACCGGCGACCGTCATATCGGCAAAGACGCCGGCGATATAAAAAGGCAGCGCCGGAATGATCACCTTGGCCAATAAGGCATCGATCACTTCTCGGCCTTGGTCAACAACCGTTTGCAGCTCACTTAACTGGCGCTGGCTGATGGCTATACCAAAGGTAAAAGCGGTGGCCAAAGCCGTCATCACACCCATTAAAGGTGGGATTTGAATATCAATAAAGCTTTTTAGTGCGCTCTCTTCAGAGCCGGAAAAACTGATGCTACCGCTTAGGTGTGGCGCCGCCCAGATCATCACTAAAGTGGCCAAAGTACCGGCGATAACCGTTGAGCCATAGGCAAACCCAACGGTTTTACCCAACAAGTGATTGGCTCCACGGGGCAACCCGGCAATACCTGAACAAATGTAAAACAGGATGATCAAAGGAATGGTAAAACCAATCAGCTCGCCGATCAGGGCTTTCACCGTGTACAACACCCGCGCCACCAATTCAGGAGCAAAGGCACCAATAACAATCCCCAACAGGATGCCGGCTATCAATTTAACAATAAGCTTCATAATATTAGAATCTAATTTAACAATACTGATGTTTTACCATCTTTTAACACTTATGTACGCATAAATCCGTTCAATCACGCATCGGATGAGTAAGGATTGAACAAACAACTGCCTTATACGCATGCCACTCATGTATATAGAGAACTGGCAAAACGCCCTAGCATGCGCCAAAATTATTTCACCTTCTGGTAAGGAACTGCGAATAAAATTAAAGCATCAGGAATATAAAACTTTGTTTTTATACCCTGCTGTTATAACCGATTAGCTATATCATATAGCCAATCTTTCCTTTAGTTTTGCGCTTCAAATAGTAAAGTGAAGGCATTACCGAATATACGGTCACATTTAGCTAGGTACTGAATATGTCAAAGATTTACGAAGATAATTCGCTTTCAATTGGAAACACCCCGTTAGTCAAACTTAACCGCGTCACCTCTGGTAATGTTTACGCCAAAATCGAAGCTCGCAACCCGAGCTTTAGTGTTAAATGCCGCATCGGTGCGTCAATGATTTGGGAAGCCGAAAAATCTGGCGAATTAACCGAAGGCAAAGAATTGATCGAGCCGACATCAGGTAATACAGGTATCGCCCTGGCCTTTGTTGCTGCATCTCGTGGCTATAAGCTAACCCTGACCATGCCCAACACCATGAGCTTAGAGCGTCGTAAGCTGTTGAAGGCATTAGGTGCAAACCTGGTACTTACCGACGGCGCCAAAGGCATGAAAGGCGCTATCGAGAAAGCCAAAGAAATTCGCGATAGTAACCCTGAAAAATATATTTTATTGCAACAGTTTGAAAACCCAGCTAACCCTAAGATTCACTTCGAAACCACAGGCCCGGAAATCTATGATGCCCTAGATGGCAAGATTGATTTCTTTGTTGCCGGTGTTGGCACAGGCGGCACCATCACAGGTGTGAGCCGCTACTTGAAGCAGGAAAAAGGCGTGGATGTTAAGTCTATCGCCGTTGAGCCAAGCGACTCACCAGTGATCAGCCAAACCATGGCCGGTGAAGAGGTAAAACCTGGCCCCCATAAAATTCAGGGCATAGGTGCCGGCTTTATTCCTGGCAACCTGGATTTAGAATTGCTTGATGGCGTTGAACTTGTCAGTAATGAAGAATCCATGGAGATGGCCCATGAGCTGATGAAACGTGAAGGTATCCTTGCGGGTATTTCATCTGGTGCTGCCGTGGTAGCTGCCAAGCGCATCGCCGAGCGTCCTGAAAACGCAGGTAAAAACATTGTGGTTATCCTACCTAGCTCAGCTGAGCGTTATCTATCTAGTGCCCTGTTTGCCGATGAATTTAGCGACCAAGAGTTAGTACAATAACTCAGTTTCTGATTCTTTATTCGTAATTAAAAGGCGCTCAGGCGCCTTTTTCTTTGCTTGTGATTCGGGCTAATATCCTACAGCGGCTAAATCTGAGCCGGACATTAAAAAAGGGCCTAGTGGCCCTTTTTAGTAGTTATTGAACTTGGCTAGGCAAACTCATCGGCGTCAAAAACATCGACGGCTATCACTTTTTGCCTTAATTCCTCAGCCTTGGATAACAAATTATATTGCTCCTCGGTGATCTTCTCTTTTTCTTTTGCATCCTCAATAAGCTCGGCCAGAGTTAACCCGCGGATCTCTTTGTCGCGTTTAAGTTTATTCAGTAATTTGTAAGCAGATGCAGCTTGATGCTGGGCTTCGAGTGCCGCTTCGAGCACGCCAGTGCCATTTTTTTCATCAACCACGCACAAGTGGGTTAAGCGCTCGCGCACTACACCTATTTGAGTCATGTGCTTGGCCACGGCTCTAGCAACCTCGTCTTTTGGCATCTTAAAGTGATTGCCTAAGGGGAACACCACCAGACGTAACAGGCTACGTAGCGCTAAGCCACCAACATTAGTGATGAACTCGTCAAAGGCCTTGGCGCACAGATACAGGTTACGTTCTACCGAATATTGCACAAAAGGCAGGTCAGCATGCTGATGCCCTTCGTCTTCAAAACGCTTCAGCACAGCAGAAGCAAGATAAAGGTGACTTAATACATCACCCAAACGGGCCGAAAGCATTTCTTTGCGCTTAAGCTCGCCACCAAAGCGCAGCATGGCGATGTCAGAACAAAACGCCAAGGCTCTAGAGAAACGGCCAAGATAACGATAGTAATGTGCTGTGGCACCACCTACGGGGGTACGGGCAAAGTAGCTACAAGTCAAGGCGTGCACAAAGGCCATGGCGCCATTGTTCGCGCTATAGAGGATATGCTGACACAAGAGAGGATCAAATTCCTTCACCCCTTTTTCGCCATCCTCATGTGCGGCGGCCGCCATTTCATCGAGCACATAAGGGTGACAGCGAATGGCACCCTGACCGAAAATCATCAGGTTACGCGTGAGAATATTCGCGCCCTCAACTGTGATCGAAACTGGCGTGCCCATATAGCAGTGTGCCAAATAATTCGAGGGTCCCATTTGAATGCCCTTGCCGGCATGAATATCCAAGGCATCATTGATCACCTGGCGACCCATTTCCGTCATATGGTATTTGGCGATAGCGGTGATCACAGCTGGGCTCAGTTTTTGATCTATGGCCGTGGCAGTTAGCACCCGGGTGGCCTCAAGCTGATAGGTTAAGCCACCGATACGCGCAAGGGCTTCCTGTACGCCTTCAAACTCGCCAATGGCCACACCAAATTGTTGGCGCAGCGCCGCATAGGCACCACTGGTGCGGGCACTTAAATGTCCGGTTGCGGTACTAAGCGCGGGTAAGGAAATGCCCCGCCCCGCTGATAGACACTCGACCAGCATACGCCAGCCATTACCGGCCTGCACTTCACCACCGATAATCCAGTCAAGGGGAATAAATACATCTTCACCCGTGGTGGTGCCGTTAAGGAACCCCATATTCATGGGCTTATGACGCATACCCGTATTCACCCCGGGGTGATCCGTGGGGATCAGGGCGCAGGTGATACCGATATTCTTGGTGTGCCCCAATAGGCCATCTGGGTCGAACATCTTAAATGCCAGGCCAAGCACCGTGGCTTTAGGCGCCAGAGTTATATAGCGTTTTGACCAGTTGAGTCTTAAACCCAGTACTTCCTCACCCTGGTATTCGCCCTTACAAACGATGCCCGTATCCGGGATGGCGCCGGCATCGGAGCCTGCATCCGGTGCGGTTAAGGCAAAGCAAGGCAATTCTTCGCCCTTGGCCAGCTTAGGAAGCCAGAGGTTTTGCTGCTCTAAGGTACCATAGTGCAATAACAACTCAGCCGGGCCCAAACTATTGGGCACCATCACGGTTACCGCCGCACTTAAGCTCTTAGTGGCAATTTTCGCCACTATGGTGGAGTTTGCTAAGGCCGAAAATTCATGACCACCGTGCTCTTTAGGAATGATCAAAGCAAAAAAGCCTTGGTCTTTAAGGTATTGCCACACGGGCTCGCTTAAATCCTGATTCCGGGTGATCTCTTCATCATCAAGCATGCTGCACAAGGTAGCCACCTGATTGTCGATAAACTCACGCTCTTCGCTGCTTAATATGGTGGTTGCGTATTGATGTAGAGTATGCCAGTTGGGATTGCCGCGAAAAAGCTCGCCATCCCACCAGATATCCCCCGCTTCCATAGCATCACGCTCGGTTTGCGACAGCGGCGGCAATGCATTTTTAAACCATTTAAACAACGGCCGGGTAATAATATTCATGCGAATATCACGCACCCCAAACACCACAATAATGGCGACCAAAATAAGGATAAATAACCAACTCATTGCTTTGTTCCTTGATACTCGATCTTAGCCCTCAGTATGGACGAACTATCAAGATTTACAATCATTTGCGACATCTGCATTGTACCAATTCGCAGCGCACTGCTATTATTCTGCTGCTTTAACCGGGATATTTAACCCGGGTCTAACAACAAGAGGAATCTTCATGACCAATTTGCCATTTAAACCAAGCCTAAGCGCCTTGGTTGTCTGCGCGGCGCTCGGCCTAACTGCCTGCTCGGATGCCAACACCGCAGAAACAAAACAACAAGGTGTTGCTAAAACCCAGGTGAGTGTTGCCGATGCTCAGCGTTTCTTAGATAAAACCGAGCAAGACCTAGCCGCCCTATATCTTGAGTCAAGCCGTGCCGAGTGGATTTACGCCAACTTTATTACTCATGATACCGCCGAGCTTTCTGCCGAAGTAAACCGCAAGATGACCGAAACCGTGGTGCGTCTTGCCAACGAAGCGGCTAAGTTTGACAGCTTGGAACTTGATTATGATGCCCGTCGTAAGCTCGACAAGCTTAAGCTTGCTTTAACTCTGCCTGCACCTCAGGATGCCGAGAAAACAGCCAAACTTTCTCAGTTGGTTGCCGAGTTAGGCGGTTTATACGGTAAAGGTAAATATTGTAAAGAAGACGGTACCTGTTTAAGCCTGGGCGAGATGACCGCCACCATGGCCACCAGCCGTGATTACAACGAACTGCTGGACTTATGGCAGGGCTGGCGCCAGGTGTCTAAACCCATGCGCCCGCTTTACGAGCAGCAAGTAGCACTTACCAATGAAGGTGCACAGGAGTTGGGTTATGCCGACACCGGCGCCATGTGGCGCAGCAAATACGATATGCCAGCCGATGACTTCGCCAAAGAGCTGGATCGCATCTGGGGTCAGGTAAAACCGCTTTATGATTCACTGCACTGCCATGTGCGCGCCAAATTGGGCGAAAAATACGGCGAAGACAAGGTACCGCAAGATCAACCTATCCCGGCTCACCTGCTAGGTAATATGTGGGCGCAAACCTGGGGTAACATTTATGACGTGGTCGCCCCGGAAAATGCCGATCCTGGTTATGATGTTACCGAACTGCTCGCCAAGCATAACTATGACGAGATCAAGATGGTCAAAGGCGCTGAGAAGTTCTTCACTTCTATGGGCTTTGCACCGCTACCACAAACCTTCTACGAGCGCTCCTTGTTCACTAAGCCTCAGGACCGTGATGTGCAATGTCATGCCTCGGCCTGGAACATCGACAGCAAGGACGATCTGCGTATTAAGATGTGTATCCAGCGCACCGGTGAAGAGTTCTCTGTTATTCACCACGAACTGGGCCACAACTTCTACCAGCGAGCCTACAACACGCAGCCGCTTTATTATCAGGAAAGCGCCAACGATGGTTTCCATGAGGCCATTGGCGACACCATAGCCCTGTCTGTGACTCCGGCTTACCTAAAAGAAATCGGCCTACTTGATGAAGTGCCGGATGAGTCAAAAGACATCGGCCTGCTGATGAAGATGGCATTGGATAAAGTAGCCTTTATTCCTTTCGGTCTGCTCGTTGACCAATGGCGCTGGCAGGTATTCTCAGGTGAAATTACTCCTGAGAACTATAACCAAGCCTGGTGGGATCTGCGTGAGAAGTATCAAGGTGTACAAGCGCCTATCGCCCGCTCTGAAGCCGACTTTGATCCCGGTGCGAAATACCATGTACCAGGCAATACGCCATACACGCGTTATTTCCTAGCGCATATTCTGCAGTTCGACTTCCACCGTAGCCTGTGTGAAATCGCCGGAAACGAAGAAGCGATTCATCGCTGTTCGGTATACAACTCGAAAGAAGCCGGTGAAAAGCTTAACGCCATGCTAGAGATGGGTTCAAGCCGCCCATGGCAAGAAGCCCTGGCCAGCGTGACGGGTAAAGAAGAAATGGATGCCACCGCCATCCTGGATTACTTTGCCCCGCTTCAAGCTTACCTTGATGAGCAAAACAAAGGCCGTCAGTGCGGCTGGTAATTTTCTAACCAAAGGTTGAAAACAAAAAAGCCGCGATAATCGCGGCTTTTTTTATTCCTAAAGCGAAGCAGATTAGAACTGCGCCGTGGCTTTTAGGTAGTACTGATCTAGGCCTGAGTCATCCCAGTTGTTACCATAACCAGCAGTCACAGCAAAGTTAGTAGTGAAGAAGTGCTTAGCACCAAAACCGTAGTTGTCTTCTTCATCAAACTCAACGAATGCCGAAGTTGCTTTGCTGAAGTAGTAGCTAGAGCCAAGTTGCCAGTAGCTGTCTCCATCTTCAATATCGATAAATGTCCCTTCAACCGTTAGGTAGTTACCGTGCTGCAGGTCTTTAAAGTATTTTGCACTTACTTCACGATGATCGAATCCGTCATCAATTTTTGCAGTGAAACCGATGTAATCGGTGGCGTTTAGCGCGTGATTGTATTGACCTGAAAAGTAGAAAACGTCGCTTGCCTGTTCATAATCTTCACGTTCAACTTTGAACAACAAGTTGTCGTTTACCAGGTAACCTAGGCTTAGTGTATAACCATCGATGTCACCGAAATCATCGTAGTCTGTTGTGTTATATGACGCGCCAAATACAAAGCTGTTGTAGAAGTACTCACCGCCTACATTGTAGCTAGTGGCGAAGTCACTATCAGCAAGACCGCCGTATACATTGGTGGTTTTGTTGATGTATTCAAACTGATCCAACGGGCCAAGTACTTGCTTAGGCGCGAAATAGTACTTAGAGCTTAAAGAAACAAAGTCATCAGAGTCGAAGTTAACGTATTCAAGGTCGGTGATCGACTGATAAGACTGGGCGAATGCAGCGCCTGAGAAAAGTACAGATGCGATGGCAACAGTTAGTTTTTTCATAATAGATTTCCCTATATCTAAATAAAGCAGCGCCACTCTAGCGCCGCTGAACTGAATTATAACTTAACTAACCATTTGATTGTTTTAATTAAATGTTAGGGATTGTTAGGTATGGGTACAAATTCTTACAAAGCATAGCGTGACAATATTCGATAAACCTCATTAATGTTGTCGCCAGCCTTGAAGTTTTTCGTCAACGGCTCCTTATCCGAGCCAATCCAGATTTTCAGCTCCGCATCCATATCGAAGTGACCGGCGCTTTCTTTACTGAATTTAGTAATTTTGCCGTAAGGAATGCTCAACACTTCCATTTTTGACCCTGTCATACCTTGTTTGTCCACCAAGATTAAGCGCTTGTTGGTAAACAAGAATAAATCGCGGATCACCTTGTACGCTTTTTCCAGATTCTCTCCCGGGGCAAGAATTTCTTCGAGCAGGGTTTCCAGCTCCTCACCGTCCACTTCACTGGCATTACCCATTAGTCCGCTTAAAAGTCCCATATTAGGCTCCTGTTGCAAAAAGTTGATTTTCTAGAGTGTGACCATTAACCAGCGCACGATACTGCCACCCTTGTTGATGACATAATCTTAGCACCTGAATGTCCATGGCCTCAGAATCGACCTGATGTTCGTAGCCGATCACAAATTCATTACTTTGACTATTACTCACCTCAATCACCCGTTCAAGGGTTTTTAGTCGCTCTACCACCTGCGCATCTTGCTCTCGCAGTTGCAGGGTAAGATACCTCAGCTGCGTGCCACCTTGATTAAGTTCGTGGGTTGCCAATTGCCCCTGGCGTAAATATAAAACGCGATCGCATAAGCGTTCTAGCTCGGATAAATCATGGGAGCTGAGCACAAAGGTGGTGTGGTCGCTGTGCATACTCACCAGCTCACGAATAGCCCTGGCATTGACCGGATCAAGCCCCGCGGTGGCCTCATCCAACATCACCAGTTTAGGCGAGCCGATCAGCGCCTGCGCTATGCAGATACGTTTTTTCATGCCGTGTGACAGCTCATTGGGACGGTTATTTAAAGTCTCGGGCAGACTCACCAGCTCCAATACCCGCTCACATTCGCTTCGCGCCTCGGCGCGGCTAAATCCTTGCAATCGCGCGAACAGATTTAACTGTTCACCAACGCTGAAATCCGGGCTTAGCAAGGCATCTTGGGGCAAGGCCGCAAGCTGACCAAACAAGGCAGCACTGCCCGGCTTATGACCAAGCACGCGCAACTCACCCCGGCTCGGTTGCAAGTAGCCGCAGATTAAACTGAATAAGGTGGTCTTACCGGCACCGTTAGGGCCGACCAGGGCAATGGGCTTACCCGCAGTCAATTCGATATTCACGTCTTGCAGCGCTTGCTTGGCACCGAAGAAATGGCTGACGCCCTTGGCTTCTATTAACAAACTCATAGACTGCCTCGCTGAAATTTATAAAAGCCAAGCCCTAGGAAGAGCCCCGTTTGCACCAGCGGCCACAACACCGCGCTCATTAAGGGCGGGCGTAAGGTCGCAATCTGGTCGAGCGGCTCACCGGGGAACAAATAATCCAGCGCCTCGGGCACACCCAGTTTCACCTGCAGTATGGATAAGATCAGCAAGCCCAGGGTGTAGAGCAAGATCACGTAAATCAGTGCCATTCGCGATGAGCGCGCCACGGTATTAAGTAGAGACATAAGAGCAATAAAGGGCAGTAAATTAACCAGCAGCAAGAGTTCAAACTGCAGGGCATGCCAAAGCGCTTGTGGAAGAATACTGATATCGCGCAGCGCCACCAAAATAAGCGCCCCGCACAGGCTAATGGCAATCAAGAATGCGGTACTTAAGGCATGACCGAAAAAACGTCCCAGTACAATTTCCAAACGTGTGGCGCGCAAAGCAATAAAACGCAGAGTGCCGCGCTCGCGATCGCTGACAAACTGATCGCTGCACAAGTAAATGATAAAGGGTGGAAAGGTGAGCATGGCGATTAGGCAATACACCGCCATCTCGGCATCGGGCCAATGCAACAGGCTTTGCAGACCCAGGTTGCCAAACACGGCTAAAATAAACTGCTCAAACTCCGGTTGAGCAAGAATATTCACCGCTTCATACACGCCATAGCGGTAAATCATCAGCCACACTAGGGCAAAGGCCAACAGTGCCAGCCAGGCTTTCTTAGTTAAAAAATGCCGCGCTAGCTCAAACTGCATAAGCTTGCCGATACGCACAGGGTCCATTGCGTTATCCTTATTATTATTAGTTGCTTACCACTATAAATGAAAAAAGCGCTCAAAAGTATGAGCGCTTGTAAAAAGATGTTTCAGTAAAGTCTACGGCTTATGGACACTAAGCCTGAGCACAAACCTTGGCGTACACATCCAGGCCCTGACTCAGGTCGTCAATCAAGTCATCAACATTCTCTAAACCAATATGCAGACGAATAATTGGCCCATGCGCCCATCCGGTGACGCTGCGCAGCGGTGCCATGGTAAGGCCTGTGGTGATCAGGCTCTCATAGCCACCCCAGGAAAAGCCCATTTTAAAGTGATGCAAGGCCTCAACCAAGGCATCCAGCGCCGCCTGATTGCCCTCTTTCATCACCACGGAGAACAACCCATTGCTGCCGTGAAAATCGCGCTTAAAGTGCTCATGTCCCGGGCACGTTGATAATGCAGGATGACGCACATGGTCGACCAGCGGGTGCGTACTTAACCAGTTCGCTACTTCTAACGCCGCCTGCTCATGCTGCGCCAAACGTACCGCCATGGTGCGCAGGCCACGCAGTGCCATATAAGCATCATCGGCGCTGCAACACTGACCAAGCAGGTAGGATTGCTCGCGCAAGGTTGGCCAATAGTGCTCGTTAGCAACGCTGACACCCATCATCACATCGCTGTGGCCGACGATATATTTGGTTGCCGCCTGGATGCTGATATCAACACCGTGATCTAAGGGACGAAACTGCAGGCCATTGCCGTATGTATTATCGAGCATGGTGATTAAACCATGATCTTTGGCCACCTTAACCAGGGCCGGTACGTCCTGCACCTCCATGGTGATGGAGCCGGGAGATTCCATAAACAGCACTCGGGTGTTGTCTTGAATTAGCTCGCTTATGCCTGCGCCTATCATGGGATCGTAATAGGTGGTGTTTACGCCCAATCCGCTCAGTACCTTGTTGCAAAAATCACGAGTCGGCTCGTAAGCGGTATCCATCATCAGGATATGATCCCCGGCCTTCACAAATGACAGCAGGGTATTGGCGATGGCCGCTGCGCCGCTTGGGTACAAGGCACAACCAGCGCCGCCTTCAAGCTCGGCAATGGCTTCTTGCAGGGCAAAGTGAGTATTAGTGCCGCGACGACCGTAAAATAAGGCGCGATTACCGCGATTTTTAGCCGCTTCTTTAAATTCGGCCACGCTGTCGAATACCACGGTGGATGCCCGCTGCAATACTGGGTTCACAACCCCCTGAGTGTACTTTTTACTGCGCCCGGCGGCGATCAGCTGCGTTTCTTTTTTCATTCCTGGTCCTCATTCTGTGCTATCCAAGAGTCGATTAAAAATCGTGAAATGGAGTCTTTACGGGGCAATTTGAAATGCTCGCCCTCATCCCCCCAGTTACCAAAATCGCGCAGCTCCTGGCGGGAAAACCATCTCGCCTCACTTATTTCATCCTGGTCGATAAATATATCTGTGCTTTTTGCCTTAGCCATATAACCTAGCATTAGAGAGCTTGGAAAAGGCCAAGGCTGAGAGGCGATATACCTGGGATTTTCAACAGCCACTCCAGCCTCTTCCATCACCTCACGAGCCACTGCAGCCTCTAAGGTTTCGCCCGGGTCTACAAATCCGGCCAAGGTTGAGTAAACACCTTGGGGCCAACTCGCCTGACGGCCCAGTAAACAGCGTTCAACGCCATCGCTAAAGGGATAATGAACCAGCATGATCACCGCAGGATCGGTTCTTGGGAAGGTTAAATGACGGCAGTCTTTGTTGCTGCATTTACGCGCATGACCGGCTTCTGCAATAAAGTTTTGGGTGCCACAGCGACCACAAAACTTATGCGTTTTATGCCAGTGGCACAGACCTCGGGCCAGCACTAAAATGGCCGCATCATGAGCATCAACCACAGGCCCGTATTTGCGGATATCAACGAATTCATAGCCGGCGAACTGCTTCTCTTCGGCCAGAGGCACGCTTACATCCAGGGCAAAATAATGCTGCTGCTCATGCTCGCCCAGATAGATGGCATTATCCACATCAAACTCTTTTACGGCTTGGTAATCGACAAAAGCGGCGATGGGTGAGTCTGCGATAAACAAATTATGGTCGTTATTGATAAGCACATAACGCCCACCTTGGCGCTTGTTAATAAGCCAATTTGGGTCTTTGCGGTCACTGGAGTGACGGTCGAGGGGCAACTGGGAGTATTGCAACATCTAAATCTAAACACGGGCCAAAAAATCGAATGCCCCTACCCTAGCATATTTGCGCGCCCCCGACAGCGACAATAAAAGCTCATTTTAATCTAGCTAATGAAGAAGTTATCTTTTGCCAAGGCGCTTTAACAGCTTTTGGTTTTCGGCTTCAATATGTTTGTAGAAATTTACATCTGCCAATTGACTTGCCGCAGCCTCATCTATCACCAGCACGGCGTTTTGGTGCATTTGCAGCGCCGATGCCGGGCAAGCGGCACTGAGTGGCCCTTCGACCGTGGCGGCAATGGCCGCAGCCTTACTCTCTCCTGTTGCCAATAGCACCACCTTCTTGGCATCCAATATGGTGCCTATGCCCATAGTGATGGATAAATGCGGCTGGTATTCGCCTTCGGCAAAGAAGCGCGCATTATCGGCAATGGTTGCTTTAGTCAGGGTTTTTACCCGGGTACGCGAGGTCAAGCCGGACGAGGGTTCATTAAAACCAATATGGCCGTTGCGACCTATGCCAAGTAGTTGCAAATCAATCCCACCTGCCTCGGCTATTTGCCGCTCGTACTGCTCGCAGGCCTCAATGGGATCGTCCGCATTGCCTGGCGGCACATGGGTGTTGTTAATATCTATATCAATATGATTAAACAGCTGCTGATTCATAAAGTAGCGGTAACTTTGCGGATGTTCACCGGGCAAGCCCAGGTATTCATCGAGGTTAAAACTTTGCGCCTGAGCAAAGCTTATGTCCCCTTGCTGGTTTAGCTTGATAAGGTTTTGATACAAGGCCAACGGCGTTGAACCGGTCGCTAAACCCAATACCGAGGCAGGCTGTTTGTTTAACTGCGCCGCAAACAACTCACTGCCATAGTGAGCAACCGCCGCCGCGTCTTTTAGAATCACAATTTGCATGTCTAGCTCGTTGTTAAAGTTGAAAAAAATGGGATCTATGGTCAAGCGCTCCGTGCAATTGGCCCATGACCATAGATCAGCACCTAATAGGGATGGTTATTAGGCCACACCATTATGACAACGTTGTCATTTTTACCTTTTTCATTTCCCCTTGTAAAGCCAAAGCGACGAAACAGGCATGGATTTTTGATTTAGCTTTGTTCGCTGTTACCTACGCCGGATAAAAGCCTAGACACTGACAAAGATCTTGCGCCTATACATCCAGTGTAGCACCAGCAACTGTACGCCCAGCAGCGCTATTACACCGACCAAGGGCTGCCAGGGCTCGGGCACGGCACGTATCACGCCGCCGAACAGACTTTTCGATATATGGCTCCAGCTCACCAGGCTTGAGGCCAGGTAAATAATGATGGAATTGGCGCCGATAATCACAAAGGGATAAGCCCACCGTTGAAGACCCAGGACATCAACCAAGGCGTAGAATACCGCCAGCAGCATGGCACTCCAGCCCACGGTCACCAGCACAAAGGAGCTGGTCCAAAGCTCTTTGTTAACGGGAAAAATTCCGTCCCATAACCAGCCTAATACTAGGCTAACAAGCCCGCTGCCGAATAAAATAGCGGCTATTCGCCACTGCCCGCGCTCCTGTGCCTGAGCTATCAGACGCCCGGCAAAGACTCCCATCATGGCGTTGGCCACGGCGGGAATATTCGACAATATCCCCTCAGGATCAACCGGCCTATTCTGATAACTAATGCCCGGTAACAGGCGCTGATCAATCCAGGCGTTCCAACTGCCCTCGGCACTTAGGTCACCGGCAAGGCCACCGGGCACGGGAATAAAACAAAGCCAAAGCCAATAACCCACTAAGATGCCAACCAGCACCATCACCTGAGTGCGCATCGAGGTGTGCCAGACCAGCATGGCGGCAATAAACCAGGCAATAGCAATGCGGCCAAGCACACTGGCGTAGCGAATTTCATCCAGCGCCATAGGTATGCCGGTGCCCCAGCCATGGTTATAGAGCACCCCAAAGGCTGATAAAATAACCAGTCGTTTCAGCGCCTTTTGGTAATAAGGCAGTCGTTCCTTAAGATGTAAATGGTCGATGCGTTTAGGGCTTAAGCCCATGGCTACGCCCGATAAGAATATAAAGAGCGGAAAAATCAAATCATAAAAGGTGAAGCCATGCCAGGGTGAGTGCACTGTCTGGGCCTCAAATGCTTTCCAGCCCTGCCAACCCGTTAACACCAAAAGTGCGGCAAATATGCCTTGACCGCCAAGGATCCAAAACATGTCGAAGCCGCGTAAGGCATCCAAAGAGGCCAGGCGTTGCTTCTTTTTAACCGTGTCAGTTGTTGTCATATTCTCTCACTAGTTGCCCGCTCGCATTTCTGGCTGGGCACAATAAAAAGCCCCGCGTTACTGCCTGCGGGGTCTCCAGGGATTAACCTTAAAGCAAGTGCCCACCCAGGTAGGTTGCCTGTGCCTGCAGTTGCTGGTCAAGCACCACAAAGTCGGCATCAAAGTCTTCCAGCAGACGCCCCTTAGTATTCTGTAAGCCCAAATAGTGCGCCGGATAAAGCGAGGCCATTCGTAGCGCTTCGCCAAGGCTAATATCCAGGGTATTGACCGTATTGCGCACGGCACTGGCCATATCGAGCACACTGCCCGACAGCTCTCCGGTACTGGAATTCAAACGATCGCCGGTGCGGTACACCTTACGACCATCGAAGAAATCAAACTCGGTGGCGTCTGTGCCAACCGGCGGCATAGCATCTGTCACCAGCATGATTTTGCCGCGCTGCTTGGTACGAATGGCCAGCTTGGCGGAGTCAGGATGCAGATGATGACCATCCACTATCAATCCACACCAGCTGTTGTCATGCCAAAGGGCTGCACCCACCACACCGGGCTCTCGGGAGGTAAAAGGTGACATGGCATTAAATAAATGAGTGAAGCCATCGGCGCCGGCATCGAGAGCCGCCATGGTGGTGGCATAATCCGCATTGGTATGGCCAAGGGAGACTTTAACACCCAAGGCCACCAGACGCTTGATGTCGGCGACACTGACATGCTCCGGCGCCAGGGTGAGCATTTTCAGACCCAGATCATCGCGCTCGTAAATGGCCATTTCTGCGGCGCTGATAGGACGAATAAACTGCTCACTGTGAGTGCCTTTTTTGGGCAAACTCAGATGCGGCCCTTCGAAATGAACGCCGGCAATACCCGGCACCTGAGCGCTGATAGCCTGAGCAATGGCGTCGGCCGCAGCGCCCATCACCTTAATATCATCTGTGATCAGGGTCGGCATCATGGCCGTGGTGCCAAATTGACCATGGGCATGCACCATCTTCTTGAGACAGGCAAGGTTGGGCTCGGCATTAAAAAACGCACCGCCACCGCCATTGACCTGAACATCGATAAACCCAGGTACCACTAAGCCCTCAAGTCGAGTGGCCTGATCTTGTGGCGATGTCAGGAAATGCAATTTTCCCGCACGCACCTGAAAATAGACGTCTGTTAAAAAACGTTCACCATCAAATAAGCGCTGAGCATGGAAGGCTGTATTCATTTTATTTATAACCTTAGAGTCTGTGGTGCCAATTTATTCTTGCGCCGATTTATTCCTGTGCCAACGATTGTTGCGCAAAGTAAACCGCCCCTAATTCCGGCGGCTGTTTGGGCGTTGCGACACGCGCGGCAATATCCGCATCCAGCCACGGCTGCAGGGGCTCTGCCAGGCCGCCAATCATGGATAAACGCGGCGGCTCAAGTGCCAACAAGCGCTTGGCCATCATGCTGATATATCGGGCACCATCTTTAACTATCTCGGTGGCCAAAGGATCGCCCTGTTGCGCCGCATCCAGGACCATACGTGCCAATTTAGCATAACTACTTGAGGGTTGGCCTGCCATTTGTTCGGCAATCACCATCGCCGATTGCGTATTAAAGTGTAAGGTAAACATAGCCGTAAGCTGGGTATGGGGCCCTAAACCATCCAAATCGAGCAACACTGCCTTTAATGCTTCAAGACCGAGCCAGGCGCCACTGCCCTTATCGCCTTGAGCAAAACCATGACCACCATAGCTTTTGCTCTTGCCCTGAACGGTGACATACCCACAGGAGCCAGTGCCCGTGATGATAACCGCCCCATCCTGCCCTTCATGGGCACCAATACAGGCGGTGTGCAAATCCGTGGTCAGGTACATTTTTTTAAAGGGGTGCTGCCAACCACTGATCTGTTCATACAAGCTTGGCAAATTAACCCCGGCCAGGCCTAAACCGGCCACCAGCTCATGAACGCTGTGCAAATTCATAGAGGCATCGCGCAACGCCTGTTGGGTCGACATCATGATCGACTCCAAGGTGCGCTCCAGACCATGCAAGGGGTTGGCGGGCCCGCCAAGGCCAGTGCCCAAGACTCCATGCGTGGGGCTATAAATGGTCGCCCGGCATTTGGTTCCCCCGCCGTCGATACCAATAAATAGCTGCTCCTGCGTTGCCGCGTCTACCCTCATTACCAGACCTCTATACCTTAATTCAATCCGGGCAAAAACGCTTTACGCACCTTGCCTCAAAACACCTGCTCTTTCATGTTGAAATTATGTTACCCAATTAATGACAGCGTTGTCATTAATTTTTTTAGAATTTATCAACAAAAACCCCATTTGCGGTATAGCTATCTGATATCGTTATGGTTTGCTAATTTTAAGCACCTGGCTAAATACACCAAAAATACAGGCATTCCTGGCAAGAAAAAGCAAAGCTTGTACTTTTAAGGGGGAGTAACTATATTTAGTTACAAATAAAGATGTAACCATTTTCAGTTACTTTCAATTAAGTAACCAAAATACACGGAGATCTATGTCCACGGCCAATTACACAGTACTGAGCGGCGATATTGTCGGCTCCAGCGAGCAGGCAGGCGCACAATACGACGGTCTGCTTTATACCTTGGAGCAAGGCTTGCGCGCCCTGTGCGAACGCTTTGATGGGCACTTCAACATTTACCGCGGCGATGCTTTTCAATGCATTCTTGGCAAGGCCCCTGTCCCTTTACAGGCGACCCTGATGTTACGTCTTTATTTGCGCAGCCATGCCCTTGATGCCCGTGTTAGCGAAGCTATAGGGCCAATTGATAACTATCGCCAGGATGTAAAAACCGCCACCGGCGCCGCCCTGATGCTCTCCGGTAAGGGACTGGATACGATTAAAAACAAGCGCCTGAGTCTAAGCCTCTATCAAAGCCCCTTGAGCGCCAGCTTTGCCTTAAACATCCGCTTCCTTGACCATCTAATTAACCACACCAGTCAAAAGCAGGCCCAGGCCCTGTACTGGTATCACTGGCTGGAAAACAAGGATCATGCCGCTATTGCTGCTCAGCTGGGCAGCTCACGAGCCAATGTCACCAAATTACTCAATGCCGGGCAATATCATTTGCTCGATGAATTTCTAGCGGTCGCCGCCAAGGAGTACACACATGAATGAGCAAATCGCCCTGCTGCTTGGGCTGTTGTTGGCCCATGTGGTCGCCGACTTTTTTTTACAACCCTTAAGTTGGGTTCACCAGCGCAATAAACACCATTTTAAATCCCCTAAGTTGGTATTGCATACCTTGGTGCACGGAGCTCTGAGCGGCTCCTTATTATGGGCCTGGGAGTGCTATTACGGCCTCGGTGATTGGCTCCCTGTGGTGGCGGCCACCGCACTTATTATGACCAGCCACTGGCTGATTGATGTTGCCAAATCCTACAGCAGCCGTGGCTTTGTGCCCTTTATTGTCGACCAAGGCGCGCATATTCTTATTCTTGTGGCGCTAAGCTGCTATTTAACGGATGCCGATACACTCGGCCAGTGGTTTAACGCTCAGCTGATGCACAGTAATACTTATGTGCTGTTGCTCGCCTATTTATTAGTGCTTAACCCCAGTTCCGTGGCCATTCGTATGCTGCTGGAGCGCTGGCACCTGCCCGCCAGCATCGCTGCTGATAAGAGAACAACGCTGCCACAGGCCGGGCACAGCATCGGCCTGTTAGAGCGCCTGCTTATGCTGACCTTTATCATAATCGATGAATTAGCCGGGGTGGGATTTGTGCTTGCAGCCAAGTCGGTCTTTCGCTTTGGCGATTTAACCAATGCCAAGGATAAACAACTTACCGAGTATGTGATGTTAGGCACCCTCTTAAGCGTGGTGATCACGCTCGGTATCGGCCTGGCGGCCCGTGCCTTACTGATAAGCTAAGCATTATAAATGCCAAAACAAAAAAGCCCGTTTTTAACGGGCTTTTTTTTGTGGTCACTCTATGGGCGTTATTTTACGCCGAGTTCGCGTAAACGCTCCTGCAAATAGCTGTCGGCGGTGTAACGCTCAGACAGCACCACATCTGGGCGTGGGTGCAAAAACAGGGGTAACGAGATACGCGACTTGGTCGAAGCCTTACCCGTTGGGTTAATTACCCTGTGAATAGTCGATGGGAAGTAACCACCAGATGCCTCTTGCAGCATATCGCCGATATTGATGATCAGATTACCAAAGTCGCTTGGAACATCCAGCCAGCCACCCTCTTTGGTTTGCACCTGTAACCCCGGCTCGTTCGCCGCAGGCAGCACGGTCAGCAGGTTGATATCGCCATGAGCGGCGGCACGAATGGCGCCCGGCTCTTCATCGCCCGTCATCGGTGGATAGTGCAAAATACGCAGTAAGGTTTGCTCCGAATTCTTGATCATGTCTTTAAGGTCAATGGAGAACTTAGCCTGCACATCAGCCGGCGCATGGGCCTGCACCCAGCTCAGTAATTCGCTGGCAAACTCATTGGCCAAGCGATAATACTCACGAATTTTCTCTTCCAGCTGCTCAGGTACCCGGCCCTTAGGATAGACATGGTAGTATTCTTTGATGTCTTTAACCTTGCAGCCTTTGGCCACTTCACTTATCTCGGGTGGGAAATAACCGTCCTGAGTTTGTTTATCAAAAAGAAACTCATGCTTTTGCTCTGAGTTAAAAAAAGCCTGCCAATCCTGATAAATTGACTCCACCAGCGATTGTGGGATCGGATGGTTGGTTAACACCCCAAAACCGGTATTGCGAAGCGATTCGACAAATTCGGCTGGCGCGTTCGGCGATTGATAGTCCACTGTCGGTAAGTGCATGGTTATTTCACCTGTTTGTTATAGCGCGAGAAGCACTGACTGTGCTTCATTTTAGCGCCAGAGCTTAGTCAAAGCCACTTTAGATCATAAGGACAATTGTCCGCTAAAGGCAGGGCTCTGCAACTTGCTTGCGGCAGATCAACACCCCATCATCCATCTTGGCGGCTAATCCTTACAGGCATAAAAAAACCCGATAACAAATCGGGCTTTTTCTAAGAGTAATCTGAAGCTTAGTCCTTTACCTGCCAGTTCAGCATTTCACCGGCACAAATAGGAATGACCTTGTCTTCTCCCAGCGGGTAGCTTTGCGGCACTTGCCACGGCTCACGTACCAGGGTCACTGTATCGGTATTGCGGGCAATGCCGTAGAAATCAGGACCGAAGTGGCTGGCAAAGGCTTCAAGCTTGTCCAGGGCACCGGCCTGTTCAAAGGCTTCAGCATATAGCTCAAGTGGCGCGTGCGCCGTGTATGCACCAGCACAACCACAAGCCGCTTCTTTTTTGTCCTTAAGGTGTGGCGCCGAATCGGTACCTAGGAAGAACTTGCTGTTACCACTGGTGGCGGCTTCGATCAGGGCTTCCTGATGGGTATTACGCTTAAGGATAGGCAAGCAGTAATAATGCGGACGAATGCCACCGGCAAGCATATGGTTGCGGTTATAAAGCAGGTGATGCGCGGTAATGGTCGCCGCCACATTGGCCGAGGCCGAGCTTACAAACTCAACCGCATCCTTGGTAGTGATGTGCTCTAACACCACTTTAAGCTCAGGGAAGTCCTTCACTACCTTCTTCAGTTTGGTTTCGATAAAGACCTTTTCACGGTCGAAAATATCGATACTTGAATCGGTCACCTCACCGTGAACCAACAACAGCATGCCTACTTCCTGCATGGCTTCAAGCACAGGGTAGATGTTTTCGATATCGGTCACACCTGAGTCCGAGTTGGTGGTCGCACCGGCTGGATACAGCTTGGCAGCAACGATTTTACCCGATGCCTTGGCTTTGCGAATTTCATCAGCCGTGGTGTTATCCGTGAGATACAGCACCATCAGGGGTTCAAAATGCGCCTTTGGCCCCGCAGCCATAATGCGATCACGATAAGCTAGCGCCGTGTCGGTACAGGTCGCCGGTGGCACCAAATTAGGCATGATGATGGCGCGGCCGATATAGCGGCTGGCGTCTCTTACCGTGTCTTTTAGTTGCTCGCCATCACGAAGGTGAATGTGCCAATCATCAGGACGAGTGAGGGTAATACGTTGCGGGGTATGTGTCATTGCGCTTATCCACTAGAAATTTAGTGTGATCTTATGAGGGAAGGCTGTGAAAGTAAAGGGTGAGAAAGGCTTAAAAAAGAGCGGACATTTATAACGTCCGCTCTTTTATGACTCTTTTTGCTAGGCGCTTAATTCCTGGCGCAGCTCCTTGGTGGCAATCACCATGTTTTGCAGGGCCTCACGGGTTTCCGGCCAGGCTCGGGTTTTCAAGCCGCAATCCGGGTTCACCCACAGGCGCTCAACCGGAACTTTCGCCGCCGCCTTGTGGATCAAGTCCTTGATCCATTTGACCTCAGGCACATTCGGGGTATGGATATCATACACCCCAGGGCCAATATCATTGGGGTAATCGAAGTGTTCAAAGGCATCGAGCAGCTCCATGTTCGAGCGCGATGTCTCTATGGTGATCACATCCGCATCCATGGCGGCAATGGCGCCAATAATGTCGTTGAACTCGCTGTAACACATATGAGTGTGAATTTGCGTGCTGTCATCAACGCCGCTGGCCGACACTCGGAAGGCATAGGCCGCCCAATCAAGGTAACTTTGCCACTGGCTGGCTTTAAGTGGCATACCCTCGCGAAACGCCGGTTCATCGATTTGAATCACCTTAATGCCCGCATCCTGCAGATCCACCACCTCGTCGCGCAGCGCCAGGGCAATTTGCTTAGCTATGGTCGGCTTATCCAGATCATCGCGCACAAAAGACCAGAACAAAATAGTCACAGGACCCGTGAGCATGCCCTTCATATGCTTGTCGGTGAGCGACTGCGCATACTGGGTCCATTGTAATGTCATAGGCGCGGCGCGAGACACATCACCCCAGATCAAAGGCGGCTTCACACAGCGGGTGCCATAACTTTGTACCCAACCGAACTGGCTAAAGGCAAAACCATCGAGCAATTCACCGAAGTATTCGACCATGTCGTTACGCTCCGCCTCACCATGCACCAATACATCTATATCCAGTGCCTCTTGCTCGCGCACCGCATATTGAATTTGCTCCTGCATCTGCTGCTCATAAGCCTGGGCACTTAACTCCCCAGCCTTAAAGTCGCGACGGGCCTTACGAATATCCGATGTCTGCGGGAAGGAGCCAATAGTAGTAGTCGGCAACAGTGGCAATTGCAGGGCCGCCTTCTGTTTTTCAGCACGCAGCGCAAACTCGCTGTGACGTTGACCTTGCTCGGCACTTAATTTTGCCACACGCTGCTGCACTTGCGCGTTGTTTACCCTGCTTGAAGTACGGCGGTTTTTCACCGGTGCACTATAAGTGTCGATATCTTGCGTGTTGCAGCGCTCCAGAGCCACTTTCAGCAAATTAAGCTCTTCGCCTTTTTGCTTGGCAAAGGCCAACCAGCTTTTCAATTCACCGTCCAGCAGTTGCTCTTGTTCCAAGTCCACCGGGGTATGCAATAAAGAGCAAGATGGCGCCAGCCACAATGAATCACCACGCTGGGCGGCAATATCTTGCACCTGCTCATAGATGGCACTGAGATCGGCGCGCCAAATATTACGGCCGTTGATCACCCCAAGAGACAACACCCGCTGCTCGCCAAGGGCTTTGTCCAGCGCTTCAATGTTTTGCGGTGTAGCCACCAAGTCGAAATGCGCGCCATCGATGGCATACTCACTGATATCTTTTAAGTAGGCGCTCACCTCATCAAAATAAGTCGCCAGCAGCAGCTTCACGCCCTGATTTGCCAAGGCGGCGAAGCTTTTAGTTAAAGCGCTGCGGTAGTGGGTATCCAGCTCCAAGGCCAAAATTGGCTCATCGATTTGCACCCACTCCACCCCTTGTGCCGCCAACTTGGCCAGCACCTGTTGATACACTGGCAATAGGCGCTCCAACAAGGTGAGCTTATCGAACTCTTCCCCGGCGCATTTAGCCAGGTACAAATAGGTAACCGGGCCAACCAGCACGGGCTTGACCTTATGCCCTAAATTCTGCGCTTCTTCTACCTGCTCAAAAAGTTCGTTAAAGCTCAGCGCAAACTGCTGCTCGGCACTTAGCTCGGGCACAATATAGTGGTAGTTGGTATTAAACCATTTGGTCATCTCACTGGCGGCACAGGCGCAGCCCGTTGGTGCACGACCACGGCCGATACGGAACAGGGTGTCCAGTGCATTGCTGCTGTCGCTTTGATGGCGCGCCGGAATGGCTCCTACCAGCATAGAGGTAGATAACACCTGATCGTACCAGGCAAAGTCGCCCACCGGCACAAGCTCTATGCCCGCCTCGCTTTGCATTGCCCAATTTTCTTGGCGGATTTGCGCACCGCGCTGGCGCAGCTCTTCCTGAGTAATATCGCCAGCCCAGTAGGCCTCGATAGCAAATTTCAATTCGCGGCGTTTGCCGATACGGGGAAAACCTAAGTTATGTATACGTGCCATGATGTAAATATCCGTTTAGCTGTTTAGATGGCTAAACATTACCTCTCAGATCTTGGGGACACAAACGAAGCTTACTCACATTGCTAATGAATTAAATTCATATCAGCGCGTTAACTCACCGCTGAATAAATTTAAAAACAGAGAAAATAGACATTTTTCACAATGAATTTTATCTTTTAATAGCCAACTGAGTATAAAAGTGATAATTTTTTAGCCGTCTAGACTTTTATACATTTATCCAGCTCGGTTTAGTCGCAATCATTATGAGATATGTGACTGGCTTTTATGAGATTTACTAAAGATGATTGAAATTAAACACCTTAAAACCATAGCCACCTTGAAAGAAACCGGTTCTTTAGTGAATACCGCCCGTGAATTATTTCTAACCCAGTCAGCTTTATCTCATCAAATCAAAGACTTGGAAAACAAGCTGGATTGTCAGCTGTTTGAGCGTAAAACCCATCCGGTGCGCTTTACCCCTCAAGGCATGCTGCTATTAGAACTGGCGCAGGATGTGTTACCTAAGGTCGAAGCCACCAAATGCCGCCTGAAAGAAAGTTTAAATCAGCCTATTTCGCAACTGCGCCTAAGTGTGGAATGCCACGCCTGTTTTCACTGGTTGCTGCCGACCATTAAAGAATTCAATAATTTCTGGCCGGATATCCATGTAGATTATGAGCGCGGGTTTAGTTATGACGCCATTCCCGAGCTGCTTGATGGGGATTTAGATCTGGTTCTGACCTCGGACATTCGTGAGCCGGATCGCTTGGAATTTGCCCACCTGTTTGATTTTAAACTCAAGCTTATCGTGGCGCCGGACCACCCCTTGGCCAATAAAGCTTATGTGACCGCCTTAGATTTAAAAGATGAGACCATCATCTCCTACCCTATTCCGCGGGAACGACAGGATATATTCAAACACTTTATTCAAAATGCCCGTTTCGATGGCACCTTAAAAACCGTGGATCAGGGCTTGTTGATTTTCCAATTGGTCAGTGCAGGCATGGGCGTGGCCGCCCTGCCGGATTGGCTGGTGACGCCCTATGAGGCTCAGGGCTTGATCAAGTCAATTCCTTTAGGCGCCCTGGGATTGAACCGCCCCATGTATTTGGCGATGAAAAAAGAAATGAAGGATAACCCGGTTTACCGCCACTTCCTTAATACCTGTAAGCAAAATAACAGCCGCAAATAATTTGTTGCAGCGACAATAAAAAAGGAGCCCCTGGCTCCTTTTAATACCAATTCTGTTAAGTATGTGATCAGATATAGCGCTGGATAAATGATGTGATAACAAGGCGGAATTTTTTTTATGTAGTTATTCTCGGCTTTGGCTCCTGCGCCGCTCTACCGCCTACATCCGTGTAGGCGTACATAGAAAAATTTCAACACAGTTAGCACGATATTTAGCCCGCTAGGGTGATTAGCTATTTAAGTGAATTGGTATAATCTTTATACCGGATTGTCGATGTCGATAAAGGTTACATCCAAACCAAACTCATCCGCTAAAAATTCCCCCAAGGCCTTAGCACCATAGCGCTCGGTGGCGTGGTGCCCGGCGGCAAAGAAATCTATGCCCTGCTCGGTGGAACTATGTATGGTTTGCTCTGAGGCCTCGCCGGTCAGGTAGGCATCCAAACCTTGCGCCGCCGCCAAGTCGATATAACCCTGACCACCACCGGTACACAGACCTATGGTTTCAATCACCTCAGAGCGCACCACAGAGCTCAGCGGCGTGCGCCCGAGCACGGATTCAATGCGCTTGGCAAATTCATCGCCACTGACAGGCTCGTTGACCTTACCCCACACCGGCACGCTAACTGGTCCCGGCTCCATGCCGCCCAGGATCTCGATGCCCAGTAGCTTAGCAAGCTGGGCGTTATTACCTAGCTCGGGGTGCACATCCAAGGGTAAGTGGTAGGCGAACAGGTTAATATCCGCCGCCAGCAGCGCTTTTAGGCGGCGCTTTTTCATGCCACTGATCACTTGCGACTCACCCTTCCAAAAGTAGCCATGGTGCACAACCAGGGCATCGGCTTGCAGCTCTATGGCCTTATCGACCAGGGCCTGACTGGCGGTCACTCCGGTGACGATTTTTTTAATATGCTCGGTGCCTTCAACCTGCAGACCATTGGGACAAAAGTCTTTGATTTGCTCCGGTGCCAGCTTGGCATTCAAAATAGCGAGTAGCTCGTTGCGTTTCATAATCACCTCATGACCTAATTTAGGCCTAAATTTTCCCGTCATTGGCGGAAAAAATAAAGGAAATTAGCAATTTCGCCACAAAAAATTGAAAATCCCAGGACAAATGGGTATAAATATATACTTGTAATAAAATTAACCTGCGTTAACGACTAGGATCTTTTGATGAGTAAACTAGACAAAACAGAAGTGTTAGCTGCTTTTGAAGCTGCGTATGAAGCGGCGAATGGCAAAAAGCCAGAAATCACCACCAAGCCTGGCTGGTACAGCATTGATGGCGGCAAAAACATGCGCCTTGCTGAGGTAGCTGAACTTACTGAAGAGCTTACTTCTGGTAAAACAGAAACAGTCGCTAAAGTAGAAGAAAAGGCTCCTGCCAAAGCAAGCAAAAAAACAACAACCAAAAAAGCGGCTCCTGCGGCAAAAGCAACTGAGAAAAAGGCTGCCTTTACTGTCGTTAGTGAAAACAAAGATGGTTTCACTGCCGAAGAATTTTGGATTAAAGAGCTTGCAGAGAAAGAGCACGACTGTCGCCTACCGCGTGGCGTTGTCTAATTCACCTTCTGCTTTAATAAAAAAAGCCGCTTGAAGCGGCTTTTTTTATGTCTACTCGCCTAATTCAGGCTCTGGTACACGCACCCAGCCTTCCATTAAGCGGCGGGCACTGCGGCTCATGCTGACACTGTGCACATCAGCCTGACCATCAAGCATATTTACCGCTGCACCCACTTGCAGCGTGCCCGAAGGGTGGCCAAAGGTCAGCGACTGGCGTGCTACACCACCTGCAGCCAGGTTCACCAAGGTGCCTTCAATGGCGGCCGCGGTAGCGATGGCAACGGCGGCGGTGCCCATCATGGCATGGTGCAGCTTACCCATGGACAAGGCGCGAACCTGTACATCTATATCTGCCGCATCAATGCGCTTGCCGCTGGATGCCACATAGCTGCTTGCCGGTGCCACCATGGCGATTTTCGGCGTATGCTGGCGCGTTTTCGCCTCTTCAATATCACTGATCAGCCCCATTTGCACCGCACCGTAAGCACGAATACGCTCAAAGCGTGCTAAGGCCTGCTCATCATTATTGATATCGTCCTGCAGCTCTGCCCCGCTGTAACCCAGCTCGCTGGCATTCACGAAAATAGTAGGGATACCGGCATTGATAAAACTTGCCTGTAGCTCGCCCTCGCCCGGCACCACTAAGGTATCGACCAGGTTACCCGTTGGCAGTACTGCACCATCACCGACAGGCGATAAGAAGTCGACCTTCACCTCAGCGGCGGGAAAGGTCACACCATCGAGTTCAAAGTCACCAAGCTCTTGCACCAAGCCATCACACATAGGCACATGAGCGACAATGGTTTTGTGAATATTGGCCTGCCAGATCCGCACTTCGGTGATGCCATTTTCACAAATGCGTGACGCATCCACCAAGCCATTATTAATGGCAAAGGCACCCACCGCAGCGGTTAGGTTGCCACAGTTACCGCTCCAATCGATAAACGGCTTATCAATAGCAACCTGGCCAAACAGGTAGTCAACATCATGACCCGCCTTATCGCTTTTCGATAAGATCACCGTTTTACTGGTACTGGATGTCGCCCCACCCATGCCATCGGTATGTTTGCCGTAGGGATCCGGGCTGCCGATGACCCGCAAAAGCAAGGCATCACGATAGGCGCCCGGCTGCTGCGCTTGTGCAGGCAAGTCATGCAGTGCAAAGAACACCCCTTTACTGGTGCCTCCGCGCATATAGGTTGCCGGTATTTTTAGCTGTTGTGTCATTATTAACCTCAAAAAAAGGTGAGAGCCCACCTCTAAAAATGGGCTCTCACCTTCTGCAATTTATACTGAGCCTTCAAGGAAGTCCTGCGCAAAGCGTTGCAATACACCGCCTGCACTGTAGATGGACAATTCCTCTTGGGTATCAAGGCGACATTTGGTGGTAATAGTCAGCTGTTCACCATTGGCGCGGGTGATCTGCACTTGCATATCCGCACCCGGTGCTGGCTCGCCTAACACCGTATAGGTCTCGCTACCATCAAGGTTAAAGGTCTTACGGTTTTCACCCGCTTTAAACTCCAGAGGTAACACACCCATGCCAATCAAGTTGGTACGGTGAATACGCTCGAAACCTTCGGCGATGATCACTTCCACACCCGCTAGGCGAACGCCTTTGGCTGCCCAGTCACGGCTTGAACCCTGACCATAGTCGGCACCGGCAACGATACATAGCGGTTGCTTACGCTCCATATAGGTTTCAATGGCTTCCCACATACGAGTAACCTGGCCTTCTGGCTCAATACGCGCCAGTGAACCTTGCTTCACCTCACCGTTTTCATCGCGCACCATTTCGTTAAACAGCTTAGGGTTAGCGAAGGTTGCACGTTGCGCCGTTAGGTGGTCACCACGGTGCGTGGCGTACGAGTTAAAGTCTTCTTCAGGCAGACCCATTTTCGCCAGGTATTCACCGGCCGCACTGCTGGCCAGAATCGCATTCGATGGTGACAAGTGGTCGGTGGTGATGTTGTCACCCAGCACCGCCAGTGGACGCATGTCTTTCATGGTGCGTGGTGCCGCAAGCGCCCCTTCCCAATAAGGTGGACGACGAATATAGGTGCTCATTTCGCGCCAGTCATACAGTGGATTGTTCTTTTCACCGTAATCCACGTCTAAATCGAACATGGGTTCGTACACCTGACGGAAGTGCTCTGGCTTCACGCTTTTGGCAATAACCGCATCGATTTCTTCGTCGCTTGGCCATAGATCCTTCAAGGTTATAGGCTGACCTTGCTTATCATATCCCAGGGCATCTTTTTCGATATCGAAACGTATAGTACCGGCAATGGCATACGCCACCACCAATGGCGGTGAGGCCAGGAAGGCCTGTTTAGCATAGGGGTGGATACGACCATCAAAGTTACGGTTACCTGAAAGTACCGCCGTCGCGTAAAGGTCGCGCTCGATCACCTCTTGCTGGATTTTCGGGTCTAACGCGCCACTCATGCCGTTACATGAGGTACAGGCAAAACCCACCACGCCGAAGCCCAGGGCTTCCAGCTCAGGAAGAAGGTTCGCTTCTTCTAAATAAAGTTTTACCGCTTTTGAACCCGGTGCCAGTGAGGTTTTAACCCAAGGCTTGCGCACTAAGCCAAACTTGTTGGCGTTACGGGCTAACAAGGCTGCGGCAATCACGTTGCGCGGGTTAGAGGTATTGGTACAGCTGGTGATAGCGGCGATAATGACCGCGCCATCCGGCATCAGGCCCTCTTCTTGCTCAACATGCTTGGCGATACCACGGGCTTGCAAGTCCGCTGTCGCCAAACGGGCATGCGGGTTTGATGGACCGGCCAGATTACGACCCACAGAGGACAAATCAAAGCTTAATACGCGCTCGTATTTCGCACCCGTCATGGCATCGGCCCACAAACCAGTTTCTTTGGCATATTGCTCAACCAGCTTCACCTGCTCGTCTTCACGGCCCGTCAGTTTCAAATAGTCGATAGTTTGCTCATCGATATAGAACATGGCCGCCGTGGCGCCGTATTCCGGTGTCATATTCGAGATGGTGGCACGATCGCCCAGAGTCAGATGCGAGGCACCCTCACCGAAGAATTCAAGGTAACTTGAAACCACACGCTCTTTACGCAGGAATTCGGTCAGCGCCAGTACGATATCTGTGGCGGTAATGCCCGGCTGCGGCTTACCCGTCAACTCAACACCAATAATGTCCGGCAGGCGCATGTAAGAGGCACGACCCAGCATCACGCTTTCGGCTTCAAGACCACCTACACCCACGGCGATTACGCCCAGCGCATCAACATGCGGGGTATGACTGTCGGTACCTACCAGGGTATCCGGGAAGGCGACGCCATCGCGTACCTGGATCACCGGCGACATCTTCTCCAGGTTGATCTGGTGCATGATGCCGTTACCCGGCGGGATCACATCAACGTTTTTAAACGCTGTTTTGGTCCAGTTAATAAAGTGGAATCTGTCTTCGTTACGACGGTCTTCAATAGCACGGTTCTTTTCGAACGCGTCTGGGTCAAAGCCCGGTGCTTCGACCGCCAACGAGTGGTCAACGATCAATTGAGTTGGTACCACGGGGTTTACCTTGGCCGGATCGCCGCCTTTGGCAGCAATGGCATCTCGCAGACCGGCAAGATCCACCAGCGCCGTTTGACCTAAGATATCGTGGCAAACCACGCGGGCCGGGAACCAAGGGAAATCATGTTCGCGCTTACGATAAATAAGCTGCTCTAGGCTTTGCGTTAAATCGTCTGGGTTACAACGGCGAACCAGGTTTTCGGCAAGCACTTTAGAGGTATAAGGCAAGCCATCGTAGGCGCCAGGTTCGATTGCATCAACGGCCGCTCGGGTATCGTAATAAACCAGCTCTGAGCCCGGCAGCGTCTTACGGTATTGGGTATTCATAATCATCTCTACATTGCGAATGGATGTGGTGCGCCAACGAATGTGCCGCACCGACAGGCAAGCTGGCTAAGCCGTGGCTTAGCGCTCGCTTAGCTCAGGTACAGGGCGCGCTTCTGGGCCGATATAACCCGCACTTGGGCGGATAATACGGTTGTTAGCACGCTGCTCTTTCACGTGTGCAGTCCAGCCCGTTACGCGACTCATTACAAAGATAGGCGTAAACAATTTGGTTGGAATGCCCATAAAGTGATAGGCCGAAGCGTGGAAGAAATCGGCATTACAGAATAGCTTCTTCTCGCGCCACATCACTTCTTCACAACGTACAGACACAGGGTAAAGCACATCATCGCCTACCTCTTGAGCCAAACGCTCTGACCATTTTTTGATGATCACATTACGCGGATCGCTTTCACGGTAAATCGCATGACCGAAGCCCATGATCTTCTCTTTGCGCTCAAGCATACCCATCAGCTCCTGCTCGGCTTTATCGGCATTGCTGAAACGCTCAATCAGTTCCATCGCCGCTTCGTTAGCACCACCGTGTAAAGGACCACGCAGTGAACCGATAGCACCGGTTACACATGAATGAATGTCAGACAGGGTTGAAGCACATACACGGGCGGTAAAGGTTGAGGCGTTAAACTCGTGCTCTGCATAGAGAATCAAAGACACATTCATCACATCGGCAAACAACTGCGATGGCGCTTTGTCGTGTAACAGATGTAGGAAGTGAGCGCCCACCGAATCGTCATCGGTTTCAACGTCAATGCGCACGCCATCGTGGCTAAAGCGGTACCAGTAACAGATGATGCTTGGGAAAATAGCAACCATGCGATCGATGGCATCATTAGCCTGGTCGAAATCGGTTTCCATTTCCAGGTTACCCAGCATAGAACAGCCGGTACGCATCACATCCATTGGGTGCGCATCTTTTGGAATGGCTTCTAGCACTGTTTTAAGTGCCGCCGGTAGGCCGCGCAGTGATTTAAGCTTGGCTTTGTATTCAACCAATTCACCCGCGGTAGGTAGCTCACCGCGCGAAAGTAAAAAGGCCACTTCTTCGAACTGTACTTTATCCGCCAGCTCGCTGATGTCATAACCACAATAAGTCAGGCCTGAACCTGTTTTACCTACCGTACAAAGGGCTGTTTGACCCGCTTCTTGACCGCGCAGACCCGCGCCACCTAATGCTTTATCTACCATAATAATTCTCCTGAATTTTTCCTGTTGAAACTCGGTTACTTATTCTTGCCTTCGGCAAAAAGGGCATCGAGTTTTTGTTCGTATTCGTGATAGCCAAGATAATCGTACAGCTCCATACGAGTTTGCATGGTGTCTATTACGGCTTTTTGATCGCCGTTAGCCAGAATCGATTTGTATACGTTTTCTGCCGCCTTGTTCATGGCACGGAATGCCGACAATGGGTAAAGCACCATGTCCACACCCCACTCGCCTAGCTCTTTGCAGTTCCACAATTCGGTTTTACCGAACTCGGTGATGTTCGCAAGGATTGGCACGTCTAAGGCGTCGGCAAAGGCGCGGTAATGCTCTTCGGTTTGTACCGCTTCGGCAAAGATACCGTCGGCACCGGCGGCCACATAAGCCTTGGCACGTGCAATAGCGGCTTCTAAGCCTTCTTGGGCAAATGAGTCGGTACGAGCCATGATGAAGAAATCTGGGTCGGTACGGGCATCTACCGCCGCTTTAATACGGTCGACCATTTCTTCAACGGGAACGATTTCTTTATTTGGACGGTGACCACAGCGCTTTTGCGCCACCTGGTCTTCGATGTGCACCGCAGCGGCACCGGCTTTTTCCATATCGCGGATGGTCTTGGCAATGTTAAATGCACCGCCCCAACCCGTGTCGATATCCACCATTAGCGGTAAGTCGCAGGCCGAGGTAATACGCTGTACATCGGCAATCACATCGTTCAATGAAGTCATACCTAAGTCAGGCAGACCGTATGAGGCGTTGGCCACGCCACCACCGGACAGATAAATAGCCTGATGGCCTAGTTGTTTAGCCATCATGGCACAGTAAGCATTGATAGTGCCGACAATCTGCAATGGCTGATTGGCTGTTAATGCGTCTCTAAATTTTTTTCCTGCGGACATTGTAAACTCCTGCTCTGTGAACGGTTGCGGTTATTGCGCCGCGTTAAATTTGTTTTCTATGTTATTCATTGAATAGCTGATATGTCGCTTCATCAACATCTCAGCCAATTCGCCATCACGATTTTCAATGGCGTTAATAATAGCCAAATGCTCGTCAAATGCTTTGGAAACTCGAGGGCCCGTCATCCCCATTTGCACTCGGTACATGCGAATAAGCTGATATAAATCGTGAATTAGCAAATTAAATAGGTGCTCGTTTTTTGAACCCTTAATGATGCGGTAGTGAAAATCCAGGTCGCCGGCCTCTTGGTAATAGGACTCCCCTTCTTTCACTCGTTGCTCATTAAGATGCTTGTTTAACAAGGCTTTAATATTGGCAATTTCCTCGTCGCTCATGTTCTGCGCGGCAAGCCGACAGGCCAAACCTTCTAGGGCGGCACGCACCTGATACACCTCGATAAGGCGCTCCGGCGTCAAGGCCACCACGCGACAACCGACATTGGCTTTGCGCTCAACCAGGTTGCAGGCTTCTAAGCGATTCAGGGCATCACGCAGGGTTGCGCGCGATACACCATAGCGTTTTGCCAATTCCGGCTCGGAAATTTTCGACCCCTGTGCCACGTCTCCCTCGACGATGGCGCGGCGCAGCTCCACAAAGACTTGATCTACTGCGGTTGTCACCTGCTTTTGCGGTTCTATTGATTCATTAGTCACGGATTGATTGCTCACGCCTTTCTCAAATTGTCGACAATCTTGGCACCTACTATGGGAGAGGATGTTGATATTGTCAACCGTAGCCACCTTGTATTGTCGACATAAATCCTGTTTATACCGGCTGAAGTTAGCGCTTTGTGTAAAATTGAAACAAAAATGTCGACACTTTAAAAACATCGGCATTCACTATGGTGATGCGATACACTATGCCTAGATTATTTGCCCGTCATTACCCTATCTATGAACATCAACACCTATATCCCTGATGCTTTTATTGAAGATGTTAAAAGCTATTTGCCCGATCACCTTGAACTAGAAGACTTTATTAACGCCTGCCAAACCCCGCTAAAACGCGCGGTGCGGGTTAATACGCTAAAGATGTCGACCGAAGAGTTTGAGCAAGTATGTAGTGAGCGCAACTGGCAAATAGTCCAGGTACCCTGGTGTGAAGAAGGTTATTGGTTAGAGCGTCCCGAGCAGGAAGAAGAGGCCCTGCCTTTGGGCAGAACCGATTTGCACTTAAGTGGCTGCATCTATGTACAAGAGGCCAGCTCCATGCTGCCACCTACGGCACTTAAAGAAGCCTTGAACCATGCCTTGGGCAAT
Source organism: Pseudoalteromonas sp. T1lg10 (assembly GCF_002964545.1). NCBI lineage: Bacteria > Pseudomonadati > Pseudomonadota > Gammaproteobacteria > Alteromonadales > Pseudoalteromonadaceae > Pseudoalteromonas > Pseudoalteromonas sp. T1lg10. Next base: position 47,955 of record NZ_PQBV01000037.1, read on the forward strand.
ACCCATACAGTACTGGATATGGCTGCGGCCCCGGGCAGTAAAACCTCACAGTTAGTGGCCATGCTTGATAATGAGGGCTTCTTAGTCGCCAACGAATATTCCTCGTCACGTTTAAAGGCACTGAGCGCTACCCTTAAACGCGTCGGCGCCCATAATGTTGGGCTCACGCATTTTGATGGCGCCGTGTTTGGCGATTATATGCCGGAGATGTTCGACGCCATTTTATTGGATGCCCCATGCTCCGGCGAAGGCACGGTGCGTAAAGATGCCGATGCGTTAAAAAACTGGTCGTTGCAATCGAATATCGACATCGCCGAGGTACAGAAATCGCTGATCAAAAGTGCTTTCCATGCCCTTAAGGTTGGCGGCACCTTGGTTTATTCCACCTGTACCCTGACTCCGGTAGAAAATCAGGCGGTGTGCCAGTACCTGCTCGACGAGTTTGATGGCTTAATCGAAGTAGAGCCGCTGAATGATTTGTTTACCGGCGCAGAAAAAGCGGCGACACAGGAAGGCTATCTGCATATCTGGCCACAGCTGTTCGACAGCGAAGGTTTCTTTATCGCCAAGTTTAAGAAAACCGGAGCCAAAGCGGTCAGCGAGCCGAAACGTAAAAAAGGCGCCTTCCCTTTTGCGCCAATGCCAGCGAAACAACTGCAAGAATTTATGCAGTATCTTAAAAAGCAGTTTGGGATAAAAGCCTTACCCGGCACTGTGTATAGCCGTGATAAGGAAGTCTGGTTGTTCCCGGATGCGGAGAGTGTGCAGTTGTTTGAGGCGGTTAAATACTCCCGCATCGGTATCTTGATCGGCACCACACACAAAAATGGCGTGCGTCTTGAACATGAGTTTGGCAGTTGCCTAGGTAAACTGGCCAACAAAAACACCATTGAATTAACCGCCGAGCAAGGCGCCGACTACTTTAATGGCAAAGATGTGCGCCTAAGCGAGCCAAGTACGGCTCAAGGCGAGGTGATCATCCGCTTAAATGGGGCCAGTGTCGGTCTTGGTAAGTGGCAGAAGAATAAAATAAAAAACTCCCTGGCTCGGGATCTGGTGCTGGATGGGCGGTTAATAACTTGGGAATAACTTGGGTATAAGAGGTATAAAAAAACACCTGTTATTTTTACAGTTTTTCACAAAGACCAGTAACACACTGTTTTAAATGTATTTTAATCTTGTTCATTTATTTCACTTTTTGCAGTGCGTTAACTACAATTAAGAAGACTTTCGCTTCTCCCGTACGAATGTGAACAGTTTATTTAGTTAGCGCACGGCTCATCAAGAGCCATTCCCCTAGGCCCAGGACAATGCGGATTCGTCCTGGGCGTTTTTTATTCCACATTTAAATTTTCAGCTTAAATTTCAATCTGTTGTGAGGGGTTCTTGCGGCGTTTCTGCGTCCTTAATCGAGTTCATACTCGGTGCAGCTGCCATCACTGTGTAGCAAGCGATAGCGACTCAGCTCGCCCTGCTCCAACTCAATCAGGCTGATCGCTGCCTGGCTCACCAAATGCTTTTGCGGACCCGTGGTGGTATCGTGCTTATCGACCTTCATTTGCCAACGTTTAGTAAACATATTCAAGGGGCTGCGCGGCGAATAGAGTATGGAGTCGAGCCTATCCAAAAAGTTAATCAGCTTACGAGGAAATTCATTTTTAATGCCACTGGCGGTCAGCTGCCAAATACGGTTATCACGCTCACCAAAGCGCGCCTTTACTGAAAAGCAAAAGGAGTAATGCACATCGCCGGAGAGAATAATGGTTTCTACCGGTGTCTCTAAACGCCGGAAGATATCGAGTAACTTTTTCGCCGAGCCTTCATGGGCCATCCAGTTTTCACAATCCACCATCAGCGGCTTGCCGCACAAGGTAAAGAGCGCCTGTATCGCCTCAATAGACTTAACCCCAAATACGGGGGCGGCAGAAACCAGCAAGACCTTGTCACATCCTTCCAGGGTGCTCTCCAGCTCGAGTAATCGCTCCCAGTCCAATAAGCCCGAGGGCTCATTAAAGTCCTGCTCATTACGCCATCTATGGGTGCGAGTATCGAGCACCACCACCTTAGGTACGGTGGGAAGCTCATAATGCCAGTAGTCGTAATGCAGTAAGGGCTTATACACGTCCTTCAAGTGCCAGTGATTCTCTCGCGAGGCGCTATTGAGCAAGGAGAAAAATGGCCAGTCCTGTTTCGCATCCGTGTTTCCCCAGCCCTGAAACAGAGCATACGCCAACATGGCATTACAAATAATGCCGCGGCTGGCGCCATGGGTATACACAGCTTGCTCCCAATTGGCGGTGAGGTTCCAGTCATCGGTAACATCATGATCGTCAAAGATCATTAAGGTACTGGTATGGGCCAACAGCCGCGCCACCCGAGCCTGACTGGCGGCAAATTTACGCAAATGCTCACGCTCGGCGCTAAACTGGGCATGCTGAGGGTGCTCGGCGGCAAGATCTAAGCGGGCAAAGTCGACCAATTGCCAACTCGCAGCGCTAAAGCTCAACAAGTACAGAGCAATAAACTCTTCAAAGTGGATTAAATGGTTGGCACTTTTAATGCTGCTAAAGTGCGGCTCGTCTTTGCGCAGCCAATAGCCGCTATGCCACTTTGACAGCTGCTGCCAAGGGGTTTTCGGCAGCAACTCGGCGCGCTGATAGAGCTCATCCACAACCTGCTCGCTCACAGCTAACAGTGGCGCCGATTCTTTGTAAATGCCCAGCTTAGCAATCAACTGATGAATCGCCATTAACATGGGACCCGCCACATCATCGGCATACACCTGATCACCAGAGAGCAGGAGCAGCTGCGGACGCTGAGTCTCACTGCCGTGCTCCATTGAGCGTGCCAGTAAGGCATCGGCTTGCACCAGGGCATCGTCACTATAATGATGGGGATTGCGACAAGAGCCGTGCAACACTGAGTGTAATAGCTGGGGTATTAATAAGGTCGGGCTGGCTTGGCCTGGGTAGCAAAACGCATTTAAATCGATGCGCTTTAGGCCATCAAACAACTCGTAGGCAATGGCAAGATCGCTTACAAAGGTGCCGTTGACGGGCGTTATGGTCAGGTTGTAAAGGTATAAATGCTCGCCCAAGCGACACATATCCACCTGCTGATAAAGCTCGACCCCGCTGAGCTCTAATCTTGGGTTAATCGCCTTAGAGGTCGCCAGTTGCAGACGAATAAGCTCGGGCTCGGCGCGCCGTAGCAAAGGGCCAAGCAGCAGCAGAGGAAGTTCTGTCACAATATTGGCCCCATCAATCCTTAACGCCTGTTGATACCGTTAAACAAACGATAAAAGTTATCCGTTGTTGCGCTGGCCAGCTCTTTATAACTCACCCCTTTGAGGTCGGCAATAAAGTAGGCCACATCCTGCACATAGGCCGGTTGATTGGTTTTACCCCGATGCGGCACCGGCGCTAAATAGGGTGAGTCGGTTTCAATAAGCAAGCGATCCAAAGGCACCTGTTTGACCACATCCCGCAATTGCTCTGCATTGCGGAAAGTGACTATACCTGAAATGGAAATATAAAAGCCTAGATCCATGGCTTTTTTAGCCATATCCAGGTCTTCGGTAAAGCAATGCAAGACGCCACCGCAGCGCTCAGCATTATGCTCACGCATCAAATTAATGGTGTCGGCTTTGGCATCTCGAGTATGAATGATCAGCGGTTTATTAAGCTCATTGGCCACCTGAATATGACCGACAAAGCTGTCTTGCTGCACCTGTTTGGTGTCGCCGCTGTAGTAGTAATCTAGCCCGGTTTCACCTATGGCAACCACCTTATCATGCACCGCCAAACGGCGCAGCAGGTCGATATCCAAGGCATCTTTTTGGTCTAAAGGATGCACACCGCAGGAAGCGGAAACATCATCAAAAGCGGCGATTTTTTCCAACATTTGTGGAAACTGCTGCAAGGTCACGCTGACACATAAGAAGTGTTCAACATCTTTGGCGCGTGCCTGAGCTAATACACTTGGCAAGTCTTGACCAAGCTTATCGAAATCCAACCTATCCAGGTGGCAGTGGGAGTCTACAATCATGTGTTACTGCAATATGAATGTAAGGCCGAAGGCCTTACATGGTGTACGTGGGATGTCCGGAGTTTAGCATGGTTCCGAGCTGCTTTTCGATTTTATCACGCAGATGCACTTTATCATCAACAAAGCCAATGCCGATACCCGGCGGGTTGGAGCTCTGAGCACCAATGGGCGTCACCCATACTACCTTGCCTGTTACCACCTCTTCTTCGAGGGAATTGGGTAGACTCACGCGCAGCGCCAAAGACTGACCCATTTCATAGCTCATGTTTGTGCGTACAAACAAACCACCGGTTTTTAGATAAGGCATATAACAACGATATAATTCGTCCAGATCGTCTAATTCTACAAGTAACTCTTGCACAACGGCTCCTTTGTTATCCTAATTCTTGCTTTAATACACGCAACAGCTTTGCCAGTGCTAAGGACATATTTAGCCCTGGGGTTTGCGTTACCTGCTCACTAAAGTGTTGTAATTGCCTATAACAGCGTTCAAAAGCCGTAAAGCTTAACCCCTGCTGAGACTTATGTAATAAAAACTGGCTGACGAACAGCCTAAAGATAGCAATATATTGTGAGTTTTGCGCCAAAATATCAACCAGCTTTTGTTCGTCACCCGCCAATTGCTGTTCATACAGCGCCTGGTATAAGGTTTGGATTTGCCCTAGTTCATCGTTTTCCTGCCATTGGCGTAATAACAAGGGCTGAGTTTTAAAATGTACGGCAAAGGGCTGCTGTATCGCCAACGAGGCATGATTCTGCAGCCAGGTATCCAAGGCTTCATTGTCCTGCACCCTAATCTGTTGCTTAGCACAGCGACTCAAGATGGTGGCCGATAAATTGGCGGTGCCTGGACTTAATAACCATAAATAACAATGATTATTGGGCTCTTCCAAGGTTTTCAGCAAGGCATTGCTCGCCGCTACCGTCATACGCTGGGCATTGGGAATAATCACGCATTTGGCGCCGCCTTGCTGGGCACTGTGTTGGATAAAGTCGCTGATCGCACGTATGGCATCCACGCCTATGCTGCTGCCATCGCCGCTGAGCATAAGTAAATCCGGATGGGTGCCAGCAGCGATTAGCTTACAGCCCTTACATTGGCCGCAGGGCTGCATCTGCAGCGGTTGTTCGCACAGTAGCGCCTGACTGAGCTGCTCGGCCAAGGCGCGTTTTCCCACACCTTCAGCGCCGTATAGCAGGTGGGCATGGTGCAATCGCCCTTGCTGCTGCTGTTGGGCATATTGTTGCTGTACTGTGCTAAGCCAGGGATACATTATTGCTCCGCAATAAAAGGCACAAGCACATCGGCAAGGGCCTGATGCACCTGCTCCATGCTTTGACTGGCATCGATAATATATATGCTGTCATCCGCATGCGCCAAAGCCAGATAACGCTCTCGGGTGCGGACAAAAAACGACAGGTCTTCTTGTTCGATGCGATCCAACTCACCACGGCCTCGGGCACGCTCAAGGCCCAACGCCGGGTCAATATCCAGATACAAGGTCAAGTCCGGGCGCAGCCCGTCTAATACATATTTGCCAAGAAAACTCATCACCTCGGCGTCAACTTCTCGGCCACCGCCCTGATAGGCCTGAGACGATAAGTCATGACGGTCGCCCAGCACCCAGGTGCCCTGTGTCAGGGCCGGGCGGATCACATTTTCAAGCAACTGAGAGCGCGCCGCATACATAAGCAGCAATTCGGTTTGGGTGCTGATTTGCTCACCCTGACATTCCTTTACCACACTGCGCAATTGCTCGGCCACAGGCGTACCGCCCGGCTCCCGCGTGGTGATAAAGTCAATGCCGGCATTCTTTAATAGCTCGGCACAGACCTTCATGGCGGTGGACTTGCCACTGCCTTCAAGGCCTTCAATCACAATAAACTTAGCTGTCATTTGCTCTTCTTAACTGATACTGGCGCACGGCGCGGTTATGCTCCGCGAGTTGCTTGGAAAATTGATGACTGCCATCGCCTTTGGCGACGAAATAATAATAGTCCGACTGTGCCGGTTGCACAGCTGCTAAGAGCGCTTTGCGCGATGGCATGGCAATAGGCGTCGGCGGCAGGCCATGGATACGGTAGGTATTGTAAGGCGTCGTCTGGCGTAAATGGGCACGGGTAATATTGCCATCGAAATCCGGACCGATCCCATAGATCACTGTGGGATCCGTTTGCAAACGCATACCCTTGTTTAAACGATTTACGAACACGGATGCAATCAAGGCGCGCTCGCCGGCCACACCGGTTTCCTTTTCAATAATAGACGCCAAGATCAAGGCTTCATAAGCGCTTTTCAGTGGCGTGCTCTCGTCACGTTGCTGCCAGATCTGGGCTAACTGCGATTCCATTTTATTGTAGGCGCGCATTAGGATCTGCTCGGCATCTTCATGAGCATGGTAATGATAGGTGTCGGGGAACAACTTACCCTCGAAACGCTCATCCAAGGGCTGGTCGATAAAGCTATCGCCCCATTGCAATGGCGCGCTCACATATGCGGACTGGGCCAATCGTGCCAATACCTGACGCAGGTTGTCACCTTCGATAATGGTGAAGCTGAATTCATGCTCCTGACCCTGACTTATCTGTCTAAAGGCACCAAGCGCTGTGCCCGGTACCAACTGATACACGCCGGCTTTTAAATCGGTCAGAGTGGGATCGAGCTTGGCGAGCACCTGCAGCGGCCAACACTCTTCGACCCATTGTTTTTGCTGCCACTGACGGCATAACTGGTTGAAACCAGTGCCGCTTGGAATTTCAACTAATTGGGTGTGCTCAATATTAAAGGGCGCTAGCATGGCTTGACGCAATTGATAATATCCAGCAGAAGTAAGTACTAACGCCAGCAATACAACGCCGACAATGACCCTTATCATATCTTGATCCCTTGTTTTGCTAGCAGGCTATGAGCGACATCCAAATTAAAATCATGGTGAGCGATGCGGGTAATGGGCACCAAGCCCATCAGGCTATTACAGCAAAACACCGCATCCATCGACAATACCTGGGCCAAATTGAGCTGACAACTGATCACCGGCATACGCTCTTGCAGATGGGCTAAATACACGCCCTGCACTCCGGCCTGATCTAGGCTTGGTGTGTACCACTGCCCCTGCTTATACATCAGCAGATTTGCGCTGGATGTTTCTATCACCTTGTCTGTGGTGTCTAATACCAACAAATCGTCGCTGTTTTGCTGCGCCGCTTCTTGCTTGATAAAGACTTGCTCAAGACGATTGAGGGTTTTTAGACCGGCCAATAAAGGCTGTTGCGCTAACCGTGTTTTGGCCACCGCAAGACTCAGGCCTTTTTGCGCTATCTCTCGGTATGCATCGGGATAAGGCAACAAGCTAAGTATGCGCGTAGGCTGAACATCACTCGGAGGCGCATAACCTCGCCCACCACTGCCACGGGTGTAGAGCACCTTAAGGACCGCCGGCTCATCAAGGGCGTTTTCGCGGCTATTGAGCAGCTGCGCCACGTCCTGCTCAAGGGCGGCAAAGTCCAAATCCCCAAAGCCTAAACGACGGGCACATTCACTTAGACGAGCACGGTGTAAGGGCCATAGTTGCACCTTGGCGTCGACCACTTTGGCCGTAGTAAAAAAACCATCGCCGTAGTTTAAACCGCGGTCATTAATATTGATTAGGTGCCCCGGCTGGCCATTTATAATAGTTTTAGTCATAAAAAAAGCTCGGTCATAACCGAGCTTATGTTACCAGCTTAGTCCTAACTTGGTCTACGCTGGTAGGCAGTTGATTTCACTGTTAGATCTTTTTAAATAGCAGTGAGCCGTTAGTGCCACCGAAACCAAACGAGTTACACAGCGCATAGTCTAGTTTTACATCACGCGCAGTGTGGGCAATGTAATCCAGATCGCAGCCTTCATCCGGGTTATCCAGGTTGATGGTTGGTGATACTTTTTGGTCTTGTAGCGACAGTACCGTGATGATTGATTCTACCGAACCGGCAGCACCTAGCAGGTGACCCATCATAGACTTAGACGAGCCTACCATCACTTTGTCGGCAGCGGCGCCAAAGATGCTCTTAACCGCACTGGTTTCGGCCTTATCACCCGCAGGTGTTGAAGTACCGTGAGCATTGATGTAACCCACTTGCTCAGCATTGATGCCTGCATCTTTAATAGCGTTAGCCATAGCAAGTGCCGCACCGGCGCCATCTTCTGGCGGCGAGGTCATATGATAAGCGTCACCACTCATACCGAAACCAACAAGCTCGGCATAAATCTTCGCACCACGGGCTTTGGCGTGTTCATACTCTTCAAGAACCACAACACCGGCACCGTCAGACAGTACAAAACCGTCACGGTCTTTATCCCAAGGGCGTGACGCCGCTTGCGGGTTGTCGTTGCGCGTTGACAAGGCACGCGCCGCACTGAAGCCACCCATGCCCATAGGCGTAGAGGCTTTCTCAGCACCACCGGCAACCATGGCATCCGCATCGCCGTAAGCGATCATTCGTGCCGCATGGCCAATGTTGTGCAGGCCGGTTGTACAGGCGGTAACGATAGAAATGTTCGGTCCACGCAGGCCCTTCATAATAGAAAGGTGACCTGAGATCATATTAATGATGGTTGACGGCACATAAAATGGCGACAACTTGCGCGGCCCAACATTTAAAAGTTTTTCATGGTTTTCTTCGATCAGTGTTAAACCACCGATCCCTGAGCCCACAGCAACACCAATACGGTCGGCATTGGCTTCGGTCACTTCCAAGCCTGAATCATCTAAGGCTTGAATACCAGCGGCGATACCATATTGGATAAACAAATCCATTTTCTTGGCATCTTTTTTCGCCATGTATGCTTCGGCATCAAAATCTTTGATTAAACCAGCAAATTTGGTACCAAAATCTGTTGTATCGAAATGGGTTATAGCACCTATGCCACTTTGACCATTCAATAAGCCCTGCCAGGTTGACGCTACATCATTACCCAGCGGCGTAAGCATACCTAAGCCAGTAACTACGACTCGACGTTTAGCCACGGTGTCCTCCAAAAAGGGAATAAAAGATGGGGGTCTCAGATAGACTAAGGGCAGCGGATGCTGCCCTTAAAAGAAATGCGTTGATTACTCAGCGTGAGCTGTAACGTAATCGATAGCAGCTTGAACTGTAGTGATCTTCTCAGCTTCTTCGTCTGGGATCTCAGTATCAAATTCTTCTTCTAGCGCCATTACTAGCTCAACAGTATCAAGAGAGTCCGCACCTAGATCATCAACGAAAGACGCTTCAGATTTTACTTCTTCTTCTTTAACACCTAGTTGCTCAACGATGATTTTCTTTACGCGTTCTTGGATGTCGCTCATTCTTCTTTCCTTTATTTAAACGCTACTGCGTTATTTTTTCAGATTGCGGCGTAGTTTACGCAGCATATTTGTCTGATTCAAGGATTTGCCCTGAGTTTTTTCTCTGGTCAAACCTGTATCAAAGTAAAGTTGCACTTTTATCGCCCATTTTCATAGCGATTTCAAGTATGTTTAAAGCAAGATCACAAAAACTTCAATCTTTTTAGTCGAGTTTTTGTGACCTTTCTTGGCCCCGATAGAGCCTTAAACCATATACATCGCGCCGTTAACGTGCAGAGTTTCGCCGGAAACGTACGCCGCGGCGTCAGACGCCAAATAGCATACAGCCGCTGCAATTTCATTCGGTTGACCAAGACGACCAGCCGGTACATTGGCAAGCGTTGCCGCCTTTTGCTCTTCGGTTAGCTCGTCTGTCATATCGGTTTGGATAAAGCCAGGAGCAACAACGTTCACCGTGATACCACGTGAGGCCACTTCACGAGCCAACGACTTAGAAAAACCAATTACGCCCGCTTTCGCAGCAGCATAGTTGGCCTGACCAGCGTTACCCATGGTGCCCACAACAGAACCTATGTTGATGATACGGCCCGACTTTTTCTTCATCATAGGACGCAATACGGCTTTTGACAGGCGGAAGATAGACGATAGGTTAGTATCGATAATATCCTGCCATTCGTCGTCTTTCATGCGCATTAGCAGATTATCGCGAGTGATACCGGCATTGTTTACCAATACATCTATGTCACCCAGATCTGCTTTAATCGCCGCCAAAGTTGCTTCGATTGACTCGGCATCGGTCACGTTTAGCTTATATCCCTTGCCGTTCTCACCAAGGTAAGCTGAGATCTTCTCAGCACCACCGTCGCTGGTTGCCGTGCCCGCAACTTTTGCGCCCTGCGCAACCAATTGCTCAGCAACTGCTTTACCAATACCACGGCTTGCACCTGTTACTAGGACTACTTTGCCCTCTAGGGAAAATAAATTTGCCATTTTTGTTCTCTTTTATTTAGCTGCTTCTGCGCTGGCACTGTCGTTAACAGCGCTGCAATCAAGGGTTTTATCAATTCGTTTTACCAGGCCGGTTAGAACCTTGCCAGGACCAAATTCAAAGGCCTGAGTAACGCCCATTTTAGCAATGGCTTGTACGGTTTCAGTCCAGCGAACTGGGCTGTAAAGCTGGCGTACCAAGGCATCTTTAATGGCTTCAACATCCTGCTCGGCAGCCACATCAACGTTGTTGATCACCGTGTATTGAGGCGCGTTTAGTGCTAAAGCGTCAAGGTCGCCTTTAAGCTGCTCGGCGGCAGGCTTCATCAGTTCACAGTGTGAAGGTACACTTACCGCAAGCGGCAGTGCACGCTTAGCACCTGCTTCTTTACAGGCTTCGCTGGCGCGATCTACGGCTTCTTTATTGCCGGCGATCACCACCTGGCCCGGTGAATTGTAGTTCACTGGCGCAACTACCTGGTCTTGGGCACTGTCGGCACAGGCTTTAGCAATTGCATCATCGTCAAGACCAATGATGGCCGCCATTGAACCTACACCAGCAGGTACGGCTTGCTGCATATATTGACCGCGCTTTTCAACCAGCTTAACGCCATCGGCCAGGCTCAGTACACCGGCACATACCAGCGCCGAGTATTCGCCTAGACTGTGACCAGCCAATACCACTTCTTGCTCTGCACCGCCTAGTTGTTGCCAGTGACGGAAAATAGCCACTGAAGAACACAATAACGCAGGTTGTGTACGGTGAGTTTGATTTAGCTCTTCTTCTGGACCATTAAGCACTAGCTCTGCCAAGTCATAGCCAAGGGCTTCTGATGCTTCTGCAAAGGTGGCTTTAACTACCTCAGACTCGCTCAGTAGCTCGGATAACATGCCAACGCTTTGTGAGCCTTGACCAGGAAATAATATTGCGATTTTTTCAGACATATGCTGCTCTTTCGTATTGTTTTAGCGATGTTCGCGAATTTTGGCAGGCATTAATGAGGAGGGAGTTTACGAGTTTTCTGCGCTCGTATCTGGCGTTGGCTCGTTCTCAGCAAAGGCCGCTTGAATCTTCTCGGGCAACTGTCGTTGCACTTCCTTAACAGCCTCATTAATTGCCGCTAGAAATGCACTTGCCGATGCATTCCCATGACTTTTAACCACTATACCGCGCAATCCTACCAAAGATGCGCCGTTATACTGGTCGGGGTTCACCTTTTTATAGATCTTTTTTATGACAGGCATAAGTAATAGCGCCAAGCCACGATAAAGCAAATGCTTTTTCAAGGCTTTAGTCATCTTATGCATGATCAGTTTTGCAATTCCTTCACAGGTTTTTAGTGCCACATTACCGACAAAACCTTCACAGACGATCACATCGGCCTTGCCACTGAAAATATCACTACCCTCGCTGTAACCCGTGTAGTTAATGCTGTTACAGCGCGTCATCAACTGAGCTGCCTCTTTGATACCCTCATGACCCTTAATGTCTTCGGAGCCGATATTGAGCAAGCTGACCTTAGGGTGTTCAATGTCTTGCACCTCGCGCGCCACCACAGCGCCCATGATCCCGAATTGATACAGGGTATGAGCATCGCAATGGACATTGGCGCCTAGATCCAATAAATAAACCGGTCGTTTTGTTTCCGTGGGTACCGAAGAGATCAGCGCCGGGCGTTTAATGCCGGGCAACATTTTCAGAACATAATGGGCAATGGCGAATAACGCCCCTGTGTTGCCGGAACTTACACAGGCCTGAGCTTCCCCGGATTTAACCAAATCAAGGGCCACACGCATAGACGCATCTTTTTTATTACGTAACGCATACGCGGGTTCATCGGCATTGGTGACGATTTGCGTACAATGTTTGATTTTTAAGCGTGGGTGCTGCAGCGCGTCTAAACGGGAAAGCTGCTCTTGAATTAGGGTTTCATTACCGCAGAGGATCAGGGTAAGTGAACTATGAAGATGGACCGCTTCAACTGCGGCTGGGATAGATGAACGGGGGCCGTAATCGCCCCCCATCATATCTAACGCAATGGTTAGACTGCGTTGCATAAAGCAATCTCTTACTTAGAAATTACTTTAACGCCTTTGTAGTAGCCGTCTGCAGTGATGTGGTGACGACGGTGAGTTTCACCAGTCACTTTATCAACTGTTAGAGCTGGACCACTGATCGCATCGTGTGAACGACGCATACCACGTCTTGCACGAGACTTCTTGCTTTTTTGTACCGCCATTAGCCTTCTCCTAAGAATCTTTCTTAAGTTGTTTCAAAATTTCAAATGGATTTGGTTTTTCATCTTCTTCGTCGATTTTACCAAAGCTTTTTTGTTGCTCTGAGTAACGACAAGATGCTTCGTCATGCATAGGCACGATAGGAATGGCCAAAATCAACTCGTCTTCAACTAATTGTCGAATGTTGACTTCTCCGTTCTCATCTAGCTCCACAAGATCGTAGTAATCAGGGAGATGATCTGACTCTGCACCCATGCCAACCGGCGTATACGCAAAGTCTTGTTCCAAATCCAACCCAAACTCTTCATTACAACGCTGACAAATAAGGGTGGCTCGGGCCTTTAAAGAACCACTTAGCACAGTTAAACCTTGTTCGTCCTGCTTGCAATGAATTTGTACCGCTATTTCACCACTTTTATCCAGCACAACTTGCTCGAATCGAGAAAGTTCTTCAAACATCACCACGCCATCATAACTTAGCTGACGCTGTGCTGCCCTGCCCGGATCAAGGGTGACGGGAATCTTCACCTTTTGCATAGGGGCTGCATCATATAGATAGTTATCATTAGAGTCAAAATAAAATTCGACTTTCCTTTTGTTTTTCGCCCGATTGCGCCGTATTCTAGAGCCGATATTTAACAATTCGATGATCGGGCAATGAAAACAGCTTTTATCTTAGCCTCAAGTTCGCCTTTTAGGCAGCAATTATTAAAAAAAATTATCCCTGAATTTCACCATTTTTCACCCGAAATTGACGAGTCAGCCAAAGCCGACGAAAAGCCGGAGCAACTGGTACGCCGTTTGGCTCTGGAAAAAGCCCAAACCGCGTGTAACTTGTATGACAAAGGGCTGGTGATTGGTTCAGATCAGGTGGCTCTGCACCAGGGGGATATACTTGGAAAACCCCATACCGTGGCCAAGGCCGAAGCGCAGCTGGCTCGTTTTAGCGGCGAAAAAGTCACCTTTTTAACCTCTTTAGCCCTGCTCGACATAGAAACGGGCAAAAATACGGTAATAGTCGAGCCATTTGAGGTTCATTTTCGCCACTTAAGTGCCGAGCAAATACGTCTTTATGTGGCCAAAGAGCAACCGCTTAATTGTGCCGGCAGCTTTAAAAGCGAAGGCTTGGGGATTTGTCTTTTTGAAGCCCTTAAGGGCGATGATCCCAATGCTCTAGTTGGCCTGCCTTTATTGCGCCTTAATCAGCTATTGTTAGATTGGGGCATAGATCCGCTGGCGCTGTAACTGTGCCAGCACACCAGCACAAAAATGGCGCTTAAAATAGCGCCAATAATTCCCGATAACTGTTTACAGTCGCCTTGGGGTTGAAGATTTCCAGTTCTTCCTTGGCATGCACACCAAAGGTCACGCCTATGCTATCAACCCCGGCATTGGCTGCCAGTTGCATGTCGATTTGCGTATCCCCTATCATCACCGCCTGCTGTGGCGACAGTTGATAAAAGGCAAGGATTTGCTCCAGCATCTGCGGATGCGGCTTAGATTGGGCCTCACAAGCAGTACGGGTTATATCAAAAAAATGCGTCAGACCGGTTTCACCCATTAATCTGTCTAAGCCCTTACGGCTTTTACCGGTTGCCACCGCCAAGGCATAACCTTTATTCTTTAGCGCCGTGAGCGTGCTTTCAACATCATCAAATAGCGGCGTTGGTGTGGTGTCAACGGCCAGATAATGGTGCTTATATTGCTCTTCAAGGGCCTGATGAAACTCGCTATGCTCGGGGAACAAGGTGGCCACCGCGGTATCTAGGCTTAGGCCTATGATATTCTTTGCGCTCACCGGGTCGGGCTCGGGCACGCTCAATGCGCGCGCCGCACTTTGCAGTGTCGCCACAATTTTCGGCACCGAGTCCATAATGGTGCCGTCCCAATCGAATATCAGCAGCTCTTTGTTATTGATTTTGCTCACGTAAGCGTCCTAAACAATGTTCCAATGCCGCATCTAAAGGCGCTTCCAGAGCCAAGGTAGTTTCCGTTTGCGGATGGAAAAAGCGCAGCTCACGAGCGTGCAAGAATAAGCGGTTTAAGCCCTGAGCACGCATTTGCGCATCAAAAGCTTGATCGCCATATTTATCATCACAGGCGATAGGATGACCCTTACACTGAGTATGCACACGAATTTGGTGAGTACGCCCGGTCACAGGTGATGCCTGCACCAAGGAGCAATTTTCAAAACGCTCCAGAACGCGAAAACGCGTATGGGAGGCTTTACCGCGCTCATGGTCAACACGCACCACGCGCTCACCGGATTGCAGGGTATTTTTATTTAGCGGCTCATTCACATTACGCACCTTGGCATCCCACTGCCCGGCTACTAAGGCCCAGTAGTTCTTCTCCATGGTTTTTTCGCGCAATTGCTCGTGCAGAGACTTCAAGACCGAGCGTTTTTTCGAGATAAGCAGACAGCCCGAGGTATCTCGGTCTAAGCGGTGCACCAGCTCCAGGTTTCTGTCATTGGGGCGCAGCGCACGCAATGCTTCGATAAGACCAAAACTCAAGCCACTACCACCGTGCACAGCCATACCGGCAGGCTTGTTGATAACAATAAGATATTTGTCTTCAAACAAGATGGCATCTTCGAGCTTACTCACCTTATCTAAATTGGTCGGTATAGGCTGCTCGCTGCGCTCGGCCACCTTAATCGGCGGAATACGTACAGTATCACCCGCTTGTAATTTATACACAGGCTTGACACGTTTTTTATTCACCCGCACCTCGCCTTTGCGCAAAATACGGTATACCGCACTTTTTGGCACCCCTTTGAGTTTGGTTATCAAAAAGTTATCTATGCGTTGTCCGCTGTAGTCTTCATCAACGGTTACAAAGCAAACCTGGGTGCCAATTGTCTCTTTCATTACCTAATCACTGATTTGAGTCATAATTTAGTTGCTTATGCTGAGGTTTTAGTGGGATAATCGCCCTTGTAAAACCTGTGCATAACACAAGATTTTACATCACCTTTGGTTTTAACCAAAACTTGCGTGCAACACATTCTGGGAATGGCGATCATACAGATTCGAGCTCGTATTTCCACAGCTTTATCACCCAGAAACCACGTGAATGCAGTGACAAACAATGCGCGTAATAGATTGTTTGTTTGGCTGCGACCGCAAGTGGTGATTAGCCCAACGGGGTAATAATAGGAAACGAAGAATAGAACATTAGGTCTTTTGCGCACGATTCAGCATTAAATAGAACGTCAGCGAACGGCCTGTAATTAAACAAAATCATAATGCTATCGACCACCATTTGGTGTAACGGTAAACGACTATTGCCTTGTGCGTCGCCTGTCAGCCCCTAGCTGAGGGCATAAACTTAGATGTGGTGTAGTGGCTCAAAATTACTGCCAAACCACTCCAAGGTAGATTTAAAACGTTAAGCTTTTTCGTTAAAAGCCCAGTCGTGAGACTGTACCTAAGACACAAAGAAGAGCGCCGAACGACCCAAATCAGGTCGGGCACTATGTAAAGAATTTAAGAGTAACAATATGAAACGCATGCTAATCAATGCGACGCAGCAAGAAGAAATGCGCGTAGCACTGGTTGATGGCCAGCGCCTGTACGATCTAGACATCGAAAGCCCTGGACACGAACAAAAGAAAGCAAACATCTACAAGGGTAAAATTACCCGTATCGAACCTTCACTTGAAGCCGCTTTTGTTGACTACGGCGCCGAACGCCATGGCTTCTTACCACTGAAAGAAATTGCCCGCACTTACTTCCCTAGCGGTTATACCTTCAGCGGCCGTCCTAATATCAAGGATGTGATCCGTGAAGGTCAGGAAGTGATCGTCCAGGTTGATAAAGAAGAACGTGGCCAAAAAGGCGCTGCGCTAACCACCTTTATCAGTGTTGCCGGTAGCTACCTGGTGCTTATGCCAAATAACCCTCGTGCTGGCGGTATTTCTCGTCGTATCGAAGGGGATGAGCGCGCCGAGCTTAAAGAAGCGCTAAGCCGCCTGGACCTGCCTAAAGGCATGGGCCTGATTGTTCGCACCGCAGGTGTAGGCAAATCATACGAAGAGCTTGACTACGACTTAAAAGCGCTTCTGGTACATTGGCAGGCGATTAAAGATGCAGCCGACAGCGGCAAGGCACCTTTCTTAATTCACCAGGAAAGCAACGTTATTTTCCGCGCTATTCGTGACTATCTGCGTCGCGATATCGGTGAAATCCTAATCGACAAGCCGCGCGTATTCGAAGAAGCAAAAGCCCATATCGAACGCTTCCGCCCAGACTTTATGAATCGCGTGAAGCTGTACCAAAACGATGTGCCCCTGTTTACGCATTATCAAATTGAAAGCCAAATCGAGTCGGCCTTCCAACGCGAAGTACGTCTGCCTTCTGGTGGTTCAATCGTTATTGACCCGACGGAAGCACTGACCTCTATCGATATCAACTCGTCAAAAGCGACAAAAGGTAGCGATATTGAGGAAACCGCACTTAATACCAACTTGGAAGCCGCCGATGAAATCGCCCGCCAGTTACGCCTGCGTGACCTGGGTGGTTTGATTGTTATCGACTTTATCGATATGACGCCGCCGCGCCATCAACGTGAAGTAGAAAACCGCCTTAAAGATGCGGCACGTCAAGACCGTGCCCGCGTGCAGATCGGCAAGATTTCTCGTTTTGGCCTGTTGGAAATGTCACGTCAGCGCCTGCGCCCTTCACTGGGTGAAGCGAGCCAAGGCAGCTGCCCACGTTGTAGTGGCCAAGGTACCATTCGTTCAAACGAGTCTATCGCCTTGTCTATCTTGCGCTTAATCGAAGAAGAAGCGATCAAGGACAATACCGCTCAGGTTAATGCTCAGGTACCGGTTGCCGTTGGCGCCTACCTGCTCAACGAAAAGCGCCGCAGCGTGCAGCGCATCGAAAAACGACACAACTGTGATGTGGTGATCATTCCTAATCAACATATGGAAACACCGCATTACGAAGTCGTACGTTTAGCAAAGACGAGACCCTAGAAGCAGCAAGCTACGAGCAAATCATTGAGCCGGAGCCGGAAGCAATTGAGTACTCACGTGCGCCGGCTATGCCACAACGTGAAGAGCCTGTGCTTAAAGGTGTAGTCATGCCACACGAGCCTGCGCCTGTTGCTCAGCCTAAAGCGGCCAGCCCTCAAGCCAAAGCGCCTGCACAACTAGGCCTGCTTGAGCGCATCGGTAAATGGCTTAAAGGCCTGTTCGGCGGCGAAGAGCAAAAAGAGCAAGATAAAAAGTCAGGTCAAGAAGAGCAAAAAGAGCGCCGCTCTGGTGAACGTCGTCGCAATAACCAGCGTCGTCGCAGCAATCAGTCGCGTAACCGTGGTAAAGGCCCGCAGCAAAAAGGCGGTGAAAAGCCAGAAGCTGAGAAGAGCGAAAGCAACGAGCAAAATCGCAGCGATGAGCGCGGCGGCCAACGTGGTGGTCAGCGCAGCAACGAGCGTGATGACAATCGTGGCTCGGATAACCGTAATAAACGCCGTCGTTCGCAAAACCGTCGTCGCGATAACCGCAACGATAACGAGGAAGTGCGCAAAGAAGCGGTTGTTGAAGCTCAAGAAGAGCAACAACAAGAGCAAGATCAAAAGCCTAAGCAGCGCCGTCAGCGCCGTAACCTTCGTAAGAAGGTACGTGTGTCAAATCAGACAGAGCAAACGCTTACAACCGAAACAGCAACGCCTGTGGTTGAGCCTGCAGTAGATGCTCAAGAGCAACAAGCAGCGCCGGTTGCTGCAGCAACTCAGGAAGTTGCTGTGCAAGAACAGCAAGCTGATGCAGCACAAGAAAAGGCTTCACCAAAAGCTGAATCTAAGCCTGCACCTAAGGCAGAGCCAAAAGCAGAGCCAGCAGCTCAGGTGGAAAACGCCAACGCTGAGACGCAAGAAGGTGAAGAGCAAGCTGAGGGTGAAAAAGAAGGCCGCACTCGCAGCCGTCGTTCACCACGCCACCTGCGCGCCGCCGGTCAACGTCGTCGCCGTGAAAAGCAAGAAGGCGAAGTGGAAAAGGCTGCCTTTATTCCGGTAGCGGATCAAGCCATGGCGGAAGAAGCGAAGCAAGATACTGTACCTGCAGAGCAAACAGTCGAGCAGTCGGTAGAAACGCCGGTGCAAGTAGCCGTTGAAACTGCTCCAGCACCAAACCAAGAGAGCCCAGAGCCTCAAGCCGAAGTGGTTGCAGAAACTGTTGAGCCACAAGCTGAAGAAACGGTTGTTGAAACGCCTGCGACTAGCAGCGAAGAGCCTGCGGTAGAAGTTATCGCCGAGCAAGATGAAGCGAAACCAGTTGAAGTTGAAGTTGAAGCTCAGGTTGAAACACTTGCCGAGACTGATGTCGAGACTTCCGTCGAAACTGCTGTCGAAACTGCCGTCGAAACTGCTGTCGAGACAGTTGTTGAAACACCAGCCGAGCCTGTTCAAGAGGAAAAGGTTGAAGTTGTAGCTGAAGAAGCACCTGTTGCGGAAACTGCAGAAGCCCCACAAGTTGAAGCAGAGGTTACAGCAACGGTTGAGCCAGCAGCTAAAGCCGTACGCGCAATCGGTCACGCCTCTGCGCCTATGACACAGCCGGTAACCCCAGCCATGCAACCTCTGGGTGAATTGCCACAGCCAATGCCTGCAGAGCAGCGTGCTGCCGTGGTCAACAGTGGCTTGAAGCCAGGTTCAGTTGCACCTGTACACCATGCATTCTGTGGCGCGGCGACACCAAAAGCCCCACAGATTGCCGCTGAGCCGGTGCCTGAAGTAGCTCAGGCTGATGCCGAGTAATTAAGGTAAACGAAAAAAGCCGCTGATTTCAGCGGCTTTTTTTATGTCTTTTATATTCCTAAGACTAGAAGCAGGTTTACCCCCTACTCCTTATCCAAATGCTCAAGCTGATCTTTTAGATTTGGCGGCACGCCCTTGATAGTCAGGGTGTCATTAACCGGGTCGTAAATAACCCGCTCACCCAAGTGCTTGCGCTCAAAGCCAACGCTCACTCCACCACCCATGCCAGATAACTTCACCATGCCGGTTACGGTTTTCTTATCGATCGGGAATGACTCGGCCAAATCATAATTTTGCTGCTGATAAAAATCGTTAAAGCTGTTCTCATCATCCTTGCTGATAGCCTTACCAATTTCATCGATTTGAGCATCTTCGCCACTGCTTAAGCGGTCACTGCAATAATCAAAGACTTCGCGACGACGTTCATCTTTTTCCGTCTTGTCTAAGCCTTGCTCGCTTAGGTAGTCTTCAACTGCGTTCAACATGGAGCGACTTTGTTGTTTCGGGTCGATACCTTCTTCACAGCCGAGGAAGTCCAAGAAGAAATCGGCAACCTTACGCCCGGCTCGACCTTTGATAAAGGAGATATAACGGTTATCGTCTGCCTGCGTGTCCCAGGCTGCTAAGTCGATGCGCGCCGCCAATTGCATGCGGGTGATATCCAGGTGACGAGAAGAAGCCAAGTCCAGCTCAGAGGTAATGCTGTAATGCTCTTTAATATTAATTAGGGCAATTAAAATATATTCCGTGGCAACATACTGATAATGACAAAACACCAGATAGCCGGTTTCATTAAAGGCATATTTATCAAGCTCTTCTTTTAATACCGTAGCGGCCTGCTCGGTGACTTGCCAAAAGCCAAGCTCATGATTACGGTAGCTTTGCATGGCACTTGCCACAACGCTGCTTTTGTCTGCACTGAAGGCACAAAAACCCTTGCCTGGCTTGCCGTTATAGGCGTGATGTAACTGCTCGATAAACACATTAACGCGCTCATTGATGGGCATTTCGTCATTGCGCAAGTGAATTTGGGTATTACCGTCGTCTTTATCGACGTAATGTACAACCAGCTTCTTAACCTCAGTGGTCATCTTTGTTTTTCACTCCTACGGTGTTAAAATACAAGGACATATATAAATCAGTAATGAACCACCGATGCCAGCGTTATCCAAATATACCAATGAAGAAGTAGAACAACTTGTCGACCAGCTTGTAGCTGTACTTGCCGAAAAAAAGGCACCGGTTGATTTAAGCCTGATGTGTCTGGGCAATACTATCACGCATATTATTAAAGAGCATGTGCCTGCGGCAAAAAGAGCTGCCGTGGCGAAAAACTTTGCTAATGCCCTAACGGATTCGTTGAAGTAACCAATGAACCTGACAACGCAAAATCAATTTTCTTCTCGATTCAGTCAGTTACTGGCCTGGGGTCACTGGTTTACCCTGGCTAATATTGGTCTTGCGTTGTTGCTTAGCCTTGCCTATTTATTCGCCGATGCGCATCCAGCAACGGCTATCGGCACCTTTTATATGGTGGTGACCTGGTTAAGCCACACCGCCTTTATTACTTTTCTAGCCTTTGTGCTGACCATATTCCCGCTGTCCCTGGTTTTTCCCTATCCTCGGCATATTCGCGGCATGGCCTCGGTGCTGGCCACCATAGGCATGACCTTGCTGGCGGTGGATGCCTTTGTTTATTACAACCTGGGATATCACCTGAATTACAGTGCCTTAGGGGAAATTTTATCCCTGTTTTGGCGCAATGTAAGTAATACCCCAGCGTTGTCGACCCTGATGGTAAGTGCCTTTGTCATGTTGATTTTGGCCTATCAGCTGATCGTCAGTAATTATGCCTGGCACCATCTGGGCGACCTCAAACGCCTGCGTATTGGTCGCACCATCACCACTGCATTAGTGGTGTGTTTTGCCCTTAGCCACAGCATTCATATTTGGGCCGACGCCGAACTAAAATTTGATATCACCAAGCAGGATAATATGTTGCCTTTGTCATACCCGACTACGGCAAAATCCCTACTGGCCAAAAATGACTTACTGGATCTGAAACGTTACGAGCAAGAGCGCTCGGTTAATGTCAATGCGCCCAATGTCAGCTTTGTGATGCCAGCGCAATTGCCAAGCTGCAACCTGGCGCCGGATGCCGCCGCAGTTGATATTCGCTTGTTTAGCACTCAGGCCGACTTAGCCCGCTTTATCCAGGCTAACCCGACACTACAACAGGTTGCCCCTATTTTGCACCCAACCAGCGCTGAAGACACTATATTCAATGCCCTGTATGGCTTACCCAGCTATTACCGCCAAAGCATGAGCAAGGATCACATAGATCCGCTGTGGCGACGTACGCCTTTGACGCTGCAAACGAATCTAGCGCAATTTGATTTTATTCATGACGATGCCGACGCCCTGGTCACAGTCTCCCTTGATGAGCACACGCCGGTGCAAGACTCGCATACAGTCTTTGCCTTTACCCTTGCCAGCGAAAGCACAGAGCGCATCACGACAATTAATCAGTTGTGGAGCTCAGACACGCGTTTGCAGGGTTTAGGTCATATAGTGCAACCCCAGGACATACTGGCCACAGTGCTTGCCGAACATTGGCAGTGCCCAGAGTTGGCAGCCAGTGCATTAATTGCCAATAATATGCTGGGTAATGACACTCAGCCCAATATCAATTACTCACAAGGGGTGTTTATCGCCCTGCGCAAAGACCGCATTACCTTGTTAAGCAGCGATGGCAGTTATAAACATATTTCCGCCAGCGAGGGCTTTAATGTCGACCAAGAACTTAATGTGCCTTTTTTAATTCAAGGCCTTAAGCAGCTCAAACGCTTTAACGCGCAATAAAACGGATAAAAAACAACCACCTCGCTTTAATACCTTTGGCTTACTTCCGTGACATTCAATTTTAGTTCATCTATATTGGGTAAGGAATGAGAACAATAATTAAGCGAGGTGAAATAGTGACTAGTAGATTAGCACTCCTAAGAAGTGTGTTAATACTTAGCGCGGCGCTGCCAGTTTTGGGTTATGCCAATACCACATATTTTAAGTGTCAAACGTCAGAAGGCACGGTATTTAGCCAGTTCCCTTGCGATAAAAATGCGAAGGAACAAGAAGTAACACATACCAAGTCTCCTCAACGAGGCCCAAAAGAAGACTACAACAAGCAACTATCCGAGCTGGAAAAGGAAAATAAGCGCGACAGCATCAATATGCAAATTCGCAGCACCAAACATAAGGTGGTGATGTTAAAGCGCGAGCGCAGTGCAAAAACCCTGGCCGAAGAACAACGCCTGGAGCGTCTGATGTCAGATGACGAGCGCAAGGCACTGAAAAAAGAGGTTCAGGTTAATATCAAGGACATTGAACGTCGCTATACTCAGCGCATTAAAGAAACCGAACAAAAGCTGGCAAGGTTAGAAAAGTCCCTGGCAAAATATCAATAACACTTGCAAAGACTTAGAACCATGGCTTAAGGTAGGTTAGAGTTTATACTCTAGAGGCTTTAACTGTGTATGCACAAGCAATAGCGCAACAAATTCTTAATGGGTTTTTCCATCATTATAAGTTGTTCCAATCGATCACGGCGCAAGCTCCCCAAGCCTTTGCCAAGCGTGATTGGGCGACCATGCGTCATATCGCCAGTTTGCGCATTAGCTATTATGATACCCGCGTTAATGAAACCGTCGACACTCTGGCCTGTGTGGTCAGTGATCCGGCGGACGATCCCCAGCTGTGGATAGACACCAAGGAATGCTATAAGCAGTTTTTAACCTTTCACCCTCAGGCTGAGCTCGCAGAAACCTTTTATAACTCGGTGTTTTGTCGTTTATTTGAACGCAAATACTACAATAACGACTTTATTTTCGTTCAGGCGACCCTAGCCGATGCCCCGGCGCTGCCGGTGGAGGCCGAATATCGCAGCTACTTTCCCGTGGTTGAAGGCCTCAAACCCACCATTCGCCAAATTATCACTCAGTTTGAGTTTGGTTGTGCCTTTGCCAATTTAGAACGTGATATTCGCTTGTTATTAAAGGCTTTTATAAAACAAGCGCCAGATACCCATGTTAAAAGCCACCAAATGCGCTTTGACATACTGCAGGCCCCCTTTTATCGCGGTCAGGCCGCCTATATCGTCGGTCGTATAGTTTCATCAACTGGCTCCCAGCCCTTTATCATTGCTGTATTGCATAACAAAGACCGCGGCCTCTATATCGACGCCCTGCTCACGCGTTCATCGCAAATGCGGGTGATCTTCGGCTTTGCCCGCGCTTATTTTATGGTGCAAACTCATGCGCCGTCGGCCCTGGTGCACTTTCTCAATCAACTCATGCCCGGCAAAACCAAGGCGGAACTCTATAACGCCATAGGTTTTCATAAGCAGGGCAAAACCGAATTCTACCGTGAGCTACTGGCACATATGCAGCATGCTCAGGAGCGCTTTGAGCTGGCCGCCGGTACTCCGGGCATGGTGATGATGGTTATCAACCTGCCATCTTTCCCTTACGTATTTAAAATAATCCGCGACCGCTTTGGCTCCAGTAAACCCTTTGGCAGACAAACCGTACTCGAGCGTTATCAACTGGTTAAGCGCCACGACAGGGTTGGCCGCATGGCCGATACCTGGGAGTATTCCGATGTGGCTCTGCCCCTGAGTTGCTTTAGCGATGAATTACTGCAGCAGTTGGAAAACAGCATTGCTAATTCCATGCGTATCGAAGGCGATATGCTGATCATCAAGCACCTCTATATCGAACGCCGTATGACGCCGCTAAACCTTTACCTGCAAGAGGTGAATGAGGAAAAAGCCGAGCACGCCATTATCGAATACGGTCAGGCACTTAAAGAAATGATCGCCGCCAATATCTTCCCCGGCGATATGCTGTTGAAAAACTTTGGCGTCACTAAGCATCAGCGTGTGGTCTTCTATGACTATGACGAAGTGCAATACCTTACAGATATGCAATTTCGCGAATTCGATTACAACGATGAGCACAGCATGTCGGTCGCCCCAAACGATGTGTTCCCGGCTCAGCTAACCACCTTTGTGTTACCTAACCCTACTCATAAAGAAATATTTATGCGTCATCATGGCGAGCTGACTGAAGCCGCCTATTGGCAGCAGGCACAGCAAAAAATTGTTCGCGGCGAATATAAACAGGTTTATCCTTATCCCAAAGAACAGCGATTTATACACCTTTGGTAGCCTATTCTGCTACCCAAGAATAAGCTAGACTAACTATAAATATAATAAATGGCATAGCGGAATGAACATAAACAAAATTGATTTAAATCTTCTCGTTTATCTCGATACCTTATTGCGCGAGTGTAATGTCACCAAGGCAGCCAATCAGCTCAGCATTACTCAGCCGGCCATGAGTAATGGCCTTAAACGCCTACGTAACCTTTTGAACGATCCCCTATTGGTGCGCACCAGTGAGGGCATGGTCCCTACAGAGCGCGCCTTAGAGCTGCAACCTGTGATCCGCGGGGTGCTGATGACCCTGGAAGAAACCTTAGCCCCTAACCGCGACTTTGAGCCCGCCAGCAGTAAGCGCGTATTTCGCATTATGGCCAGTGACTATGCCGCCAGCACCTTGGCCCCACGCCTGTTAAGTAAACTCCATGCCGAAGCACCGGATACCACCTTGGATATACTGACGCCCAGTGATGTTAACTTCCACGACGTTGAAAACGGCAAGGTGGATATGGCCCTAAACCGTTTTGAGAAGCTGCCTCAGTCTTTCCACCACAAACGCATTTGGAAAGACAGCTTCTGCTGCCTAGTCAAATCCGACAACCCCATTTTAGAGCGCTTTAATTTAGAGAGTTATTTGCAGGCCAGACATATCTGGGTGAGTAAAACCGGTTTTGGCGTGGGTGTGGGTATGGATCCCAAGGACGTACAAAAGCTCGGCTGGGTTGACGAGGCCCTGGCACACTTTGGTAAACACAGAGACATTGCCACTTTCACGCGTAATTACCACGTAGCCATTCACCTGGCCAAAGAGCTGAACCTGGTGGCCACCTTGCCCTCTAAGGCGGCAAAAATATACAAAGACGACCCTGGGCTCACCATTTTAGAGCCGCCCTTCCCCATACCGCCGTTCGAGCTCGACATGATTTGGTCGCCGCTGCTGCATAGGGATGTGAGCCATATCTGGTTACGACAAAAAGTGGCAGAAGTGGCGCAGGAGTTAGCGTAAATCGGATGCAAATATAAAAGAGCCCAGCGACATAGCTGGGCTTTTTGTTTCAAAGGACAAGGTCGATTAGAGATACTTATCAATATTGATTTTGCGACTGTTAGCGTTCGCCTGCTTAACCGCGTCTAACATGGCATCTAGCTGCTCTCGCGCAAACACACGACCGTTTAGAATAACCGTACCTATGCTGCGAGTGTTGCCAATATCTGTAAGTGGATTTTGATTGAGTATTAGCAAGTCGGCACGTCGGCCAGGTTCAATAATACCGGCATTACTCTTCATCAATTCCGCTGGAACTCTGGTTGCGGTTGCCAGCGTTTGCGCCGGGTTCATGCCGCCTAAATTTAGCGATCTTAGTTCGTCATGCAATGAGAAGCCAGGTACCACCAGGTTGCCTCCCGCGTCTGTGCCCGCAACTATCTTAACGCCACGACGTACCATGGCTTTTAATAAAATATGATGCGCTTTCTCCCGCGCTTGCCAGAAAGTATCGCTCTTTTTGTAAGCCTCCTCCGACGCATCATTCACAGCTTCGAACTGATTATAGCCGGGTAACCAGCCCACTTTATATTCGCCGCCGTCTTTGGTGCCTTCAACCAGGCCTGGGTTGGCGTATTCCATATGTACTTCTTTTAATGCCTCCTCAAGATTGCTGAACTGATCATGGATGCTTTCCATAAACCATAAGACGGAATTTACTGTGATGTCATTCGCCAATAAGTCGTCAATAATCTCGTCGGCACGGGCTTCTACATGGGCATAGAAGGCCTCGCTGCCTTGCTTATTGATAGAACCAAACTCTCTGATCAGCACCCGCACAATTTCCTCAAGGTGAGCGACTTCCCGTTGTTGGGTGACCGCCAATTCCGAGAGCTCAAAGGTCAAAGGAAAATGACCCGTGGTTGGCACTCCCAATTCGGTGGCTAGTTTATTCACGGCACGGTAGGTCGGCATATCTAGGTGGTAGATTTTAATGGCGTCATAACCTTGCTCGGCAAACTCTTTGACCATGCTTTTAGCATGCTCAACATCCTGGGTATTTTTATGGAATGTAATAAACTCCCAAAATGCGCCCTCAAGCAGTCCCATAGAGTCGATGGGTGGGGAAGACACAAAGAGCCTAGGGCCAACGCGACCTTGGTCAATCTCTTCACGCAATTGTAAACGCTCGGCTGGGCCTCCCAAATCACGAATATGGGTGACGCCATTGGCAACGTAAAGCAATAAATCGTTGGGGCTCTTTAGAAGATGGGCATGTGAGTCCACCAAGCCCGGAATAAGATATTTACCCTGGCCAGGTATGACCCAAGCACCTGCGGGAATTGAGCCCTCGGTGGTCACCGAGAGAATCTCTCCCTTATCCAGGACCACAGTGCGATTGGGTAGCATGGTTTGGCCGTTAGGTGAGAGCACGCTGACATCCGTAATTACGGTTAACTGCCTGGGCGATGCAAAGGCGCGATGATCGACGACCTGAGTATGGGCGCCATAAATAAAATTAACGCCATTTTTAAACCAAGCGAGATAAGCGGCTGCGACAATGCTGACGCCAATAAAGAGACCAAAAAGCCATTTTAAAAGAGTTTTAAACATGGGGTATTTCCATCTGTTGTTGATGGAGTAATTTCAGCACACAGGTGAATCAAAAGCGTCCAGCCTTATAATATCAGACGTCCAATATGTTGTTTTTACAACTTTTTAGGCGCTATATCCGATCTAGCCGATAGAGCACTACTGGCATCGATACGCACTTGGCGTCAGCCCCGTAAGCTTTTTGAAGATGGCATTAAAACTGCTTTTTGAAGAAAACCCCGCATCCATAGCCAAATCAATTAATTTACGTTCGCTTTTTTGGTCGAGTTGCTCGCATACCTCGGCCACCCGGTATTCGTTAATAAATTGATTAAAATTTTTGCCGCCGGCTTGATTCAAGGTCTCTGACAATTGGTGCACACTCACACCAACCTGCTGTGCAAGTGTGGACAAGGTCAATTCGCTGTTCCGATAGAGGGCCTGGTTTTTGACTTCATCTTGAACCAATTTCAGTATGCTTGAACGCGTCTCTGGATCCAATACACCATCAGCAGAGGCTTTAGCACCGGAATCCTTTGGCTGCTCCAGTTGTGTTGTTAGTTGCCGAATATGAAAGAGACTTGGGTTACGCCACTGGACTACTGCAACAAAATAAACCATTAAAACCAGGAGGCAATCGGCAAGCAGATTGACGATAGGTGCCGAGTTAATAAAGTAAAACAACAGCTTTAAACTCCATATCCCGGCCATAAAGGCCACCAGGCTCCAAATCCACTTAAAAATATCTGGGCTATAAGAGGAGAGCGTTTGTTTAGCCTTGGCCTGGTAGCGACTGACCATGGTTATCAACAGCGCTAAATAGACGCCCACTTGTCCGTAAAAAACAATTTTTGTCAGAGTATGCTTGATAAGCGTGGTGTCGGGTACGGTGACAAAACTCAACGCCTTGTCGCCAGAAAACAGGATGTCGTAATTGAGCAGGTAGCATATTGCCAAGGGAAAAAGATGGAGAATATCACTGGCCTTAAGCGGCGCACCGGTAATGGCTGTTCGGCAATACAAATAGGTAAGAGCCCCATAACAAGCGGGTAGAAACACCAACCAAGCTATCAACCAAGTAAATTGACTTTCTCCTGCATCCACGATTAGTGGCAAAGCAAAAGTAGTAGCTATAAACAAGCACTGGATAGCCAATAACTTACTGGCGTAGTTAACCCGTTTGTCACTCACTAATAAGGTAAACAACAAAAAGCCCTGAAACCCGCCAATGGCCAATATTACAGTCTGAGTTTGCGACATTGTTATTTTTATTTTATGTCTGGTTAGATAAGGGCATAAGTCTATCTATTAACCGAACTTATGTCGATTTGTATCGGCTTATAAGTGTTGAGGAGAGGAGTGAGTTCACCAAGAGTGAACGAACAGCCCAAGGCAACGCCGCAGGGCCTAAGCTTGCGACCGAACGCCGAAAACGGTTAACCCGGGAGGGATCAACTTGCCTACATCCTGTAGGCAACCCTGCGGGCGCCTACGCGGCTCAAAATGCTCGCGGCATTTAGGTGCGCTCATATATCCCTATATTCGCCCCTTCGGGTGCTTCGCAGCACAAAACGCTCCCGGCGTTTTGTCGAACTAGGGTTCTCATCAAGGCCTCCCCACTCAGCTAGTGCTGTTAAAACAAAAAAGCCCTGCAGAGGAGTGAGTTCACCGCGAGTGAATGAACAGCCCAAGGCAACGCCGCAGGGCCGAAGCTTGCGACCGGGAGGGATAAGCTTGCCTACGTCCTGTAGGCAACCCTGCGGGCGCCTACGCGACTTAAAATGCTCGCGGCATTTAGGTGCGCTCATATATCCCTATATTCGCCCCTTCGGGTGCTTCGCAGCACAAAACGCTCCCGGCGTTTTGTC
>NZ_PQBV01000037.1:76992-172203 GCF_002964545.1 Pseudoalteromonas sp. T1lg10
TTCATCATGACCTCCCCCACTCAGCTAGTGCTGTTAAAACAAAAAAGCCCAGCTATTTAGCTGGGCTCTTTCGTTTTAATGCATGGCGCAGAGGAGCGAGTTCACCACTAGTGAACGAACAGCCCAAGGCTCGCCGCAGGGCCGAAGCTTGCGACCGTACGCCGAAAAGCAAAAAACCAGCCGAAGCTGGTTTTTTATCATAATGCATGGCGGAGAGGGAGGGATTCGAACCCTCGACTGTCATCTACCAAATATAAAGCCTTTAAATTCAATGCGTTAATTCTACACTGATATTTACCTTTGTACTACTGGTTTGTACACTGCTGAACAAGCCCTTGCATTCATTTTACGCTTCTGTGTTAGGATTCAATAGATTACAGCTTCAACCCCTTAGCCAAGCATACAAGGACGTTTAAATGACTTCAGAAACCCTTACTCCGATCACAAACTGCAAATACAAAGATTGGCTTAAGAACTATACATTCGACACCTGTAAACTCAACAGGCGTGAATACGGAGAGTTTCTCGCTAGTTATATCGCTGGTGAGCGTGATGGGTTCGTATTGAACCTAAACGGGGCTTGGGGAACAGGTAAGACTCAGTTCCTAAGGCGACTATATTCGCTCCTATGTGGAAGAGGCTACCCAACTATATACATTGACGCTTGGGAAAGTGACTTCTCAGAAATACCTTTATCGGTCGTGGCTAGTGAATTGATAAACCAGTTATCAATGATTAACGAAAACATTGGTGGTGAGTTTGAAAAGATTCAGCAGTTTTTAGGCAAAGCACTTAAAGGCACAATAGTTGGTGGAACTGGGCTACTTACAAAACACTTTTTGGATGAAGCCAGTGTTGGTACTGAGGCAGCCAAGGCATTATTTGAAAAGACAGACCAAGATTACTTGAAAGACGTAATGGGCAATCATGTCGAGCAAATAGAGGCAATTAAAAACATACGAGATCAATTAGCTCAATTGGCTGAAGTGTTAAAACAAAACTTTAGTTACGAACTACCTGTTGTAGTTTTAGTTGATGAACTCGACAGATGCAGGCCTAACTACGCAATTGAAATGCTTGAAGTCATCAAGCACTTCTTCACTACTAAGAACTTTGTTTTTGTGGTTGCAACTGACAGTGAACAATTACAACACTCGATTAAGTCAGTTTACGGTTCTGACTTCGATTCCATGACTTACCTCAAACGCTTCTTTGATCGAGAAGCCAGTCTGAGTACGCCGGACTTGCAGTATTACATAAGGTTTTACCCATTAGAGCAGTTCGCTAACTCTGAAGGCCTAGTCCTGTACCCTTATTTAGCAAATTACCAAAGCTTAGAAATAGAAGGCCTCAATAGGTATCTATACTGGGTTGCATTAGCATATAAATTAAGCATTCGTGACATTGACCAACTACAAGCTAAACTCAGCGCCTGCCTGAGATATGCTGAAGAAGCCTTTAAATCAACCAACTCGAAGCAGTACATAAACATTTTTTCCTTGATGGTGGTTATTGTCGAGCTTGATAACAGACTGCTTAATATCAACAACAAGGAGCCAGAAAAAAACGACCTATTATTAAACTATCAAACAACTGTGTTTCTAGAAATGAACAGGCCATGGAATGGTAAACGCACAAGCTTCACACACATTAGAGAATTACTGCGGCACTTTTCAGTTAAGCACACCGTAAAAGTCAAAGATCATTTCGGTCATGAACAAGAACAACAAGTGTATGGCCATGACGTCCAAACTAAGTTCAGACCCAGCAGCGCCTTGGCTGAACAGGTGTATAATGATATATCAAGTACTGTTGAATGCTTTCTTCAAGAGAAAAAAAACTCCAAGTTTTGGTTGTGGGATGATTATATAAAGCTTGCGCAACTCGCAGGGAATATTACCTAAAATTGATATGTAGGTTCAAAAGCATTCATTTATGAGCCACCAGCATTGAACCTACCTAAGGGTGGCTCAAAAGTACCACTTTGACTTTTAAGCCTAGCTCATTAAAATACCCCCTAGTTTATTCAAGGAGATAACTTAATGAGCCAACGGACTTACTTCTACTGTCGCGTATCAACCACTGAGCAAACAACTGAGAACCAGAAGCAAGCTTTTAAAGATAAAGGCTACTTAGTAGATGATGCTTTTGTCGTTGAAGAGACGGTATCAGGCTCAATCTGTGCGATGCAACGAGTGGGCTTCAGAGCCCTTGTAGAGCATAAACTAATGAAGGGTGATACGCTGGTGGTCCTCAAGTTAGATCGCTTAGGTAGGGATAACATAGACGTTCAGCAGACCATTCAACTACTGGGCGATAAAGGCATCAATGTCCACAGCCTAGACCTACCCACAAGAGACCTAACGACCTCTGAAGGTAAGCTAATGCTACGCATGTTCACGGCCTTTGCAGAGTTTGAGCGTGACCGCATCAGAGAGCGCACCATAGAGGGTCAGACAAGGGCTAAAGCTCAAGGTAAGAAGATTGGGAGACCAAGTAAGGTGTCTCCTGAGAAAGTAGCTGAGTATCGTTTAGAACGAGGGCTTTCCATTTCCAAAACAGCTTCAGCACTAAATATATCAGTGCCTACAGTTAAACGACATTTAGCTACATTTAGGAAAGCCAAAATGAATCCATGACACGCCACCAGACGCTGGATTTCACTTGGAGACGCTGGGCTAGGTAACCCCTAGCTCAAAAACGCACGATGCGGAAATGAGCCAACCTGAAGAAGCTCAACAAGTAGTGTTCAAAATGGGCATGATGCTGAAAATGAACACCCTGAAGATCCTGTCCAAAAACGGTACGATGCCAAAAATGGACAAGCTGAAGAATCCCCTCAAGAGCCTGTTCAAAAACGGCATGATGCCAAAAATGAACACCCTGAAGATTAAGTTAGGGTCACGAACAAAATAGACGAAAAGTAAAACACATATTGTGTAAACGTAGTGACCCGATGCAATCGCTTAGAAAGCCTATTACCTCCACCCCTCCCCCCTTGGCCTAACCCCTAAGCAAATGGTTTAATCAAGGAAAAGGGATGAGCGAGGTAGCTGTCTTTAGCAGTCTAACTCGCAATGGGGTATATAAATGTGGGCTTCACTAGGAGGTCTTTCGGTCTAGCCACCATAGTATTAATCTTTATTAGTATTTCTCCTCACAGGATACGTATAGGTGCCTTTGGGGACACTCACTGGACGATGTAAGAACACCTTAAATTGTTCACTAGGTAACCATAATGGTTAACAGTTAAACTAAAACCCCCTTAGAGCGTTCACTTTACAACCTAATTAAGTAAATCTGAGAGAACCACAAGGAATAACTATAGTATAGGGCTGAGCCCCTAGAACTCGTCTAATTCTGCTGAATTCTTTCGTTTGTCTTTAGGCTGTTTCTTTTTGTAGGGCGTAAGCGTTTCATATATATACTCCCACTCCATGGCTTTCCTGGTGGACTCTTGATAACCTTCCAACTCAGCTTTTGCCAATGCCCCACCAACTTTAAGAAACGTTTCATAAACGCTGTCGACAAGCTCTGGATTTTCATCTTCGTCAATTAGCCTGTCTGTTCTGAACCCATGACGGTTTAACTCCTTTAACAACACCAAAGATGGATAAACACCATTATTTTCAAACACTGGTAAATCTTTTTTCTTATCCCTAACGTCCAAATCAAAGTCTCTTTGAAGACGCCTCAAGTCGTAGCGCTGGCGGCAGACTTCCTTAAAATTATTATCATCAATGGGATCTCCTCTTTGTACAGAGAGGCCGCTGGTGGCTGGATAAGGTAAGTTAGAAAGTCTTCTGTTTAACTCCGCTGGAGCTATGATTAAGTTACTAGGCTTAAGAGCACCCACGCTTCCCCCCGCACCTTTAACAGGGTCTATATGGCATAACTGATAATCGTATTTCTTACTAAACGACTCTCCATCACAACATAGGCCGCTGGCTACTCTGAACTCAAGCCATAGCATAATTAAACCACCAAGCTCGTCCGTGTCCTTTGGGATAGACTCTGTGCATTGCCTATGAAAAGCTCTTCTCAACCACTGACCAAAAGAGCTACTGAAGAACCTGTAGTCGATGACCTTTGAATGACACTCTTGGCATATCTTCGCGGGTGTTTTTCTTTCTTTGCCTGTCTCAGGATTCACTATCGTAGCCTTAACCCTGCGCTTCCCACACTCTTTGCAGGTAATTCGTTTTACTGGTGACATACTTCTTAATTGCCTAGCTGAACTAAAATATTCGATTCACAGATAATCGCGGAAGACGATCAACTGCACCTTGCTTGGTTTGTAAGGTAACCATACCGTAGCGGTCACCCTCTGATTTTCCTGCGTGCCCTGTAATGGCGTCACTAACTGTATCCGGGATACCTAGGCTACGCATAATGGTTTTAAATGAGTGCCTAAATGCGTGTACAGGCTGAGTGTTATCAACACCTACCTCTTGTAAGACACCGCGCCACCACTTTGTGAACGCTGTTGATTTCTTACCGTATTTATCCTTTGGCAATTCAGGAAATAACCACCCTTCTCTGGTATTCACAAACTCAATAAAGCCAAGCTCCAAGAGGTGTTCACTGACGGGAATATGTCTCAACGAAGCATCTGTCTTTACGCTCTGTTCCTGACCCCTTCTTATGTTCAGGTAATGTATCCCTGTGTCAGATTGCATCACGTCTTCAGAACGTAACTGGGCTATCTCATTAAGCCTTGCGCCCGTGTACCTACACAGGAGTGGCACCCAGTAGCAAGCCATACCATATTTCTTAGGTGCGTTAGGGTTTTTAAAGACCTCGGTAGCAAATAAGCGCTCAATGTCCTTATCTGTATACCCCTTCCCGTCTTCTACCTCGACTTTCTTCTGTGCGGTACTTACTTTTACTCCAAAGACGGGGTTATTAGGGAGCAACTCCAGATCAACTGCATAGGTAAATACCGTGGATAGCTGCCGCAAGGAGTTCTTAACGGTAGACGCAGAAATGGTTTCCAAGCCCTCAGATTTCACGAGCTCTATTTGCTCGTCTATAGGCTTAGAGCGGATATTTTTTTGCTTAGATTTAGGGAGTTGAAGAAGCGTGTCACGATAGGCCATAACATCACCGCGAGAAACATCTCCGATGCCTTTGTCGCCAATAATTTCGATGAAGCGCTCTACCTTTAAAGACGTTTCATTCAAGGTCTTAAGGCGGCTTAAAGAGCCACTGTGCTTCACTTTCTCTGACTCCAGGAACCTTTCAAGCACAGAAGAAATACTGTTATTCACGAGTGCCTTTTGCTTAGGCAAAACTCGTGGTGATACTTTAGTTGAAAGCTCCTCCAGCCCAACCTTTATAGTGACTGGTTCGTAGCTCCAATCATTCTTGTATCTAGCACGACACACTGAATCTAAACGAAAAACATAGGGCAGGAATGCAGCAGCCAGCCTCCGGAATACTGTACTGTTTGGCTGAATCACTATGGATTCTCTTTCCAATTGACTAGTAATTTCCTCGGACAGGTCATCTGCAAGTTCAGCTAGCTCAGACTCACTTGCGGTGTCCAGTTCTGGCGGAGTGATCGAGAGTGTATCTGCAAGACCAAAGAAGCGTGCTCCCGCCTTACCTTCGATATCATAATTTCTGCTTACATAGTCACTGAGTAGCCCTGACTGCTCTATGTCACTCTTTGTATGCACATACCATCGTTCAGCAAGTATTGCGCAGTCTTTAAAGCTTAACTCAACGTTGCTTTGACCAGAAAGCTTTAGCCTTGCTAGCTCTACCTGCTTTAACGCATGTTGGTAGTGCTCACTAAATAAACGCTTTGCTTCTGTGGTATTAGTAGTACCTAAAGATGCCTTAAATTCACGCTTACCGATAATTGGGCGGAGGTCTTGTGGAACCACCATTCTGAAGTAATAAATACCCGACTTAGGGTGCCTTTGAGGAGAAGCCATAATTCCCATGTGTACCAACCTTTTGTACCAGTTGGTAGATAGAGTCAAATCTCTGGAGCCTAGAAACGACAAAGCCTCGCGGAATACGAGGCTTCGAGAATGCATGGCGGAGAGGGAGGGATTCGAACCCTCGATACGCTATTAACGTATACACGAGTTCCAGTCGTGCGCCTTCGGCCACTCAGCCACCTCTCCGCACTTTAACTGGGCTGCCGCAGCAGCGCCGCTTATACTAAGCAAAGGCTTTGTTTGTTGCAAGGTGTTTTTTACAAAACCAAATCAATTGCTTAGTAATCCGCCATTAGCGTGCCATGGCGGCGGTGAAATCAAGCATGCGATTAAGTGAGCGTAAGGCGCCCTCACGCAGCTCCATGTCCACAAACACTTCTTTACCGCTTGGGTCAATCAGTGCTTCTTCAATGGCTTTTAAGCCGTTCATGGCCATCCAAGGGCAATGTGCGCAGCTTTTACAGGTAGCACCCTCGCCCGCAGTCGGTGCTTCAAAGAACTCCTTCTCTGGGCACAGTTGCTGCATCTTATAAAAAATACCGCGATCGGTGGCGACGATAAACTTCTGGTTATCCATTTCCTGCGCCGCTTTAATCAGCTGGCTGGTTGAACCAACCGCATCGGCCAACTCAACAATCTCCGCTGGAGACTCTGGGTGAACCAGAACCGCCGCATCCGGGTGCAAAGCTTTCATATCTTGCAGCGCTTTAGTTTTAAACTCGTCGTGAACGATACAGGCGCCGTTCCACATGATCATATCGGCACCGGTTTGCTTTTGAATATAGCTGCCAAGGTGCTTATCCGGACCCCAGATAATCTTTTCGCCTTCACTATCAAGGTGCTCAACAATTTCCAACGCACATGATGACGTAACAATCCAATCCGCACGGGCCTTAACCGCAGTCGAAGTATTAGCGTACACCACTACTTTACGATCCGGGTGCTGATCACAAAACGCGCTAAAAGCATCGATCGGACAACCCACATCCAGCGAACAGGTCGCCTCCAGAGTTGGCATGACCACGGTTTTATTCGGCGTCAGGATCTTAGCCGTTTCACCCATAAAGCGAACGCCGGCAACAATAATCATATCTGCTTGCTCTTGACGTGCGCCAAAACGAGCCATCTCTAACGAGTCGGCAACACAGCCACCGGTTTCTTCCGCGAGCGCCTGAATTTCAGGGTCGGTATAGTAGTGCGCGACTAATACGGCATTCTTCTCTTTCAGCAATTGCTTAATACGCTCTTTATAGGCGAGCTTTTCTGCATCGGAAAGAGGAGCTGGCTTAGGAGGAAAAATATAGTCCTCTGGCATGATCTGTTGGCTAATACCCATACTGATAAAACTATTCTAGGTTACGAAATACTAGGGCAATTATACGAAACTATGACGATAAAAAGAAGCTATGCGCTAGGGTTCGAGAAGATAGTTAGTAACTAGTTAGTTTAAAAGGGAATAAAGAAAGTGGTGGGTCATGATGGATTCGAACCATCGACCAATGGATTAAAAGTCCACTGCTCTACCAGCTGAGCTAATGACCCGCTCTGGTGTAATGAGCCAAAAGATGTCGGCACATTAAGCGCTATTCATAATAGCAGGGGGAGATTGAATGGTGGGTCATGATGGATTCGAACCATCGACCAATGGATTAAAAGTCCACTGCTCTACCAGCTGAGCTAATGACCCGCCCGGGTTGTTAAGTTGTTTAAGGCGTTATGATTAACGTCAACAAGTTAACAGTATTGATTCTAAAGTGGTGGGTCATGATGGATTCGAACCATCGACCAATGGATTAAAAGTCCACTGCTCTACCAGCTGAGCTAATGACCCAACATTAGAATCTATTTAGCAATTGGTGGGTCATGATGGACTTGAACCATCGACCAATGGATTAAAAGTCCACTGCTCTACCAACTGAGCTAATGACCCAACGCTGTGCTAAGTATTACATAAAGTGGTGGGTCATGATGGATTCGAACCATCGACCAATGGATTAAAAGTCCACTGCTCTACCAGCTGAGCTAATGACCCACTTTATGTAATTTGCCGCAGAAAACTTCCTGAGTGGTTATCCCCTGCTGCGGGCGCTTATAATACTTATTTAAAATCCAAGTGCAATACAAATACTCGGTTTTTTTTAGTTTTTCCTTTTAGTTGCCTAATTTTAGACCGCTTTAGCTACAAAGCAGTCTAAAACATTGCAACTGGCAAAATTCGGCTACAACTTGCTAACACGTTCGGCGGCAAGTTTCGCAGCCGTGGTATTAGGGTATTGAGTGATAACCTCATTAAACAACTGCTTAGCTTTGGCCAACTGACCTTGCTGTTGTTCTAGGGTGCCAAGTTTAAGGAGTGCGTCCGGGCGCTTGCTAGAATCACTGAACTGATTCACTACGGTCTCAAAATGAGACTTGGCACCGGCTGTATCGCCCTTGATAGTCAACAATTGCCCCAACCAGTAATGAGCGTTAGCCGCATACACGGAATTTGGGTAGCTTTGTAAAAAAGACTGGAATTCAGGAATAGCGGCATCATAGCGCTTATCCTGCATAATCAGTTTCACCGCTTTATCGTACGCTTCGTTTTCCGATAGGTCGGTGCTGACCGCTGTGGTGCTTAAGCCAGCGTCAGGCTGCGGCATTGGCACTTGTGATGACTCGTAGCTCGGCTGCTGCGTATAGGCGGCACTCACACGGTTCTCAATCTCTTGATAAAGCTCACGTTGACGTTGCAACACCTTCTCGAGCTTGTAGCTATGCTCTTCGGTAATGCCACGTAGCTGGCTCACTTCATCCTGTAACATATCGAGCTGCTGCTGCAGATTGGCTTGCATAATGTTGCGCGATTGCATCATTTGCTCAAGTCGGCTTAAGCGCTGCTCAATACTTGATTCGCTGGCAGTGGCCTCAGAAACAGGAGCGGGAGCAGCCCAAACATGGGTGCTCCCGCTCATGAGTAAGGCTGCCAAAATAAGTTTCGGCTTCATCATTACTCTACTGATTTTAGTATACTAATACCGCACGGCGGTTTTGAGCAAACGCTTCTTCGTTGCGTGCTTTGATCATTGGCTTTTCTTCGCCATAGCTCACAACTGACATTTGGTTTGCGCTAACGCCAAGGCTTAGAAGGTATTTTTCTACCGACTGACCACGGCTCTCACCCAGGGCGATGTTGTACTCAGGCGTACCACGCTCATCGGCGTGACCTTCGATAAGTACTTTAACCGATGGGTTTTGGATTAGGAATTGAGCGTGCGCTTGAAGTAGCTCAGCATACTTGCTTTGGATCGTTGCACGGTCAAAGTCGAAGTGGATAACTTGTTGCTGGCGAAGTTCTTCAAACTTTTTACGTAGTTTTTCTTCTGCAGTTTCTACGCGCTCAACAGTTTCAACTTCTACAGTATCAGTTACTTGGGTTTCAACTTGGTTAGTCTCGTTGGCTTGGCCTTCATCTAGGTTAGATGAAGAGCTACAGGCCGCTAGTGTCATTACTGGCACTGCAACAAGCAGGCTTTTTAACAGTTTATTCAGTTGCATTGAGTAGATTCCTATTATGATTTAGTGAAACCATCACCTGATTTTCAATTTTTCTTAATATAGTGCGATAGTCGCACAAACATCAAGTTTATACGACTAAAGCTGACTGCACCCTTAGCGAGTTACAAAAATGGCGACCATGCCGGCGACTTAACCTGACCGTCGAGCACAGGTAAACGCGCTTTAAAACGACCATCCATCGACACCAAAGCCAATACATTTTTATTGTTATGCATGGTGCTGTATATAATCATTGAGCCATTGGGCGCAACGCTTGGTGATTCATCCAAGCGAGTTCGAGTCAACACATGGAAGTTCCCGTTATCAAGATCCTTCTTAGCAATATGATATTGACCTAAAGTACGGTTAACCATGACCAAATGTTTCCCATCCGGGGTCACCGAACCATTCAGGTTCATATCGCCGTCGAAAGTCACACGCTGTACTCGACCCGAGTCTAAATTTAACTTATAAATCTGGGCATTACCACCTCTTTCAGAGGTAAACATTAGGTCTTTACCATTGGGATGCCAAGTTGGCTCCGTGTCTATGCTACGGTGGCGTGTTAAGCGGCGTTCCTGCTTAGTAATTAAGTCGTATAAATACAATTCCGTGGCGCCGGTACGGTCTTTTGACAGTACCATGGCCAGCTTAGTGCCATCGGGTGAAAACTGCGGCGCACCATTGATACCTGGGTGAGAAGTGACCAACTGACGCTGGCCTGAGTAGATATCCTGAATAAAGATCTGACTCTGACGGTTCTCAAAAGTTACATAAGCCAGCTTATTGCCATCCGGCGACCAGGAAGGCGACATCAGCGGCTCTTTAGAGCGCAATAACACCTGCTCGTTAAAGCCGTCGTAATCGGCAACCACTAGCTGATATGGCTTCTCGTCCTGCTCACGTACTATGATGTAAGCAATTTTTGTTAAAAAGGCGCCGCGCTCACCGGTCAAGGCCTCATACACCACATCACTGATACGGTGGCCATAGCGACGGAAGCTCGATGCCGAAATCACGGTTTCGCGGGCATCCAGCACATGATCTTCACTGTTCACCAACTGACCATTGTTCAATACTCGGGTTTGACCGCCAGTGATCTGACCGCGTAACACATCGATCAGCTCAAAGCTGACCAGGTAACGACCCGCTGATTGCTGCTCAACCGTGCCCACAACTATGGCTTCTACACCACGCTGTGCCCAGGCACCATAATCTACATCTGCATCCGAGCTCGGGCGCTGCGGCATATCGATATTGGCGACTGGCTTAAATTTACCGCTGCGGCGCAAGTCCGCAGCAACCACTTCGCTGATTCGCATGGGCATTTCGCCTGTGCCTTTATAGGCGAAGGGCACCACAGCGATGGGGCGAGCGCTGTCGACCCCTTCGGTGATCACAATTTCCAGCGCGGCCTGAGCCCACATACTCATGCTCGCCAGTAAAGACACTGCCACCATGCGGCATAATCTAATCATAAAAGTCCCCTAAAACTCTGGTTTAACCGTTAAGTTAATATTTTTTAATTCTTCAAATACGTCGCGATCTTTTGATACCGGCAGCGTATCGGCGCGGCGCACGGCACGTACTGCGGCCTCACATACTTGTCTGTCACCACCAAGCGAATTTACGCTGGTCACCAAGCCATTAAAGGCCAATTTAATATTGAGGCGACACTCTTTACCGCGGAAGCTATCATCAAGCAGCAGGTTCTGCTGAATACGCTGACCGATTAAGGCGCGATATTTGTCGACTTCAGATAGTACCTGCTGACGGCGGGCTTTAGCACGCACCGCTTGCTCGGCGGCCATCTGCTCTTGCAACATTTGCTCTTGCAGTGCCTTCTGCCTTGCTTCTTCGGCCTTACGCTTGGCTTCCGCCTCTTTGCGTTTGCGCTCTTCTTCGGCTTTGCGAGCCGCTTCTTCTTCCTTGCGACGTTTCTCCGCTGCGGCCTTGGCAGCCTTCTCTGCCTTTTCCTTTTCTAACTGAGCTTTCTTCGCTTTATCGCGTTCTTTACGCTCAATTTCTCTGGCTTTTTTCGCTTCGGCTTCGGCTTTTTTACGCTCTTCTTCCTTGGCTTTGCGTTCCTGCTCTAGCTTTTTAATGCGATTAGCTTCTTCCTGACGCTGACGCTTGGCCAGCTCGGCGCGTTTTTCCAGTTCGCGAATGCGTTTTTGCTCAGCCCGTTTCTTATCTTCTTCCTGCTTACGCAGCTCGTCGATACGCTTTTCCACCTGCTTTTGATCCACGGCCACCGCATCCACGGCTTTTTGCGGCGTGTCTTCATTGCTCGGCGCATTCAAGGTCACAGTGATCACCTCGGGCGTTGACGGGCGCAAGTAATTGACGCCAACGAGTATGGCAATCATCAGCACATGCAAACCGGCAGAGATCAGAAGAGGTATTTTAAACTGCTGCATATTAATCCTCGAACGACTCCGTCATCAGACCCACCTCGGGAACGCCTGCGCGCTTAAGAAAGTCCATCAATCGCAACACCTCTTGATAACTGACCTGGCCGGACCCCTTGATCATCACAGGTGTTTTTGGGTTTTGATCCAGCTTTAACTTGATCACCGCGGCCACATCTATGGCTTCCATCGGCGCTTCAGGATCGGTTCCCACACTGACGTAGTATTTACCGTCGGCATCGATAGAGGCAATGATAGGCGGTTCACCCTTGGTATCCACCAATTCCGACTGCTCCATTTTCGGCAGTTCAACCTTGACGCCATGGGTGATCAGAGGCGCGGTGGCCATAAAGATAATTAACAGCACCAACATCACGTCGATGTAAGGAACGACGTTGATCTCCGAGACCGGACGACGCTTCTTACGCTGATACATGGCTTTTCACCTCATGAGTCAGAGTCTGGCGATGTAGGATATTGGCAAACTCTTCCATAAAGTTACCGTAATAAGATTCAATTTTTTCCATCTTGGTAGCAAAACGGTTGTAGGCGATAACCGCAGGAATAGCCGCGAATAGACCCATGGCCGTTGCAATCAGAGCCTCGGCAATACCCGGGGCAACCATTTGCAAGGTCGCTTGTTTTACTTCACCCAAGGCGATAAAGGCGTTCATGATACCCCATACGGTACCGAACAGACCGATATAAGGACTGATAGAACCGATAGTGGCTAAAAAAGACAGGCTGTTTTCTAGCTTTTCAATCTCACGAGAAAGGGCAACACGCATGGCACGATGTGGACCATCAATTCCCATCGCAGCGGCAGAGAGATTGTTTTTCTTGGCGCGGGCAAATTCTTTAAAACCCGACGTGAAAATGGCTTCGATACCTTCACTTTGGGTACCGCGAGCAGAGATTTCGTTGTACAGCTTAGAAAGGTCAACGCCAGACCAAAAACGGGATTCAAACTTTTTCGCATTCGTTAAGGCGTTGCTAAGTATTTTGCGACGCTGAATGATAATGGCCCAAGAAAGCACCGACAGGGCAACCAGGGTAAGCATCACCAGCTGCACTAAAAAGCTGGCTTTTAAAATAAGATCAATAAAGTTTAATCCTGAATCCACGTATTTTCTCCTAAGGCGCGTATATTGCAATTAACTGTATCCGCGCTCAATACAGCGTACGACACACAATGAACCCTAGTGTACCCAGTCATAATTGCGCTGACAATGACCTTGCCATGAATTGCCGCCTAGCGCCGATAAATCGCCGCAGGCTGTGGTTAACAGGCAGATACACAGATATCTTATTGGGCTCTTTTACATGCGAAAAAGTTCCAAAAAAACAGATTTTATGCGAATTATTCGCATAAGCTGTCATTTTGCCGATGTATTACAAGTTAAAAAATAGTAATTCTAATAGAACAAAAAAAGCACAAAAATAATAATAGCCTTATATTTCAACATACAAAGCTAATAGCCTTACGTTTATTGCGCAAAATATCATCATGAAGATTTTATTCGGTATTAGTTTTTTTTATCCGAAAAAAATAATTTTTCTAGTTTGAAGAAAATCTGCTACCGCTTTATTATTCTCCCTGTACTGAGCTAGCGCAACCAACTATGGCTCTATTGCACAGTTCATGAGGTGGTTTCTGATTCCCCACCTCACACCATCGGCTGTTTCATCCTACTATTGAGCAGCTGGTGTGTTCCTCGGATTTACTTCCTTCAACTTGTTGTTTTGCCCGCTTTATTAGCGGGCTTTTTTTTGCCTGAATCAAGCTCAGTCACAGACCCTAATCGGTGCAGCCTTAATCCGCTGTGAATCGGCTGTCGTATGACAAGCAATTGGCTGCCTGTTGTCGGCCGTTGCTTCGCGTCGACAAGGTGTCAATAGTGCACTTTTGTCGGGGTGAATCCCGACCTACAGAGGTATTCCGGGCATAAAAAAGCCGAGCTTATGGCTCGGCTAATTAGCGCTCGGCTAATAAAATGCGATTTTACACACCAGACTTAGGTCGCCTTATGCAGACCAAAGTGAGCATAGGCATGGTCAGATACAATGCGCCCTCTTGGTGTACGTTGAATAAAGCCTTGTTGGATCAGATAAGGCTCAATGACATCTTCAATGGTTTCTTTTTCTTCGCCTATGGCGGCGGCGAGGTTGTCCAAACCAACCGGCCCACCCATAAACTTCTCGATGATCGCCAGTAAATACTTGCGATCCATGTAATCAAAACCGCTTTTATCAACATCCACCATATCCAGAGCCTGGGCGGCAATATCGGCGCACACGCTGCCATCGCCTTTCACCTCGGCAAAGTCACGAACGCGGCGCAACAAGCGGTTGGCAATACGCGGCGTGCCCCGCGAACGTTTAGCAACCTCGTATGCACCCTGCTCGTCTATGCTCAAACCAAGATGAGTTGCAGAGCGCTTAACTATGGATGCCAGATCATCGACATTATAAAACTCCAGGCGCTGGACAATACCGAAACGGTCGCGCAGCGGTGAGGTTAAAGAGCCGGCCCGAGTCGTTGCACCGATAAGGGTAAAGGGCGGTAAATCTAACTTGATTGAGCGCGCTGCCGGACCCTCGCCTATCATGATATCGAGTTGATAGTCTTCCATGGCCGGGTAGAGAATTTCTTCCACATGCGGGCTCATGCGATGGATTTCATCGATAAAGAGCACATCATGGGCTTCTAAATTGGTTAGCAAGGCCGCCAAGTCGCCGGCCTTTTCTAATACCGGGCCTGAAGTGGTTTTAATACTCACCTCCAGCTCGTTGGCGACTATGTTCGCCAAGGTGGTTTTACCCAAGCCCGGCGGACCGAAGATAAGCAGGTGATCCAAGGCCTCACTGCGAGAGCGTGCCGCCTCGATAAAGATATCCATTTGCTGTTTTACATGAGGCTGACCATGATAGTCCGCCAGCAGCTTAGGTCGTATGGCCCTATCGACCACGTCTTCATTGCCCTGCTGCTGGGGCTCAATTAGTCTATCCGCTTCTATCATTCACTTATCTCTGTTACAGCATCGCCCTAAGCGCTTGCTTGATCATTTGCTCCGAGGTCATGGCCTCCTGGGCAACGGCTTTCACCGCTTTTGTTGCCTGACTATTCTTATAACCCAAGGCTTCCAGGGCAGCAATAGCATCGTCTGTGGCATTGGCGGCTACTAA
This sequence comes from Pseudoalteromonas sp. T1lg10, assembly GCF_002964545.1. Lineage (NCBI taxonomy): Bacteria > Pseudomonadati > Pseudomonadota > Gammaproteobacteria > Alteromonadales > Pseudoalteromonadaceae > Pseudoalteromonas > Pseudoalteromonas sp. T1lg10. Next base: position 92,078 of record NZ_PQBV01000037.1, read on the forward strand.
GGTATCACCATCTGCACCGCTAAGGGGCGCCGCATCCGTATATGGCGTGAATAAATCCGGCCCCCAGTCTTTGAGTCTGTCTTTCATTTCCAGCACCAGACGCTCGGCGGTTTTCTTGCCCACCCCGGGAAGCTTCACTAAGGTGCTGGCATCGCCATGATGGACACAGCGGATAAACTGCTCCGCCGACATGCCAGAGAGAATGCCGAGGCCAAGTTTAGGACCCACACCATTGGCTTTTAGCAGCTCTCGAAACAGAGCGCGCTCGCTTTTGGTGTTAAAACCGAATAGAAGCTGGGCATCTTCACGCACCACAAAATGAGTAAACAGGGTGACGTCTTCGCCGCACTCCGGCAAGGCGTAGAAACAGCTCATGGGCAAGCTGATTTCATAGCCGACACCGGCCACATCCACCAGCACTTCTGGAGGCTGTTTTTCGACTAATTGTCCGCGAATTCTTCCTATCATATTCACCTCAAACGACCACGCACGGTTTTGCGCGCTTGGCCGGCTAATTTAATCAGGTTTTGTTGTGAGTGACCATGACACATGGCAATGGCCAAGGCATCGGCGGCATCCGCCTGGGGCGTCGCCGGCAGCTTTAAAATATGCTTAACCATATGTTGAACTTGTGCTTTTTCTGCCGAGCCCTTACCCACCACGGCCTGTTTTACCTGGCGCGCGGAATACTCGTGTACACCCAGCTCTGCCATGGTGGCGGCAACGATAGCGGCACCACGAGCCTGACCCAGCTTGAGTGCCGAGTCCGGATTGTGGGCCATAAAGACCTGCTCAATGGCAAAGGCGTCGGGGTTAAACTGTTCGATCAACTGGGTGACACCTTGGTAGATCATTTTTAAACGCGTTGGAAACGCGTTCTCACCAAGCTTAATACAGCCGCTGCCCAGATAGACAAAGCGCTGTCCTTGCTGGCGCACCACGCCGTAACCGGTGAATCGCGAGCCAGGGTCAATCCCCAAAATAATACTCACCCAGAAACCTTATTCTTGTTATTGCACCAAACAATGGTAACTGTATGGATGACCAGTGTAAAGGCGAGGCACAAGAAAAAAGCGGCCTAAGCCGCTTTTAAGATTGAACTCTGTGTCTGAGCGAGCGGATTACTCACCCTGCTCCGCTGTCGCACTTGCTTTAGGTGCAATGGCGATACCCAGCTCTTTAAGCGCATCCGGGTTGGCACCGCTTGGCGCATCCGTCATCAAGCATGAAGCCTGAGTAGTTTTCGGGAAGGCGATTACGTCACGAATGTTGTCCGTGCCACATAGCAGCATTACCAGACGGTCAAGACCAAAGGCCAGACCCGCATGTGGAGGCGTACCGTACTTCAAGGCATCCAGTAAGAAGCCGAACTTCTCTTGTTGCTCCTGCTCTTCAATACCCAAGATGCGGAAAGCTGTTTCTTGCATGGCGCTGTTGTGAATACGTACAGAGCCACCACCGACTTCGTAGCCGTTTAAGACCATGTCATAGGCATCGGATAAGGTGCCCGCCGGGTTGGCTTCCAGCTCTTCTGGGCTTACGCCTTTTGGTGCCGTGAACGGGTGGTGTACCGCGTGCAGGTTACCTTCGTCGTCTTCTTCAAACATTGGGAAGTCAACAACCCAAAGCGGTGCCCACTTGCTTAAATCTGTTAGCTCAAGGTCTAAACCGATTTTCAAGCGTAGTGCACCCATGGCTTCGTTAACCACGTTGCGGCTGTCGGCACCAAATAGAATGATGTCGCCAGATTGCGCATTGGTACGCTCAAGCAAGGCAGTGATCACTTCTTCACTTAGGAATTTAGCGATAGGTGATTGCACGCCTTCAACACCGGCGTCGCGGTCGTTAACCTTCATCCAGGCCAGACCTTTTGCACCATAGATGCCGATAAACTTAGTGTAATCATCGATTTGTTTGCGTGATAACTCAGCACCGCCTGGTACGGTAAGTACAGCTACACGGCCTTTTTCATCGTTGGCCGGGCCTGAGAATACTTTAAACTCAACGTCTTTCACTAAGTCGGCAACGTCGATAAGTTCCATCGGGTTACGTAAGTCCGGCTTATCCGAACCGAAGCGACGCATGGCTTCTTCGTGACCCATCACAGGGAATTCGCCAAGGTCAACGTTCAGTAGCTCTTGCCACATATCACGAATTAGTTTTTCGGTGATGGCACGAACCTGATCTGACGTCATAAACGAGGTTTCGATATCGATCTGGGTGAATTCAGGCTGACGGTCTGCACGTAAGTCTTCATCACGGAAACATTTCACGATTTGATAATAACGGTCGAAACCAGACATCATCAGCAACTGTTTAAATAACTGCGGCGACTGTGGCAAGGCATAGAAGCTGCCGTGGTGTACGCGGCTAGGTACCAAGTAGTCACGAGCACCCTCTGGTGTCGCCTTGGTCAATACCGGAGTTTCGATATCAAGGAAGTCGTTGCTGTCTAAGAAACGACGTACAAAGCTTGAAGCCTTGGCACGCAGTTTAATGCGATCGCTCATCTCAAGACGACGCAGGTCAAGATAACGGTATTTAAGACGACGCTCTTCCGAGTTTTGCTGGTTAAAGTCCAGCGGTAGCGCTTCGGCACGGTTGATGATTTCAAGCGCGGTGCCAAGAATTTCAACTTCACCTGTGGCCATATCTTTATTTACTTGGCTTTCGGGGCGAGCACGCACCACACCTTTGATCTGGACACAGAATTCTTGACGAAGTTTGTTGGCAATATCCATTAACCCTTCTACTTCAGGGTCAAACACCACCTGCACCAGGCCTTCGCGGTCACGCACATCGACAAAGATCAAACCGCCTAGATCACGGCGTTTGTTGATCCAACCACAAAGAGTAACCTCTTGGTCGACATGGCTTTTATTCAAGTGTCCGCAATATATAGAGCGCATAATATTCCTGTTTTAATTGTAAGCGCGTGAGCTAAATGCACGCAGTGGCCAAATAAATTGCGTCAATTATATAAAATCGGCGGTCAATGTCACGAAGCAAACTACGGCTTGGCTATTTATTCACCACCTTGAAGACCCAAGCTATGGTAGCATTTGCGTATCAGAGCAAATAAAGACAAGAGCAAAAGCACAGATGTTGTATTTGGGTTGCCCACAATGGGCCAATAACGCCTGGAAAGGCAGTCTTTTTACTTCCGACTGTCAAAACGCCCAGATGCTGGCGCAATATGCCCAGGTGTTTAACTCGGTGGAAGGGAACACCACCTTTTATGCCGATCCCAAGACTGAGACAATACAGCGCTGGCATGAGGCCACCGGCGATGACTTTCGCTTTACCTTTAAGTTTCCCAAGCGTTTTAGCCACGACCTGGCGCTGCAATGTGATAAACAGGCGGTACATACCTGGTTGAAGTTAATGTCACCCTTGCTGGAAAAAACCGGATCCCTGATGTTGCAACTGCCCGCCAGTTTTGCCCCCATGCACCTGAGTCGCTTACAACACTTTATGGCGCAGATACCCGCGGACATCGGCCGCAGCATAGAAGTCAGGCATCCTGAATTTTTCACCAAAGGGGATGGCGAGAAACAGCTTAATCGCTATTGTTTTGAACAGGGCATAGATCGTGTGTGCATGGATACCCGGGCGCTGTTTGCCGCCAAGCCTTATAACGACGCCATTATTGATGCCCAGCAAAAGAAGCCCCATCTCCCCGTGCATGCTATTGCTTTGGGCCAGCGCCCTATCGTGCGTTTTGTTATCGCCGCCATGGGGGATGAATATCAAAGCTACTATCAACCCTGGCTCAAAAAGATTAAGCAATGGCTGGATGAAGGCCGTGAGCCCTATGTGTTTTTGCACACCGCCGACAATCATGGCGCACCCTTATTAGCACGACAGTTTGCTCAAGATTTAAAAGCCCACTGCGGTTATCATCATAGAGCTGTCGACCCCTTTGCCGGTGAATACAAGCAGCAAAGCAGTTTCTTTTAGTCCCCCCGAGGCTCACCACTATAAACCGAGGTTTTCCATAAAGTCATCATCGATATCCTGATCGACCTCTTGCTGTTGTTTCACCTTGGTCTGTTGCTCGGCACGGGTATTGGCGATGATCTCATCCGGGTCTACCGCTTCATTGATATCAAAATCACGCAGCTTAAAAAACTCGGTTTTTTCCATCGCCATTTCAAGATAGAAGATATGCTGACTTTGGGTGGTAAAGGTGACCCGTCGCGCCTGCGGTCTGTCTGAGGTAGTATCGACGGAGATCTGCACCTGCTTATTAATAGCCATCATTTTCGGCTGGTTTTGGCTGATGGAAGTGTGCAGTTGTTCACCCACTTTTTTGCTAAAGTCGCCGACAATCTGATTCATCAACTCCCCGAGCACATTGGCCACATCATCGGATAAATGGCTTTTTGCCAGCTCACTCTGTGGCATACCCATGTTGCGCAGGTAATTGCCGTAAATTTCCAGCGCCGCCCCAGCGCTGAAGTTGGTCACCACTAAGGCGCTAAAACCGCCGTCAAACAGCACAAAACAGCCTAGGTCCGGGCGCATACAAGTGTGCGATATTTTCTGCACCATGGCGGAATAACCTATGCTATTGCCACTGGCGGACGATAAGACCTGAGTGACCGAATGACACAAGGTAGCGAGGATATCATCGGTGCTAATTACTTTGCTTTTGCTCATGCACAGTCTCACTTGCTGCTGTTAATGGCGCATTGCCGCAACTAACATATTGAATTAACGGCAAATAGGCTTGGTTTATTCGCGCTTTTTTATCACTGCTCCTGCTCTTATATCCCCTTGGTCAGCACACAGGGTTAATGCCCGTACATAATCGCCGACTAAAGCTGCCCACAAACAGCACAAAAATGATAAAATAACGTCATCGTTTCTAGCTAGAGCTTAGCAAAGTGTCAGCCAAAGACAGTATTTACGCCTCTGAACAACAAGTAAAAGACTTCACTTTTGACGCCAAGGTAGTGGAAGTATTCCCCGATATGATCGAGCGCTCGGTCCCCGGGTACGCCACCATAGTCAGCACCCTGGGCAAACTTGCCGGTAAGTACGCGCAAAACAACAGTAACCTCTATGACTTAGGTTGCTCCTTGGGCGCAGTGACCCTGAGCATGCGCCGCAACCTGAACCAAACCGGCTGTGAGATCATTGCCATCGACAATTCCGCAGCCATGGTTGAACGTTGCCGTTTACACCTTGAAGGCTTTCGCTCCACGGTACCGGTCAAGGTTGAGTTGGGCGATATCTTAGACGCCAAATTAGAAAATGCTTCTGTAGTGGCAATGAACTTCACCTTACAATTTATTGAGCCGGAAAAACGCCAGGCGCTATTAAGCCGTATCTACAACGCCCTTAAGCCCGGCGGCGTTTTACTGTTGAGCGAAAAGCTGCGTGGTGAAAATCAAATCGTCGACGACCTGTTGATCGATCTGCACCACGACTTTAAGCGCGCCAACGGCTATTCCGAGCTGGAGATCAGCCAAAAGCGTACCGCCATCGAGAATGTGATGCGCACCGACACCCTGAGCACACACCTCACCCGCCTTAATGAGATTGGCTTCAGCCAAACCCAGGTGTGGTATCAATGCTTCAACTTTTGCTCCATGGTCGCAATTAAATAAACGGAACAACTATGAATCAGTGGTTTAACGAATTTTATCGCCATATTGCCTGCACCGAGCTCAGCCATTGGCTCAATACCTTGCCGGCGCAACTACAACACTGGCAAGACGAAGCCCGACATGGCGATATGCCGAAATGGCTAAAAGTACTCAATAACCTGCCTGAATTGAACGCCTCAGAAGTGAATATTCAAACTCAGGTGCAAGTAGGTACCAGCGAGGATATTAACGAAGGCCAGCGCAAGCAGCTTATCCATTTATTGCAGCGTTTTATGCCCTGGCGTAAAGGTCCCTTCTCTTTGTTCGGCATTGATATTGATACCGAATGGCGCAGCGACTGGAAATGGGATCGAGTTTTACCTCATATCAGCCCACTGCATGGGCGCAAGGTGCTGGATATCGGCTGTGGCTCGGGTTATCACCTATGGCGTATGCGCGGCGAAGGTGCCGAGCTGGTAGTCGGCATTGACCCAAGCGATTTATTCCTTTGTCAGTTCCAAACCATTAAGCACTATAACCCAGACCCGGCGGTACACCTGCTGCCGTTAGGGGTGGAACAACTGCCGGAACTCAAAGCCTTTGATACGTGTTTTCCATGGGCGTGCTGTATCACCGCCGTTCGCCCATCGACTTCCTGGCCCAGTTGCGCGCTCAGTTGCGCAAAGGCGGCGAACTGGTGTTAGAAACCCTGGTTATCGAGGGGGATATCAATACAGTTCTGGTACCCGAGGACAGATATGCGAAAATGCGTAATGTCTGGTATATCCCCAGCACAGAAGCCCTGATGCTGTGGATGCGCCGTGTTGGCTTTAAGGATATTCGCGTCGTCGACACCGACCAAACCTCGCTCAACGAGCAGCGCCGCACCGAATGGATGGAAAATGAATCTCTGGCCGATTTCCTAGACCCCACTGATCCAAACAAGACCATTGAGGGCTATCCGGCACCATTAAGAGCGGTTATTGTGGCTACCGCATAAACAAGGACAAAGGTCCTCCTTTTCCTAGCTAAGCCGCGGCATTTGCTGTAAAATGCCCGGCGTTTAGAGGGCCTGTTTATCTTTGTGGTTTACTTTATGTTCAATCTAAACGCATTCTGATGAATATCATCACTGATTTATGTGGTTTAATTCATCCGTGAAGCTTGGTTACATCGCGCATCCATGCGCTCACCTCGCTAAGCTGCGAAGCATTGCTTCGGTCTTGCTCGCCTATGTTCATAGCGAGTAACACAGAGCAGGATGCGTTTAGATGAACCCACAGGGCAGCGTTTGTAGCGCATTTCTACTGTGTTGTTACATGTTTATGTAGAATAACTACACCACACATATGACGCCTTGTACAAATCTGCTACAAACTGCTGCAGAAACAAACAACAAAGGTCAACAGACCCTGATCACCCCTAAATTAAATTTTGAGGAAACCCTGTGAGCGAACAAAAACAGTCTCTTAGCTACAAAGATGCCGGCGTTGATATCGATGCGGGTAACGCCCTAGTAGAACGCATTAAAGGCGTTGTGAAAAAGACCAAACGTCCTGAAGTGATGGGCGGCATCGGCGGCTTTGGTGCGCTATGTCAGCTACCGACTGGCTACAAAGAGCCTGTTTTAGTTGCCGGTACCGATGGTGTGGGCACTAAATTGCGTCTTGCAATCGACCTTAAAAAGCACGACACCGTAGGCATCGACCTGGTTGCCATGTGTGTTAACGACCTTATCGTTCAAGGTGCCGAGCCACTATTTTTCCTTGATTACTATGCCACCGGCAAACTAGACGTAGACACGGCTGCCGACGTAGTTACTGGCATTGGCGCGGGTTGTGAGCTTTCTGGTTGTGCCCTTATCGGTGGTGAAACCGCTGAAATGCCTGGCATGTACGAAGGCGACGACTACGACATGGCTGGTTTCTGTGTGGGTGTGGTAGAAAAAGAAGGCATTATCGACGGCACTAAGGTTGCTGCCGGTGATCAGCTTATCGCTCTTGCCTCTAGCGGCCCGCACTCAAACGGTTACTCATTGATCCGTAAGGTTCTTGAAGTATCTGGCGCCGACACCAACAGCGAATTTGAAGGCAAAACCCTAGGCGAGCACCTGCTTGAGCCAACGCGCATCTATGTTAAGCCGGTACTAGAGCTACTTAAGCAAGTAGACGTACACGCGCTTTCACACATCACAGGCGGCGGCTTCTGGGAAAACATCCCACGCGTATTGCCTGAGTCGGCTAAAGCCGTGATCAAGGGTGACAGCTGGCAGTGGCCTGCGGTATTCAACTGGCTACAAGACAACGGCAACATCGAAACCCACGAAATGTACCGCACCTTTAACTGTGGTGTAGGCATGGTGCTTGTGGTTCCTGCCGACAAGCTAGAGCAAAGCCTGAGCATCCTTAAAGATGCGGGCGAAAACGCTTGGCACATTGGTGAAATCCAAGACGCTGTTGTCGGCGAAGAGCAAGTTGAAATCATCGGTGGTGCGCAATAATGACACCAGGCCAGAACCTCGCCCGACTCGTAGTACTTATTTCGGGCAGTGGCTCTAACCTACAGGCCATCATTGATGCAGTTGCAGCGGGCACCCTCCCCGCTGAAATCTGCGCAGTGATCTCTAATAAGGCCGATGCTTTCGGCCTTGAGCGCGCCAAAAATGCTGGCATCGAAACAAAAGTGTTAGACCACAAGGCGTTTGCCTCGCGCGAAGAATATGACGTGGCTCTGGGTGAGCTGATTGAGAGTTTTTCACCTGACTGTGTTGTATTAGCTGGATTTATGCGTATTCTAACAGCAGGCTTAGTGCAAAAGTTTAAAGGGAAAATGTTGAACATTCACCCTTCCTTGTTGCCTAAGTACCAAGGGCTGAATACCCACCAGCGTGCTTTAGATGCAAACGATAAAGTGCATGGCGTTAGCGTTCACTTTGTGACCGAAGAGCTCGACGGCGGACCTGTGATAGTTCAGGCACAGGTGGCCATCGAAAGCGATGACACAGCACAGAGCTTAGCGCAAAAAGTGCATGCACAAGAACATATTATCTATCCGTTGGTGGTTAAGTGGTTCAGCGAACAACGACTGAAAATGGAAGATAACTATGCAGTGCTCGATAACAACACCCTTCCAAGCCAAGGCGCCGACCTCAGCGCGTACTTGGACAGCTAAATTATTGATTGCCGCAGTCCTTGGCTGCGGTGTCAATCTTGCTCACGCCGAGCAGCAAGATGCAGATCCTGCACCGACCATCGCCTTAAACGAATACAGCGCCGAGTATATAGTGACCCGTCAGGGTGAACGCCATGGTGCCGCACAGCGCAGCCTGACCCGCGTCGACAATGACCTCTACCAATTAAGCTACCGCAGCGAAATTGAGTGGATGATCTTCTCCGACGAGCGCCAGGAAAGCAGTCGCTTTAAATATGTCGATGGTGCCGTATTGCCCATAGACTATATACTTAAGCGCTCAGGTACCGGCCCGGATAAAACCTATAAGATCAGTTTTGATCACCAGCAACAGCAGGTATTTAGCAACCAGTCTAAATACCCGCTTGAGTGCACCTGGCAACAAAACTTCCAGGACGTGCTTTCTTACCAGATCTCATTGCGTCAGGCGCTAAGCAAGGGTGAAACCAAGTTTACCTACCCCATAGTGGATAAAAAGGGTAACAACCGCGAATATCAATTCGAGGTGATTGGCAACGAAACCATTACCCTGCCCATAGGCAATGTGGAAACCATCAAGGTTAAACGTGTGTACGACAATGATAAGCGCCAAGCCATCGCCTGGTTTGCTCCTAGCCTAGATCATATGATGGTACGCATGTACAAGGGCAAAGACGGCGTTGAACAGTTCCAGGTGGAGTTGGCCAAGTACACGCCAGGCACCGCAACCCACTAATCTTAGAACACAAAAACAGGCGCTACATTTAGCGCCTGACCTCTCTTACCTCAGCACTGCTGATACTTGCCCGCTCCCTGTATTGCCACCAGCTGACCGTTACTGTCAAAAGACAAGGCCAACAGAGCGCCAGACTGCAGTTGCGCCGCCGGGTGCCCTACCCGCTTCAACAGTTCCGAGCTCAAGGCGATTAACACCTGTTGCCGGCAATCGGCCAACAACCAATCGCCCTTATTTTGCACTAAACGCACTAAACGAACCGGCTCCTGCTCTTGGTCAAGCGCATAGGCCTGGTGTTGCACCCGCAGCTGACTGGCCAGCTGCAGCTCGGCCTGCTCTATGCTGCCCAGTTGCGCCGGTACCGTGTCGCTGATACGCATGCGTTGCTCGCCATCGGCGATATCAAAGATTTCCATGCGCGTATAACTCTCAACGCTATACAGGGGGGCATGCTCTTGCTTTGCCGCCTGCCAGGTTACCGACACTAAGGTAAATAAGGCCACACAGGCCATCAGCCACTGACCCTGATGCCACCAGCTACGACGATTACGGGGGCTCGAATTGAGGGCCGACAACAAGGCTTTTTTCTCCTGTGCCTGCAGGCCACTTTGTTGTTTTTGTTGTTGCTGCCATTGGGCCAGTTTGTCTGATCCGCGGTTTGCCATTACTGTGCTCCTTTGACCATGGTGGCGGCAATTTTTGCGCGTGCATAGCGCAATCGGGTTTTTACACTCTCTTGGGCGCTGGCGGTGATCTGGGCAATTTCTTGCAAACTAAAACCCTCGAGTTGCAAGGTTAAGGCCTCGCGTTGTAAGTGCGGCAAGTCTGCTATCGCCGCTGTTAATTGCTGCTCGGTGGCGGCCATGATCAGTCCCTCTATATGCTGGGCGTCGAGGTGCAAATTAGGCTCCTGCAGACATTCTTCTACCGGTAGATGACGCTTTTTCCTGCGGGCATAATCAATCACCTGATTGCGGGCCAGGCTAAATAACCAAGCCTTAAAGCTGCCCTGCTGTTGCGGACTAAAGCGTTGTGGCTGGGCCAACCAGCGCAACCACACCTCATGCAATAAATCGAGCGCCAATTGCCGCCGCGTATGGCTATCCTCACTTAAGGACACTAACTGGGCCTGCAAAAAATACAGCACATCGTCGCTTAGCCTGAGCACCAAGACATCCCGTGCCTTGGCGCTGTCGGCGGCCAGTTGCGCCAATTGCTCATCACTATAGTGGCTATAGTTTGGCGACAGGGGCGCAAATATCCGTGTGGCAACCGCTTTTAGCATCTTCACTCCTTAAATCGGCGACACCCTAGGCTCAAATCCAGGGTGGCGCCCTAGGCGACTAATTTTGCAAGTTAAAGTCTAATCTTACCTGTTGATTGGGCTGGCTCCTAGCCACACCCTCCACAACCTTAGGGCTAAACTTCCATTTACTCAGCGCCTTAAGGGCCTCACGATCAAAAATCCGCTTGGGCTCGGCGCTAATTACCTTCGCATTGATAACCTGACCGGTTGGGGAAATATCATAGCTAAGTATGACATAACCTTCGATCCCCTCACGGGCGGCGGTCGCTGGGTATTGCGGCGGTACCCGCACCAAGGGCATGGCGGTATCGCGAGACATGGATGAAAATTCCCCCAAATCCGACATCTCGGTGCCCACATCCGGCAAGGTCGGCGCTAACGTCAGCACCTCACCACCTGGGTCGGCAACCAGGCTTGGTCTTGATTCTGGCCTTGGCTCAACCTTAGGTGGCACCGGCTTGGCTTTTTTGAGCACCTCGGTGTGCTTTGGCGGCTCCATGATTTCCACAATGACATCGTCAAACACCTCAACGGGCGCACGTTGCTCTGCGGTCAACAGCGACACCATAAAGCTAAAGGTCGCCAAAGTGATCGCCGCAGCGGCTAACGCAAAGGCAACCGCCTTAAAACCTGGTGCGATCAGATCATGGCTGGGCTCAAAACCCGGTTCGTATGTGCCACTCTGGTGAGCGCCATAAGTAATATTCAATGTATTTTCCATGCAATTTCCCCTTAAAAACTGACACCCTGACAAGTAAGGTGCTTACTAAGAAAACGCATGGGGGTATAAAAAGGGGTGAAAATATTTTTAAGATTTTTGCATAGAGCTTGCTTTAGCCCAACTAAGGTTGGCCGTAAACAGGGGTCACAAAGCAATTCGTATTGATAGAAGCGTTGAAATTAACACAACAAGGAATTATCCAACGAAGGCACACACAACAACAAACACCATAATTGACCAAAATATAATCTCCTGGAGTTTGTAAGCCATTTTATCCTTGTTGAGTAGAGGCAACACCCATACCAAGGAATAGCCAGTAAACCCACCCACCAGCAAAGGCAATATAATAAGTATATCCAGCAATAAAGGGTCACACGTTGGAAAGAAATCGAGTATAAAAACTGGAGAAATGACACTAAGCGAAAAAATAAAATAGATAAGTGAGTGGGTACCAATGGAAGTATTACATTGAGGGCAACGTAACTTCCTAGGCTTACTTAGTACATCCCAATACTTAATTTCTGTGTAATCACACTCTGGACATTTCATACCCTTTTTCGCGCCCCCATTATTTATTGGTTTTTACTAAAGGTGTTTGTAATTAATCTTAGACCTTATTCGAGTAGGGTTCGGTTGTTTGAAGTGAAAGTTGTCATAAAGCCCATGCCAATTTCAGGCACTTCAGAGGTATTAGTGAAGTAAAAGATGACAAAAACTTTCCCCTGTCCCAATAATGACCTTCGGATGACTCTTTTGTGCCAAAAGCGGACGGTGAGAACGCCGCGTTAAGTAGTGAGCAACGCTACCACCTAACCCATTGCACCGTAAACACAAAACTCAAATTGGACTAAAATGCCACGCGTTGCGAATCTGCCTTAAACGTTTTGTTAGGTACAATTTTTTCAAGGTAAGTTATCAATAACTTGGTTTGTTAACCGTTACCTGCCACACTTAGCTCGCATTTTATATTAGGCAACCACCATGAAACTTTTAGTTCGCAATTTAGAGCGTAAAACATCGGAACATGACATTCGTATTCTATTTTCCACTTTCGGCACTGTAACTGAGTGCAATCTAGTTTTAGACCAAGAAACTGGTCAATCAAAAGGCTTCGCGTTTGTTGAAATGCCTGACGAAAGCGAAGCAAAAACAGCCATTGAAAAATTACACCTTTCAACGGTAGCTAAGACCAAAATCAGAGTTAAATTAGCTCAAAACTAATAACAATAAGAGCCAGTAAACCTTAGATATTGCTGGCTCGATTTCAAACTTTTCGTATTGTACCTAACGCAAAGCTTTGGGGCGGCTGAAGCGCAGCGTAAGCCGTCCCAGCCACGATAGTGGCAACAACAGCGCCTTGTTATGTGTTTTTACCATTATTTTTTTTTACTAATCGTTGATTTAGCTAACGTGACAATTGCGATTAACCCCAGACCCAATAGCACTGCTAGTAGAGTAAAACTAAACTCCTCCCGCGCTTTGAAGATCAGTATTAAGTACACAACTACTATGCAAGCCAAAAATATATTGCTGATTAAATCAACGTATTTTTTCAAAACAACTTTGTCCATAATGTTCAGCTTGAAACACATAACAATTTAATATCGAGCGATTGGGTCGTTTTTCTGCCGCAATCTGTCTCGCTTTTTTCCTATGACCATTGATAGCAAACTTAGGAAGTGCTTGCCAGCATTGAAGTTACGCTACGTTGCTATAAACGTGGACACGACAAAAACGACCCATTGGATCGTTTTCCTGACTATGGGAGAAACTCATCGATTATGGATATATAAACAGTAATTTATGTGGAAGGATGAAGGTCAGCTTTTCGCTCAAAGCCTCCCTTAGAGCATTTGCATTATCTCATTGAATGAATGGTACTAATTCAGGGGAAAGGTCACTTTCAATCCAAATATCTTCAAACTATCACTCATAAGCTAATATCCGAAATTCATCAATTCAGTTTTGAAGAGAGACAAAAGGAAAAGCTTCAGGAAAAAGTGCCCCTACAAAGTTATGGAGCAGTTGATTATTTACCCTGCCTTTTCGGCAGTTAAAATTAATATGGTCTGATTATTTACTTCTAGCCTGACTCCGGCCAATGCGGGATCGGATATCAGCTGCAAATTAATTTACATAGTAAGTGTAGAAAGAGAGTAGATTTCAGAAAGATTTCAAAGAAGAGGAATTTGGGTGGTAGCCTTACCAGCCACATCTCGGCACACACATCACACGCTGTGGCTGCTCCCTTCCGGGCCTGACCAGGTTCACATGCTAGTGTTGCGAGAGGACCAATAAGGCCACCATAGTGGGCCTCTTTGGGCGCAGGAGGGATTATCCCGACTTTAAGGGTGAGATTCAAGGGAAATCCGTGAATTGTCCGATAAAACCAAGTTAACTGCCTAGTAAACAAACAGTTGGTTGTCTGTTAGGCACGAGTTTAGGTTATTGGGCAAGCCTGATGGCCAGCCCACCTCTGTGCTATTGTGCTATCGAGAATCGAATGGCAGTGCCACCCGCTCTCTTATTACCGGCATTTAATCAAGCTGGGTGCGTAACTCGCGTAACACCCCTTTCACCTTGGCCACGTTTTCCGGGCCCATGCGCAGTAATTGCTTTTGCGCCGGCGGCAGGTTCTCCCATTCTGAATAGGCGTACTTATAGGTAACTGAATCGCGCAACAACGGAATTTGTGTGGTCATCTCCGGCGTTGCCAGTACCAGGTCGATGGCCTGCACCAGACGCTGCTCAAAGCTGGTACCCGGCTCACCTACTTCGCCATAGGCTTCGACAAAGAGTGGCTCGAAGCGTTTATAAAGCGCCAAAAGTTGCTCGCTGTCCAGGGCGGTAAGAATGGCCACATAAGGGTCATAGCGTTTAAAACTTTGCGGGTCCATGGTCAGCACATCGCCTTCAACTACGCTGAACGGCTCTTGCAATTTAGTCACCGGCGAGTGATTGGTGGCAACGCGACCGGCGGCGAGGTTATTAACAAACACCACGGTGCGACGGATTAAATCATCGTTCACCAATAGTTCGGCACTGCTGGCGGCCAAGGATTGCTCTACCCGCTCGCTGACCTCAGCATCGCTGTCATCCAGGCTGGGTAAGGGCTCTTCCATTACCGGCTCAGATTGAACGGGCTCGGGCTGAACAGGCTCGGGGGTTGGCTGCGGCTCTAACTCGGGTTCGGGCTCTTGCGGCTCAATAACCACCTCTTTGGGCTCGGTAACAGGTGCCGGCTCAGTCGGTTGCTGCTGATTACTGAGGGCGATAACCACTACAATCATCAACACCACAACAACGATGGCGGCAAATAACAGGGTATTTCTGTTCGGTGTTTTCGTGTCTTGTTCGGGGGGCTGCTCTTTCATAGGTGCTCCGTTAACATAACCACGGTTTCAGCAAGGGCGGTAGCCATCAGTGGCAGTGCCAACATTGACAACGCGCTTGCCTATACGTTTCTTTTTACTGAAGAATCTTTTACATTAAAGCTAGGTCTCCATTTAAGTGCAAATAATATGCGAAAGCAAACTAATTGCGGTCAAAAAGGCACAGCATTGTTTTTAAGCGGCGGTGGCGCTCGTGCGGCTTATCAGGTGGGGGTGCTTAAGGCCCTCACTCATAGCCTACCGCGTACCGCCCCGCTACCGTTTCGTATTATCACCGGCACCTCTGCCGGGGCAATCAATTCCGTGGCATTAGGCTGCTGGGCATCCTGTGCCCACTTGGCCAGCCGCAAGCTTGATGCGGTGTGGAGCCAATTTCATACCTCGGACGTCTACCGCAGTGACTTTGCCCATGTTTTTGGCCATATCCTTCGCAACATACTTACCAGCTTTCGCTCCGGCCATGCCAACCATGCCCCGGGCAGCCTGTTTAATAACGCGCCTCTTAGGCGCCTGCTGGCCGACGTCCTGCCTATGGAGCGCATCGACCGCAATATTCACCGCGGGATCATAGATGCCTTGGCGGTCACCGCTTCGAATTACAGTAACGGCGATTCCATTACCTTTTTTCAAAGCCATAACGCCGAACCCTGGCAACGGGTGAGACGCCAGGGACTAAAAACCCGTATCCATATGGAACACCTGATGGCCTCCAGTGCCATCCCCGTGGTGTTCCCCAGTGTAAGAATTCGACAGCAATATTATGGTGATGGTTCCATCCACCAAATGTCACCGCTTTCGAGTGCCATTCACCTTGGCGCCGATCGCATTTTTGTTATCGGTGTCGAGGCCCCGAAAGATGAAAACCGCAAGTATGCCCCGCATTATCCGGGTATCTCGCATATTGCCGGCCACCTGCTAGACAGTGTGTTCGCCGATACCCTGCAGGCAGATCTGGAACGCGTTGAACGCATTAACCGTACCCTAAGCCTGCTAAAAGACCGTGAAGACCACAAAGAGCTCAAGCATATCGACACCTTTGTTATTAATCCCTCGCACAACTTTAATACCATAAGCAGCGAATATTACGACGATATGCCCCTCGCCATTCGCCTGTTACTGCGTGGCTTTGGTGTGAAGCGCTACAGCGAGTCAAGCTTACCCAGCTACCTGCTCTTTGAGAAACGCTATACCCAACATTTGATCGACCTCGGCTACCAGGACGGACTCGATAAATTACCCGAGCTGCGCCACTTTTTGAGTTTGGATTAGCTCAAGCATGAATTGATCAGGCTTCGCTACCATTGAGTAAGTAACGCTCGGCACGCTCCACCCGGCGCGGCTTGCCCTTAAGCACCAGCACATCCTGACCTTGCAAAACAGTATCGGCGCAAGGGTCGTCAATTTCCTCACCATGGCGGCGCATAGCCGCCAGACTAACGCGGCGCAGACCCAGATTTAATTCGGCAATGGTTTTACCCACAGCATAGGCGTTATCCCCTAAGGCCATCACATGCAGATACTCTAAACGGTCGCTGTGAAGCTCTCTGTGTGGGGCCTCATCGCTAATATAAAAGCTATGCAATAGGGAATAACGATTTTCCCGTTCCTGACTCACACGCCGTAGGATCCGCTTCATGGGTACGCCACTCATAAACAAAACATGGGAAGAGAGCATTAGACTCGCCTCCAGCGACTCGGGCACCACTTCCGAGACGCCGCATTCTTTGAGCTCTTCGAGGTGCGCATCATCCGGCATCCGCGCTAAAATTTTAACCTCAGGAGCAACCTCTTTGATCACCTCGGTCACTAATTTGACCTTAGCCAGATCGGTGAAGGTGATCACCACGAGGCGCGCATTGGCGGTGCCCGCACGCTGGAGAATCCCCTTTTGTGTGGCATCGCCGAACATCAAGGGATAATTGGCCAAACGGCCTTGCTGCACCAGGTAGGGGTCTAAGTCTATAGCCACAAAGGGCAGCGCTTCGGCACGTAAAAAACGGCTGATATTTTGACCGACACGACCAGAACCGCAAATGATCACATGTTCGCTCTGGCGCTCATCGACACAATTGATCTGATCCGGCTCGCTTGAAGTTGCAAAGAGGCGGTGCACCCAGCGCGGCGCGCAGTCGATCAGATAAGGGGTGATAGCCATAGACAACACGCCCACAGCAATAAGCAAGGACGCTAACTCGGTAGCCAAAATGCCATGGGTTTTCGCCAAGGCCACCAGCACAAAGCCAAATTCACCCATTTGACAAAGCATGATGGCGGCACTGAAGGCATCGGTTTTACGCTCCCCCATTAGCTGGGCTATCAGCGCTAAAATGACCCATTTAAGCAACATCATGGCCACCAACACCGCAAGCACTATATGCAGATTAGAGAACACATAAAGCAGGCTCAGTTGCATGCCCACGGTAACAAAAAACAAGCCCATCAGAATGTCGCGAAATGGGCGTATATCGCTTTCCAATTGATGCCGGTATTGGCTCTCACCAAGCATCATACCGGCCAAAAAGGCACCCAGGGCCATGGACAGACCAAACCAATAGGTCAATCCACCGGCGAACAGGGTTACCAGCAAGGTGGTGAGTACAAAAAGCTCTTCATTGCGCATCCGCGCCACTTCATTAAAGATAAGCGGCAACAGCCACTTGCCTATGGCCCACAGCAAGGCGCAAACCAAGGCGCCCTTGCCGAGTGCAAAGGCCAGGCTATAAAGTAACGATTGCTCTGTGTCGTTTGCCAATAAAGGGATGGCGATCAGCAAGGGCACCACGGCCAGATCCTGAAATAACAAGACACCCACCGCCAACTGGCCGCGACGCTTTTGCAACTGACCACTGTCTTTAAGGCATTTCACCACCACGGCGGTAGACGACAATGCTACCAGGGTCGCCACCGCAAAAGCACTTAGGGTATCGAAAGAAAATAACCACAGGCAGAAAAAGAAAACGCTCGAGGTCACCAGCACTTGCAATAAACCAACGCCAAATACGATATTGCGCATCGCCAACAAGCGGGGAAAAGAGAACTCCAGGCCCAGACTAAAGAGCAGAAATACGATGCCGAGCTCGGCAATGCCATGCATCTGTGAGCCGCTGGCAAGCCAGTCGAAACCGTGGGGACCGGCCATAATTCCGGTGACCAGATAGGCGAGTATCACCGGCAGACCCAGGCGTTTAAACAGCCATACCAGCACCACAGCGCTGACTAACAAGCCAATAACTTCGATAAACAGCTGCTGCATGGCGCTCCTGTAACGTCAACACCCGACCAACCAATGACCCTTCACTAACTATAGCAAGGCGTTGTTTTATGGCTAGTTTGAATTACAGGCACAGTTCTAGCATGGAAATGCTAGACGAAGTTAGTCTTAACAGCGGTACATACTGAGCGCGCCGATAAGGCCTTAACAGGCCAAATTCAGTGCTCGCAACACCTATCACGGCGCCCCGGGTTTATCTGCCGTGCCATTGACGAGTTTAAGCGCCCATAACGACGACCAAAAACCACAAAAGAACGTCAAAATAAGCTGAAACAGGGAAATAAAGTTTGGCAACTCTGCGAAGATCACGGCCAGCAAGGGCACCAACAAGCCAAGAATAAAATAGATGCCGCCCTTACCTAGCCAATAGGCGAGTAACAAAACACCGCAACCGACTCCGGCAATAAGCGCAATCACCAATACAGACCACATTGGCCCATAAACACCGACCACCACAGCCAGCAAAATCAAGGTAACCAGCGTAGCCAAGGGTGCTTTTTGCACCAAAGATAAACCTACATGAGGGGGCTTTGGGGAAGAGTTGGTTTCAATTGCCATTGCAATCCTTGTTGTGCCAAAAAGTCGTAATTATAAAAGTAACCCACCACTGCCACTAGGGTATCGCCATAAAAAATAAGCGGGATACGTTGGCGCTCCCAGGGCGGTACCTTAAGCTCTTTGAGCCAGTGACTTAGTTTATTGCCATAGGGTTTGTGCTGTGGACGAATACGGGCATTAAGCACACCAAAGCGCACCCAGACCTGCTCATCGGCATTTGGCGCTCTGACTCCCTGCCCCGGCTCACAGGTTAAAACACGTGCATCTTTCAGGGTATGGGCGCCTGGGCAACTTAGTTGCTGTGCCAATAATTCGACTTGGTTTTCAACCAAGTACAGCTGCTCATTAAAGCGACGTACACTCACCTCAGCGCCACTATGAGTGCGCAGCGATAAACTCGGCTGACTATCGGCACGGGCACTTAACAGCTGCTCGCACAGGCTTTGCAGCTGCAATTGCGAAGGCATGGCCACATCATGGCTTTGCAGCCAGTAGCGCAACACATTATTGGCACGAGCCGCGCCTAAGGCCATTAATGGCGCCAGGCTTAGCTGCTGCGGATTAACAGCCAATTGAGTTAAGTCTTGGGCGGCAATCTCATCAAGCAGGTGCTGCTGTTGTTGCAGTAACTCAGTGGTTTGCGCCACCTTAGCGCTAAAGCCGGGGAAACGTTTGTTAAGTAGCGGCAAGACCTGGTTACGCAGAAAGTTACGGTCGAAGCGGCTGTCATCATTAGACTCATCGTGAATATGCTCAAGGCCATGACTTTCGACATAGTGCTGTAATTGCTTGCGACTAATACCCAGTAAGGGTCTAAGTAAAGGACGTTGTTGCCAGTAGCTTAGCGCCTGCATGCCGCCAAGCCCCTTGAGACCAGCGCCTCGCTTCAAGCGCAGGAAGAAGGTTTCTACCTGGTCGTCACTATGCTGACCCAAAAGCAGCGCATAGCCTGCAGGCAAGGCCATATCCATGGCTTGATAACGAGCCTGGCGCGCCTTGGCTTCAATACCCAGCCTGGTTTTATCCGACAGGGTAACCCGCTCGTTATAAAAGGCAATACCACGCATCCGGCATTGCTCGGCACTAAAGGCCAGCCAATGTTCGGCGTTAGCACTTAAACCATGATGGATATGAATGGCACACAAGGGCATACCCTTGTCCTTGGCATAACGCTGGGCAAGCTCAAGCAACACCATGGAGTCGAGGCCGCCGCTCAGAGCAACCGCCAAGCCTTGGCAGTCGGGCAGCTCATTAAGGAGGTGTGCTAATTGTGTGGCAAAGCGTGTATACATAAGGCTGGCCATTAGGCGATATTAGACTGGCATTAAAAAAGGCCGACTGAGCGGCCTTTTTTGCTTAACAGTAACCGAAGCTCATTAAGCGTTTGTAGCGCAAGTCCAGCATTTCTTCAACGCTGTTTTGACGCAGGTCGGCCAGGTCACGCTTAAGCTGTGCCTTCAGGCTCTTGGCCATGGCATCGTAGTTGCGGTGCGCGCCGCCTAACGGCTCTTCGATAATGTTGTTGATCAAATCCAACTCTTTAACGCGCTGCGCGGTTACACCCATGGCTTCAGCAGCCAATGGTGCTTTCTCAGCACTCTTCCATAGGATTGATGCACAACCTTCTGGAGAAATTACCGAATAAGTGCTGTATTGCAGCATGTTAACGCGGTCACCCACACCAATGGCAAGGGCACCACCTGAACCACCTTCACCGATCACGGTACAGATGGTTGGTACTTTCAACGCTGCCATTACTTTTAGGTTACGGGCGATGGCTTCACTTTGGCCGCGCTCTTCCGCACCCACACCTGGGTAAGCACCCGGAGTGTCGATAAAGGTGAAAATTGGCATTTTAAAACGCTCGGCCATTTCCATCAGGCGCAAGGCCTTACGGTAACCTTCCGGCTTTGGCATACCAAAGTTACGTTTGATCTTTTCAGCTGTGTCACGGCCTTTTTGCTGACCGATAACCATAACCGGCTCACCATCTAAACGCGCTACACCACCAAGAATGGCCGGATCGTTTGCAAATGCACGATCGCCCGCGAGTTCGTCGAACTCGGTAAAAATACGCTCGATGTAATCACGTGTGTAAGGACGCAGGGGGTGACGAGCCAGTTGAGAGACCTGCCAGGCACCTAGTTCAGAAAAGATTTTATTAGTTAGTTCAACACTTTTCTCTTTTAGGCGACCGACTTCTTCTTCCAGCCCTAAATCCAGCTCGCCCGCTCGACTGACGTGACGTAGCTCTTCAATCTTCGCTTCCAATTCGGCAATTGGCAGTTCGAAATCCAAATAATTGAGACTCATGCGCTCATTAACCCATTTAATTAAATTCTAATTCTATATTTTGTGCCGCCATCAGGGATAACTTATGAATTAAGTCATCCGCAGGCGTCACACACCATTGTGTTCCTAGTTCCAGCTCAGCCAAGGCATCTGGTCGCCGGTACAGTATTTTTACCGGACAGGTGCCAAACTTATACGGTTCCAGCACTTTTTCCAACTTTTCGAAGAAGTTGTCGTCAACTTGTGCCATATCCACCGTCATTTTCATCGCTTTAATGCGTTTTTCACGGGCCTCGGCGAGGGTACAGACGTCTCGGGCGGTCATTGTAATGCCGCCAGAGAAGTTATCAAAGCTGACCTGTCCAGTTATCACCAAGATATTGTTGATTTGCAGCAATTCTTGGAACATTTCAAACTGTTCTGGGAATAAGCGTACATCAAGACGGGCACTCTTGTCATCTAAGGTGATTAATCCCCAGCGTTTATTCTTCTTATTTATCAAAGTTCGGGCGCTGATCACCAAGCCCGCCGCCGTGGTTTGCACATCTCGCTCGGTCGGCGTTAGATCGACGAGTTTGCCGCTAGTATAGTGCTTAAGTTCGCCACGATACTGATTTATTGGGTGCCCGGTTAGGAATAATCCCAGTGTTTCACGCTCACCGTCAAGCCATTGATTATCGGTAAAGTATGGCACTCGTTTAAAGGCTTGTTCAACCTCTTCCGGCTCAGTGGCAAGCAGGCCAAAGAGGTCGCCCTGACCGAGCTGCTCAGCCTTATTGTGCTGCTCGGCGGATTTAATGGCCTCGGGCAATGAAGCCATCAAGATGGCGCGACCACCCTGCACAGGATCCGGTCCCAGCTTATCCATGGCACCGGCCATAATCAGCTTTTCGATAACCCGCTTATTAAGGCGCTTTAAATCAACTCGGGCACAGAAGTCGAACAGATCCTTAAACGGCCCTTCCTGCTCACGGGCGCTCAAAATCGCTTCTACCGGGCCTTCACCCACGCCTTTGATGGCACCTATGCCGTAGACAATCTCGCCTTGCTTGTTCACGGTAAACTTATACAGGCCGGCGTTTACATCCGGTGGCAACAAGGTGAGCTTCATGTTTTCACATTCGTCCACCAAGGTAACGATTTTATCCGTGTTATCCATATCCGCCGACATTACCGCAGCCATAAATTCGGACGGATAATGGGTTTTCATCCACAGGGTCTGATACGACACCAGGGCATACGCGGCGGAGTGTGATTTGTTAAAGCCATAACCGGCGAATTTCTCTACCAAGTCGAAGATTTTCATCGCCAGTTCGCCGTCAACGCCGTTTTGTATCGCCCCTTCTTCGAAGGTCGAGCGCTGCTTGGCCATTTCTTCCGGCTTCTTCTTACCCATGGCTCGACGTAATAAGTCGGCGCCACCGAGCGAGTACCCGGCGAGAACCTGGGCGATTTGCATAACCTGCTCCTGATACAGGATTACGCCATAGGTCGGCTCCAAAATGGGTTGCAAGCTGGTGTGCTGGTACTGGGCATCTGGGTAAGAGATTTCCTCGTTACCATGCTTACGGTCGATAAAGTTATCTACCATGCCCGATTGCAGTGGCCCCGGACGGAACAGGGCCACCAGGGCTATCATATCTTCGAAGCAGTCAGGCTTAAGACGGCGAATAAGGTCTTTCATACCGCGGGATTCGAGCTGGAATACCGCCGTGGTTTCGGCGCGCAGCAACAGCTCAATACTGGGTCTGTCATCCAGCGGAATGGCATTGATATCCACCGGCTCTTTGCCTTCGCGGGCAAGGCGCTCGTTGGTCATATCCAAGGCCCACTGCAAAATAGTCAGTGTACGCAGACCCAGGAAGTCGAATTTAACCAGACCGGCGGTTTCTACATCGTTCTTATCGAACTGGGTAACCGGGAACTTGCCCTCTTCATCGCAGTACAGGGCGGCAAAATCTGTGATGGTAGTCGGTGAGATTACAACCCCACCGGCGTGTTTACCGGCATTACGAGTACAGCCCTCGAGAATTCGGCACATGTCTATCAGGTCGCGTACTTCCTCGTCACCATCATAGGCTTCGGGTAAACGCGGTTCGATTTCAAATGCTTTGGCCAGGGTCATACCCGGATCGCCTGGGATCAGCTTGGAAATTCGGTCGACGAAACCATAAGGGTGACCCAGCACCCGGCCCACGTCACGAATAACCGCCTTGGCCGCCATGGTACCAAAGGTGATAATCTGGGATACCGCATCGCGGCCATACAACTTGGCTACGTGGTCTATTACCTCATCGCGGCGGTCCATACAGAAGTCGACGTCGAAGTCGGGCATGGAGACCCGCTCTGGGTTTAGAAATCGCTCGAATAGCAGGTCAAACTGCAACGGATCCAGGTCGGTGATCTTCAGGGCATAGGCCACAAGTGAACCTGCACCCGAGCCCCGCCCCGGGCCCACAGGAATATTGTTATCTTTGGACCACTGGATGAACTCCATTACGATCAAGAAGTAACCGGGGAATCCCATTTGGTTGATTACATCGAGCTCGATTTGCAAACGCTCGTCATACTCGCCACGGCGCTCGGCGCGCACCTGCTCGTCAGGGAATAAAAACTGTAAACGCTCTTCAAGGCCATCGCGGGATACCTTAACCAGGAAGTCCTCGATTTTCAGCGAACCCGTGGGGTAATCCGGCAAGAAATAGGTGCCCAGTTGCACTGTCACGTTACAGCGCTTGGCAATTTCCACCGTGTTTTGCAGCGCCTCGGGAATATCGCTAAACAGCTCGGTCATTTGCTCAGGCGTTTTTAGATACTGCTCCTGCGAGAAGCGCTTGGGTCTGCGCTTATCTTCCAGGGTGTAACCATCATGGATGGCCACACGAATTTCATGGGGCTCAAAGTCATCCGGTTTTAAGAAGACCACTTCGTTGGTGGCCACCACAGGCAGCTGATGCGCATAGGCGTGCTCAACCGCCAGGTGTAAATAAGTTTCTTCGTCGGCGCGGGAGGTGCGGATCAGCTCTAAATAATAATCACCGGGGAAATGGGTGCGATAGAACTGGCTGATCTCTTCGATAATACCGGCGTTGCCCTTGAGCAGTGCCTTACCCAAGTCACCGTCTTTACCACCGCTGATAATGATCAGGCCTTCGCCATGCTCCGCCAGCCAGTCTCTGTCGACCATGGCACGGTGCATCACATGACCACGCAAATAGGCCTTGGAAATAAGCAAGGTGAGGTTTTTATAACCTTGATTGTTTTTCGCCAGCAGTAATAAACGACAAGGCTCGTCGGGAAATTCCGGGGTATTGAGCCAGATATCGGCACCGACTATGGGCTTAATGCCGGCGCCATGGGCAGCACCATAAAAGCGCACCAAGCCGCAGAGGTTCATTTGATCGGTAATGGCCAGAGCGCTGAGCTGCAACTCCTGCGCCTTGGCGACTATGGGCTTGGTTTTAGCCAGGCCATCGACCATGGAAAAGTCACTGTGAACCCGTAAATGAACGAACTGAGGTGCTGCCATTGCTTATTGTCCTCGCTCGGCCAGTACCCTTTGTACGGGCTTAAAACTTTTTCTGTGCTGCTCAAGGACGCCATGCTCGGCCAAGGCTTCAAAATGCGCCTTGGTCGGATAGCCTTTATGCCCGGCAAAACCATATTGGGGATACTGGGCATCAAGCTCGATCATTTCCTGATCGCGCGCCACCTTGGCCAAAATGGATGCGGCACTGATCTCTGCCACCAGCGCATCCCCTTTCACCACGGCCTGCGCCGCCATATCGAGCGCTGGCAAACGGTTGCCATCGACAAACACAAAATCTGGGGTAATATCCAAACCGGCTACGGCGCGGCTCATGGCCAGCATGGTGGCGTGGAGAATATTGAGCTCGTCAATCTCTTCCACCGTGGCGCGGGCAATACAGTAACTCAGGGCTTTTTCTTTGATTTCTTCGCTCAGTGCCTGGCGCTTTTTATCGCTTAGCTTTTTCGAGTCGGTCAGACCGGCAATGGGCTTATTGGGGTCGAGGATCACCGCGGCGGTGACCACATCGCCCACTAAGGGTCCGCGCCCTACTTCATCGACACCGGCAATATATTGTACGTCTGGGCGATTAATTTGCATCGATAAGCTCCAATACGGCTTTGGCCGCCTGACGGCTGGCATCACAACGAATATTCTGATGGATTTCGGTAAAACGGGCAATTAGCGCACTGTTGTCACCGTACAGGCGCGGCTCCAGCGCCTCACACAAGGCGTCGACATTGCATTCATGCTGCAAATACTCGGGCACCAATTCTTCATCGGCCAATAGATTCGGCAGCGAGAAATACTTGATGGTAAAGGTAAAGACGTTTTGCACCATCCAGTAGGTCATAGGTTTAAGCTTGTAGCCCACCACCATGGGCTTTTTATACAACATGCCTTCCAATGAGGCGGTCCCGGAGGCCAGCAAAATGGCGTCGCTGGCCTGCATGGCTAAGCTGGACTGACCGTCAAGCAAAATGGCCTTAAGCTTTGGCGCATGCTCCTGTTGCAGTGCTAAAAACTGCTCCTTACGCGCTTCATTAACCAAAGGCACCACCACCTTTAAGTCCGGATTTTGCTGTTGCAAACGCTCAGCGGTTTGCGCATAGGTAGGGGTTAGCAAGCCAACCTCGGAGCCACGGCTGCCGGGTAGCAAAGCAAGCACCTTATCCTCAGGGGATAAACCTAATTGCTCCCGCGCCTGGGTATTATCCTGTTCAACGGCAATATCATCGGCCAGGGTGTGACCGACAAAGGTACAGGGTACCTGATGCTCATCGTAAAATGCTTTTTCAAAGGGTAACAGGGACAACACCAGGTTAGTGGCTTTGGCGATTTTATGAATACGTTTTTGTCGCCATGCCCACACCGAAGGGCTGACATAATGCACAGTCGTGATGCCCGCTTCTTTAAGCGGCAGTTCAACACGCAGATTAAAATCCGGCGCATCGATACCGACAAACACATCCGGCGGGTTAGCGATAAAATGCTGCACCAGTTCTTTGCGAATACGCAGCAGGCGTGGCAAACGCGAGAGCACCTCAACCAATCCCATCACAGACAACTCTTCCATATCAAACAGGCTGTCACAGCCTAGCGCCTGCATACGCGGGCCACCGATGCCGACAAACTCTGCATCCGGGTGAGATTTCAAGATCGCTTTCATCAGGCCTTCGCCGAGAATGTCGCCTGACATTTCTCCGGCAACAATACCGATACGTAGAGGTTTAGCTGCTGCGCTCATCTAAAGGGGGTTTCCCATATACCACTGTTATTATTAACAGCCTAGTCTACCCTGTTTAGGGTGTGCTTAAAACCTTAGCGGAGCACAAATCCACGGCGCTGAAAAATAGCCGATTTTTTCATCCCTTGGCACAGAGCGCAAGCCGGCTGTTTTTTCATCGCAATGAATTTTTTTATAAATTAGCAACTGCTAATGTGTGGTTGACTGTTAACCAATAAGTACGGATACTATGCAAACTTTCAGTTATTACTGAAAGTTCAAATAGCTTACATTAGGGGTAAACCATGATAGATGAATCCTTTGTAGACATATCCCGTCTGCAATTTGCAATAACGGCCTTCTATCACTTTTTATTCGTGCCACTGACGTTAGGGATGACATGGATTTTGGTGATAATGGAATCCGTCTATGTGATGACAGGGCGAGAAATATATCGTGATATGACCAAGTTTTGGGGCAAGTTATTCGGTATTAACTTTGCGCTTGGGGTCGCCACCGGACTGACCATGGAGTTCGAGTTCGGTACCAACTGGTCCTACTATTCGCATTATGTCGGCGACATCTTCGGCGCGCCGCTCGCTATCGAAGGCCTGATGGCTTTCTTCCTTGAGTCCACCTTCGTTGGCATGTTCTTCCTCGGCTGGGACCGTCTGACCAAGGTGCAACACCTGGGTGTTACCTTTCTCATGGCCATAGGCACCAACCTCTCGGCGCTGTGGATCCTTATCGCCAACGGCTGGATGCAAAACCCTGTGGGCTCAGAATTTAATTACCAAACCATGCGCATGGAAATGCAAAGCTTTGGCGAGCTGGTCTTCAACCCGGTTGCCCAGGTGAAGTTTATTCATACCGTGTCCGCCGGTTATGTCGCCGCGTCCATGTTTGTGCTTGGGATCAGCGCCTATTACCTGCTTAAAGGGCGCGACGTGGCCTTTGCCAAACGCTCGTTTTCGGTGGCCTGTAGCTTTGGTTTAGCCTCTGTGCTCTGTGTCATTTTGCTCGGCGATGAGTCCGGTTATGAGGTTGGCGAGGTGCAAAAGGTTAAACTGGCCGCCATTGAAGCTGAATGGGAAACCGAGCCCGCCCCCGCCGCCTTTACCCTGTTCGGCATTCCCGACTCAGAAGCACAGGAAACCCATGCCGCGGTTAAAATCCCCTATGTGATGGGCATTATCGCCACCCGCTCCCTTGATGAAGAGGTCACAGGTATCAAGGAGTTACAGCAGCAGCACGAGGTGCGGATCCGCAGCGGCATGATTGCCTATCGCTATCTGGAAAAGTTGCGCAATGGTGATACCCGCCCCGAGATCGTTGCCGAATTTGACAAGTACAAGGCCGATCTCGGCTATGGCTTGTTGCTTAAGCGCTATCGCGATGATGTCTATAACGCCAATGAAGAAGAAATCGCTATGGCGGTGAAGGACTCGATCCCTGCCGTCGGTCCGCTGTTCTGGACCTTCCGCGTTATGGTGGCCTGTGGGATGATCATGCTGTTTATCTTCGCCGCTTCTTTCTATTACAACGCCAAGCGGGTGATTGAGAAAAAACGCTGGCTGCTTAAGGCCGCCTTATTTGCCATTCCCCTGCCTTGGATAGCCATAGAAACAGGTTGGTTTGTGGCGGAATTCGGTCGCCAACCCTGGGCAATTTCCGAAGTTCTGCCCACCTTTATGGCCACCTCCAGCCTGACCTTTAATGATGTGCTGATCTCCCTGACCGGCTTTATTATCTTCTACACCATACTCGCTATTATCGAGGTGTGGTTGATGCTGCACTTTATTAAACAGGGTCCCAGCTCGCTGCACACCGGCAAGTATTATTTTGAACGCCAGGCCGCCCTTAAGGAGACTCAGGTATGATTTTCGATTACGAAACCCTAAAACTGATCTGGTGGCTGTTAATTGGAGCCCTGCTTATCGGCTTTGCCATCACCGATGGCATGGACATGGGCGCCGCCGTCTTGCTGCCCTTTGTCGCCAAAAAAGATGTCGAGCGCCGTGTGGTAATTAACACCGTCGGCGCACACTGGGACGGCAACCAAGTCTGGCTGATCACCGCCGGTGGCGCCTTATTTGCAGCCTGGCCCATGGTGTATGCCGCGGCTTTTTCCGGCTTTTACTTCGCCATGATGCTGGTGCTGTTTGCGCTGTTTTTCCGCCCCTTGGCCTTTGACTATCGCTCCAAGCTGGATAACCCGTCTTGGCGCAACCGTTGGGACTGGGCACTCTTTGCCGGCAGCTTTATTCCCGCGCTGATTTTTGGCGTCGCCTTTGGCAACCTGATCCAAGGGGTGCCCTTGCATATAGATAATCTTATGCGGGTCAGCTATTTGGGCTCTTTCTTTGCCCTGCTCAACCCCTTTGCCCTACTTTGTGGCCTTATTAGCGTCACCATGTTGGTCGCCCATGGCGGTCTCTGGTTGCAACTGCGCACCGTAGATCCGGTCGCCTCACGCGCCGCTAAATTGGGTCGCCTGGCATTGATCCTAGCTCTGGTGGGCTTTGCCATTGCCGGAGTCTGGTTAACGCAAATCGAGGGCATGCAAATTATCACCATGGCCGAGCCCGGTAGTCATGCCGATCCCTTGGCAAAAACAGTGAAAACAGGCACCGGTTTATGGCTCGATGGCTACCAGCAGCGGCCGTGGAGTATGGCCTTCCCAGTACTGGCTTATGTGGCTGGCGTATTGGCTCTGCTTTGCTCTTGGCGCAACAAGGCCGGACTGGGCTTTATCCTCACCAGCTTAATGCTGGTTGGCATTATTATGACTTTTGGCGCCAGCCTCTTCCCCTTCATCATGCCTTCAAGCCATGATGCCAATATGAGTCTGACCATTTGGGATGCGGTTTCCAGCCATATGACCCTTAACATCATGTTTATCGTGGTGGCACTGCTGCTGCCCATAGTCCTGAGTTACACCACCTGGTGTTATGTGAAGATGTGGCGTCGAGTCAGTCATGAAGAAATCGAAAACAACTCTCACGGCAGCTATTAAGGAGGCATTATGTGGTATTTCGCTTGGATATTAGGGGTACTCTTTGCCGTTGCTTTCGGCGTAATTAATGTGATGTGGTATGAAATGCAACAGCACACCGACAGTATTGCAGACGACGAGCAGGAGCACTTCTAAGCTCATGAACCCCCAACCAAATCGCGCTCAGCAACTCCAGCTGCGCGCCTTTTTAAAGGAATTTACCCGCCCCCATAACCGCCCTTTGCTGCTAAGCATATTTTTGGGCTTTAGCAGTGGCGTGTTGATGATCATCAGTTGCTATGTGCTGGCGCAGTTGTGCCATAAGGTGATGTTTGCCGGGCAAGACTTAACCGAGCAGACACAAGCCCTGTACTTGCTGGCGGGATTAGGTCTGCTGCGGGCGCTCTTGATAGGAGCCAGTCGCGCCATGGCTGAGCGCAGTGCACTCAATATCAAACTGGCGATGCGTGAAGCCCTGTGGAAAGCCCTGGTCAAACAGCAAGAAAACGGCTCAGCGAACCGCCCGGCATCGGAGTGGGTACTCACCCTCAACCAGGGTGTTGAAGCTCTGCACGATTACTTCGCCAAATACCTGCCGGCGGTAGCCTATGCTGGGCTTATTCCCTTTGCCATTATCGCCGTGGTATTTCCCATCGACTGGAAGTCCGGGCTTATTTTTCTTATTACCGCGCCGCTTATTCCATTTTTTATGATCCTCATTGGCTCTAAGGCGCAAGCGCTGAATGAGCGAAATTGGCAAAGCCTACAGTATATGGGGCAGTTCTTTTTTGACCGCCTAAACGGCCTGACTCAATTAAAACTATTTAACAGCGCCCAGAGCCAGGTTAAGCGCGTTGAGCAGATGGCGGATCAGTTTCGTATATCGACTCTGTCGGTATTACGTATCGCCTTTATTTCCACCCTGGCGCTGGAATTTTTAGCCACCATCAGCATTGCCCTGGTGGCCGTGATCATCGGCTTTCGTTTGTATTTCGGCACCCTGGATTTTGCCACGGGTTTTGTGGTGCTCTTGTTGGCACCTGAGTTTTATCTGCCACTGCGTCAGTTGGGGCAGCATTACCATGCCAAGCTCAAGGGTCTGGCCAGCGCCGACTCCATGCTGGCGCTTTTGAGCACACAAGAGCTGCAGCAAGCTCCCCTGCCAAAAAATACGCGGAATAAGGCCAAGCTAGAATCTATCACCAAGTTAGAAGTGCAGGATTTATCTCTGCGCCTCGATGAGGGCGCCAATGCGGTGCTAAAAAATATCAGCTTTAGCACCGAAGCTAACGGCATACTCGCCCTGGTAGGCCAAAGCGGCGCCGGCAAATCCACCCTGATGGACTGCTTGATGGGCTTATATCCGCAAGCAAACTCGGCCATACGCATCAATGGCATACCGTTAACGGATATCGATATTGCCAGCTATCAACAGCGCATTGCCTGGGTCGCACAAACACCGACCTTATTCAGTGGCAGCCTGGCCGAGAATATCGCCCTTGGCAGCGAGTCTATCAACCTTGAGGCTATACGCGCGCTTTGCAAAGAGCTGGATTTGGACGCCTTTATCATGGCTCTGCCCCATCAGTACGATACAAAAATCGGCGAATTGGGCCAGGGCCTATCCGGCGGGCAGATACAACGTCTGGCCCTGGCCAGAGCCTTATTGCGCCGACCGGATATGATCTTTTTAGACGAGCCCACGGCTGCGCTCGATAAGCTTAGCGAACAAAAGGTGCAGGCCTGTCTTGAGCGCATCAGCCAAAATACTCAGGTGGTGATCATTGCCCATAGACTCAATACCTTGAGCCAAGCTAATCAGGTCCTGGTACTTAAACAGGGTGAGCTGATAGAGCAAGGCAGCTATAGCGAGCTTGCCGCCGATACTCATTCTCAGCTTGGCAGCATGCTTAAGGCGCCGGAGGTGGTTTATGGCTAATTGGCGCTTTCTTATTTCCCTCATTCGCCCCCACCTTGGCTGGGCGCTGTTAGGTCTATTTTTGGCTTTTCTTGCCCTGGCCGCCAATATTACCCTGCTGGCCGTTTCCGCCTGGTTTTTAGCGGCCATGGCCGCCGCGGGTTTACAAGGGGTGACCATGAACTACTTCACCCCGGCGGGCATTATTCGCTTCCTGGCCATTGTTCGTACCGCCAGCGGCTACGCCCAGCGCCTAGTCAATCACAACACCACCTTTTTAATACTTAAAACCCTGCGGGTGCGCATTTTCGCTGCCCTCACCCAGGCCCCCTTGCAGAGCTTTACCAGTGTAGGGCAACGCCTGTCACAGTTGCAGGAAGACGTTGAACAACTCGATGAATTCTATATCGGCGTTCTGGTACCCCTGTTATTGGCTATTATGGCCTTACCCTTAATTGCCTGGGTACTCGGCAGCTACAGCCCTGTGCTGATGCTGGTGACCCTTGCGGCCTTGCTCATTACCGGAGTCATCTTGCCCGCCTGGCTTAGTCGTAATCTAAAAGGAGTCGGCAAACGCACACAGGATGCGCAAAGCAAGTTAAGTGAACGCCTAGTAGAGGGAGCGCGCGGCTTAAAAGAGCTGCATTTGGCAGGCGCCGCACAACAGTATTGGCAAGATCTGGATAAGGCGCAGCAAGCGCTGGCCAAAGAGCAACAAAAGGCACATCGCTGGTTTGCCACCCATCAGGGGCTGTCACTGCTTATCAGCCAGCTGACGATCGTCCTGGCGC
The DNA here is from genome assembly GCF_002964545.1 of Pseudoalteromonas sp. T1lg10. Classification (NCBI taxonomy): domain Bacteria; kingdom Pseudomonadati; phylum Pseudomonadota; class Gammaproteobacteria; order Alteromonadales; family Pseudoalteromonadaceae; genus Pseudoalteromonas; species Pseudoalteromonas sp. T1lg10. The sequence continues at coordinate 124,075 of NZ_PQBV01000037.1, forward strand.
TGTTTACGCTGATCCCCTTGGTAAATAACGGCCAGTTGGCACAGGTTGAGCTGGCCATGCTGGTGCTCTTAGTATTAGCTGCCTTTGAGTCCGTGTTAATGCTGCCCGATGCCATGCTAAAACTGGAGCTCACCTTGGCCAGCGCCGGGCGCATTCGCGCCCAACTAGCCGAAGTGGATAAAACGCCAACACAGGTGCAACAAGGAAAAGCGCACGCCGAGCTTATCTTCTCCCTCGACCGAGTTTGCTTTGCCTCCCCAAATCAGCCCCCTGTTTTTCAATCCTTGTCCCTGGACATAAAGCGAGGTGAGAAGCTGGCCATAGTAGGCAGAAGCGGCGCCGGCAAGTCCACCTTGCTTGGTCTGCTAACGGCGCAGCTCCAGCGACAACAGGGAACGTTTTTGGCGTTTGATACTCAAGTAGAGATGCTCGACCCCGCTTGGCTTAATCAAGAGTTGGGCGTGCTGAATCAATTCAGCCACACCTTTAGCGCCACCATTAAAGAAAACCTGCTTCTTGCCAAGGAAGATGCCACTGATGATGAAATCTGGTCGGCGCTCGAACAGGCGCAACTAGCGGCCACGGTAAAGCAAATGACTAAGCACCTGGACACCCAAGTAGGGGCCACCGGACGCCAGCTGTCCGCCGGCGAAGCCAGACGTTTGCACCTGGCGCAACTATTTTTGCGCGACCCACAAGTGCTGATATTGGATGAACCCACCCGCGGCCTGGACGGTGATAATCAAAGCAAGGTCTTTGATGCGATCTTAACCCTGACACAAAACAAAACCCTGGTCATAAGCACTCATGAAACTTCACTGCTGAGTCATATGGATAAGGTGCTGTGGATGGACGAAGGCCAGATAAAAGCTGTGGCTAGCCACAAGGAGCTATATCAGCAGTATGAGGAGTATCGTGCCATCAGCCAGTTGCTTAACTAGCGAAACAGCCGCAATCACATTTACACAGGCATAAAAAAAGCGCTAACCGGGTTTACCAACCGAGTTAGCGCTTTTTCATATATTTCTGCTCTGCTAGTTTGCAGCTCTTATACTAACGAATAATGCCGCGCGTAGAGCTGTTAACCAAGTCGATCATAGGCTGAATGGCTGGGAAGTTAGCCACTTCCTCTTGCAGCTGTGCCAGTGCTTCATCGGCCTTCAATCCCTTACGGAACAAGGTCTTATAAGCACGGCGCAGGGCCATGATTTCGTCAGATTCAAAACCGCGACGCTTCAAGCCTTCGGTATTGATAGCCACCGGGCGCGCAGGCGTGCCGATTGTAGTCACATACGGTGGCACATCCTGGTTTACTCCCGAGTACATGCCGATAAAGGCATGAGCCCCCACTTTACAGAACTGATGCACGCCTGAGTTACCCGCTAGGATCACCCAGTCACCTATGTGCACGTGGCCCGCGACACTGGCGTTATTGGCAAAAATAACGTTGTCGCCAATCACTGCGTCATGCGCAACATGGGTATAGGCCATAAACAGGTTATTGCTGCCGATCTTGGTGATACCCTGATCCTGAATGGTGCCACGGTGAATGGTGGCGCATTCGCGAATAATATTGTTATCACCTATGATAAGCTGCGTTGGTTCATCCTTGTATTTTTTATCCTGGCACGCCTCGCCTACCGATGCGAATTGAAAGATGTGGTTGTTTTTGCCGATTTTAGACGGCCCTTTTACTACCACATGAGATTCAATAATAGTACCTGCACCGATTTCAACGTCATTGCCTATATAGCTATAAGCGCCAACTTGAACATCATCAGCAAGTTTTGCACCGGGTTCGATAATTGCGGTCGGATGGATCACGATTAAAACTCTCTTCTTGCACACATTAGTTCGGCGCTGCACACGACTTTATCGTCAACGCGTGCTTCGCCGTAGAATTTCCACATATTGCGGCGCTCTTTTAAGAACTTTACATGCAAGTGCATGGTATCGCCAGGTAAGACCGGCTGCTTAAAGCGCGCATTGTCGATGGCTGCAAACAAGTATAGCTCGTTCTCACCACGATTTTCTGTGGTTTTAAAACCCAATAGACCTGTCGCCTGGGCCATGGCTTCAAGGATCATCACGCCTGGGAAAATTGGCTGCTCAGGAAAGTGACCGGTAAAGATCGGCTCATTGATGGTCACATTTTTGATTGCATGCAGGCTTTCACCCGGGGTGTAATCTAACACCTTGTCCACCAACAGCATCGGATAACGGTGCGGTAGTAAACTCATTATCTCTTGAATATCTAAGCTATTTAACTGATTAGCCAACTTCTTTTCCTTAAAACAAAGTTATTCTTGTGACTTAAGCTCGGCCTCAATGGCCTTGATACGCTTATTCATGTCACCAATATTGCGCAGGTGCGCTATGGTACGACGCCACTCTTTATTCTTGCTGTGCGGCAAGCCCGAGGAGTAAATACCCGGCTCGTTGATGCCACTGGTAACCATATTCATACCGGTTAGCACCACCTTATCGCAGATCTCTACATGACCTGTGATGGCACTGAGACCACCTATCTGGCAATAACGACCTATTTTGGTACTCCCCGCCACCACGGTACAGCCGGCAATGGCGGTGCCTTCGCAAATTTCCACATTGTGGGCAATTTGACACTGGTTATCGATAATCACGTTATCGTGGATAATAGTGTCGTCGATAGCGCCCCGATCTATGGTGGTACTGGCGCCAATCTCAACGCGGTCGCCGATTATAACAGATCCGACCTGAGGGATCTTCACCCATTGGCCACGCTCATTGGCATAACCAAAGCCATCGGCACCAATCACAGTATTGGCTTGCACTAAGCAGTGTTCGCCCAACTGCACCTGATGGTAAACAGTGACGTTATTCCATAGCTTGGTATGGGCACCGATTTGCGCATCTTTGCCGATAAAACAATGGGAACCAATTTGCGCATGCTCGCCAATCACTGCGCCGGCTTCAATCACCACGAGTGGGCCGATATTGGCGCTGGCGCTGACCTTGGCATCCGGGCTAATCACCGCACTGGGATGAATACCCTGAGCCGCAGCCGGCGTGCTGTCGAGCAGCTGCGCCAACTTAGCATAGGCCACATAAGGGTCCTGGCAAATCAGTTTGTTGCCGGCGAAGTGCTCGGCATCGGCGGCACTGAGGATCACAGCACCGGCTTTCGTATCGGCCAACTGGCTACGATACTTTTTATTCGCTAAAAAACTAATATGCGCCGCAGTTGCTTTTCCAAGCGTCTGTATGCCAACAACTTCAAGGGTGCCGTCACCAATAAGCTCGGCCCCTAGGTGTTTGGCGATGTCAGCTAAGCTTTTTGCCATCATTACTTCTTACTTACGCGCTCAACCACTTTTTCTGACAGGTCAGTCACTTCTTTAGGGTTGAAGTAGATAGTACCGTCTTTAACCTTCACTTCGTCGAAATCACCGTCTTTGGCAATTTCTTCAATAGCCGTAATAATGGTTTTCTGTAGCTTGGCCAACTCTTGGTTTTGACGTTGCTTGATTTCTTGCTCTAGTGGACGACCTTTTTCGGCAAACTGTTTTTGCATGCCGTTGATCTTGTCGCCTAGGGCTTTTTTCTGATCTTCGCTCATGGTTGGCGCTTCACGCTGAAACTTTTCCATTTCAAAACGAATATCACCCTGCAGCTTTTCAAGTTCTTGACGGCGCTCAGAGAATTCACTTTTTAATGCATTGTCGATAGCCGCGGTTTGTGGTACCTGAGCGTAGATGGTTTGCATATCAACGATACCAACCTTATGCGCCAAAGCCTGTACCGAAGTACCCATGGTTAGCGTCGCTAATACTACTAATGCTGTGTTTTTAAATAGTTTGTTCACAGAAAACTCCTTAGAAAGTGTTACTAATGTTAAAGCTAAATGTTTTGGTCTTATCATCTTCTTCTTCTTGCAATGGATAAGCAAAACTAATTAGCATGGGCCCCATAGGCGAGATCCACTGGATTGAAATACCAGTTGAAACCCTGAAACGACCTGGATCGGAAAAGTCATCCAAGCGCGCACGCTCATCGGGCTGAAGGTTTTGATAACGGTCAACGTTAAACTCAGTATCCCATACGTTGGCCGCATCGACAAAGAAACTGGTACGAACGGAACTGCTGTTCTCGTCGTCTAAAAACGGTGTTGGTACTATCATTTCGATACCTGCCACCGCCTTGGCGTTACCACCGATACGACCGGCAAGTTGCAGCGTATCAAACTCCTCGGCACCACCAATGTTGCCGGTAGGCGTACCATCCGGCAAGGTCGTACCTGGAATATCCTGAGGAGTCCTTATCACCGCTTGCGGCAAGATGGTGTTACGGTCAAAGCCGCGTAATTCCTGCTCGGTAATACGGAAGAACTCCTGCACAGGCAGAACCTGGTCATAGCCGTTGGTTTCGCCATAACCATTACCATACCCCAGCGCCGCACGAGCCGAGAAAACCCAGCGATGGTCATCGCTCACCGGCCAGTAATAACGTGAGTTATAGTTGATCTTAAAATAAGTCAGATCTGAGTTCGGTGTGGTCGCTGTCAAGTTTAGCGACTGACGAGATCCCTCTGTTGGGAACATACCACGGTTAACTGTCACACGAGACCAACCAGCGCTTAGCTCGTACTTAGTGAACTCAAAACCGGCATCCGGATTTTCTGGGTCCAGGAAGGTTTCACGCAGTACACGCGTTTGTTCATATTCAGCCAAATCCGACAGTTCTTCTTCTATCCAACGCACACCAAAGTTCAAACGGTTAACTGCGTTGATAGGGAAACCAATATTGGTACCAGACCATAGCTCTTCGATTTATAGTCGATCAGGCTAAATTCGCCGGCATCATAGTTACGATAGAAGATGCTCGAGCCCTGAGATACGCCATCCGGCGTAAAGTAAGGGTCGGTATAAGACAGGCTGACGCTTTCTGAACCACGCGAGGTGTTGATATTAAAGGCCACCTGGTTACCAGAGCCAAGGAAGTTTGACTCACTCACACCAATGTTAAACTGCAGGCCGTAGTAGGAACCATAAGCCATACCCGCGGTAAAACTGCCGGCGGATTGCTCTTTTACGGTAAAGCCAACATCGACTTCATCATCTGCGCCAGGCACTGGCTTAACATCAAACTCCACGCTTTCCATATAGGGCAAACGTTGAATTTGTAATTTTGAGCGCTCCAGGTTCTGGTTTGATAGCCAGCTACCTTCAAGCTGAGTCATCTCACGGCGAATAACCTCATCGGCGGTACTTTGGTTACCTGAGATATCGATACGACGTACATAAACACGTTTGCCCGGGTCAACGGACAACACCAGTTGTACTTCTTTGGTTTCGTCGTCGATTTCCGGAATGGTGCGTACCACGGCATTGGCATAACCAAAACGCGACAGGTAGCTCTTAATAAATTCTTCTGACGAAGTCACCACAGAGCCATTGTAAAGCTCGCCGCTGCGCAACGGGATCACGCTACGAATTAAATCTTCTCGGCCAAGTAGATCACCGATAAAGTCAAAGCCTTTGACCATGTACTGCTCGCCTTCGGTGAGGTTAGCGGTCACATACACGGACTCACGCTCAGGACTTACCGAAACTTGTGTTGAGTCGATATTAAAGCGCAAATAACCACGGTCGAGGTAATAACTGCGAATTTTCTCTAAATCGCCCTCTATGGTCTGCTTCTGGTAACGGTCTGATGACATAAAGCGCCACCAAGGTAAGTCCTGTTGCGATTCCACCAGGGCCAGCAGCTCTTCATCCGGGAACAGCTCGTTACCGACGATATTGATTTGACGAATTGAGGCGGCATCACCCTCATCAAAATTGAGTTTAAGACGCACTCGGTTGCGCGGCAGACGAATGACCTCAACGTCAATCTTGGCGTTGTATTTACCGATACTGTGGAAGAATTCAATTAAACCCTTTTCCACATTATCCAAAACCGTTCTATCTAATGGTTCACCGGTACGGATATCTTGCTGATCTAGGCTCTCGGTCAGCTGCTCGTCTTTAATATCCTTGTTGCCATCAAATTCAATAGCACTGATGGTAGGTCGCTCGGTAACCTTAAACACGATTTTATCGCCATCGCGGTACACTTCGATATCATCGAAATGGCCAGATTTATACAGGGATTTAATGGTTTTCGATACCGTATAGGTATCAATTTGGTCACCCACGTTAATGGGGATATGGGTCAGCGCGGCGCCTAAAGCTACTCGCTGCAGACCTTCAACTTTTAAATCTTCTACGATAAAGGATTCTTGGCCCAGGGCGGCGAAACTGGCCCCTAATAAACTCGTTACTGCCAAATGTTTTTTTATAGCCATTTTATTATCTTTGTCCTTTACTACAGTGTCTTCACCCAAACGCACTATTAGAGTTCGTTTTGCGCACGGCTGTTTTGGTTTGGGCCATCGGCTGCGTTTAATACAGCCATCTTATCATTGCTGTTTGGCTTACACAGCAGTTTCTTTATGCATCCGGCTCAGTTTTTACCCATAAAACAACCAAGCCGGCAGTAACCTCAAGTTACAAGCGCGCAATATCGTTTAACAAAGCAAACGCAGTAAGCGCCAATAATAAGGTTGCACCAATGCGAAAACCAATTTCTTGTGTCTTTTCAGAGACTGGCTTTTTACGAATAAGTTCAATTATGTAATACATTAGATGACCACCGTCGAGCACCGGCAGAGGCAATAAATTAAATACCCCTAGGCTCACACTGATCAGCGCTAAGAAACTTAAAAACGCGACGAAACCGTAGCTTACGCTAGTTCCTGCCCCAACCGCAATGCCTAAGGGGCCACTGATATTTTTAATCGATACCTGACCTGTGATCAGGTTGGCAATCATTTCAAAGCTCAGGCTGACCATTTGCCAGGTTTTAGTCACCCCAAGGCCAATGGCCGTAATCGGATTGTAACTGCGGGTCACAATTGCATCTTCAGGCCAAGGTTCTACCACAGCACCACGCCAAGATAACCGCGACTCAAACCATCTTCCATAGGCTTATTCGCTGGGGTCACTGTCACATCCATGCCGCTTTTGTCGCGAATGATATGAAACTTCAGCGGCTGCTCCGCAGAGCGCTCGATTTGTTGTACCAAGGCCGGCCAGGACTTAATCAGCTTGTCCTCAACACTGACCAAGAGATCCCCTTCTTGTAAACCGGCTCTTTGCGCCGGAGAATCCGGAGCCACCATGGCCAAGGTTAAGGTTGCATCGGGACGAAACGGCACTATACCAATAGATGCCAGCGGCGACTGGTCGCGCTGTTGCAGGCTCCAGTCCTCAAGATCCAGCACCTTAATGCTTTGCATACCCGATGGCGCTTGTATTTTCACATTAACGCTTTCATCACCCAGGTGCTGCATTAATGCCAGAGTTACTTCCTGCCAATCCTGAGTTTGCTGGCTACCCACCTCAATAAGCTGGTCGCCTTCTTTTAAACCCGCAACCTGAGCACGGCTTTGTGTGCCGACATCGCCAATAATAGGCTTCACTGATTGCACGCCTATGACATACATCAGACTCAGGGCGAAAATAGCGAATAAGAAATTGGCCAAAGGCCCGGCACTAACGATGGCAATGCGGGCATAAACGGATTTGGCATTAAATGACAGATGACGCTCATGCTCGGCGACCTTATCGACGCGCTCGTCGAGCATTTTTACATAGCCACCAAGGGGGATCATGGCCACCACATATTCGGTGCCTAATTTATCGTACCAACGCAGCAGTGGCTTACCAAAGCCGATGGAAAAGCGCAGCACCTTAACGCCGGCCTTGCGAGCCACCCAGAAGTGGCCGTATTCGTGCACTGTGACTAGGATACCCAAGGCAAGGATAAAGGAGCCCAGGTGCCACAAAAATTCAAACATTAGTTTGCCCTACTCTTAATTTGCTGCTGTGCCACGCGTCTTGCGTCGCCATCGCACTGCAAAATTCCCTGTAAACATTCATCATATTGGGTCGACATGGCCGCCAGGGTATCGGCATTGACCGCATAAATATCGGTAAAGCGAATATGCCCGGCTAAAAATGCCGCCACAGCTTCTTCGTTTGCGGCGTTAATTATGGTGGTCGCACTTTGCCCCGCTTTACAAGCCTCTATGGCAAGGCGCAGGTTCGGGTAGCGATTAAAATCCGGGGCATGGAAGCTGAAGTCTTTCATGGTGCTAAAGTCCAGGGACGCCACACCGGCATTAATACGCTGCGGGTAAGCCAAGGCGTGGGCTATGGGCGTGCGCATATCCGGTTGCCCCATTTGCGCGAGCACAGAACCATCGCTGTACTGCACCATGGAATGGATCATACTCTGCGGGTGGATCACCACTTCGATATCGTCGGCGCTGGCATTAAAGAGCCACTTGGCTTCGATAAATTCCAAACCCTTGTTCATCATGGTCGCAGAATCGACTGAGATTTTCTGGCCCATGGACCAATTTGGGTGTGCGACCGCTTCGGCAACGGAAATATCGGCAAAGGTGTCCAGGGCGCGTTCACGAAACGGGCCACCCGAGCCGGTTAATAAAATTTTAGTCACCCCATGGGCCGTCAAGGTGGCGTCATGGTGGCCTTGAATGGCCTCGGGCATACATTGGAAGATGGCGTTATGTTCGCTGTCGATAGGCAATAAGGTGGCGCCGTGGTGGCGTACCTTATCCATAAATAATTGCCCCGACATGACCAGAGATTCTTTATTCGCCAACATCACTACCTTGGCCGCTTCAATGGCGTACAAGGTTGGAATAAGCCCGGCGGCCCCTACTATGGCGGACATCACCATATCAACGTCGCTGTGTTGACAGAGCATGGCCATATCCTGCTCATAGTCCACGACCTGGGTGGCACTTCCAAGCGCATTTAGGCGCTCGGCCAGCTGCTTGTTTGCATCAGCGCAGGAAAGGGTCGCAAATTGCGGCTTATGCACAACACAGTCGCTCACCATTTGCTCAAGGTTACGTCCGGCGACCAGGGCAAAGACCGAATATTGCTCTTGATTGCGGGCAATCACATCCAGGGTACTTTGGCCGATAGAGCCGGTAGAGCCTAAAATGGTGACGCTTTTGCTGCTCATAGAGTCATGGTCCAGGCGTAAAACACCACAAAAATAGGTGCCGCTGCGGTCAGGCTGTCGATTCTGTCAAGAATACCGCCATGGCCGGGTAAGCACTTACCACTGTCCTTCATGCCTGCCTGACGCTTAAACATGCTTTCCAACAGATCGCCCACCGCAGAAAAGGCAGCAACAATCACTGCCATCAGTGCATAAGGCGCCCACATACCAGGCTCGATATCTTTAAAATAACAAAATACCAAGACGAAGATGGCAGCGCTTAGCAGGCCGCCGACAAAGCCTTCGATGGTTTTATTTGGGCTCACCTTGGGCATCAATTTGTGTTTGCCAAAGTTTTTACCACAGAAATAGGCGCCGATATCGGCACACCAGACAATACCTAATACCGCCAGGATCAAGTAGGAACCAAACTGGCTCGACTCGTCATAGTTGGCGCTGCGCAGCACACATAACGCCAGCCACAAAGGTGCCAGGGTTAATATTCCGGAAATGCCACGCATTAAATAACCTTGCGACCAGGCATCACTGAATTTAGGGTAACGTACCACCAAAATGGTGGCGACAATCCACCAGGCCAGCGCCAAAGTGAAAACATAATTGATATCCGGCAGCATTTGCCCTTGCTGCCACAGTGCGGTGATCGGCCAATGCCATTGCATCAGAGCCACCAGCACACCGACCAAGGCCACATAGATAAGCCTTTTGCCGCGATTACAAATTCCCATTAACGCCGACCATTCGTAGGCGCCTAATAATACGATGCCGCCGGCACAGTAACTAAACCAATCCAGAGGGGCTAAAAACACTAATGCAAGGGCCAGTGGCGCCAGCACCAATGACGTGATAATTCGTTGTTTAAGCAAGTCTTATACCTTCAACTTAGGGCTGAGCGTGTGAGAGTAATTGTTTTATTTGTTCGCCGGTACATCCGAACCGACGTTCTCTCGATACATAGCAGGCAATGGCCTCTGCAAACACCGACTCATTAAAGTCGGGCCATAGCGTAGGCGTAAAATAAAGCTCAGCATATGCCGCCTGCCAAAGCAGGAAGTTACTGATGCGCAGGTCACCGCCGGTGCGTATCAATAAATCCAGTTCACTTTGTTCATTAAGACTAATATGCTTTGCCAGCGAGTGCTCGTCAACGTCATCCGCTGTTATTTCACCTGCCGATACCTTAAGCGCCAACTGTTTAGCGGCCTGGGCGATATCCCAACGACCACCATAGTTTGCGGCAATATTTAGCCGTAAACCGCTGTTATTGGCGGTTAACGCTTCAGCTGCAGCTATCTTCTCTTGTAGCTTTGTGGAAAAGCGACCTAGGTCGCCGATAATGGATAATTTAACGTTATTTTTATGCAGTTTTTTCACCTCGCGGCCAAGAACCATTAAAAACAGTTCCATCAGCGTGGTGACCTCTTCTTCCGGACGTCGCCAGTTCTCACTGCTAAAGGCAAATAAGGTGAGCGACTCTATGCCCAATTTGGAGCAAAATTTCACTGCTTCTCTAACCGCATCAACCCCTTTTTTATGGCCGTACACCCGCGGGTGACCCTGAGCCTGCGCCCAACGACCATTGCCGTCCATGATAATTGCCACATGTTTGGGCAATAATTGCTGCGAAATTTGTTCTGCGTCTAAAGCCATGTAACTCAAATTATCCACAAAAAAACGCCGCCTAGTATACCCTAGACGGCGTTACAAACCTAATGGCAATTTATGAGCAAATTGCTCATATTTAGCACATTTAGAATTCCATCAATTCTTCTTCTTTGGCGCTCAGCTGTGCGTCCATTTCCTTGATGTACTTGTCTGTTAGCTTTTGGATAGCATCTTCGCCTTGGCGTGCTTCGTCTTCAGAGATATCTTTATCTTTTAATAGTGTTTTGATATCACCGTTAGCATCACGACGGATGTTACGCACCGCTACACGACCGCTTTCAACTTCACCACGTACGATCTTGATAAGGTCTTTACGACGTTCTTCCGTTAGTGGAGGAAGGGGAACGCGAATTACCGTGCCCGCTGACGATGGGTTTAGACCCAGATCAGAAGTCATAATGGCCTTTTCAACCGCTTGCGCTAAAGAGCGGTCGAATACGCTGATCGCCAGCGTACGCGCGTCTTCGATAGTTACGTTAGCAACTTGGTTTAGCGGCGTATCAGCACCGTAATAAGAAACGGTGATACCGTCTAGCAATGCCGGGTGAGCACGGCCGGTACGGATTTTAGATAGTTGGCTGCCAAGTGCGGCTACACTTTTTTGCATGCGCTCTTGCGCACTTTTTTGAATGTCGTTTATCACGCTAGTATCCTACTTATTTTGTCTCACTAGAGGCTTCAGAAGAAATCAAGGTTCCCTCTTCTTCACCCATGATCACGCGCTTAAGCGCACCAGGTTTATTCATATTAAAGACACTGATTGGCATATTGTGGTCGCGCGCCAGGGTAAAGGCGGCCAAGTCCATCACTTTCAGTTCTTTTTCAATTACTTCATTATAGGCAAGATGACGATAAAGAGTGGCTTCTGGGTTTTTCACCGGATCATCACTGAACACACCGTCTACCTTAGTGGCTTTAATTACGGTGTCGGCTTCGATTTCGATACCGCGTAAACAGGCCGCGGAATCTGTGGTAAAGAATGGGTTACCTGTACCGGCAGAGAAGATCACTACACGGCCCGACTTCAACAAGCTGATCGCCTCAGCCCAGTTGTAAGCATCACATACGCCATTTAGAGGAATGGCAGACATTAAGCGCGCATTTACAAAGGCGCGGTGCAAGGCATCACGCATTGCCAGGCCATTCATAACCGTAGCCAGCATACCCATGTGGTCGCCAACAACACGGTTCATACCCGCTTCCGCCAACGAACCGCCACGCAGGAAGTTACCGCCACCGATAACCAAACCCACTTCTACGTCGAGCTCTACCAACTCTTTAATTTCTTGTGCCATGCGGTCAAGCACTTTAGGGTCGATGCCGAAGCCCTCTTCGCCCATTAAGGCTTCACCACTTAGTTTGAGTAGAACACGTCTAAAAATAGGTTTGCGATTAGTATTCATATTTTCCTGGCCAATAACGAATTGAGATAAAAAATAACCGCGCCTATGTGGGTACATAAGAGCGCGGTTATTCTAATTAATTTTGCTGGGCGACGCAAAAGCAAATCATGGCTTTTGCTCACTTAAGGCCGCCGTTTCCTTCACTAAATGCAAAGAGACACGGGACTGATAAAAGGTTCGCCACAGCATGCTTATACAAGCTTAAAGAAATTACTCGCCTTTAGCAGCAGCGATTTGCGCAGCTACTTCAGCAGCGAAGTCTTCTTCTTTCTTCTCGATACCTTCACCTACTTCTAGGCGAACGAAAGCAGATACTGATGCGCCACGCTCTTTAAGCATTTCGCCAACAGTTTGCTTAGGTTCCATGATGAAAGCTTGACCAGTTAGAGAGATCTCGCCAGTGAACTTCTTCATGCGGCCAACAACCATCTTCTCAGCGATTTCGGCTGGCTTGCCTTCGTTCATTGCGATTTCTACTTGAACTGCTTTTTCTTTTTCAACTACGTCTGCAGGTACGTCTTCTGGGTTTACGAACTCAGGCTTAGACGCAGCAACGTGCATGGCAACGTGCTTAAGAGTTTCTTCTTCAGCTTCACCAACAACAACAACACCGATACGGTCGCCGTGACGGTAAGAAGCTAGCTTAGCACCATCGATGTACTCAACGCGACGTACGTTGATGTTTTCACCGATTTTAGCAACTAGAGCAACACGCGTTTCTTCGAACTGAGCTTGAAGAGCGGCGATGTCTGCTTTTGATTCAACAGCAGCGTCAAGTACCTGGTTAGCGAAGCCAAGGAAGTTTGCATCTTTAGCAACGAAGTCAGTTTGACAGTTAACTTCAAGAAGCGCAGCGAAGCCGTTGCCTTCTTTGATAAGGATTGTACCTTCGGCAGCGATGTTACCCGCTTTTTTAGCAGCTTTAGCAGCACCGCTCTTACGCATGTTCTCGATCGCTAGATCGATGTCACCGTTAGTTTCAGTTAGTGCTTTTTTACAATCCATCATGCCAGCGCCAGTGCGCTCGCGTAATTCTTTAACTAGGGCAGCAGTTACAGCCATGGGAGTTTCCTCAAATCAATGTTTAGAGCAAGTGACGATGCGTCACTTTGAATTAAGAATATCAAGTCTTCACCACTTTAGGATGAAGACTTGATGACAAGCGAGTCGCGATTACTCAGCGGCTACGAAATCGTCTTTTTCAGCTTGAACGGCGATGTTGCTTTCACGGCCTTCAATAACAGCAGTAGCAACTGCGTTAGTGTAAAGCTGGATTGCACGGATCGCGTCGTCGTTACCAGGAACGATGTAGTCAACGCCATCTGGGTTAGAGTTAGTATCAACGATAGATACTACTGGAATGCCCAGGTTGTTCGCTTCTTTGATAGCAATGTGCTCGTGATCAGCATCGATAACGAATAGTGCGTCAGGAAGACCGCCCATATCCTTGATACCGCCAAGGCTCTTTTCAAGCTTAGCCATTTCACGAGTAAGCATTAGCGCTTCTTTCTTAGTTAGCTTCTCAAACGTACCGTCTTGGCTTTGAGTTTCAAGATCTTTAAGACGCTTGATTGACTGGCGAACAGTTTTCCAGTTAGTAAGCATACCACCTAACCAACGGTGGTTTACGTAGAACTGGTCACATTTAACTGCCGCTTCTTTTACTGCTTCGCTTGCAGCGCGCTTAGTACCAACGAAAAGTACTTTACCTTTGTTAGATGCAGCGTTCTGGATGAAGTTAAGTGCATCGTTGAACATAGGTACAGTTTGCTCAAGGTTGATGATATGAACCTTGTTACGCGCACCGAAGATGAACGGCTTCATCTTAGGATTCCAGTAACGAGCCTGGTGACCGAAGTGTACACCCGCCTTAAGCATGTCGCGCATTGAAACGTTTGCCATTGTATTTTCCTCTATAATTTTGGGTTAAGCCTCCACATATCCCATAGCACCAACACCGCGGAAAGTTTCGTAAAATCATTCCTAAGTGCACCCAAGTGTATGTGTCGATATGTGTGTGTGTTAATATTAAATGGTTATGTCTTCGTTACAGACAAACCACTCGCAGTAAGTTTAATTTTACCGGCGGTGATTTTATTTGTAAAAAGACGGCGCGCTTTATACCATATTAGCGACCAAGACTCAAATTTTTGTGCACTATTTGTGCGCAGCAAATATCTTTAAAAACCGAATTGGAGCATCAATGACTGCAGTGATCAAAACCCCGGAAGAAATCGAAAAAATGCGCGTTGCGGGCCGTTTGGCCGCCGAGGTACTGGAAATGATCGGCCCTTATGTAAAGCCTGGGGTGACCACTGATGAGCTCAACACCATTTGTCACGACTACATAGTGAACGAGCAAGATGCGATTCCTGCGCCGCTAAACTACCACGGTTTCCCTAAGTCCATCTGTACCTCGGTGAACCATGTTATTTGTCACGGTATTCCTAACGACAAGCCGCTTAAAGAAGGCGATATCATCAATATCGATGTAACCGTGATCAAAGACGGTTATCACGGCGACACTTCCAAGATGTTCCATGTCGGCCAGCCAACGATTCAAGGCAAGCGCCTGTGTGAAGTGACCCAAGAAAGCCTCTATCTGGCCATTAAAATGGTTAAGCCGGGTGCACGTTTGGGCGATATCGGTGCTGCTATCCAAAAATATGCCGAAGGCTTTAGCTACTCCATAGTGCGCGAATACTGTGGTCACGGCATAGGCAAAGACTTCCACGAAGAGCCGCAGGTGATGCACTATGGCCGTCCGGGCACGGGCGAGACCTTAAAAGCCGGCATGTGTTTAACCATAGAGCCCATGGTGAACGCCGGTAAGCGCCAGTGTAAACTGCTTAAAGACGAGTGGACGGTTATCACCAAGGACCGTAGCCTGTCGGCGCAGTGGGAGCACACCCTGCTGGTTACCGACAACGGCGTTGAAGTGTTAACGCTGCGCAGCGATGAAGATCTGCCGCGAGTGATTGAGCACAGTTAACGAACCCGGTTAATAAGCAAGGATAACTAAGTGGCCCTACCGAATAAGTTAAAAGACCTGCTTGAGCAGGCGAACAAATTGGATGAATACAAGGCCTGTAGCCAATACTTTTATAAATGGCTCGGCAATCAATTTGATAAACAACCGGTAGGCTCGCTTATCCGCGCCCGCGCCGAATACATAGACCGCTTACTGATCAAGCTGTTTCACAGCTGCGATCTGGCCCATGAACCGGAGCTCGCTTTGGTTGCGGTCGGCGGTTATGGTCGCGGCGAATTACATCCCTATTCCGATATCGACTTTCTGCTTTTAGTACGCAACGACCCGGCCCCTGAGCTGTGCGAAAAAATCGGCCAATTCGTCACCCTGTTGTGGGACTTGAATCTTGAAATTGGCCACAGCGTACGTACCCGTGAGCAAGTTATTGAGCAAAAGAAAGAAGATGTCAGCTTCGCCACCAGTTTGCTGGAAAGCCGCCTTATCTTTGGTAACCATATCGAGTTTGAAAAGCTCAAAGAGCATATTTTGCAAACACCGGTATGGGGCTCAGACGACTTCTTTATCGCCAAGCGCCAGGAGCAAGACCTGCGCCATCGCAAATGTCATGGCACCGCTTATAACCTGGAACCCAATATCAAGGAAAACCCCGGTGGCTTGCGCGATTTGCAAACCATTATCTGGGTGGCGAAAAAACACTTTCAGGCCGAAGCTCTTGAAGAGCTGATCAACCACGGTTACCTCACCCACGAGGAATACCAAGAGTTGCTCGAGTGTTTGGAGAACCTTTGGAATATTCGCTTTGCCTTGCATTTAGCCGCCGGGCGCAACGAAAACCGCCTGTTGTTCGACCATCAGCCCCATGCCGCCGAGATTTTAGGTTTCGGCAGCGACGGTAAGGCCTCGGTCGAGCGTATGATGAAACGCTTGTTCCGCATTATGAGCCGGGTGCGCGAGCTCAACCAAATGCTGCTGGCTTATTTTGAGCAAAGTATTTTACCGGATCAGCGCCAATTGCCCGTGGTCGAGCTCGACCGTAACTTTGAGCGCATTGGTCACCAAATTCGGGTAAAAAACCCTTCGGTATTTTTCCGCCGCGACCAGCTTTTAGCGCTGTTCGAGCATATTGCCGATCACCCGGAGATCACCCATATCTACCCCAGTACCATACGCACCATGCGTCAGGTACGCCGTCGTTTACTCGGTGATTTACAGGACTACGCAGCTTGTCGCGACGCCTTAATGCGTTTGGTCAAGCACCCCAATGGCATGGGCCGCGCCTTTACCCTGATGCATAAGCACGGTATTTTAGCGGCCTACTTGCCACAGTGGCGTAATATATTTGGGCAGATGCAGTTTGATCTCTTCCACGCTTATACGGTGGACGAGCACACCCATAGACTGATCAACAATATCTACCAATACGGCGATAAAACCCGTATCAGCGATTTCCCCATTTGCAGTGAAATCGTCACCCGCATGGATAAGCCGGAGCTCCTGTATCTGGCGGCAATTTTCCACGATATCGCCAAAGGGCGCGGTGGCGATCACTCCGAACTCGGTGCCGTGGATGCCCTTGCCTTTGCACGCTTACATCAGTTGCCCACTTCCGATGGCAGGTTGATTGCCTGGCTGGTTGAAAATCATCTATTGATGTCGGTTACGGCGCAGCGTAAAGACATTAACGATCCGGATGTGATCAATGAATTTGCCGGCAAGGTTAAAAATGAGCGCCAGCTCGATTACCTCTATTGTTTAACCGTGGCGGATATTCGCGCCACCAACGACAATTTGTGGAACGATTGGAAAAACACCCTGCTGCGCGAACTCTACCTGCATACCCAAAGGGCACTGCGTTTAGGTTTGGAAAACCCCATGGATATGCGCGACCAAATTCGCGATAAAAAACAGCAGGCTAAGCAAAGGTTAATCAACCTGGGTTATGATGAGGGGCAGATTGACCTGCTCTGGAGTCGCTTTAAGGCCAATTATTTTACCGCCTTTAGTGAGCAGCAGATTTCCTGGCATTGTGAGCACTTGCTAAGCTCCGAGGACCTGTCTCAGCCCAGTGTTACCGTCTCCCCAGAACCGATGCACGGCGGCACCCAGGTCTTTGCCTACAGCCCTTACAGTGCCGCGCTATTTGCGCGTCTGGTCAGTGTTATCGGCTCGAAGAAAGCGCAAATTCAACATGCCCAGGTGATGACCACCAAAGACGGCTATGTGATATTCAGCTTTGTGATTTTAGAGGTTAATGGCGAGCCATTAAGCACAGGGCGAGGCACAAGTATAAAACGGGCGCTGGAGCTCTTTATGCTCGATCCCAAGAAGAAGATCCGCATTAAAAAGAGTCGTTCACAGCGCTTTAAAGACTTTAATATTAAGCCCAAGATAATATTACGACCTCATGCCCATGCGGATCGCAGTCTAATAGAAATTCAGGCGGTGGATATTCCTGGATTATTGACCAAAATAGCCCAGGTATTTCAACGTCACCAACTGCATATTCATGCCGCCCGCATCACCACTGTGGGCGAGCGTGCGGAAGACTTTTTCGTCGTTTCCAACAACGACTACAAGGCCTTGACGGATGAAGAGCAAGTTAAGATCCATCAAGCACTTAGGAAGAAACTAAACGCCGACAATGAAGCAACAACCGCTTAGTCGGCGCACTAACGAGGATAATATGGCAGATTTAAAAACCATTATTGAGCAGGCGTGGGATAACCGCGACGCCATTAGCCCAAGCAGCGTATCGAGTGAAGTCAAAGACGCCATTATCGCCGTACTTGAGCGCCTGGATAAGGGTGAAGCCCGCGTTGCCGAGAAGATCTCCGGCGAATGGGTGGTGCATCAGTGGCTGAAAAAAGCAGTATTGCTATCGTTTCGTATTCGCGACAACCAGGTGCTTGCCGACGGTGCCAATCAGTATTACGACAAGGTACCGCTGAAGTTTGCCGATTACACGCCGGAGCAATTCCAGCAAGAAGGCATGCGCGTAGTGCCTAATGCTGTCGCCCGTAAAGGCAGCTATATCGGCAAGAACGTAGTATTAATGCCTTCTTACACTAATATCGGCGCCTATGTTGATGACGGCACCATGGTTGATACCTGGGCTACCGTAGGTTCATGTGCGCAAATCGGTAAAAACGTACACCTGTCTGGCGGCGTGGGTATCGGTGGCGTGCTTGAGCCACTGCAGGCCAACCCAACCATTATCGAAGACAACTGCTTTATCGGCGCACGCTCGGAAATCGTTGAAGGCGTCATCGTCGAAGAAGGTGCGGTAATTTCCATGGGCGTGTATATCTCGCAAAGCACCCGCATCTTTGATAGAGAAACAGGTCAAATCCACTATGGTCGCGTGCCTGCCGGTGCCGTTGTGGTTCCTGGCTCTATCCCAAGTAAAGATGGCAGCCACAGCCTGTATGCCGCTATTATCGTGAAGAAGGTCGACCAACAGACTCGCGAAAAAGTTGTTGTTAACGCCCTACTACGTGGCGTAGAATAAGCTCTTCAAAAGCCTCCACAACCCGTGGAGGCTTTACCACTTCTATTAATTTATTCCATCCAACCTATAAAATTTGAAATATATACTTCACTGCGGTAATCATAGAGTCTGCTGCTCTTGGCTAAAGTACGCATCCTGTGAGGTAGATAAATGAACAAACGTACCTTTTTAAAAACCTGCTCCCTCCTTGGAGCTGGCTTGCTGGCCAGTACCGGGGCACAGGCTATTGGTATACCTAAATTGGGCGCTCAGGCCGTTATCAAACCCAAGGCGCTAAAAAAAGGTGGCACAATCGCCATTGTCAGCCCTTCTGCGGCGACCGTAGAGCTCAAAGAGCTGACCTTGGCACGTCAGCTGGTAGAGGCCCTGGGATATAAGGTTAAGCTGGCCGAGCATGTACTTGCTCGCCGTGGCCATTTGGCGGGAACCGATGCCCAGCGTGCGGCGGATATCAATGCCCAGTTCGCCGACCCCGAAGTCGATGCGCTCTTTTGTCTGCGCGGTGGCTCAGGCGCGGCCCGTATTCTCCCCCTACTCGACTACCCAAGTATCGCTGCCAACCCCAAACCCTTATTGGGTTACTCAGATATTACCGCGTTGCATAACGCCCTGCTCTCCCAAACGGGCCTGATAAGTTTTCACGGCCCCAATGCAAGCAGCGATTGGAATCCATTTAATGTGCAGCAGTTCCAACGTCTGTTTGAACAGCGCCAGCGCATGCACTATATGAATTTACCCCGCGGTGAGGACGAGCTGGTGAACAGCCGCTATCTAACGCAAACCATTAATCCGGGGCGCAGCAGTGGCCGCTTAATTGGCGGCAATTTAACCGTGCTCACGGCCTTGGCAGGCTCTCCCTATTTACCTAGCTTCGATGGCGCCATTTTATTTTTGGAAGACACCGAGGAAGCCCCCTATCGTATCGACAGAATGATGAGCACCTTAAAGCTGATGGGCGCGTTGGATAAGCTCAGTGGCTTTGTGTTTGGCGATTGCAACCTGTGTAAACCTAATTCTGGTTACGGGTCGCTGAGCCTGGATGAGATTTTCGCAGATTATATTAAGCCGCTGGACATACCGGCCTATCGCGGGGCCATGATAGGTCATGTGAAGCAACAGTTTATCTTACCCGTGGGCGCTCGGGTTACACTCGATGCCGATGCCGGCTCCATCACCCTGGCCGAGTCGGTGTTTAGCTAGGGGCTTTTCAGGCACAAAAAAGCCCCTAACGGGGCCTTGTGCAAATATTTTCTTAGGCTGAAATGGCGGTTACCCAACCTAGAATTGCATTAAGACAACCAATACCTACGAATACCGCGAGAAATGCAGCGAAATATTTGAAGTTGAAAGGGTCTTTAAAATCACCTTTATGCGCCATAGTAATTACCTCTTAAACACGACAAAAAACGGCGCATATAGTAATCTAATATCGGCTATCAATCCAGCGTTAGCACTATGCTTCTTTGTGCTAAGTCCGCCAGAATCTGCTGTGCCCCAGCTTGCAGTTGGGCTTCACTGAAGCTCGGTGCCTGCTGTTTGAGCAGGGAACATAAAGCGCTAAGGCTAATACCGGGATGTTTATCGAGAGTATCGAGTAACAGCGCGGTCATGGCATTGAGGGCCAAAAATTGCACCTCATCATCCCTATCACGATAAACACAAATATAGCTTGGCACCTGATCTGGGGCAGTCGGTTGGTTATCAACCGAAATGGTTTGCACCGGATAGTGATAACAGACCACCTGCGCACATTCGCTTAAATATAAGGGCTCATCCTTTACGGTGGCGATGGCACGATATTGGCCCTGCACCTTAGCTGTAGCCACCGCAAGCTCGACCCATTCATAATGAGCCAGCTCAAGTAAAAACGCGGGATCGCTGGCCTGAGGCGTATATTCTTGCGCCAAAAAATCCACAAACTCTTTTGAGATATCAAGAAAGTATGGGGATTGCGCCTGATGTTGAGCAAAAAAGGCGCGCACCAGCTGCTGCCATTGCTGCGGTTTATAAAGGCTATGCAAGACAGGGAAGCCACTTTCTAAAAAGCCGTTGACGTTATTAAAAAACAGCTCACGGTAGATTTTCATGCGCCGCTCTTCGATATCCTCAGGCTTGGGGTTGGCCTGTGGATCGCGAATATAGTCACTGAATTGCTTTTGCACCTGTTTAAACTGCATCTTTAGGCTCGCTGCTGATTAACTAAAAAAGGCTTTTGCAGCTCGGCTATGGTATCGAGCTCGGTTATTAACTGTGGCAAGGGCGGAATATTAAAGTCACGCTCAAGCAGGGTTGGGTGCACACCATGACATTCATAAGCCTGCTGTAGCAGACGCCACACCGGATCTATGACATCGGCACCATGGGTATCGACAATTAAATCTTCGGCCTCGTTATAGTGACCTGCCACATGGATATAGGCGATGCGCTCACTGGGCAAACCTTGAAGAAAGGCTGTGGCGTCATAGCCGTGATTTACCGAGTTCACATAGATGTTATTTACATCAAGCAGGAGCTGGCAATCGGCCGCCGCCAACACTTGGTTAGTAAATTCCAATTCCGTCATTTCTTGCCCGGGCGCACCGTAATAAGAAACATTTTCCATTATCAGCGGTCGCTCTAAAATATCCTGCACTTGACGAATGCGCGCCGCAACATAGTCTACCGACTCACAGGTAAAGGGAATGGGCATAAGATCATACATATGGCCACCGGCGGAGCAATAACTTAAATGCTCGCTATACATACGAATATTGTGCTCATCAAAGAAGCGTTTCAGGGCCTTGAGAAAACTAATATCCAGGGGGTCCGGCGAGCCTATCGATAAGGAAAGGCCATGACAAATAAAGGGGTGACGCTCGGTCAAGGCTTTAAATTGCTTACCCAGCTTGCCGCCAAAGGGCAACCAGTTCTCGGGCGCGACTTCCATAAAACCAATTTGCTCGGGAATATGGGTGAGCATCTCCTCTACCATCTCGCGACGCAGCCCAAGGCCAACCTTACCTATGTCTGTGGCATGGGATTTCATCTCGTACTCCTAGGGGGTTCCTAAAAACACAAGCCGCGTGTGACAGCGGCTTGCATAGGTCTGACTTTACCTCAGTGCTTATGCGCTGTGGCCGCCACATTTACCTTCTTTCTCGGCTTTGCCTTCACCGCACTTGCCTTCTTTCTCGCCTTTTTTGGCCTTGCCTTCACCGCATTTACCTTCGCCACACTTACCTTCTTTTTTGGCCTTGCCTTCGCCGCATTTACCTTCGCCGCACTTACCTTCTTTTTTGGCTTTGCCTTCACCGCATTTGCCTTCGCCGCACTTGCCTTCTTTTTTGGCTTTGCCTTCACCGCATTTACCTTCGCCACACTTGCCTTCTTTTTCGGCTTTCTTGGCTTCACCGCAGCGACCTTCTTTTTCAGTCTTACCTTCACCGCATTTGCCTTCACCGGCATCTAGCTGATAACCAGCTACCATTTCTTGCATTTCGAATGGATTTGCCTGGGCATCGGTTGCTGTCATTGCACCACCACCGGCAACAACTGCGCCTAAGGTCAATGCAATTGAATTTTTCTTTAATGTGTTCATGCTCTTGCTCTCTCTGTGTTAGTAGCTGTCAAAATAGGTAGACCCGACTTAATGGCGGATGCTTTCACTAAGATTAGATTAATTTTGTAATCAGATCACAGACTTAAATATGAACTGATAATGCTATTTTATCAATAGCCTAGTTCAGGTTAGAATACGCGGCCAAAATTTCCTATAAGGTCAAACATGAAACTTATCCTCGCACCCATGGAAGGCGTTGTAGATTTTAAAATGCGCCAGCTGCTGACCGACATTGGTGGCTTTGACCTGTGTGTGACCGAGTTTGTTCGTGTTGTTAACCAGCGCCTACCACGACGCGTGTTTATGCGTTATTGCCCAGAGTTACACAATGGCGGCTATACCCGCGCCGGCACACCAGTGCGCATCCAACTGCTTGGGCAAGACCCATATTATTTAGCTGAAAATGCCGTTAAAGCGGTCGCTTTGGGCTCCCACGGCATAGATTTGAACTTTGGTTGTCCGGCCAAGACGGTTAATAAAAGCAAGGGCGGTGCCGTGCTTTTGAAAGAGCCTGAGCAGGTCTATCAAATCGTTAAGGCAGTGCGTGATGCGGTGGATAATGAGCATATTGTTACCGCCAAGGTTCGACTTGGCTTTGACGATGACTCCCTAAGCAGTGAGATTTTCGATGCCGTAGCCCAAGCCAAGGCCGATGGTATCGCCATACATGCGCGTACCAAACGGGACGGCTATCGCCCACCGGCCTACTGGGACAAGATAGCACCTCTGCTGGCCAGAAATACCAATATGGAAGTGGTGGCCAACGGCGAGATTTGGGATCTTAAAGATGCCCATAACGCCCGCATCCAAAGCCAGTGTCAACACCTGATGCTGGGCCGCGGAGCCTTGGCCATGCCCGACCTGGCGGCCTGGATAAAAGCAGAAGATTTAGGGCAACCCCACCGCCGCTTGAGCTGGCATGATGTTATCTATCATATAGTGCACTCGTCTATGCATGACGATGAGCTGATGTCAAAACGCTACTTCGCCAATCGCACCAAGCAATGGTTAGGATACTTAAAACGCACCTATAGCCAGGCCGATGCCTTGTTCGAAGATATCCGTCGCCTGCATGATAAAGATGAAGTATTGGCGGTGTTAAAACACCATAGTGAGCAAGCGGAGCATTAACTCACTCTTTTTCGCCTTTAGTTGATCACGGTCATATCGACACAGCCATTTACTGGCCACAATAAAAGCTACCTAAGTAAAACAGTGGATTGTGCCATGACTATCGAGACGCTCGACTTTGAATCGAAAGTAGAGGTGTTACTCGCGCAAGTGCGTGAAGAACTTTTAAATCGCTTGCGCTATTCCACCCTCAGCCATGAGAACGAGATATATCAAACCTTGGCAGCGCACCCAGAATGGGATTGGGTAGCGCATCTTCGCGATAAATCCGGACCCACCTATAAAGATCTTGTGGATAGACTGGAGCGGTTAGAGGCAACCCAGTGTCAATTCGATCTCGGGCTATTCGGCTTTTGCAGCGATTGCGAAGAGCCCATTGAGGCGGCCCGCCTTTTAGAAGACGTGACCACCCAACGCTGCGAGCAGTGCGAGGCACATCTTAAAGCTCGTTAAGCACGCCTGCATAAATAAAGCTTTGCCCTGGGTGGGTTAAAACCTGCATCAAGATGCGCGTTGCCACCCCGGCATCTATTCCCTTCTTGGCCAAGGCGGTATAGACAAAGTGTTCGTTCCACATATGAGCATGTACGCCTAAGTCAACTTCCATCCATATTAACGCCATGCGGCGCTGTGACGGGCTCAGAGACTGCTCTTTAGCCCATCCCCTTAGGTCGCCATAGTTTTGCCGCCAATCAAGGTCTGGGAGCAGCTGGGCGCTGTCTCTGCTTGGCAAAGGCTGCACATCCGTATCTTTTAGGCTCTTTTGCTTGCCTTGAATATGAGTAAACCACTGGATTGGAGAGCGCACCTGGCCGCTATAATAATTAATTTTTGCCTGATACCACTGGGCACCATTGGGCAACTGGGACAAACCCAGTTGATTGCGAGGCGTATACTTGTCTAAATAGGCCTCCAAGCTGGTAATGGCCTTGTTGAGCGCAGGCTCTATACCCTTGCCTTTAAAATGCCCTAACTGGGCCTGAATATGCGCCACTTCAACGGCATTAAGGAAGATTTTACTCTCTTTCGCCAGCTCCAGGGTGTGCTCAACATAAGTCAACCACCCGGCCAAGCCGTGCTGCCACTGAGGGTTTTGTAAGGCTGTGGCATCGACATCGATTTTTGCCGCCATAGGCCAGGGTTGATAACGGCGGACAAAGCGTTCTTCGGTGATTAAATAGTCCAAGGTTTGCGCTTGCGCTGGGGTTAACTGTGAGCGGGCTATGGCATTGTAGATATCATGACGTTGCTTTAGATACTGCTCGGTATAGGGCCAGAGCTGGCTGGTATCGCTTGATTCGCCACTGAGTCTGGCATTGAGCTGCTGCAAGGCTGCAATAGCCTGTTGTGAATTTAAGTCAGGCGCATCCGAGCACCCTGCCAATAACAATAAACCTACCGATAAAATTCGCTTGATCATAATCCGCTCAATGCTGTTATAAATATAAAAAAAGCCCCTAATGGGGCTTTTTATGATCACATGCTGTGATTAAAGACTTACGCCGTTGCGCTGCGCCTTATCCTTAATGAAGGTCTTCCAGCTGCGAGCAAACTTGCTTGTGCTTGGATCTTCCGCTGCTTTGGAGATCGCCGCATAGGCTTGTTTGTATTTCTCTTGCTGTAAGTAGGCTTCGGCTAGGTCCGAATAAATCTGACCTTTCTTATCCGAGCCTAAATCAAGCGCTTTATTTAATAAGGCTACCGCCGAATCAAACTGTTGCTCCTGTAAACGCAATGAACCCGCCTTACGGAAAAGCTCGGCATCGTTATCAAACTTTGCTGCTTCTTCGTAATACTTAGCCGCCGTCTTAATGTTTTTCGCATTATGATAGTAGCTGGCAATTGCCGTTACATTTGCTTTAGTACGCTCAACCTTACCGTCATTGACTGCTTTTTCCATATGGAAACCGGCTTTGTAAGGTATGCCAACGAAAGAGTATAGCTGGGCCAGTACCTTGTAGTCTGTCTCAGACTCAAGGTAGCCGTTATCGTAAGCTATATCCATGATATTAAGACCTTTTTCATAGTCTTCTACCTGCATATAGAAACGACCTAGGTTAGTCCAAGACTTTTTGTCTTCGGGCCAACTTTTAACCATACGCTCACCAACTTTTACTACGTTCTTGAAATCTTTCGTCTCGTAGTAAGCACCCATAAGCAGCGAGAATGGTGCCTTTTTAGGCTCATTGTTCGCATCTAGCTCAATGGCGCGTTCAGCTGGTTGTACTACGTCTTTAAACTGTCCAAGCTCATAGTTAGCCTGCGCAATACGCGTGTACACTGTGGCATCTTCTTGACCGGTAAAGTCCATCCACTCTATGTAGGCTTGCTTCGCTTCTTTGTACTTTTTGGTGTTAGCCAATAAGTCACCAATCAGCTTCATTGACTGCTCT
The DNA here is from genome assembly GCF_002964545.1 of Pseudoalteromonas sp. T1lg10. Classification (NCBI taxonomy): domain Bacteria; kingdom Pseudomonadati; phylum Pseudomonadota; class Gammaproteobacteria; order Alteromonadales; family Pseudoalteromonadaceae; genus Pseudoalteromonas; species Pseudoalteromonas sp. T1lg10. The sequence continues at coordinate 149,840 of NZ_PQBV01000037.1, forward strand.
TGGTCGTTGAAGTTAAGCACGTCAGGCTTAACCGCATCGCGAATGTGCTTGATCGCTAACTGAAAGTTGTCTTTTTGTGCATACAGCTGACCTAAATAACGGTCTACCGTAGCTTTATCGAACGTATCAGAAGGGTCTAGCTCTTTCAACTGAGCAATGGCACCGTCGATATCTTCCGCTTCATAAAGCTCAAAGGCTTTAACCACTTTTTTACCAACGCGCTCACCCATGACCTTGGTCTTAGCGTTTTTGCGCTTTTCGATCTCCGCATAGTTCGGTGCAGCCAACGCTGAAGTGCTGACTACGCCGCCCGATACGGAAATTAGCAGAGCGAGTGCAGTAACTTTCGATAGATTTTTCATCTCTACACTCTCCTTACTGGTCTTGGTTCAGTTTAAAGTCAAGCTGTACTGTGATGCCAGGCTGCTTCATTGGCTTGCCATCAACAACTTTTGGCTTGTACTTCCATTTACGCAATGCGCGCACAGCTTCGCGGTCAAAGATACGTTTAGGTTCTGCATCGATAACCTCTACGTCTTCTACACCACCTAGCTCGTTAATGGTGAATGAAAGTTGTACCCAACCTTCTTTACCATCACGTGCGGCTTGCACAGGGTATTTAGGTTCAATTCGCACAAGAGGTGTAGCATCACCATCTCGGCCAAACGCACCTGGGCCACTTAGTCCACCGGCAGAACCACCCACGTTAACACTTGGCATATTAAAGCCTAGTGCGCCAGCATCAGGGTTGCTGTTGTCTGGCTGTGGCGGCTGCGGCTTAGGCGGCTGCTTAGGCGGAGGAGGCGGCGGTGGCGGTACACGTTTGCGCTCCTGAACCTTGGATTCAGGTGGATTCGTCATAATTTCGACAACGATCTTCTCTTTCTCGTTAGCGGCGCGTCCGTCTCCTCCGGAGATCAGATACGCCATGAAAAAGAATAAGCCGAAAGTAACTGCCCCACCTGCAATCAGTGAAAACAGAAAACGAATCATTACTTTTCTCCAGCGATGGATATCTTATCGATACCTGCAGCTTTAATTTGGTCCATTACCTTCACAACAACACCGTGCTTCGCTTCTTTATCCGCTTGGATAATTACGATTTCGGTTGGTTGCTCTGCTAATAAACGTTCGATATTTGCAGCTACACGCTCGGCATCTACCTGACGCTTATCCATCCAAATTTCACCATTAGAGCGGATAGCGATGAAGATATTTGCATTTTTCTTCTGAGTCGCTTGCGCTGCTTCAGGTTTATTTACATCAATACCAGCTTCTTTAACGAACGAAGTAGTTACGATAAAGAAGATAAGCATGATGAATACGATGTCTAGCATCGGCGTCATATCGACCGCTGCTTCTTCTTCTTCACGAAAACGTTGTTTACGTGCCATATTCAAATCTCTCTCTAGTGATGAGGCAAGCTATCGATCAGCTTTTCTTTAGCCATTTTTGCACGTGCTTCAAGACGTGTACTAAAGAATACACCCGATAGTGCCGCAACCATTCCAGCCATTGTTGGGATTGTTGCCATTGAAATACCTGATGCCATTAGTCGAGGGTTACCAGTACCTTGGGTTGCCATGGTTTCGAAAACCGCGATCATCCCCGTTACTGTACCCAGTAGACCGATTAACGGACATACAGCTACCAATGTCTTAATCAACAACATGCGCTCATCTAATTTTTCAGACGCTTCAGAAATCCATGCATCGCGGATTCTGTGTGCGTACCAAGACGTAGTGTCTTGGCGGGCGTCCCACTTGGCTACGATTCCTTTTTTCATTTTCGGAAACTCAGCAAGTAGGAACCAATAGCGCTCAATCATTAAAACCCACATGAGGAAGAGTGCTATCGCGACCACGTATAAAACCTGGCCGCCTGTGCCAACAAAATCCCTGATAGATTCCCAAATCTCCATCAGGACTAGCATTAGGCTTTCTCCTTCTCCGCGTGAGCAGCGATAATACCAGCGCTTTGCTCATCAAGAATGTGGATGATTGATTTACTACGACCGGCAACAACAGCGTGTACTAGGATTAGCGGAAGTGCCGCGATTAGACCTAGGGCTGTAGTTACTAGAGCCATTGAGATTGAACCAGCCATGATCTTCGGATCACCTGTACCGAATAGAGTGATCTGCTGGAAGGTGTTGATCATACCAACAACGGTACCAAGTAGACCTAGTAGTGGTGCGATAGCAGCCAAGATCTTGATGATGTTGATACCCATTTCGATGCGAGGCGTTTCACGTAGAATCGCTTCATCAAGCTTAAGCTCAAGGTTTTCAACGTCTTGGTTTTTGTTGTCTTGGTAAACTTTAAGGATACGACCAAGCGGGTTACCTTCAGAAGGAGCGCTGGTGTTCTTAAGTTGACTCTTGATCTTACCTGAAGTGATTGTTAGGTCTACTAGACGAACAATCGCGATTAGGAAACCAATCACTAGTAGAATAGCGATGATGTAACCTACTTCACCACCTTGGTGGAAACGCTCTTCAGGAGTTGCTTTTTGCGTGTTTAGACGCAAGATTGAACCACGAGTTGGGTCAACGTAGAAACCAGTGTACGCGTCTGCAGAAGTACCGATAAGTGACTTAGCAGTGTCAAGTACGTAACCGTCTGGTTGACGACCTAGTGGTTGAATCGACTGAGTGTCGCCTGAGTAGATCAGGTAACCTTCGTCTGTGATCAGGTTGAAGTTACCGATACGAGTTACTTGCTTAGTTGAGATTGAACCATCAAGCTCAGAAACTTCAGCTTCGAAAGAAGATACTTTCGCAGACTCGGTCATTTCAGTTTGTAGGGCAATCCAAAGCTCTTCTAGTTCACGAGTAGTTGGTAGCTCTTTAGCCGCCGCTAGTGAACGAAGGATCTCAGCACGTCCAGGCTTTTCAGCACTTACTAGTGATGCTTCGATTGAACCGATAGTTTCTTGTGCCGCACGACGTACAACACCGAACATTTCACCTAGGGTACCTTTTGCATTTTCAAGTGCAGTTTCTTTTTCCGCTAGAGTGATTTCGTTTTGTGCGTATTCTTTTTGCAGACGCTCACCACGTGCTTTTTCAGCAGCTAGTTCACGCTTTGCAGTGTTAAGAAGCGCTTGCTGGTCAGCACGAGCAGCTAAGAACTCTTGCTCACGTTGCTTGTTTAGCTTGCCTTCAGAGATACGCTCTTTCTTTACTTGCTCAAGGATTTGGTCAAGTACTTGCGTGTTTGCGTGGGCATTAAGCGCAGCACCGGCAGAAACAGAAAGTACTGCTGCAACAGCAAAACCTTTAAATAGTTTCTTCATTATCTATTACTCCGCGCCGAAGATTGGTAGTTTAACAAGATCCGGAGCCGCTTGCTTACGGGCCATACGGATTGTCTCTTTGATAGGCTTCAAGAATTCGTCGCCTAACTCTTCCCATTGCTTAGTAGTGTTGTTCCACACCCAAGCGTTCTTCTGGTCGAAAGATTGTGCTACATAAGCGATACGACCCAGACGCGCGAAGTCTACAGAGATATCACGACCGTCGATGTTCAGGCTACCTTGGTTAGCAACCATAGTCGTGCTGTAGTCTTTCTCTACCATGTAGGCTTCAAGAACCTGACGGAACTTCTCAGAAGTCGTCACAGAAGCGCTAGTCATGATGTCGCGAAGCTTCTCAACACGCTCCATACGCTCTTCAGTGTCAAACGGAACGTCCGCTTTGATGAATTGCTCAAGCGTATCGATCATGCGATACATCAAAGGCACAACGTTTTGTTTTGTTTTGTCGATACCAGCGATCTGACGCTCCAAAGACTCGATTTGTGAGTTTTGGTCATCAACAAGACGCTGAACGTGGTCGTTATAGACCTTCATGATTTCTGTTTCATCTACAGTAGAGCGGTAATCAGCGATTAGCTCTTGTGTTTGACCATAGATGTTGTCGATTTTAGTTTGAGACTTAACAGCAGCCGTTTGAATAGTTGCACCAGCTTTGTGCAAGTCATTCAACGGATCTGCCATCACATTGTTGCTTGCAAGTGCAGCTGCGCCAACCAACGCAGAAGCTACAAGACTCTTTCTGATTTTAACAGACATAGTTCCCAACCAATTAAGTAATGTTACTTTTTGAATTTTTATCGGCCCACCTAAAGTGAGCCAACCTAGGTATCTTTATAGTGATACCAACTAGCCAATAATGCTAAAAGCTTCCGGTGCTGTCAACTTGATGTTCATCGCAATTTTCCTTGCATTCGTCTTATTTCTTCATATGAAACATAAAATTAACACACAACTTATCTATATAGCCCAAAATGCCTAGCCCCTTCTGCACTTTGGAAATAAAAAGTTAATATAAATACCCTAACAATTGACATAAAATTTAAATTATTAATTGTCCTGTGACAGCAAACCCCCCCCTTTTCGACTCAAAATCAATAGCAGCAACAGGGATTTTCGCCCACTAGGTGGGTTTAATATTTTTCTGCCCGAGCCACCTAAGCTGCATATCTATACTTAAATTTAGCGCAAAGAATGTCCAATCGCGCTATAGGAATTTATTTTATTTATAAAGTTTGAATTCGAGCCCTAACCGTGGTTGAGCTCTAGCAATAGAATCATTCAACAAATTCGTCTGGATTGAAGCGGCATCAATATTTATTATCTGTCACCTGAAATCGGAAAGAAGTGTCGTCGCACTTTGAGCACCGAATGTGTTTAGACCATTCAAACTACTCACCCAGCCGTCGGCAATAGTGTCAAAGGTAGAATAGAACAGTAGCTCCATAGTATTTAGTCTGCTGTCCTGCTTCTTTGCGTGGACGGCGAAACAGATAAGGATGTTACGGACAAAAATGGGGATCTGATAAATGTACTTGATTACAAAATATATAATGAAAATAATTTCAGCAGATTGGATTGTTAACAAACTGATAAAAGGTAAATTAACTGCTCAAGCCCGTTAGCCGTCAGCCCGCTCATTATTATATTTTCGCCCCACTAACTTGTATAAGTTTAGCAATGATAGAGCCTCGCCACTCCAGGTTTTGAATGTTAACTTCCTGAATGAATGGTAGATTAGGTATTGATGGAATAAGGGCATGCTCACACTCTTTTGCCGCATTAAATTGCGCTACCATTCTTTCGACATATCGTTGACACTCAGAAAGATAATCAACAACCAAATCCAATTTTATCTTGCCACTTACCGCTAGCTCACAGCCATCTACAAGCTTTTTAAGTACATCACTAGTAGCGCCAAACTGACCTTTTCGTAACTGGTCTCTAGCAGCCTCAGCAACCACCTTAGCTTCCTCTAGACTTGGATTAACAGAAAACTTGACCCGTTGCAAAAATGGATGAAGCTCTTGAATTACATCTAATGAGTCTTTGGAGTAAACAGATTCTGTGCTATGGCATAAGAAGTACCAATCGAATTTATTTGCGCTAACTCTAATTAACTCCTTTAATGCTTGATTTGTATCTGAGTATTCAATACCAAAGTTAGACACAATGATATCAAAAGAGTTTTCTTCGAAGGGTAAGTCTTCTATCAGTACACCACCACTTATTGGATAAGGTGCCTCACCGCTATACGGGATGTTTGCAGCATCAACACCTTTAACGCACGTAGTTAAATCTATTTCTAGATCCTCAAGGGCCCTGCCTATATAACCCGAACCACAGCAAACATCCAATACGTTTTTATTTGGAAATGGTTGCTGTGAAAATATCTCTTTCCATACACCCTTTACGTAGCCTTTTACTTCTATCGCTGTTTCGCTAGGAAAACAGTCATTATGGCCATCCGCCCAATATGCATCCCACTCTGTCATGTAATCACCTTTTATCCATTAATACCCGTTTTAAAACGATAAAGAGGGCTCCACTTCACTACCAGCTAAAATAGAGAAAACCGCTTTCAATGGACATATCCAACTCACTCAAAATAAAAAGGCCAGATTAAAATCTGGCCTTTTTCATAGCTTTAATACTTAGAAGCTAATGCGATAACCTGCAAATACTTCACGGCCTAAGTGACCTTGAATGTAAAGCGTGTCATTTACCCATAGACCGTCGTCATCACGAACGATACCTTTATCAAATAGGTTACGAGCACCTACAGTAAACGTACCGTACTGACCAGCGTGGTACTTAAGGTTAAGGTTGTGAACAACATATGTTGGGTTGTGGTTGCTACCAACATAACGGAATTTAGATGCATCAGTACCGTCGCCTACATCTAATACTGAATCTTCGTCAGTTGAAGCAATCACGTCAGTAGTCCAGCTTGCAGCAAAGTCGCCGATTGAGTAATCAAGTTTAAATTGACTTCTCCACTCAGGCAAACCAGGTTGACCGATAAAGTCTTGCATTGGACCACCGAAGTATACATCGCCGCCTGACTCTAGAAGGTAAGTAGTTACATTACCAAGCGAGAAGTTACCGAAACCTGTTTCAAGGTTGTAGTTAACGTCTACGTCTAGGCCTTTACGTGTCATGATCGCACCATTTTCAGAGCGAGTAACAACGTCTTCAGTAATTGAACCGTCAGGGTTACGGTCTAAGTTAACACCTGGGTAAGCAGCTTCAAACGCGTCCAACTGACCAGCTAGTTCAATATTGATCAAATCCTGAACTGTGATATCAGAGATTACGTTAGTCACTTCTAGGTCGAAGTAATCTACTTTAACAGAGAAGTTTTCGATACCAGAGTACACAACACCCATGTTGAAGTATTCTGATTCTTCAGGACCTAGGTTGTTGTTACTTTCTTGTAGGTTATCAAACTGACGGCTGCGACAGCTTTCTACCGGGATTTCCTGTAGTTCACAGGCTACGTAATCAGTTGCGCTTGTCGCACTAAATGACGTTTGACCTAGAAGCTCAGATAGCGACGGAGCACGGAAACCTTCAGAGTATGAAGCACGAAGTAAGATATCATCCGTAGGACGGTATTCTACTTTCACACTTGGTGTACCTTGGCTGCCGAAATCGCTGTAGTCATCGTAACGATACGCGGCGTTAACGATTAGGTTATCAAGGATTGGCATTGAAATTTCATAGAATACAGCTGTAGTATCACGTTCACCTTGGGCCGTGTTACCTGCTGAACCACCGATTAGACCGGCTTCTGATTGGGCATCGTATTTTGAAGCGAAAGACTGGTCAAAGTATTCAGCACCTAGGTAGTGTTGAATTTCGCCGCCACCAAGCTCACCTAGTGAGAAGCCTAAACCACCGAACCAGTGATCCATTTCATTTTGGTCTTCTTGGTACGTAGTAGAACGCATGTTGTTAATGCCGACTTCTGAACCAAGTGGGATATCCAATAGTAGGTTAGTGTAAAGACCTGCATAGCTTAGGTAGTAACGACCTACTTGACGATAGTCAAGTTTCGCTTTGTGGTATGTAAATTCCCACTCGATATTATCATTTAGAAGACCTTTCAGACCTACCATGTAGTCTTGTTGATAGTCAGTTACTAGACCGTCACGGTTACCAATTTGGTACCAACGGAAGTAACCGTCAACAGGCTCGTCATAGGCGTTATGTTCGTTGCCCACAGGGATATCATCCCAACCAGCAGCAGGTGGTGCATAACGACCGAATGAATCATTACGGCTTAGCATTGCACGAGCAAATAACTCTACATCATCAGCAATCTCGTAAGTAGCACTGGTCATTACAGAGTCACGGTTTGTAGATGCCATGTTCGCTGAAACGTTAGCGAATGCGAAACCACACACTTCACCACCACCAACACCACCAAGTAATGAACCTTGGTCAAGTGAACCTACGAATCCAGGTACGTTTGCAGCTAGGTCATCACAGATTGGTGTTGCTTCTAAGTCACCGTCAGGGTTTACGATAGTTGCACCGTAGTAGCTTACACCCACAGTTTCGTCATAGATAGAAACTAGGCCGTCACCGTCAAGATCTTCCCATGAAGCCGCTGTGTAATCACGATCGCGGTCGAAAATTGCACCTTGTTCTTGGTGGTCATATACGAAGGTAATGTTACCTTTGTCTGAAGAGATACCCATAGCAAGAGACATCTGCTTGCTGTCAGCACCATCAGCACTTGGACGGCCGATTTGGATATCGAAAGTAGCGCCTTCATAATCTTTTTTCAATACTACATTGATTACACCGGCAATCGCATCAGAACCATAGATAGCTGACGCACCATCTTTAAGGATTTCAATACGCTCAATGGCTGCCATTGGGATTGAACTAAGGTTAGCAGAGCTACCGCCAAGTGACGGAGAACCAGCCATACGACGGCCATCAATAAGAACTAGGGTACGGTCTGAACCAGCACCTAGTAAACTTACTGTAGATTGAGACTGGGCTGAGCTACCAGATGAAGGAACAAAAGAACCAAAGCTGTTTGAAGTAACGCTTCGTAGGGCGTCAGCTACAGATAGACGGCCTTGCTTTTCAAATTCAGCTGAAGTAATTACTTCAATTGGGCTTGCGCCTTCCATGTCGGTACGCTTGATGCGTGAACCGGTTACTTCAATACGCTCAACTTCTTCAGCACTGTCTTCAGCGGCCATAGCCGTAGCTGAAATACCAGCAGTTGAAGCAGCGCCAAAAACTAGCGCTAAGCGCACTGATTTTGCAATTTTGCTGTTTAACATTGGATTCTCCCTGGGTCACATTTTGGTGTGACTAATTATTTTTTGTTGTGAACAACTCTTAGCGAAATGTAACAAAATACACTTCCTAAAGAGATACTAAACAATTTGAGAAATACTGGTCAACAGCAAATTAACAACAAAAGCATAAAAAACAACGTTAAATAAACAAACTATTGCTTTATGTTTCCAAAATAAGCTTAAAAAACAACAATCTAAATATTCAATTACACAAGTGTAATCGTTATAAATTATTTTGTTACAGAAGCGGGAATTGTTTGCCCGAGTGGCCGTAATTAATGGTAATTCCAAGGCCCTGAAGGTCATCAATAATGGGTCTTAATTGCTTTTCCAAATAATGTTCTAAGTCCAGCGGTTGCGAGGTCGGCAGCAGCTTAGGCCCTGACAAGGTGATCACATAGTGAACCCAGTCGCCCTTGCTTAACCCCTTAACAGAGCCCCGCGCCGCCCGGACATGAGGAGGGATAGCTTTTGTATACTGATCAGGGTCTTTACCCAAGCGTTTACTATAAGTAAGTAGTTTCACATCATCGCAGTGGTGCAACTTATCTAGATACTCTGCAACCACCTGTTGCAGGTCACCACCTGTAAATAAGGCATTAAATAAATCTTGTTGGAAATCCCGGGCGAACTGCGTCCAATCGCTACGCACCGACTCCATTCCTTTAAACACCAGACGATAATCCGCTTGTGCTAACAAGCCCGCATAACGTTTTTTGCTGCCAATATCTTTATGACGAGCTTTTGGCATAAAAAATGGCCTATACAAACTCTCATACTCTAACTCGAGATAACTGGTTAAGTTTAGGTTGTTTTTTAATCTATCACGCCATTTTTGGTTAATTTTTGCTACCAAGTCCGATGCAACGCGATGACTTTGCGCTTCATCCAGGTCCTTGGGCAGGGCCACAAAAGTTGAATCCGTGTCGCCGTAAATAACGGTAACACCCAAGTCTTCAAGCCACATTTTGGTGGTTTGCATAATTTCATGACCGCGCAAGGTGATGGAGCTTGATAACCTGGGATCATAAAAGCGACATCCCTTTGAACCGAGCACGCCGTAGAGACTATTCATAATAATCTTGATCGCCTGCTGCAAATGATGATCACCCTGGTTTTTAGCGCGTTGACGCGCCTCGGCTAAATTGGATACTAGTTGCGGCAGGTGGTGCTCGGTGCGGGAGAAATAAGCATGGTTAAACCCCGGCACACTGTCTTGCGGCTGCTGCAAACCCAGGATAAGCGCCATGGGGTCGATACAAAAGGTGCGAATAATGCTCGGATACAGACTTTTAAAATCGAGCACGGCAACATTATCGTAAAGTCCTGGTGTGGAGTCCATCACATAGCCCCCGGGACTGTCGAAGCTCAGGCCATGATCGCCCAAGTTGGGGGCGACATAGCCACTGCGATGCAAATGGGGAAGATACAGGTTGCTAAATGCCGCCACCGAGCCTCCAAGGCGCTCCAGAGGCAAACCGGTTAGCTGAGCACGGGCTACGGCAAATTCGCACAGTTCCAGCTTATTGAATATCGCCAGCACCAACTCACTGTCTTTGAGGTTGTATTCGGCTAACTTGAGTTTATCGTGATGGAAAAGATGCTGTATGGCGCCAAGTTTATCTCCCTGCTCTAGCAATTTACGCTCTGCGAGCACCTCGGCGGCGACATTATCCAGGCTGTAACTGCCAAAGTGATAAGTGGCATTTTTTAACATATCAATGCCATCGAGTACCACCCGCCCCGGTACTATTAGCTTATTAACCTGACCGCCGCGCCAGATCATAGCTTCACCATCGCGTCCCAGGGTGAGCTCAATGCCCAATTGCTGGGCACGAAAACACAAAAGCTGCATATCAAAGTCGGCCACATTCCAGCCGATAATTAAGTCCGGATCTAAATTTTTAATTTGCTTAATAAGCGCATATAGAAGCGCAGCTTCGTCTTCTACGTAATCAAGCCAAGGTTGCTCCGGGCCTGCACTTGGACTTGGGCCTATCATAATCACCTGGCGGCTGTGCTCACTCACCAGGGCCACACTATATAAAATGCCCTCGGGACTGCACTCCAAGTCCAGCGATAACATGGAGAGCTTGGGACGAAAGCCATCATTAGCTTTAAAGCGCGCGTTACGAATTAAACGGTTATCACCGCCGGACGCTTCGCCTTGCACCCAAACACCACCTCGAATAAAGCGCTCCATTAAAAATTGTTCTTGCGGGCGGATATCATCCTCATAGAGTTCGATACCCTGCTCACGCAGTAACTCTCGGCCCTGGTAATAATCTTGCAAGGAAGAAAAATAAAGCGCACAAACTGGCTCACCCGCAAATGTTTTAAGCGTCAAAGCACGTTGCTGATACCGACTCTGCAGAGATGCCAAAATGCGTTCTGCGCTCGCACTATTTTTTTGCGCGATAAAAAACACCGCCTTTTGCGCCGTCGATATGACCTTGACCGGACCACGCTCGGTAGCCAGCCAGGCAACATAATAAATACCATGGCGACGCTGTTGCGTTTGCATGGAAAGGATAAAACCGGCGGTGGCGGGGTTAGGCGTAGACAAGGCGGGTTCACTCAAACATCAGATATGGCACCAGTGTAACCAAGCAGCGCCATAATTACAGCAGCTAAAGATGCCAAGTAGCAGACTGGTCGTTGACTAATCCTTGAGTCTTTCTTCTAGTCCCCCTAGAATATCAGCACTGTAAATATATACATAAGTTAAATCATGCTCTCCGATCCGCTTAAAAAGACCATACGTACCGCTCATCAGCGGATCGCTGCCAGCCTTGAGGATTATAGACCCAGGCCGAGCCAAAACTACCTGGTGGCGGAAATAGCCAAAACCCTGGCTGGGGAGTATGACAAAAAACAACGGATCTGCGTTATCGAAGCAGGCACGGGTACGGGTAAATCCCTGGCCTATTGTTTGGGGGCCCTGCCCATCGCCCTCAAGGCAAATAAGAAGTTAGTTATTTCTACCGCAACTGTGGCGCTGCAAGAGCAACTACTATTTAAAGAGTTGCCATTTTTTGCCGAGCACAGTGGCCTGACCTTTAGTTATGACCTGGTAAAGGGACGAGGCCGCTATATTTGTGCCCACAAGCTGGAAAATGCCGTCAACGGCGATGAACAGCAAATGGCGCTAATGCCCACACTTAGCTCGCCGCTCAGTGAGATGGAGCAAAAATGCCTGAAGCAATTGCATCAAGCCTACAGCAATAAAAAGTGGCAGGGCGACAGAGACTCCTGGGCCGATGTAATACCGGATAGAGTCTGGGGGTTGATCAGCGGTGATAAGCATTCCTGCCAACGGCAGATGAAGGCACACCAAACCTGCCCCTTCCATCTGGCGCGCAATAAAATTGCGCAAATGGATGTACTGGTTGCCAACCATAGTTTATTGCTGGCAGACCTAGAGCTTGGCGGCGGGGTTATTTTACCCGAGCCGGAAAACTGTATTTATGTGATAGACGAGGCTCATCACCTCGCTCACATTACCCGAGACTTCTCCTCCGCCGCAGCGACCATCAAGGGTACCCAGGACTGGCTGGAGAAGCTGCTCAAGTTCAGCGGCAAAATGGCACAAGCCATTTTTAGCGCCAGTGCCGCCGGCAGCCAATTTAAGCTAAACGATGCCGTCGATGATATCGGTCGTGGCCATAAAGCCGTGTTGACCATGCTCGATAGCGCCGCCTATGAATACAATGAAGATCATACCTATCGCTTCGCCCATGGCCGCTTACCTGAGCAGCTTACACAGCAGGCACAGGACATAGCCGAGGCAGCAAAAACCGCGCTGCGCATCCTGAATAAAATGCATGAAGCGCTCAGCAGCGACGTTAACGACGGTGATGTGAAGGGCTTTATCGCCGAGCCCTTGTTGGCCGAAAGTGGCCAATACATCGCCCGTTTAGAAACCCTGTATAAACTTTGGTCCAGCTACAGTAAACACAGTGAAAGCGTGCCCCATGCCCGCTGGATAAAGCGCATGGAGTACAAAAATCACCATGATTACCTGCTCAGCGACTGCCCTATCGAAGTGGGTTTTTATCTTAAAGACAAATTATGGCGAGAGTGCGCCGGTGCCGTGCTCTGTTCGGCCACACTCACGGCTCTAGGTTCGTTTGAACATTTTGCCCATGAAAGCGGCCTGCGTGGCGAGCCCGGTGTTAAGTTTATCAAGGTGCCTTCACCCTTTGATTACCCGCAGCAAGCCCTGTTACATATTCCAAAAACCGAATGTGAGCCCACAGATAAAGCCTTTAGCGACTATCTGGTCAAGGCCTTGCCCCAGAGTTTACAAAAGGATCGCGCCAATCTAGTGCTGTTTGCCTCTTATTGGCAAATGCAGCATGTTGCCGAGCGTCTGCGCAAACAAGGCTGGGACATATTAATGCAGGGGGAAATATCCCGAGATGCCCTGGTGCGCCGTCATAAAAAACGCATTGACGATGGCCAAGGCAGCATTTTATTTGGTACGCAAAGCCTATCCGAAGGCCTTGATTTACCTGGCGATTACCTCACTAATCTGGTGATCACCAAGATCCCTTTTGCGGTGCCTACCTCGCCCATTGAAGAAGCTCAAGCCGAGTTTGTGCAAAGCAAAGGCGGTAACCCGTTTTTATCCATTACCGTGCCCGATGCGGCTAAGAAATTAGTGCAAAGCTGTGGTAGACTGCTGCGCAAAGAACGCGATAGCGGTCGCATTACTATCTACGACAGGCGTTTAGTCAGCAAAAGATATGGTAAGGCGATGCTTGATACCTTGCCGCCATTTAAAAGACAAATTGACTGATCATGTTTGAATTAGCGATCGACCCCTCTACTTGGGCAATACTGTGCGCCGTGGCACTGGCCGCCGGTTTTATCGATGCCATTGCCGGCGGTGGTGGCATGCTCACTGTGCCCGCTTTACTGACCGCTGGACTGCCGCCTCATTTAACCTTAGGCACCAACAAGTTGGCTGCCAGCTTCGGCTCACTGACCGCCAGCGTCACCTATTACCGTAAGCGCTTATTCGACCCGGCTTTTTGGGCTGGCTCAATTCTCGCCACCGCGATTGGTGCGGCCATAGGCACCTTGATCGTAGACCGTCTCAGCATCGAATTTTTAAATAAACTGATCCCCGTGGTGATCATCCTGGTGGCCATTTATTCTTTGTTTGGCAAGCTCAGCCCTGAGCAAAGCGATAAACTGCCCGTCCTCACCCCCTTACTGCGCGTAAAGCAATGGTTGCAAGGGTTAGCGTTGGGCTTTTTTGACGGCATCGCCGGCCCGGGCACAGGCACCTTCTGGACCGCCACCAACAGCGTTTATACAAGATGAACTTATTGCTGAACTGCGGCCTGGCGCGCTCGATGAACTTTGTCAGCAACTTTATATCCCTGATCACCTTTGTCGCCCTGGGTCATGTGAATTTTATCCTCGGCATTACCATGGGGATGTTTTTAATGTTCGGCGCCTGGCTGGGTGCCCATTCAGCCATTCGTTTTGGCTCTAAGGTGATCCGCCCGGTATTTAATACCGTGGTGATCCTGCTGGCGCTAAAACTTGTTTATGAGGCCTATCTCTAATGGCGCGTGCCGATGCCCTGACTCGATTAAAGCAGCAAGTGCAGCGTTTGCGCCACGATGCGGAGCAATTTGATAAGGCCAAGTGGTTTGCCAAAAACCGCTATATGCAGAACCAGCACGCCCTCTTTGAGCGTTCGGTATTCAATACCAGAAGTATGCAGTTACTCGACTATGTGGATGAAGTAGAGCAACAGCTTGAGCGACTCGGGCGCAGCGAACTACAAGCGGCGCGCCACCAGTACACTTTTGCCCTGACCCAATTAAGCGAGCAAATAGAAGCCATAGTCAAAGTATTAAAAGCTACGCCAGTTTGGGAAAAGGAAAATACCCCAAGTAGCCGGGCGAGAAAATACCAAAAGGCGGTGCAGCAGCTCATTCAGCCCACCAGTGAGCTCTATCAGGAGCTGGCCAAAAACCATGAGTTTGAACGCCGCTTAGAGCTGATGATAAGCGAACGTCGGCAGCTGTTACACAAGGCTCAGGGCGAGCAAGCAACCCAGTTAAATAAAGAAATATTGGCATTGCACGCACGTTTGGGACGCTGTCGTAAAGCCATAGGAGCCTGTGAAGAGCGCATTCAATACGCGGAAAAACAGCAAGCGCGATGAATGTATTTTATCATCCCCTGTATTCGGCACTGCCCTTACCGGCGCACCATCGCTTTCCCATACATAAATATCGGCTGCTATACGAGCGCTTGCTCGCAGATCCTGAGCTTGGCAAAGCTGTGCACTTACACTGCGCCGAGCCCGCAACAAAAGAGCAACTAGCTCGGGTTCACACACCAGAATATATAGATGACTTTATCGGCGGTACCCTGCCCGCCAGCGCCCAAAAACGGATAGGTTTCCCCCACGGCGACGCCCTGGTGGCACGTACCTTACAGTCTGTGGGCAACTCTCTGGGCGCCGCCTATTGTGCGCTGGAGCACGGCATAGCGGTAAACCTGGCCGGTGGTTATCATCATGCCTTTGCCGGCCATGGCAGTGGCTACTGTATCTTTAACGATCTTGCCATTGCCGCCCGTGAGCTAATACAACAAGGGCGTGTAGATACCGTGCTACTGCTTGATTTGGATGTCCATCAGGGCGATGGCAGCGCCAGTATTCTCGGCGATGACGCGGATATCATCACCCTCTCCTTGCATGGCGAGCAAAACTTTCCCCGTCTTAAACAAAGCTCGGATTATGATTTCCCGCTGCCGACTGGCTGCGACGATGCCCTTTATCTGGACACCCTGGAAACGGCGCTTAATCTGGTACTACGCCTGCATCAACCGGACATAATTCTGTGTAACGCCGGAGCAGATGTAGTTAGCGAGGATGAACTTGGCACCCTGTCACTATCACTTGATGCCGTTAGGCAGCGCGACAGCCTGGTTATGGACATGGCGAAACAAAGAAGCATTCCTTTGTGCTGTGCCCTCGGCGGTGGTTATCAACGCAACCTGACACGGGTAGTGGATGTGCATTGGCAGTTGTTGCTAAGCGCCTACCATACCTACAAGGAATAAACCCCGCAAGGCAAAAGGTATTTTCTGGACAGGGCTTTTGGGTGCGCTATGCTAATTGAATATCAATTAGATTTGGGCATAGAATTCATGAAGTTACATGACGATGTTCATAATTACTATGAAAGACTCCTAGTCGAAGAAATGGCGCTGCAGCAGTTGCAACAGCACTATGATGAAGATACCCTTGCGGATCTCAGTTGCACCGTTTTAAATCAGCTGCCGTCGCGGTATATCCGCTCCGATGTCAATATGTTGGTTTATTTGTCTGCAGAAGAAGCCGCCCACATGCAGCTGCAGGTACAGGCTGCGATCAAGTTAGCCCGCGGTTTAATAGCAAAGCGAGGAACCCATGGAGAATTCAGGCAAGCCCCTAGATAAGGCCCCGGATGACGTCAAACTGGCGGTCGATCTGATCATGCTGCTGGAGCAACATAATATAGATCCGCAGTTGGCCCTAAGCGCTTTGGAAATTGTCAAACGTGACCTTGAATTACGTGCCCTAGAAGCTTAAATAAGACAATAAAACTACGGCGCCAAAAGCCTAAACCTGAGCGCCGCGATATACACTCTAAATTTTTTCCCCAAGCTTAAATAAAGCGAACTCGCCCGGCTCCATTTTATGCCAGCATTCGTCATTGGTGAGCGGCCGCGTCGCTATCACTGTAACTATATCGTTGGGGGTGGTTTCTTCTTGAAAGTTCACCACCAATTCGGTGTCGATCAAGGTTGCCTTGCCAAAGGGAGCACGACGGGTGATCCAGTGCAAATTATTGGTGCAATACGCCAGCACATAGACGCCATCGGTCAACAACATATTAAACACCCCTTTCTCACGCAAGTGATGCGCTAATTTAGCCGCGTAGCGAAATACGGGGGCCATATTCGAGGGGCGCTTTGGATACTTTTCGCGAATTTGATCAAGTAGCCAACAAAACGCCAACTCACTGTCTGTGCTGCCTACCGGCTGATAATAGCTCGGCTTAAGGTCATTGTAATTGGATAACTGGCCATTATGGGCATAGGTTATTTCCTTGCCCCACAACTCACGGGTAAAAGGATGGGTATTCTCCAAACAGGTTCGACCGCGATTGGCTTGACGAATATGGCTTATCACCGATTTGCTTTTAATGGGATAGGCACGCACCAACTTGGCAATTTCCGACTCGGCGCTAGGCAAAGGGTCTTTAAACGAACGACACCCCTTGCCTTCATAAAAGGTAATGCCCCAGCCATCCGTATGTGGGCCGGTGTTACCGCCGCGCTCTAATAAGCCGGTAAAACTAAAACAAATATCGGTGGGGACGTTGGCCGACATGCCAAGCAATTCGCACACATAAGCTCCTAATAAAAAAAGAAATACTAAGGGTATTAAGAAAGTACTCGCCGCTAGCGAGTCAGGTACTAATAAAATTCATACCACAGCCCTATAATTAAACACAGGACTTGCAACCCCCATAGAGTAACGCTAATCTACTCGGTAGTGGTCAGACCTCTAACAAGGAATAAGATTATGACACTCCTATTTTTACTCGCGCTTATTGCGGTGCTGTCTTATGCCAGCTACCACAGAGCCAGTTACAACACCTGCCTGGGCTTGGCCGCTGCGACCATGCTTATCGGCACCTTTGCCGGTGCCTTTGGTTTTATCAGCTGGCTATTATTCTTGGTTATTGCGGTGCCTCTATCGGTTACCACAATTCGCCAACAATATATAACTCAGCCGCTGTTTAAGGCCTTTAAAAAAGTCACCCCCACCATGTCAGAGACCGAAAAGTCGGCCATCGACGCAGGTACCACCTGGTGGGAAGCAGACCTTTTCTGCGGTAATCCGAACTGGAAAAAACTACACCAATATCCAGCTCCCAAACTCAGTGCCGAAGAGCAGGCCTTCCTAAACGGCCCTGTGGAAGAAGTATGTGGCATGTTCAACGATTGGGAAGCAACCCATGAATTGACCGATCTGCCGCCCGAGGTATGGCAATACCTGAAAGACAACAAATTCTTCGCCATGATCATCAAAAAAGAATATGGTGGCCTGGAATTTTCTGCTTATGCTCAATCATGTGTACTGCAAAAACTCACCAGTAAATCGACCCTACTCTCTTCCATAGTTGGCGTGCCTAACTCATTAGGCCCGGGCGAGTTATTGCAACACTATGGAACCAAAGAGCAAAAAGATCATTATCTACCGCGACTAGCCCGCGGTGAAGAGATCCCCTGCTTTGCATTAACCTCACCGGAAGCCGGCTCAGATGCCAGCGCCATTCCTGATTATGGTGTGGTGTGTAAGGGTGAATTTAATGGCGAAGAAGTAACCGGTATTCGCCTGACCTGGAATAAGCGCTATATCACCTTGGCACCGGTTGCTACCGTCCTTGGTCTGGCCTTTAAAATGCAAGACCCCGATGGCCTGCTTGGCGATACAAAAGAGCTGGGCATCACCTGTGCGCTGATCCCAACCGATATGGAAGGCGTGGAAATCGGCCGTCGTCACTTCCCGCTGAATGTACCGTTCCAAAACGGTCCAACCCAGGGTAAAGACGTATTCGTACCCCTAGATTACATTATCGGTGGCCCAAAAATGGCCGGTCAAGGCTGGCGCATGCTGGTTGAATGCTTATCCGTAGGCCGCGCTATCACCCTGCCTTCTAACTCGGCTGGCGGCATTAAGTCGTTGGCTCTGGCAACCGGCTCCTACAGCCGTATTCGCCGCCAATTCCGCTTACCCATAGGTAAAATGGAAGGGGTTGAAGAGGCCATGGCAAAACTTGGCGGTTACGCCTATGCCTGTGACGCTGCAGTGACTATGTCGACCGGCGCCGTGGACTTGGGTGAGAAACCGTCTGTGGTTTCCGCCATCCTTAAATATCACCTGACCGAGCAAATGCGCGAGTCGACCATGCACGCCATGGATGTTCACGGCGGTAAGGGTATCTGTCTCGGTCCGAACAACTACCTGGGCCGCGGTTACCAGGGCGCGCCTATTGCTATCACGGTCGAGGGCGCTAATATCCTTACCCGTAATATGATCATCTATGGTCAGGGTGCGATCCGCTGTCATCCTTTCGTGTTGACCGAGCTTAACGCCACCACCATAGAAGACCGTAAAGAAGCCCTGGATGTGTTTGATAACGCGCTAATGGGTCATATCGGCTACACCATTTCTAACCTGGTACGTACCAAGTGGCTGGCCTTCACCGGTGCCCGCTTTACTTCGGTACCCTTTAAAGATGAAACTGCGCAGTTTTATCGCGATGCGGCGCGCTTCAGTGCCTCACTGGCACTCATGTCTGATATCTGTATGGCGGTGTTTGGCGGCTCATTAAAGCGTAAGGAACGTATTTCTGCACGCCTTGGAGATATGCTCAGCTACCTATACCTGGTATCGGCAACGCTAAAACGCTATAACGATGAAGGTCGCCGTAAGGAAGACTTACCTCTGGTGCGTTGGGCCTGCCAAGAGTATCTGTACCGTTGTCAACGTGCCTTGGCGGATCTGATCAACAATATGCCATCGGCACCACTTCGCGGATTGCTTAAGGTTGTACTCTTCCCATGGGGCCGTCCGGTGCGCAAGCCAACCGACAAGCAAGAGCATGTTATTGCCCAGCTACTGCAAACGCCAAACGAAACCCGTACGCGTTTAGCACAGCATATTTTCTTGAGCGAAGGGCCTAACAGCCTGTTAGGTAATCAAGAAAAAACCTTACGTGATATTCTTGCCGTCGAGCCACTGTTCGACAAGGTATGTCGCGCCACAGGTAAGAAACTGGCCTTTATGCAGCTCGATAAAATTGCCGAGCAAGGCCTCAAAGCCGGTGTGCTCACAGAAGACGAAGCGCAGCGTCTACGTGATGTCGAAAAGCAGCGTCTTGATGTGATCAATGTCGACGATTTCGACCCTGAAGACCTGCTTGCCGGTAAGGCTGCACGCAAACAAACAAGCAAAAAGGCGTCGGCAGCGTAAAGCTTCCTGACTCCCCTACTAAAAAGCCGGCCCAGCCGGCTTTTTTTATGCCCGTTAAATTTGCTAACAATTTATACCAATTCAATTAAATAGCTAATCATTCTAGCGGGCTAAATATCATGCTCACTGTGTTGGAATTTTTCTTTGTAGAATAACTACATAAGAAAGATTCCGCCTTGTGATCACATCATTTATCCAGCGCTATTTCTGATCACATACTTAACAGAATTGGTATTACTGGCTATAAATTCTACACTTTTCTTGCATTTACGCCTGCCAAGGCAAACACTATTAACGCTACAAAAAGCTATAACAACAACTCTAAGGATGAGAAGCATGTCAAAAACCCTAGTCGCGACCAGTTTGGCTGCCGCGTTAACCCTGGCCTTAAGCGGTTGCCAATCAAACACCTCCAGCACGGCTCAAAGTCAAACATCGACCCCAGCTCCCGTGGCAGCAAATGTTGCAGCTATCCCCACCTATAGCGCACAAACCTTTTTCGACACAGTAAGCCTGAGCGGCAACAGTTTTAACCACAGCGACGACAAGTTGCTGCTAAGCAGTGACGAAACGGGTATTTACAACCTGTATGAGGTCAAGGTGAGTGACGGCAGTCGTACCCAGATCACAGATGCACAAGACAGCACCTATAGCGTTGGCTATTTCCCCAAGGATGACCGTATCTTGTTTAGCCGCGATAACGGCGGTAATGAACTACATCACCTTTTTGTGCGCGAACTCGATGGCACCATCAGGGATCTGACCCCTGGGGAACAAACCCGCGCCGGATTTGCCGGCTTTAGCAAGGACGACGCCAGCTTCTATGTATTAAGCAATAAACGCGATCCTAAGTTTATGGATCTCTATAAATTTGATGCCAAAACCTATGACAACGAGCTGGTTTATAAGAATGAGCAAGGCTTTAATGTGGCCGCCATCAGCCCCGATGGTCGCTTTATCGCCTTAAATAAAACCAACAGTAATCGCGACAGCGATTTTTACCTGCTCGACACTCATAACCGCAGTGCCAAACCGACCTTACTTAGCGCCCACGACGACCCGGCCAATTACAATGCCTGGGGTTTTAGTGTCGATGGCCAGTCTCTGTATTATGCCACCGATGCCAAGGGTGAGTTTCGCCAGCTCTGGCGTTATGACTTAGCCACCAATGAACACAGCCTGGCGCTAAAAGCGGACTGGGACATCAGTTTTCTGCGCTTTTCAGAAACCGGACGCTATATGGTCAGTGGCATCAATGCCGATGCCAGCACCGAGGTCAGTATTTTCGACACCAGCACCAATAAACAGTTAACTCTGCCTAGCTCGCTTCCCAAGGGCACCCTTAGTGGCGTTGAGTTCAGTCATGACGAACGCTTTATGTCCTTCTATCTCAGCTCGGATACCAGCCCACGTAATCTCTATCACTGGGAGATCGGCAGCGATACGGCGCAGCGTCTGACCAGCACCTTGAGTAAGCAAATAGACGAAAACAACCTGGTTAACAGTGAAATTGTGCGCTTTAAGAGCTTCGATGGCTTAACCATACCCGGAGTGCTCTACAAGCCAAAACAGGCATCGGCAACCAATAAGGTGCCCGCGCTTATTTGGGTGCATGGCGGCCCGGGTGGACAAAGCCGCACCGGCTACAGCGCCATGCAGCAGCACCTGGTTAACCATGGCTATGCGATATTTGCGGTCAACAACCGCGGCAGCTCGGGCTATGGCAAAACCTTCTTCCACCTTGATGATAAAAAGCATGGCGAAGACGACCTGCAAGACATCATCTATGGCAAAAAGCATCTGCAAACCCTGGATTGGGTCGATGGCGACAAGATAGGCATTATGGGCGGCAGCTACGGCGGCTATATGACGGCAGCGGCGCTGACCTTCACCCCGGAAGAGTTTGAGGTCGGCATTAATATCTTCGGTGTGACCAACTGGGTGCGTACGCTCACCTCCATTCCACCCTGGTGGGAAAGCTTTAAGAAGTCGCTTTATGACGAAATGGGCGATCCGGCCACGGATGAAGCACGTCACCGTCGTATCTCGCCGTTGTTCCACGCCAAAAACATCACCAAGCCTCTGCTGGTAGTGCAAGGAGCCAACGATCCTCGGGTGCTGCAAGTAGAAAGCGATGAACTGGTAGCGGCGGTGAAAGCTAATGGTATTCCGGTTGAATACGTGCTGTTTGACGATGAAGGTCATGGTTTTAGCAAACGGGAAAACCGGATTGCCGCCTCTGACGCTTATGTTCGCTTTCTGGATAAGTACTTAAAGGGCGAATAAGCGATAGCTAACGGATGAAAAAGCCTGAATACGAATAGCTGGTGCCAGACACCGGCTATTTTTTTGCCTGGTTTTTCTTAAATAAAGACTATAGAAACTAAGGTTGTTAGGGACTTTTAAGGGAGAAGTATTGCTTAAGGGGAGAAGCAAATGGCGGAGTGGACGGGACTCGAACCCGCGACCCCCGGCGTGACAGGCCGGTATTCTAACCAACTGAACTACCACTCCGCAGTGGTATGCATTGTACATCATTAAATGGCGGAGTGGACGGGACTCGAACCCGCGACCCCCGGCGTGACAGGCCGGTATTCTAACCAACTGAACTACCACTCCGCAGTAATGATGTTTGTACATGTTATCAGGCTAAATGGCGGAGTGGA
>NZ_PQBV01000037.1:172470-172658 GCF_002964545.1 Pseudoalteromonas sp. T1lg10
CGGCGTGACAGGCCGGTATTCTAACCAACTGAACTACCACTCCGCAGTATCTATATTCTTTAATTATTCCTAATGGCGGAGTGGACGGGACTCGAACCCGCGACCCCCGGCGTGACAGGCCGGTATTCTAACCAACTGAACTACCACTCCGCGAAGGAATATTGTGTTTGCTTAACTGGCGGAGTGGA
>NZ_PQBV01000037.1:172668-305478 GCF_002964545.1 Pseudoalteromonas sp. T1lg10
GTATTCTAACCAACTGAACTACCACTCCACAGAGTAAGCAAACTGGGATAATTGGCGGAGTGGACGGGACTCGAACCCGCGACCCCCGGCGTGACAGGCCGGTATTCTAACCAACTGAACTACCACTCCGCTTTATCCAAACTGTTCAGGACTCTGCCCTGACAGCGGCGTGAATGATACGAATCACCCCTTGGTGAGTCAACAGTTTTTTTGAAATTTTAAGGCTTTTTTAGTCATCTGGCATCGAAAGGTTTAAAATTTCACCTGATTTATCACTTTTTGAGCCATTTTTACCTAAGTTTGCTTGTAAAGCACTGATATAGCCTTGTTGTTTTTTCCACCAAAACAGCAAATTAGCACCTGACATTAGTGGCTTTTTCAGAGCGAAAACACGACGAAACAGGTACCGATCAACAAATAATCAACTTGCCCGGCACCCGCTAGCGCAACTCATTGCCTGCGGATAACAAAGAAGGCACGTTATCCTGCACATCCTTGTTGTAAAAGCCTGGTATTTATTCACCACGCCATAAACAGCTGCCACCCTCTTTGGCGACCAAGTCCAAACGCTCTTCATGCTCAGCCAGCTCAGCTTCGCTGGCGCGTATCACACTAAGCGGGGCTCGATCGCTCGATAGGCGGATAATACCGCCGCTGTTGGCACTGTCTTGTTGTTCGTTATTTTGCGCTAGATTCAGTTTTTTCTGGCCCCCGGTCATGGCCAGGTAAACATCGGCCAAGATCTCGGCATCCAGTAAGGCGCCGTGCAAGGTTCGCTTTGAGTTATCTATATCATAGCGACGACATAAGGCATCCAAACTGTTCTTTTGACCCGGGTGCATATTTCGGGCCATAACCAGGGTGTCGAGAACCTCACAGACGTCCGCGGTTTTTGGCAGGCCGCGATTAAGCAGGGCAAATTCGTGATCCATAAAGCCGACGTCGAACGGCGCATTATGAATGACAAGCTCAGCACCGCGAATATAGTCAAGAAACTCATCGGCTACCTGATGATACAAGGGCTTACCCTTTAGAAATTCGGTGGTGATACCGTGTACATCTATGGCTTCGTCTTCGATACCCCGTTGCGGATTGATATAAACATGAAAGTTATTGCCGGTCAGGCGGCGATTAACCAATTCCACACAGCCTATTTCTATAATGCGATGGCCGTCTTTGGGGTTGATGCCCGTGGTTTCGGTATCTAGGACTATTTGTCTTTGCGCCATATCAGTTTACGCTCATATTTGCTATCTTTGCTGCTTCGGACATTGTACATAATAACAAGGTAAAGCGTGCAAAAAAGCGTAGAAATTTATACCGACGGCTCCTGTTTAGGTAATCCCGGACCGGGCGGCTACGGCGTGTTATTACGCTACGGAGAACATCAAAAGACGCTCAGCCAGGGCTATAAGAACACCACCAATAATCGTATGGAGCTACTTGCGGCCATTGTCGCCCTGGAATCCCTTAAACGCCCCTGTCATGTCGATATCACCACCGACAGCCAATACGTAAAACAAGGCATTGAAAGTTGGATAGACAATTGGAAGAAGCGCAACTGGCGCACCGCCAATAAACAGCCGGTAAAGAATGTCGACCTATGGCAACGTCTTGATGCAGCTCGTACTGCACACCAGGTAAGCTGGCACTGGGTAAAGGGTCACAGCGGCCATGATGAAAATGAAATCGTTGATGATTTAGCCCGTGATGCGGCCATGAGCCATAATTTATTGGTGGATGAGGGCTACCAAGGTTAGTCCCAAAGATGCCGCCGCCGTTAGCCGAGGCTAACTTTACTCAAGGGTGTGAATGTTATATAACGAATGGATATAACTTATAACTAATTTTGGAATAGCTATGTCACTCAAGGTCATTCCCTTTTTCCATGATGACAGTAACACCCTGAGTTACATTCTTTATTGCGCCCATACTAAGGTCGCGGCGGTGATAGACGCCGTCGCCGACTATAACAGCGAGTCGCATACCCTCAGCTATAGCAGCGCCGACAAGCTGCTGGCCTATATCAATAAGCATCAGTTACAGCTGCAGTGGATCATTGAAACCCATGTTCATGCCGATCACCTCAGCGCCTGCGCCTATCTGCGCCAGCACAGTCACGGGAAAATCGTGGTCAGCGAGCATATCACCGAAGTGCAACAAACCCTGAAACCCATCTATCAACTGGACTGCGCCACCGATGGCTCGCAATTCGATGTGCATGTTAAAGACGGCGATATTTTAGCTCTGGGTGACCTGAATATTGAGATTATTGCCACCCCGGGCCACACGCCCGATGGCATTAGCCTCTATTGCAATAATCAGGTGTTTATTGGCGACACCCTGTTTATGCCGGACTCCGGCAGCGCCCGTTGCGATTTTCCCAATGGCAGTGCAGCACAGCTGTATGACTCCATCACTCGCCTGCTGGCCCTACCCGGGCACACCAAGGTGTGGGTTTGTCATGATTATCAGCCCAATGACCGCGCCCTGGATTGCCACAGTACTATCTTGGAGCAACGCCAGGCAAATGTGCATTTGCAACAGCACAAAGAGGATTTTATCGCCCAACGTCAATTGCGAGATGCCAGCCTGAACAAGCCAAGACTGATGGATATCGCCGTGCCCTTTAATCTACAGGGGGCGCTGGTCCTTTAAGGTTTTGTTGGTGCGTCCTCGGCGACTCACCTCCACACCCTTGATGGCGGGCTTAAAGGTTGGACGAGCCTGCCACTTGGGTTTGATTGGCGTCAAAGGTGTCACTCTTTTGCGCGCCACCAGCATATAGACACTGCCCATGGGTTTTAGATAATGACGGCAAAAGCTGCGCCAGCGAGCAAAGCTGGATAACCGTGAGCCACGCGCTAAAGAGGCGTGCAAAAAACGCTCCTCGGCAACCAATTCAAACCCCAGTAAATCCAGCCAGTCTTTAACCCTTGAGGGGGTAAAGAAACGACCGCTCCAAGGTAATTTTTTTCGGCTAAATGGCATCAAACTGGCTAAGCCACAAAAACTAAGAGGATTAAAACCGGTAATAACTATATAGCCACCGGCTATCAGGGTGCGATGGGCTTCCCTGAGTATATGGTGGGGATCTGTGTTGTATTCCAGGCACAGGCTTAAAACACAGGCATCAACACTGCCCTCGGCAAAGGGCAACTCATCCACCTCGGCAATCACCCCGGCCTTTGGCGTACGCGCCGCCACTCCAACCTGGTGCTTGATGGGACTGGCGGAAGTATCCAGTTGCACGCTGAGATCGCCTATTTTCAACAGGTGATAGCCAAACATGCGCTCCAGCCAAGGCTGCATCTTGCGTTCAATATCGCTTTGCAGATACTCGCCATGAGGAAACTGCCCCCAGGCATGGGGCGGCGGATGTCTTTGCAAACTCAGTGCTGGTTTCACACAATTAGCTCGTTATACTAATGAATATGTTAACGATATAGAGCAATGGCCCATGGTGCAAGTAGAGGCAATAAAAGCCTACAAGGATAATTATATTTGGGCGCTACAAGGTAGCGATAATAAACAGGTAGTAGTCGTCGACCCAGGCCTTGCAGAGCCGGTTTTTGACTACCTTAAGGAGCAAGGCAAAACTCTGGCCGCCATCCTTATTACCCACCATCACTGGGATCACACCACAGGGGTGGAAGCACTCAAACAGGCCTATCCACAAATCACAGTGTACGGGCCTAAAAACAGTCCCTTTACTGATGTCGATGTCGCACTTGGCGACGGCGATACGCTAAGCGTGCTTGGATACGACTTTAAAGTTCGTACCACCCCAGGACACACGCTTGATCATATTTGTTATATCGGAGTCGGCCTGGTTTTCTGTGGTGACACCCTGTTTAGCGGCGGTTGTGGGCGTCTGTTTGAAGGCAGCGCCGAGCAGATGTGGCAATCAATGCAGGTTTTTCGGGCGTTAGATGACAACACACAAGTTTATTGCACCCATGAATATACGCAGGCCAATATGCAGTTTGCTGCTGCCAGTCAGCCCAATAATGCAGATGTCTTAGTCTACAAGCGCCAGGTCGAGGCCAAGCGTGAGCAGGATCTAAACACCTTGCCGAGCACCATAGGCCTGGAAAAACGCATCAATCCATTTTTGCGTGCCGATGAAATAGCCCTGAGCGCCCTTCCCCCGCAATATCGGCCACAACAGGACGATGCGGTGGCCAAGTTTGCCGCCCTGCGCGCCTGGAAGGATAACTTCTAAGGCCATTGCGAGCTCGGCAAACTGTGCAAAATTTGTCTACGCTCATAACTTTTTGCTAGTATGCGCGCAGTTTTTGCAAAAATTAACGGTTCATGAACAAGATTACCTATTCGCTGGCATTGTTGTTGGCACTATTAACGGGCTGTACGGCAACCGAGACCACTCCGGTGGCACAATTACCGGATAATGGCGCCAGCCCGCAAGAAATAAGTGAAGCGCTCACCCTGGACCTGCTCGATGATGGGCAGCAGCTTGAGGCCGACAGCGAAGAGCCGGTACCCGTTTTTGATGATGTATGGGAGCGCATTCGCTTCCAGCTCTCTATCGACATACCACAAAATCGCCCTGTGGTGACCGAGCGTAATTATTATGCCCGTCATCAAGCCTATCTGGATCGCATCTCACAACGCGCCGAACCGTATCTTTACTACATAGTTGAAGAAGTGGAAAAGCGGCAGATGCCCATCGAAATCGCCCTGTTACCCATTGTTGAAAGTGCCTTTGACCCCTATGGCTACTCCCATCGCAGCGCCAGTGGTATCTGGCAATTTATGCCGCAAACAGGCAAGCGTTTCGGCTTAAAGCAAAACTGGTGGTACGACGGTCGTCGCGATATTCCCGAGTCGACGCGCGCGGCTCTAGATTACCTGTCATATTTGCACAAAACCCTTGAGGGCGATTGGCTTAACGCCATCGCCGCCTATAACTCGGGCGAAGGCCGGGTGATGCGCGCCATTAAAAAGAACCGTCGCAAACACTTACCTACCGACTTCTGGTCCTTAGAGCTACCTAAAGAAACCACCGCCTATGTGCCTAAGCTGTTGGCCCTTGCCGACTTGCTAAAGCGTCAGGATGAGTTTGGTGTACGTTGGAATAAAATCGTTAACGCCCAGGTCGTTGACCGCGTCGATGCCGGTACGCAAATCGATCTTGAGATGGCAGCAAAAATGGCGGGCATTTCCTTGTCGGAGCTATACCGCCTGAATCCAGCTTTTAACCGCTGGGCCAGCGACCCTGAAGGGCCACATCATTTATTACTGCCGCTCGACAGCATAGAGCGCTTCGAGAAGCGTCTGGCGACGGCACAACTCAAAGACCGCATGCGCTGGCAACAGTATGCTGTGCGCTCCGGCGACAGCCTGTCCTTGATTGCCCGCAAGCACAACACCAATGTTAAAGCCATTCAAAGCCTTAACTCCTTATCGTCCACCAATATCCGCGTCGGCCAGACCCTGATGATCCCCTTATCGGACCAGGGTGCCGCCCATCTACCCGAGCGTGTACGTTTGGCTGTTAATGGCGGTTCAAGTGTGACCCGAAGCCATACGGTGAAATCCGGCGATACCCTGTGGGATCTCAGTCGCGAATATGATGTGACAGTAGCCCAGCTTAAAGCCTGGAATAACCTTAAAGACAATGCGGTGCTGCGCCTGGGACAAAAGTTAAAAATTCGCCAGGCGGCCAACTCGGGGGGCGTTAAAAGTGTTAACCGCACCATCACCTACAAGGTGCGCCGCGGTGATTCCCTCTCGCGTATCGCCTCGCAGTTTGGTCTGCGCGTCAGCGACATTCAAAAGTGGAATAAACTGGACAGCAAAAAATACCTGCAGCCTGGGCAAAAACTCAAACTGATTGTCGATGTAAAACGCGGGTAATTTATGAACGAAAAAAGCGCTCCTTGAGCGCTTTTTTTTATAATTTAAAGAGTAGTTTATTACCTGCTTAAGATTGCGCTACCAAGCGCTCCACCCAAGGCAGAGCGACAGGCTCGGGCTCAAAATCAACCATGGCATCAATATCCAAGCGTGGTTGGATAATCTTGCCTTGTAGCTCAATAAGGAGCTCTTCAAACTGGCGTCCACCGCCGCAAAAAGTCTCGCCATAACTGCTATCGCCGAGGGCAATCACGGCACAAGGTTTAGCACCCAGTAGCGGAAACTGATCTTGCAAACCTAAATACAGTGGCAAGATGTTATCCGGCAAGTCGCCCTGCCCCGTGGTCGAAGTGACAACCAAAATCTGTTCGGCGGCAATAATATCTTCCACCTGAGGGTTATCTACTAGCTTAGCACTGCCGCCCAACTCGTTAATATGAGCGCTGAGGGTTTCGGCAAGACGTTCGGCGGCGCCATACACACTGCCGTAAAAAATACTTATGGTTGCCATTTATGGTCCTTTACATAATACCAATTCATTTAAATAGCTAATCATTCTAGCGGGCTAAATATCATGCTAACAGCCTTGGTATAATAACTTTCTTCGCTTTGCGGCCAGCCCAAGCGTGCAAAAATTGCCAAAGCCTGCTCGCCAAGGGGCGCACGAATATGAATTCTTGTTTGCGTATAAGGATGCACAAAGTACAGATCCGTTGCAAACAGCATAAGGCGGGTGCAGTCGAAATGGTCAATAAAAAAGTGGTTTTGGGTGTTATCACCATGGTTTACGTCATTAATAATGGGATGGTTAATGCCGTTAAGGTGACGACGGATCTGATGCTTGCGCCCGGTCTTCGGCCAACACTCCACCAGCGAATAACGCACACTGGGGAATTTTCCTAGGCTTACTGGCAGGCTTGCCTGATGCAGGCAATGCACCTGAGTTTGCGCCTCTTGCGGCCCTTTATTGGTGTCGGCAAACTTATCGGCAATTTTATCCAGCTTTTCTTTTAATGGCCGGTCGATAAACCTATCTTCTGGTGCAAAGCCACGTACTAAAGCCAAATAACGTTTACAGATCAGCTTGTCGCTAAACAGAGTTTGCGCATCCCGCGCCGCTTCGCTGCTAAGGGCGAACAACAAGACGCCTGAAGTAGGCCTGTCGAGACGATGCAAAGGGTAAACATGCTGACCTATTTGGTCACGCAGCATTTGCATCGCAAACTGAGTTTCTCTTTTGTCTATGGGCGAGCGATGCACCAGCAAGCCGGACGGCTTATTGATAGCAATAAAATGCTCGTCGCGATAAAGGATCTCCAAGGGCTCAACGGGCAGCACCTCAATCTCATGCGACTGTGTTTGCTCACTCATAAGTGCCACCCGCATCGTGGCTTAAATGCTGATCCAAAGCAGTAAGCACCTTATGCACGTCCAAGTAACGTCCGGGCCACTGTACCTCGGCCATGGGTGTCAGCGCTATGCTACTTGGCAGCACGGCGCGATTTTGTACCAAGACGCGCATTTTTACGATAAAGACAAATTGCAACCACTGCTCAAAACGCAGGGTATCGACGCAAAAGGGCTGCCCAGAGTGCAGCAAATGCGCATCTATGGGTTCGGCTTGCCACAATTTATGTGCCTGTAATTGAGTTTCTAGCTGCTGTAACAGCGACGCGGTTTTATCGTACATACTAGGAATTAAAAAAATTTAGCAGCCGCCATAATAGCATTTCCCTTGGGTTGATGACGCAATATGCCTATAATTTGCGGAATTTTATTTCCAGGAGCAGCCCATGACTGCAAATATTGCCACCCTAGCCGAGCTACTCGACGCCGCAGGTACTACCTGGCGGGTGTACGACATTGGCCGTCGCGTGCAGAAACTAGATAAAGCCACCTTTGCCGACATCGAGTCAACCAAGCAGGCTTATCCTTTCCCTTTGGCACAGCATGCCCTACTCGCCATACAATTCTGGGATGCCAAGGCCTCCGCCGAACCCTATGTGTGGTTTTTAAAGTTGCCACTGGATGAGCAAAGTAAACTGGTTGCCGCCAGTCGCGATCACTTCGCCAACATGGTGCTAGAAGCCGTGGGGACTCAATTACTGGGTGATGAAAAAGAGCAAAGCAAGCTCGACAACAACCCTTATGTGTTTACCCCCAATGCCAATAAGCGCGCAGCCTTTAATGCGCATATTAAGGTAGAGCTACGCCAAAGTGCATCTCAGTATTATGAGCACACGCAGCTGTATTTCAGCGGTAAACTGGGTTGGCAGCAGTGGCAAAGCATAGCGGTGCAAGGGCTGGCGGATTTTGCCGCGCGCTTAAACCAAGGCGATAACGAGCAGCGGTTATGCAGCGCTTGGGAACATCTTCCCGCCGAGGTACGCCAGCCTTTAGCGGCACAACTGGAAAACGCTCAGGTATCGACACAGGTGGCAGAGATGCTACAGCAATCGATACAGCATGCCTTAGGTAAAAATGACAAAGCCTTGTTGATAGACAGCCTGCGTGCTATCAGCTTTGCTCCTGCTTCTGGCATCTGTTGCGCCGCCATCGATGAGGTCCTGGCATCAAACTGGGCTGAAGATGCGGATATTTGTCAGGTGATCGCCGGGCGTTTATGGACTCACCTGCAAGCGCCGGAACGCCTTGCCGCCTTTATGGAGAAAAGTGCGCAAATCAAATCCGAACAGCCTGTTTTTGCCAGCCTTTTTGCCGATCTCGTTGCAATCCCAACGCTGCGCCCCCATGTCTTAGCCATGTTAAGGTGCGAGCAACGCTCTGAAGCGCTGTCGCGGGCAATTGGAGGCTTGTTCTCTTAGTGGCAACTTTATGGATGTTAATGCTGGTCGCGGCGGTGATCGGCTTATTTTGGTATCAGCGCAAGTTAGCTGAACAGGCGCGGATACATGCGCAGCATCAGTGCCAACAGCTGGGTGTTCAGCTTGTCAGTGTGGCCTGTCTAAAATGGCGTATTGGTATATTAACTAACGGTAAGTTGGGAATACGTAGCACTTATCTGTTTGAGTTTTCGAGCGATGGTGAGAGCTTGTATCAAGGAAAGCTGTATATGGACAATGAGCGCCTGCACGGCAAAGACATTCCGCCACACAAAATATAAAGCGCAAATGTAAGACATAAAACTAAGGCGTGACCTTGGTCACGCCCTAATCTAACTCTTCCCTGTGCGATATCCTCTATCGCTGACCACCATGGTCGTCCTTATACCTTCCTGGTTCGATTACCTATCTTAACCGACAGCACTCCGTGCCCTAATTCCTGCTTCGTCCTGAAGTGTCCACTTGCCATCTTGGCTATTCCTAGGCTCCAAGCCTTCCCTGTACTTCCTGTACTCCAGTCCCTGAACGGCTTTCCTAACCGTCTATTCCCTTGCTATTCCTGCAACACCTTGCTTTGTTGGCCTCTATCCCTTCCTTGGCCCAGTACATCCTGCACCCTTGTCTTCCTGACTCTTATAATGATAGAGAAAAATGCCGCCAATACAGCCATTAGGAAGTAATCAAAACCAGTGTCATTAAAATGACATAAAAACAAATACCTTTAAAATCATGGCATTGAAATTTTTTTGATGCTTTTTTAGAAAGTAAAACACAGGAATACCGCACATCAATGTGAGATATTTCCTACAAGCGAATTTCCCTATACGCCATTGCTTTTATGTTTGAAAAGCAGCTCGCCACTGACCTTACTAAATTGCAATGTCTGCAATACTTCAAAACCGTGGCTGATAAAAAAGTCGATATGAGGTTGTTGGGTGACAAACACGGCCATGCCTTTAAGATCATTATCCTCCTGCATCAGGCTATCCAGGCTATTTAACAGATAATGCCCTAAGCCATGACGTTGGCTTTGCGGCGCTACGGCAATAAAGGCCAAAAACAAATAATTACCCATGGTTTGCAAGGCATTGCGTATGGTTTGCTCTTTTTCAATAAGCTGCTGGGTAGTCAGGTAACCGGCGCTCATCATTAATTTCAAACGCCAATGCCAGTAACGCTGGGCCGGCAAGGATGCCGCCGAGGCAAACACGCAGGCGATGGCCTGTAACCTGTCGTCTTCAAATAACCCCACCAAAGGTTGTTTGGCCTGCCAAAAGGTATGCAGCTCTTCTCGAATTAAGGCGCGCAATTTCTTTTCGTAGTGTTGCTCTGACTGTTCATGGCCATGGAGCAATTCCCGCATTAATGGGTCGTTATGATAGGCTTGATAAATCAGGCTGGCGGCTACGTTTAAGTCCTCTGGAGTAAGGTATTTGACCCTGTATTCGACGGTCACTGACATAGAATTTCCTTGTTATCATTGTTGTTCTATATTTAAACATAGTTGCTATCAACAAAATTGAGAAACTCATGGATACCTCAAAGCACAGTATGAATACCCTGTTCGATCAATTGGGTCTGCCGAGCAGCGATAGCCAGATTGAACAGTTTGTTAGTAATCACAAACTAGATAACAGTCTTAAACTTGCAGATGCGCCGTTTTGGTCCAATGCCCAGCGTCATTTTATTAGTGAATCTCTTGCCGAGGATGCAGATTGGGCGGAACTCATTGATATTCTTGATGCTCAGCTTAGACACTAGGCTGTAACCGGGCGAATTTGGCGCCAGCACTGGGCTTGCGGACAGTTTGGGTTCAGCAAAATCGCACTACACTGCGCGGATATTTTTCGCCCCCGAGCGAATCCGCCTTTATAATGCGTCGATTTTCAGTAAGAGGACCTAGCACAATGAACCCTGTGGTGTTTGAAGCGATCAAAGCCCTATTGGCTCAAAACAAAACCCCTACCGTTGCCCTAACCAAATCCATGTTAAGCGAACCTGTGCCCATGCCGATGATCATCGCTGCGGTCAGCCAATACAAAAATAACCCTGAAGCCTTCAAGAACATGGTTATTGAACCTAGTACACAGATCTCGCAACAAAAATCTTCGCAACTGGATCGTATTGAGCAAAAACTTGATAAACTATTGGCTTTATTAGAAGCCAAGAAATAAAGATGTTTGTTGCCGATTTAACCTTTGACTGTTATCAAGATACTCAATTAGCCGACGCCGAGCAGGCAATCAACCAAATGGTGGTGGCGCTGCGCGCGAATGGGCAGATAATCGGTGACGAATTTCCCACGGTATTAAAAGAGGGCTACTTTCTTACCCGGGTCATGTGCCCAGAAGAAGACTCGCTGCACCCCTTGCATCACAGCCCTTTTGTTAAACACGCCATCAACAAACTTAATGAAGCCGGACTGCTGGCGCCCAAGGTTAAGGTGATCGGTCAGGATATTCATGCCAACAGTGCCGACGCCTGCGCCGAGCCGAGCTGTTATATTCTCTATACCACCTATTTGCATACCTGCAGCCCGCTGTATTGTGGCGATGATTTCTTGCCGGTGCCACTTTATAAGCTCCCCGCCATTGCCAATGGCGATTACAAGACCTTAATCAAGTGGCAAGAAGACTGGCAGGCCTGCGACCAACTGCAGATTAACGGTGCCACCCGTGCAGAATTTGCGGCGCTAGATGAAATGAGCCTGCTCGATAGCTCGCTCACCCGCCGAGGTCTGGACTTGAGCAAGCGCATTCGTTTTCTTACCAAAAAGCCGGTGTACTACTATTTGTACCGAGTTGGTGGGGAGAGCCTGCAGCACGAACAACAGCGCCGCTGTCCGGGCTGTGATGGCGAGTGGGCACTCGCCGAACCTTGGTTTGGCTTATTCGATTTCCGTTGTGATAGCTGTGAGCTGGTCTCGAATATTTCCTGGGATCACCAATAGGATCAGATCACCTCAATGGCGTCTAAAAAGGCGCCGATATTCTCAGCTAATACATGATGCGGCTCCTTGCCCACATATTCTAGGCACACGGCGCCGTCGCTTAAGCGCACCGTCAGCAAGAGATCGTCCTGCTCGGTTAAACCGATAAACACAGTATCTTGCTGCTTTAAACGGCGCTTCATCAGCACATGACCGGTAATATTTTGCTGCAAACGCACAAAGTCTTCTTCATTCCAGGGCAATAACAACTCGATACCGTGACCATCGATTTGCGCCGGCAAGTTACCGCCATAGCAGCTGCAAAACAGCTGCTCCAATTGCGCCGGGAATTCAACCTCTAACGCCTTGGCCAAATCGCTTAAGGTCGCCTTATCATCGCGCACATAAGTTTGCCACTGTACTTGTTCGCCCTGCTCGGTGCCGCTGATGGCCGCCGGACTAGGTGACTCGGGGTCGATATAGGCCAAAGGATTAGAATTAAACTGGGCCTGGTGCTTATCGATATGGGTTTGTAGTGCCTGTTGGAGTTGTGTGCTTACACTCATGCATGCTTTCCGTAAATTCGTTATAATGACGTCATTGTAACTAGATTTATAGCATCATGACAGATTACCGTAACGCCCCCGAGCTGCAGGCCAGCATGCTGGGTAAAACCACCGAATACAAAGACTCTTACGATGCGAGTCTGCTCTACCCCATTGCCCGTAAGCTTAACCGCGATGATTTAGGCATAAATGAGCAGGCGCTGCCATTTCAAGGCGAAGACCTGTGGACCGGCTATGAGCTTTCCTGGCTCAATAGCAAGGGCAAACCACAAGTGGCGGTAGCGGAATTTGTGTTTCCCTGCCAAAGCCCAAGCATTATCGAGTCCAAATCGTTTAAGCTGTATTTGAACAGCTTTAATCAGACGCGCTTTGAGAGTATGGACAAGGTACGGAAAGTTCTTGAAGCGGATCTGAGTCAGGCAGTGCAAACTCAGGTTAAGGTAAGCTTGTACGGACCGGACGACACATCTTTGTTTGCCGCCACGCCAATGCCGGGTTTCTGTATCGATGAGCTGGATATAGAAATTGATACCTTCGACCTTGACCCGGCGCTGTTACAACTTGCACCTAATAGCGAACAGGTAGAGCAAACCCTGCATAGCCACCTACTCAAGTCGAACTGTTTGATCACCTCGCAGCCGGACTGGGCCAGTGTGGTGATACGTTATAAAGGACCGCAACTGAGTCATGAGTCCCTGCTGCGCTACCTGGTATCGTTTCGCTCCCACAACGAGTTTCATGAGCAATGCGTAGAGCGTATTTTTAGCGATATTATGGCGCTGGCCAAACCGCAAGAACTAGAGGTCTATGCCCGTTACACCCGTCGCGGCGGCTTGGACATCAACCCCTATCGCTCAACGCATCAGCAACATATTCCCTTTAGTCTGCGTATTAATCGTCAATAACGCTGGGCACCGCCATGGCGCAGGTATCTATGTAGTTCGGGGTGGCCACAAACCAGTCCTCCGGGCGGTTCTTTCGAGCCGCTACCAGCGCCCCAAAGCGTGGCGAGTCGGTACGCATCACGCGAATTTTTGGCTGTTGCGCCACTTCCAATTGACTGGCAAATTGCAAGTCTTGAATAGGATTAAAGGGCATTTGCTTGCTACTAGGACGCTGTAACTGCTGCAGGTGCTCCATGCCACTTAGGACGCGACCAAATACCGTGATGTTTTTATCCAAATAGCGCGGGGCGTGGCCTATTACCACATAAAACTCACTGGTGGCACTGTCTACACCATTGCCTCGGGCCATGCCTAGGGCGCCCATACAATGGAGCTGCCAGGTTTGCGTACCTGCTTCATTTTGACCTACGGCAAAGCCGTTGATAAAGCCACTGCGCGGCGCATAACCGTCATTGTAATTAACTTGGATATCAAGGGGCATGGGCTGCTCACTGTGCCAGACGAACTCCTGCTGCAGCGGCGCAATATCGGTTTTTTGCTCCCCGGCCCCACCTTGGGCGACAAAGCCTTCAACAAAGCGATACATGCTTAGCCCTTGATAGAATCCGGCTTTGGTCAACTCGCGCAGTCTCTGCACATGCTTAGGGGCCAACAGTGGGTTCACCTCAAGATACACGGAGCCGGTTTGCAGGGTGAGGATCATCAGATTATCGCTATCCACCTGACGCCAGTCCGACTCCTGAGCGGCGGCGATAATTTGCCCCGGCGATTGCGCAGCTGGCTTAGCCGGGTTAAAGGCATATGCCCTAGGAGTTAATTGACCGCTCATTTGCGCAGCCAAAAGCCCCGCGCTGAGCAAGGCTAAGGATTTTTTTATCATTATTATTTCCCTATTATTTAATCGATATCGAAGCGATAAAGAATATCCAGCGTATCATACAAGCCGCTGGTCACCTCGATATAAAGCTTTTGCAATACCTGATAGCGCACCGCCACTTCGGAGATAGACTCAAACACGCCAACACTGTATTTAACCTGGATCCCCGGAGCAATATAACCGGCGATTTCCACCTTGGTATCATCGCCGCTGCCGCTGGAGTTAAGGGTCACATCACGCAGACCGATGGACTCACCTATGCGCGATACCAAGCCTTCACCACGATTGGTGCCTTGGGCCAGTAGCATACGCGTTAATAAAGCATCGGTATTAGTATCGCCATCCCCTAAGGGTTGGCCGTTGAGCACATACGACAAGGCTTGAGAGCGGTCCATGGCGGGCTCGGAAAATACATGCAGCTGCGGTTGCTCTACGCTGCCAACCAACTCAATGCCGGCCACCACACCATTGGCGGTATTATCTGGGTTACGAATGGCGCGGACATTAATATGAGGCTTATCCAAGGTACCGCTAAAACCTATTTGTCCGGTGCGGATCAGCAGATCTTGGCCAAAGGCACGGTATTTCCCATCCACCAAATTCAGCTCGCCCACCGCCAGGGGATGACTTTCATTATTGGCGGTGATCATCAGGTCGCCCTTAATATAGGACTTCAAACCAAATGAATCTATATACACATCGTCTTGAATATTAACCTTTAAATCAACATCATACATAAAAGGCACGGTCTGCTCCTGCACCGGAGCATCGACAATGATTTCATCATCACTGACCTTCACCGCCCCCTGCGGCAGCTCTTTTATTTTAATGCGACCATAGGGGACGTCGACAATGCCACCCACCTTCACCTGCTGGGCATTCACTTCAATATTAAGGTCTGGAGAAAGCGCAATCATGATACCCTGATCGGGAATGACGACAAATCGCTGCCCCTGCACCTTAAGTGTCAGGTGCGGTTGCTCGCCTAACCATAGGCCTTCACCGCTCACATTGAAGTCTCCCCCATCTGGGTTGGCCAAGTGACCGGTCACCTGGATTTGCTCACCCGCCAATTGCACATTTAGGCGCGATTCGGCTAAAGATAGGGGTAAGGTTTCCCCCTCTAAAGACAAACCTTCTGCATTAATTTGGCCATGCACCAAAGGCTGACTGATATTGCCGGTAAAACGCAAGTCGGCACTGATATCCCCGGCCAGATTCTTAACCTCGGGAGCTAATGCAGCAAGCTTAGTAAGTTGCACACCATCCATTTGCAGTTGCCCATCGAGCTCCTGCGCCGCCATCACATCGGTAACCTTAAGGTTGGCGTTCAAGTTCCCCAAAATGGATGATTTCAGCTGTAACTTAGCCTGAGCCTGGTTAATATCGCTGTGCAAAGACAGGGCTAAGGTTTCAACGGGGAAGTTATGCAGTTGTTGCTGATAACGATAACTCGCCTGCAATTGTTCACTTTGTAGCTCGACATCTATTTGCGGCGCCGCGCCGCTGCGCCATTTAAACTGGGCATGACCTTTGGCTACTCCCGTCAACCCGGTATGAGGGCCAAGATACGGAGTTAACGCCTGCAAATATAAGTGCGTTAGCGTGGCTTTCGCCTCGCCTTGCATTGGGTCTATGTTTGCAGGCTCAAGGCATAAATCCAGCGCCTCACCGCGCAGACACAAACGCTCCGAGTGCAGCGCCTGCTTGGCCAAATCCAGATGCACCTTGGTCGGTGCAGCCAAAGCCACCTGATGCTCCTGAGATTGGAGCTCAAATTGCTCCAATTGCAGCTTTATTTGCTGATATGACGACGACAATTCACTGGTAAAAGCACTTTGCAACTGTGCCAGTGGCGAGTCCAGACGCAAGGAGGTTTGTTGCACCTTGTCGCTGCCACGGGATTGCAATTCAAGGCTATCAAGGTGTTGCCCGCCGGTTTTAATGCCCAATAGCTGGGCAGAAATATCATACTGAAGCGCGTCTTGATATTCACTTTCAACATCCAGGTTGAGGCTGTCCACACTGATGCCTGCACCTTGTATTTGGGCCAGTTGAGCCTCAAGCTTTATCTTCGGTGCCAAACGCTGGCCACGGATCTGCAATTGGGCCTGCCCCTTGGCGCCATAACCTGGCATCAATGGCGTGTCGGCGGACAAGGCCAAAGCCCCTTCGAGGCGCCACTGCTCGTCTACCTCCCCCTTGAGGTTTAAGATATTGTCGCCCTGGCGCAGCTGCAACTGACGTACCACGCCATGCAGTGAACTATTGAGGTCGAGATCAGCCTGCAATTGCAGCGCCATGTCGTTTACCGTCCCGCTTAAGGTCGAGGGGGCCACCGCCAGTTGCCACTGGCCTTGAGAGTCCATCTCGAAGGAGCCAGATACCTGGCCGGAAATATCACTTTGCACCGTATCGATAAGATATTCGCTATGCAGATTTGCCAGCTCGGCGCTAAATTCAGCACTTAGGCCATCGCGCCAATTAAGCGCAGTTTTTACCTCGGCTTTACTTTCACCTGCCAGTAATTGCAATGACGCCACTTGCAGCGAGCTTAACGTCCCATTGGCGTTTAGTTGGCTGTGCAGCTCTGGGTAATCACCCAACTGCGAGTGCAATGTCAGCTCAACTTGATAGTCGTCGATATTACCCTGTGCTTGGATATCGCTTTGCAGCAATTGCAAAGTCTGAGCGCCCGAGGCCGAACTCAATGGCAGCTGCCATTGCTGTTGCTTGGCATGCAAGGTAAAGGGCCAGTTGCTTTGTCGCAGCTCTGCTGTGGCGTTCAAGGTCAGCGGATATTGCCCCTGATTTGCCAATGTTAATTGCAGCTCGCTAAGGCTGCCACTCACATCCAACTTACTATGCTCGCCCAAGGCTTCCACTTGCAGCGCCAATTGCAGCGCATTATCACCAGAGAAAGCAAGGTTACCGCTTAGGGCGGCATGCAGTAATTCTGCCTGGGTTTGTGTATCAGTCGCCTCAAAAGGTAACTCATAGCTGAGGCTAACTTGGTCGATGGCCAGCTTATTTCCTAGCAAGGCCGCATTTAAGTGCACATTGCTGAGCTTATGTGTGCTTTCCCCTTGCACCAGGGTTGCATTATTTAAGGCAAAATCCTGAATACGAATATCCAGACCGAGATCAAAGGCAATCTCGGCCAGTGGCGGCAATTGCAACAAGGGCTCGCTTTTTGGCTCTGGTGGCGCAGGAGCCAACTCAAGCTGCAGCTCTTTTACCTTAAAGGGCTTAACCTTGATGCGGTTACCCTGGGCGCTCAGGCTGGCACTCAGATCCCGTACCTGGATCTCTTGCCCCGCCACGGCGATGTCCGCCTCGCCAATGGCGAAGCGTTTAACGGCAATATTAGGTAATTGCAGTTGCACCAGAGGCCTGCTCGTTTGCCTCTTATCATCATCGGCATTTACGTTAGAACTTGATACTGAGTCCTCCTGTGGAGCGGCACTGATGCTTTGTACGCTTAAACGCTTTGCGGCGATATTATCTAAACACACGCCGACACAGCCGAAAATTCGCACGTCAATCTGCACTGCCTGGGCATTCAGAGTCAGGCCATCACTTTGGTATTGCAGGTCAAAGGGATCATTGGCAAGCAAACGCCCCTGTTTTAGCTCTATATTAAGTCCGTCGACCAGATTATTGGCTATGGCCACCAGGGTGCGATTGCCATATCCGGTAAAGAGTAACAGGGACAGCAACAAGATCAGGGTAAAAAGAGCTGCGGCGAAAACTTTTAGGCTTAAGGTAATAACGCGCTTCATAGCTCAGGCCCCACGGTAATACTTAATCTTGTGGTATTGCCAGGACTGGCTAGGGCCCAGGCGTGATCAAAACGAATGGGGCCAACGGGCGTAAGGTAACGCACGCCAAAACCCACGCCCACAGAGAGCTTTTCGGAAAAGTCG
The DNA here is from genome assembly GCF_002964545.1 of Pseudoalteromonas sp. T1lg10. NCBI lineage: Bacteria > Pseudomonadati > Pseudomonadota > Gammaproteobacteria > Alteromonadales > Pseudoalteromonadaceae > Pseudoalteromonas > Pseudoalteromonas sp. T1lg10. The sequence goes on from NZ_PQBV01000037.1 coordinate 190,595, forward strand.
TTGGTGGCCGTACCGGCATCGACAAACAAGGCGCCGCGCCAGTTGCTGGCAAACTGATAGTTATACTCCAAAGTACCAGTTACCAGGTACTTACCCCCAACCTTGGCGCCATCAACCTCGGGGGAAATAGACTCGTATTTATAGCCGCGGATGCTTTGATCGCCACCGGCGAAAAAGCGCAGCGACACAGGTACATCACGGATGCTATCGACATACATGGCGCCCAAATTGACGCGGCTAAAAAACAAATGACGCTGCCAATAGGTTTCCAACCAGGCATATTGCAACTGTACCCGCACTATATCCGTGGAAGATTCAAGAGAATCAGCACCGACCTCGGTACTTATCAGCCATTGTCGCCCCCAATAGGGAGTTGTGCCCCCTTTCGAACGCTTGCGGGCAAAACTGACACCAGGCAAGAGCATTTTCGTGGTTTTTTCTTCATCGGCAATGCGGAACTCTTCGAACTCACGACGGATAAAGACGGTGCGAATCCAATCATCCTCTATCTTCCATTGTCGCTGTACCAGACCGGTTAAGGTTTTTGAGAAGATATCCGTGTCGATATTGTCTTCCAGCTTATAACCAAGACTAAAGCGCCAAATATCATCTATGGGGTCGTCTACTGGGATAGTATAAGAGAGACTGATATCCTGCTGACGCTCGGACACATTAAGGTTACTTTCTAAATAGTGGCCATCTTCGCCTATCCAGGGGCGCGACCATTTAAAACGCACCTTAGGACCCAGGTCGGTCGAATAGCCACCGCCGACCTCGAAGCTGTCTTGTGGTTTATGCAGCACCTCAACACGAATTGGCACTTCATGGCTGCTGCGTTTGGCGATATCAGCGTAGACGCGCACGCTACTGAAATAAGGGGTTTGCGACAGGGCCAGGTTAAATTCGCTGACCTTATTGGCATTGTAGGCCTGTCCGGCTTTGAACTCCGCCAAAGAATGAATATAACCGCTAGCCGGCGTGTCGGTGGCAATATTTAAGGGGCCAAAGTGATAGCGTATTCCCGTGCTCACCACCAGGCTGATATCCGCCCGATAATGGCTGCGATCTATGGCCAAACGCGCCTGCTGCCATTTAGCGTCAAAATAGCCAAGCTCCAGCAGTTGCTTGTCGATAGCGCTTTTGGCCGCATCATAGTGGCCATGATTAATGATCTCGCCGACTTTAAGTGGCAACTGCGCAAGCACCTGAGTCAGCTCTTTATCCTGCAGTCCAGGCCCCAGCAATTGATAATCCAGGTTTTCGATGCGTGTCGCTTGCCCGGGTTTGATTTTCGCGATCACCTTAGGGTTAGCGGTATCGTCTTCTAAGTGCAGCTCCACCTCGGCATGATAATAACCCAGGGCTCGCATACTCAGTAAAACCTGCTCGGTGGCATAACGCTGCAGTTGACGTGTTGGCTGCTCGCCACTGAGCTGCTGCAAATACAGGGCAACATTTTGCTCCAGCTCACCTTCAATACCGTCAATGCTGTACCCTGATATTACCCGCCCTTGGGGGAATTTCCCGGGCTCAGCGCTCCATGCGCCAAGGACGTCGAATGAGCACAAGGCCAGCACCAATAGCAGGCTTGTTAGTAGGTTTAACCTCAACTTACTGTGTCTCCATTGCAATCACTTTACCACCGCCTGTGTCAGCCTTTTTAATCGCGTGTAATTCCCGGGTCTGTTTAATCTGGGCAATAACCCCAAACGCCAAAAAGATAAACAAACTCTATTAATAGCTTAAGTTTATCACCGCTGCCTGGAGCCATTCACTAATGACGACGAAAAATTTCACCTAAGTGGCTTTTTATTTCCAGCAAAAAATAAGACAATCCCTAGATTCACGCTTATATGAGATAAACGATGCACTTTCCCGACGATGAAACAGGCCAAATTTTGCAACAAATGCATGAGCAAGGCGTCGATTTGACGCAACTGCACAACGTCGATTTCTTTCTGTTGTTTGAGCAGCAAGCACATGCGCAAGGCTTTATCGATGCCCTGGCCCATGCCGAAGTAGCGCCGCAAGCCAGCCTTAGCACCTGCCCGGATACAGGTGTTTTTGAAGTGAAGGCCAGTCTTACCATGGTACCCGAATATGAGCTTATCAATAATATGGAAGCCTACTTGGAAAGCCTGGCGGATAAACACAACGGCTACGGTGACGGCTGGGGTCTGCTGGACGAAAACAGCGCCGAGTAACAGTGAAACGCAGAGCCTATCAACGACTATAGGCTTTGCGGTAACTTCCCTGATAATCGAATATCTTTTCACTCACCTGCCAACCATATTTTTTCGACTTACGGGCAATCACAAAATCCGGCCAGCTCAAATGCTGTTGTAACTCCACTACCTGCTCGCTGCTTCGCCACTTGTCTATGCCTGGGGCGTTATGACGCTTGCCGAACTCGCGGTTAAATAAGGCCAGTACCTTGGCATTAGTCAGATCATACACTTGCGCCACCTCGGCGCCGTCTTCGTCATAATAGGTGATCTTGAGCTTGCCCTGCGCCGTTTGCTCGCAGCTTAAGCCGCTGCAACGCAATACCAAGGCATCTTTTAGGTTGAGCGCCTGGCGTAACTTGTCATCCGGGTCCACCAGCTGATGCGCGCAGCTATGACAACGGCGCGCGGCAATATCATTTTCGCTAAAACACTGGGGACATTCCTTAAACTTAAAGCGATAATCACATTGCTGCTGCTCTTCGCCGTCATCCAATAAGCCTTGGCAACGGCGGCCATAATGCTCGATAACCTGACCCGCGGCATCCTTTTTACCCCAAAACACATTGGCAAAACCACAACCGGGGCACAACACCTGCACCGGCTCACTGTTTGGGTCCGGGCGCTGCATCCCTACCTCGGGGTGATGGATATCAAAACCGTTGCCAGCATAATCTATTACCAGGCATTCATGCTTATCGGCGCATAAGCGTAGTCCGCGGCCAATGATCTGCTGATACAGGCTGACCGATTCCGTCGGTCTTAACAAAGCAATAAAATCAACATGAGGAGCATCAAAACCTGTAGTTAAAACAGAAACATTTACCAGGTACTTAAATTCCTGTCGCTTAAAGCGAGCAATTATGTCGTCGCGCTCGGCGGCAGGTGTGGCGCCAACAATAATATGGGCCTGCCCGGGTGGTAAATAACGATGTATTTCCTCGGCATGGGCAACGGTCGCGGCAAAAATCATCACGCCACGTCGGGTATCGCTTTGCGCCATCACATCCGTAATAATGGCTTTGGTAGCCCGGGTGCTTTGTTGCAACAGCGCATTTAGATCCCCTTCACTGGGCGCCGAGCCGCCATTGAGCAAGGCAGAAAAGTCATAATGCTGCACCGCCGCATCGACTATGCGCGGCGGCGTTAAATAACCCTTGTTAATTAAATAACGCAGCGGTAATTCGTAAATACAATCATCAAATGGCGCATCGCTCGGACCGCGAACAAAACCATGGTAATGACGGTGATATACCCAGCCACTGATAAGCCGATAGGGTGTGGCAGTTAAACCTAGCACCTTAAGGCCTGGGTTAATTTTCTTAAGCTGGGTTATAACCTGCGCATACTGGCTGGTTTGCTCTGTACTAACGCGATGACACTCATCAATAATCACTAAAGAATAGTGCTGCTGCAGCTTATCTATACTACGGGCGAGGGATTGAATACTGGCGAAGGTGACCTGCTCGTTTAAATTTTTATCCTTTAAACCCGCAGAGAAAATCCCCGGTGTTAAACCCATGTCACGAAATTTATTAGCGTTTTGCTCAACCAGCTCTTTTACATGAGTTAATACCAGGATGGGATAACGGGCCAATCGCGCCAGCTCGGCAATAACCAGGCTTTTACCGGCACCGGTAGGCAAAACAATAACGGCCGAGCGCTGTGACTTACGAAAATGCGCCAGGGTATTGTCGACTGCTTGTTGTTGATAGTCTCTGAGTGTATACACTACTGACACCCAAAAAAGTAAAGGTCCATTGCTGGACCTTTGGGTTTATTTATCTTTGCTGTTATTTCGCGAGGTATTTAGCTAGGTCTACATCTTGAAACGCTTTCGGGCGTTTCCCACGGCCTGACCATTCAACCATTTTTCCTTCGAACTCGCGGCGATACTTAGGTTCAACCTTAGTACGCTTGTCCTGGGTCACATCAACAATATCTTCCACACTGAGCCCTTTTTCCTTCATCAGTTGAAGAACTTCCTGTTTCGCTTTTTCTTGCTGTTGCTGATTATCGAGCGCAGTGTTCAGAATATTAATTGCTTTTTCCAACTCATTAATAGATGCCGATTTGGCAAATGCTCTGATTTCTCTCACTGTGATCTCTTATATACTTTAAATGTGGAAATAAAATAATAATTGAAGATCAGTGATATATCAAAGTAATTATATTAATTAGTGACTTAAATGCTGGGAGATAATCTTGGCGTGGCGCCTGGGGGGAAGAGTGAAGCCGAAACGGCTCCACTAATTATTCACTCTAAGAGAGTCAATAAGGAATTAAACCGGAGTTACATTTTCCGCTTCTGGTCCTTTCTGGCCTTGTTTAATGCTGAAAGAAACCTGTTGGCCTTCGCTTAGAGTACGGAAGCCTGAACCATTGATCGCGCTGAAGTGAACGAATACATCTGGGCCATTTTCTTGCTCGATAAAACCAAAGCCTTTTGCTTCATTAAAAAACTTTACTTTACCGTTTACATGTTCTGACATACTAAAGTGTTCCTGTAAGTCAATTTCTATAACTCGCCTATAATTAGGCACTATCCTCCCTGAGCCAGTGTCGCTACCGCTAGGGTCAGGTACAGGACTAACCAGGTTAGTCACACTTACAGCGTAGGCCGCACAAAACCGTCACATTGAACGCATTAACTCAAAGCAGTTCCTAGACTACCATAGAAAATATTAATAAGCTTTAAATTATTTAAAATTCACAGTAATGACATAATCCAGGTATGGCCCCTAAAGCGGTGCATGAGCTGTATATTTCATTTAAGATTATGATATGTTACTGACAAACCTAGATTCTTACAGCCAGATATAAAGGAGCGGTCAATGAAGAATTTACTTGCGGCGGGTGTACTTATGTTACTCAGCGCCTGTGCCTCTGGGCCGGATTTTGATTACGACAAGTCGGTAAACTTTACTCAGTACAAAACCTTTGCCTGGTTTCCTGATGCCAGCCTGACCAATGCCAGCAGTAATTATCAGATCAGCGAATTAATGGAGCGCCGTGTGCGTCAGGCCGTTAATGATGAGCTGAGCGCCAAGGGCATGAGCATGGTGACGGCAGATCAAGCGGATGTGCTGATCAACTACCATGCCTCGGTGGAAAAGAAAGTCGATGTTGATACCTTTACCACAGGCTACAGCGCCCGTTGGGATTACTGGGGTCTGGGCTACAATGTGCAAACCACTACCCGCGAATATGAAGTAGGCACCCTAGTGATTGACGTGGTCGACCGCGCTTCGAACCAGCTGGTATGGCGCGCCGCCAAAGAAGGTCGTTTGAAGAAAAACCAGACGCCAAGCGAGCGCACCGCGGTGATCCGCGAATCGGTCGCTGAAATTTTCAGTAACTACCCGCCAGGATCAAATCAATAATATTTGCATCCTTTCGAGGTGCTTACCGCCTTTAGGTCAGCGCCTCTAATTGGGTAATTCTCCACATCGCTTCGGCATTATTACTGCCACACACATCTTCGCACGCCTTAAATTGTAAACACACAGCCGGTCTGGACGGATCACCAAACAATTTACACAAATTATTTTTGTCTAACTGGACACATCGTTGCCCCGCTTTTTTACCCTCGGGCATACCAGGTATGGGGCTGGAAATACTAGGCGCTATACAGCACGCACCACACCCTAAACGACAATTCATATTCGACCCCTAAAACAAACGCGGCCGCCATTTTAACAGATTACATGCTTTGTTACATATTACACATACCTGTAACATGATTACCGCTACCATATAGCCTGTCATCGAACTATACAGGGAGCTGCATTGTGGCCAGCAAAAAACAAATACTATTACCTATTGGTGTGTTGGGGGTGTCAGTGGCACTGTTCGCCGCCTTTATGGCAATGAAAAAGCCACCGGAGCAAAAACAACAGGAAAACATCGCCCCACTGGTAGAGGTCACCCCGGTCAACCTGACCGATGTAACCATGCAAGTGCATTCCTACGGCGAGGTCATGGCGCAAGAACAAACCGAACTGGTCGCTCAGGTGTCCGGTCAGGTGGTATCCATAGCCGAACAGTTTGTAAAAGGTGGCTTTGTAAAACAAGGGGACGAACTTATTCGCATCGACCCCAATGACTATGAAGCGGCCCTAATTGAAGCCCAGGCCGGCTTGGCGCAGGCACAATCGGCGCTAGAAATAGAACAAGCACAAGCGCATGTGGCCAAAACCGAATGGCAACGCATTAAGGACAATGCCAATGCGGTGATCCCCTCGGAGCTCTATTTGCGCAAACCTCAGCTCGCAGAAAAGCTGGCAAAATTCCGCGCTGCTCAGGCCCAGGTTAAACGCGCCAAGCGCAATTTAGAGCGCACCTCGATTCGCGCCCCCTACGATGCCCTGGTTACGGCAAAAAAAATCAGCCTTGGCAGCGTGGTGAACCCGGGTAATGTTTTGGGTCAAATCGATGCCACCAGCATTGCTAAAGTGCGTTTACCGGTAGCCAACCATGATCTGCAATACCTGGTTGATGGCGGTATCGGTGCTAAAGTCACCCTAACCAGCGAAGTGGCCGGTAAAATGCGTACCTGGCAAGGCACCATAGTGCGTAATGAAGGCGTGGTCGATAAGCGCTCGCGCATGACCTACCTTGTGGCTTATGTAGACGCACCCTATGAGCAGGCACAACCTCTGCGCTTTGGTGCCTACACCAATGCCAGCATAGTGGGTAAGCATGTACGCGATACCGCCATTGTTCCCAGCCACCTGATCAAGGACAACCGCATTGCCCTCATTGATAATGAAATTAAGCTGATGTTTAGCGACCTTGAGGTGATCCGCGAGCAAAACGGCATGGCCTATGTCACCGCCGGTCTAAACAGTGGCCAGCAAGTTATCACCTCAGCGCTGGAATACCCCACGCAAGGCATGCAACTGCGCTTAGACGAACAAGAGCCTAAAACGGCGCACACGCAGCTGGCACTGAAGGAGGACTAAGCTATGGTGCAAAGCACAGAAAAAGGCTTGATCGCCTGGTTTGCCCGCAACCCCGGTTGCCGCCAACCTGCTGATGATAATCATCATAGTCGGTGGTATTCTCAGCGCGCTTTCTATTCGTAAACAGGCATTCCCGCAATTTGAGAGCAACTGGCTCAGTGTGCAGGCCGTGTATCCCGGTGCCGCTCCGCAAGAAGTGGAAGAAGGGATCACCATAAAAATCGAGGAGTCCCTGCAAGGCTTAGAGGGCATTAAACGCCTTATCACCTATTCAAACCGCAGCTTTTCTCAAAGTTGGATCGAAGTCGATGAAAGCTATGACTCTCAAGAAGTGCTCGACGAAGTCAAGATGCAAATCGACTCCATCTCCAGCTTTCCCGCAGAGATGGAACGACCCAATATTCGCCGCGAAAAGTACACTCAAGAGGTGATGATCCTCGCCTTGTATGGCGATATGAGCAATTACGATCTAAAGGAGCTGGGCAATAAGCTGCATGATGAAATGCGCGCTTTGCCTCAGGTCAATCTCGTCAATTTTAATTCGGGTTTGGATTATGAGATAAGCATAGAAGTCAGCCCGGACAAGCTGCGTGAATATGGCCTGACGTTCCGCGATATCGCCACTGCGGTGCGCAACTTCTCGGCTAATATGTCGGCGGGACAAATTCGCTCCGATAATGGCTATATTTCCATGCGCGTGGAAAACCAGGCCTATCGCGGCGGTGAATTTGAACGTCTTCCTCTTTTAACCTTAGAAGATGGCGCCCAGGTATTTCTAGGTGATGTAGCAACCATACAAGACGGCTTTGAAGAAGGCCTGCAATATTCAAAATATAACGGTAAAAACTCGCTGATTTTTGAAGTCCGTGCGTCAAAAGATCAAGATGTCACCCGTGTTGCCGATGTGATGGACGCCTATTTAGAGCGTAAAAAGTCGGAGCTTCCCGAGGGCGTCACCCTGGCCCCTATGATTGACATCACATATTACCTTGAAGGTCGCCTCGACATGATGATCGAGAATATGATCTGGGGTGGTATCTTGGTGATGCTGATGTTGGCCTTGTTCCTGCGTATCCGCCTTGCCTTTTGGGTGATGATGGGTCTGCCCGTATCCTTTCTGGGCGCCTTTTTAATGATGCCGGTGGGCTTTTTAGATGTCACCATTAACCTGGCTTCCCTGTTTGCCTTTATTCTGGTGCTGGGGATAGTGGTGGATGATGCCATAGTGGTGGGTGAGTCGGCTCACGCCGAAATCGAAAAGCATGGTCATAGTCTGGATAACGTGGTGCGTGGCGTAAAACGCGTGGCCATCCCCGCGACCTTCGGGGTACTGACCACTATCGCCGCCTTCTTACCACAAACCTTGGCCAGCGGCCCGGGAGCGGCGTTTTCTAAAGCCATCGGCGGGGTGATTATTCTCTGCCTATTATTCTCACTGGTCGAGTCTAAGCTCATTCTTCCTGCACACCTGGCGGCCATGAAGAGCCGCCCTGTTAACCCGCGCAACCCATTACACCGCTTACGTAATAAGGTAGACAGTGGCTTGCAATATGTTATCGAGCGCATATACCGCCCTGCAGTACAGCGCTGTATTCATTATCGCTATACCGTGATTGTTGGCTTCTTTGGCATCCTTATAGTCAGTGCTGGCTTGTTTGCCGGTGGCCTGATTAAATTTATCGCCAACCCGAAAATTCCTCATGATTTCCCAAGTATTAACATTGAGATGAATTTGGCGTCATCGGAAACAGCAACCCTGGATACGGCCAAAAAGATTGAACGTGTGGTGATGGATGTCGAGCGGGTTATAGAGCAGCAATATGGCATGCCCATGGTTAAGGATATCTCCCTTAATATGCAAGGGCGCACCAACGCCCGCTTAATGATGGTCTTGGTAGAGCCGCACCTGCGCCCTATCGACACCTTCGCACTCAGTGCACTGTGGCGTGATAATATGCCGCCACTGCCGGGAATGAAATCAATGACCATTAACGACAGCGTTATAAATGGCGGTGCTGGCCGTGATGATGGTGATATCAGCTTCCGTCTCGAGGGCAATGATGCCGCTGAGTTGAAAGAAGTTGCCGGTAAATTGAAAGAGAAGCTGTCGACCATCAAGGGCGTAGGCGATATCAATGATTCAATGCAAAGCGCAACCGATGAAGTACAACTTGAACTTAAACCCATTGCCTATAGCCTGGGCTTGACCTTGGCCGATGTTGCCTCGCAGGTGAACTTCAGCTTCTATGGCCTAGAGGCACAGCGTATCCTGCGCGATGGCGAAGAGCTCAAAGTAATGATCCGCTACCCCATTGAAGAGCGTAACTCTATCAGCGAAATCAATGATGTGCGCATTATTACTCCAGCCGGAGCGGAAGTACCTTTAGCTGAAATAGCCAGCGTAAACCTGGTTGACGGGGTAAACCGTATTCGTCGGGAAAACGCTAAGCGCACGGTTAATGTGTGGGCAGCCGTAGACACCAATCAGGCACAGCCGTTTGAAATCGCTAAACAAGTGCGCGATGAATACCTTCCAGCATTATTGAAAAACTACCCTGGTGTACAGAGTAATGTCGCCGGTCGAGTGCAAGAAGAGATGGATAGCGTCGCCGAGCAGCGCCGTGACTTAGTGCTTTCGCTTCTTATCATCTTCGCGCTGTTGGCCATTCCACTGCGCTCTTACTCGCAGCCGCTGCTGATCATGTCGGTGATCCCCTTTGGTGTGGTCGGTGCGGTCTACGGTCACGTGATCTTGGGTATGACCATGAGCAGCCTGTCCTTCTTCGGCATTATCGCCGTGGCCGGGGTGGTGGTGAACGACTCACTGGTGATGGTTGACTATGTGAACAAGGCACGCGCCCGGGGCATTGCTATTAAACAGGCGGTGGTAGAAGCCGGTTGTAAGCGCTTTAGGGCCATTCTACTGACCTCGATCACCACCTTTATTGGTTTGGTACCCATCATTATGGAAACCAGCTTGCAGGCACAAATCGTCATCCCCATGGCGGTATCGCTGGCCTTCGGTGTGCTGTTCGCCACAGTGATCACCCTAGTGCTGATCCCTTGCCAATATGTAGCCCTGGAAGACTGTAAACGCGGCCTGAGTAAACTCTTTGGCAGAGCCCCTAAGGTAGAGCCAACGGCAGAACTAAAACAACCAAGTTAAGTACTTGGTATTTATCCCAACCATAAAAGCCTTACTTAAGTAAGGCTTTTTTATTCCCTATGATTTATTAAATTTTCAATTGGTTCTAGTGCCAGAACAACGCCTTACTAATGGGCGCATAAATGCTTGGCTATAATTGGCGACGAAGGAGCACAAGCCAAGCGTTTTGCGTCCTTTTGAGTAACTTGTTAGTAGTAAATTTACTTGCGCCAAACCTTTTTTAACAGATAGTAACCACACCAAAATACAATGGAATATGCTACAGCAGCAAGGATATGGCCATAAAGCGTTGGATAATACCAACCAGTATCTGATGAATACTTAAAAAATGGTTCACCCAAAGACCAAAAAGGAATGTAATAGCCCCAATAACCAGCTAAGCCAATTAACCCGAGTACGAACATGGAGAGATAAAGAGGTATTGGCAGTAGAACTATAGCTAGCCAAATTTTAATAGGTTTAGTCATGACATCCTTTTACTACTAACGCCGGGCTCACCGAGCAAATTTTGCTGGCGGCTTTTGTGGGATTTTTGCACAAAAGGTGACAGCGGAAATTTGCCCGGTGCAGCCGCTTGTTAACTGTTTTTGCACTGAGCTACAAACTCTGATTTCTTAGTAGTAGCTATTTTTAAGCTTGATAGTAAATTAAAAATCCCAATGCCAATACCAGCAAGATACCATGGTGTAATTGCAGGAACCGATGCGGTGGCAATAATTACAGACCACGACTCTTCAATAAAATCAATATAGTTAATATTTTGGAGATCTGGAAAAGAGAAATCAGGATTAATTGTGTACGCCGCAAAAGCAAGAAATGCGTATACAAAGGCAACGCCTAGTATAGCTGACGGAAGGCCAAGCAAGCCAATACCTGGCCATTGCCATTGGGCTCGAAATTTATGCACAGCTGAAATTAATATCAAAACCACAAACAACGCCAATGCAAATAAAGCTTGAGCGGCGGCGTTATCAATTATGCGAGTACCAAACAAAATCATCATTGCAATGTGATATACAAACATGAGCTTGAAATCAAAAGACATATTCTTGGGGTTATTGTCTTTGTTTTGCTTTTCAATCTTCTTACGAATTGAGTCAAACATCCATGATTGCCTATACAGTTAACAGCGTATTAGTGCGAATTCCCAGTTAAGGAAGTTATCCACAACCCCATATTTTCTCACCAATAGACTTTTTATTTAATGATAGTAATAAGTTAGCAGGTGTTTTTCTCGCGAGCAATGAAGAAGTAATTAAGTAAAACGAGCCGTTACTTATTCGAGCCTTGCTTGGCTCGCTATGTAATTTATTTTCCCAGTGAATATCAGAAACCTATCTCTTATCACCACATAACCGAGCCGGTTTGTGTGTTACATAGCGTGCCAGAACAACCACAATTGACACATTGTTACTTATCTCTCTTTGAAAAAGGCTTACGGCACTAATACGAAATAACAGGTATGGATCTCCCCGTTTAGATTCGCGCAGGAGAAATCAGATTTTGTTGTGGATTGTGCTGTTGATAGCGAGGGCGACGGGTGACCGAAGCCTTGCTTCGCAGCACCCGGAGGTGGAGGCATGGATGCCGACAGGATCACGGCTTCATGGATGAATTGTTCTAAGGTGATTAATACTTAAATCGCCTCAATGACTAAACGGAGCGCTTAACAAAACGCTGAGTTCGCAAGCATAAGCGAATCACGGGTTCGCGGAGTTTCCAAAGAGGGGCGACGAGTGACCGAAGCACCGCTTCGCAGCGCTCGGAGGTGGAGACAGGGACGCCGTAACTTCGTCACAAAAGGAGCCCAGCTTCACGGATGAATTACTTGCACGGTGGTTATGCATTTCCTCTGACTTGCCGTCCCCGGCCTTTCGCTGGCTCAAGGCGTTCGCTTGCTAAAAATAGTTCACCGCGCTATTTTCTTAACGCGCTCGCCCAACACGGCAAAGCCTGACCTACACCCATAAAAAAACCCGCTTTCAGCGGGTTTTTAAACACCTCAACCAAGGTTAGATATATTCAATCTCAGTGATCTCAAATTCTACCGTACCATTTGGTGTTTCGATGTTCACACAGTCGTCCAGCTCTTTACCGATAAGGCCGCGAGCGATGGGTGAGTTTACAGAGATTAAGTTGTTCTTAATGTCCGCTTCATCATCACCAACAATGCGGTAAGTCACCTCAGCATCCGTGTCTAGGTTTACAATGCTCACTGTCGAACCAAAAATTACCTTACCATTGTTAGGCATTTTCGTTACGTCAATGATTTGCACATTAGACAATTTAGCTTCAATTTCTTGAATACGTCCTTCGCAAAAACCTTGCTGCTCGCGAGCGGCATGATACTCGGCATTCTCTTTCAAGTCGCCGTGTTCACGCGCCTCGGCGATATCAGCGATGATTTTTGGCCGAGTAACAGTTTTTAATTCGTTTAACTCTGCACGCAATAACTCGGCACCGCGTGTGGTCATTGGAATCTTTTGCATAATATTCCCACTTACAGCAAGCCGCAGCGCAAGCGCTGCGGCCTATTGCTTAGTTGATTCGTTGGTGTAACTCTTGAACTGACGAGACACTACCACGGTCATCCGCAGAGTTTGCTGTACAGTTAGCAAACGCGGCGTTCAATGTTGTGGTGTAGTTGGTCTTGTGCATCAAGGCGCCACGACGTAATACCTTAGAGTCTTCAATCGCTTGACGACCTTCTGTGGTATTAACGATATAGCTGTATTCACCGTTTTTAATGCGGTCAAGGATATGAGGGCGACCCTCGAATACCTTGTTTACACGGCGAACTTCGATGCCTGCATTTTCAAGCGCCTGAGCGGTGCCTGAGGTTGCGTCTAGTTCAAAACCTAATTCGATCATGGTCTTAGCAAGCTCAACGATGCGAGCTTTATCACCATTGCGAACCGATAGTAACGCGCGACCACCACGTGGTAAAGCATTACCTGCACCTAGCTGGGCTTTAGCGAAGGCTTCGGCGAAAGTATCACCTACACCCATTACCTCACCGGTAGAGCGCATTTCTGGGCCACGAATTGGGTCAACACCTTGGAACTTAGCGAAAGGAAGTACCACTTCTTTCACGCTGTAATAAGGAGGAATGATTTCTTTGGTGATGCCTTGGCTGGCAAGAGACTGACCGGCCATACAACGGGCCGCTACCTTAGCAAGGGCAACACCGGTTGCTTTTGATACGAAAGGCACGGTACGTGCAGCACGCGGGTTCACTTCGATTAGGTAAACCTGACCGTCTTTAACCGCGAACTGTGTATTCATCAGACCCACAACGCCTAGCTCAAGGGCCATAGCACGTACTTGCTCACGCATTACGTCTTGGATTTCCTGGCTTAGGCTGTGCGCTGGCAATGAACAGGCCGAGTCACCTGAGTGAACACCCGCTTGCTCGATGTGCTCCATGATACCGCCGATGATCACTTCGGTGCCGTCACAGATGGCATCAACGTCCACTTCGATGGCGTCGTCCAGGAAGCGGTCTAGCAATACCGGTGCTTCGTTAGAAGCAGATACCGCTTCTGTCATGTAGCGACGTAGGTCGTCTTCATCGTAGACGATTTCCATCGCACGACCACCTAGTACGTACGAAGGACGTACTACCAGTGGGAAGCCGATTTCTTTAGACTTGGCTACCGCTTCTTCAAGTGACGTTACCGTTGCGTTGTCAGGCTGAAGCAGGTTCAAACGCTCAACCATTTGCTGGAAGCGCTCACGGTCTTCGGCACGGTCGATTGCATCCGGTGAAGTACCAATGATTGGCACGCCGTTCGCTTCTAGTTCACGGGCAAGTTTAAGTGGTGTTTGACCACCGTACTGCACGATAACGCCTTTTGGCTTCTCAACGCGGACGATTTCAAGCACGTCTTCTAGCGTGATTGGTTCGAAGAATAAACGGTCTGATGTGTCGTAGTCGGTAGAAACGGTTTCAGGGTTACAGTTAACCATGATGGTTTCGTAGCCGTCTTCACGCATGGCAAGGGCCGCGTGTACACAACAGTAATCGAATTCGATACCCTGGCCGATACGGTTAGGGCCGCCACCGATTACCATGATTTTGTCTTTGTCAGACGGTGCAGCTTCACACTCTTCATCGTAGCTTGAGTACATGTAGGCCGTGTCTGAGCTGAATTCAGCCGCACAGGTATCTACGCGCTTGTACACAGGCAAGATTTCAAGCTGGTGACGCTTCTTACGGATTTCCGCTTCAGATACACCGGCAAGCTCGGCGATACGCGCATCGGCAAAACCTTTACGCTTCAGGCGACGTAGGAAGTCAGCAGTAAGACCGGCAAAGCCTACTTCTTCGATTTGCTGCTCGTCTTTGATGATGTCTTCGATTTGTACCAGGTACCAACGGTCAACCTTGGTTAGGTTGAATACATCTTCAACGCTCATGCCGTGACGCATGGCATCGGCGATGTACCAGATACGCTCAGCGCCTGGCTCACGAAGCTCGCGAGTGATCTTTTCAATTGCGCCCTTCTCGCCCACAGGCAAGATTGGGTTGAAGCCAGTCGCGCCTACTTCAAGACCACGAAGTGCTTTATGCAATGATTCTTGTTGGTTACGGCCAATCGCCATTACCTCACCTACCGACTTCATCTGCGTCGTTAGACGGTCGTTAGCACCGGCAAACTTTTCAAAGTTGAAGCGAGGGATCTTAGTTACAACATAGTCGATTGACGGCTCGAATGACGCAGGGGTTGCACCGCCTGTGATGTCGTTTTGTAGCTCATCCAGAGTGTAACCCACAGCCAGCTTGGCTGCGATTTTCGCGATTGGGAAACCCGTTGCTTTTGAAGCAAGTGCTGATGAACGAGACACACGCGGGTTCATCTCGATGATAACCATACGGCCGGTGTTAGGACACACACCAAACTGTACGTTTGAACCACCGGTTTCAACACCGATTTCACGCAGTACCGCCATAGAGGCATTACGCATGATTTGGTATTCTTTGTCGGTCAAGGTTTGCGCTGGCGCTACCGTGATTGAGTCACCTGTGTGTACACCCATAGGGTCGAAGTTTTCGATTGAACAGACGATGATACAGTTGTCGTTTTTGTCGCGAACAACTTCCATCTCGTACTCTTTCCAACCGAGCAGGCTTTCATCGATTAAAAGCTCGCTCGTTGGTGACAGGTCAAGACCACGGGTACAGATCTCTTCGAACTCTTCCATGTTGTAAGCAACACCACCACCGGTACCACCCATGGTGAAAGAAGGACGAATAATACAAGGGAAACCGATACGCGTTAGTGTATCCAGCGCTTCTTCCATTGAGTGGGCGATTTCTGCACGCGGACACTCAAGGCCGATGTTTTTCATCGCTACGTCGAAACGCTCACGGTTTTCCGCTTTGTCGATGGCATCAGCGGTTGCACCGATTAGCTCAACACCGTGCTTAGCCAGTACACCGTGCTTGTCTAGGTCAAGGGCACAGTTCAATGCAGTTTGACCACCCATGGTAGGCAATACCGCATCCGGCTTTTCTTTTTCGATGATTTTTTCTACCACTTCCCAGTGAATCGGCTCAATATAGGTCGCATCAGCCATTTCCGGGTCGGTCATAATGGTCGCCGGGTTCGAGTTAACCAGGATTACACGGTAACCTTCTTCTTTTAGCGCTTTACAGGCTTGAGCACCTGAGTAGTCAAACTCACAGGCCTGGCCGATCACGATCGGGCCCGCGCCTAAGATAAGAATGCTTTGAATATCATTACGTTTTGGCATTATTACTCCGGTCTCAAATTAGTTAGATTGCGCTTGCATCAGTTCGATAAAGTGATCGAACAAAGGGGCTGCATCGTGTGGGCCTGGGCTGGCTTCAGGGTGACCCTGGAAGCTAAATGCCGGCTTGTCGGTGCGGTGAATACCCTGCAAGGTACCGTCAAACAATGATTTATGCGTTGCACGTAGGTTATCAGGCAAGCTTGCCTCATCCGCAGCAAAGCCGTGGTTCTGCGCGGTGATCATCACAACATCACGGTCTAGGTCTTTAACCGGGTGGTTACCACCGTGGTGGCCGAACTTCATTTTTACTGTTTTCGCGCCTGAGGCCAACGCCAATAGCTGGTGACCAAGGCAGATGCCGAAAATAGGAATATCTTTTTCTAGGAAGGTTTTGATCGCTTCAATAGCGTAAGTACATGGCTCAGGGTCGCCAGGGCCATTTGACAGGAAGATGCCGTCTGGGTTTAGTGCCAGTACTTCTTCAGCGCTGGTTTGCGCCGGCACTACAGTCAGCTTACAGCCACGGTCTACCAACATGCGCAGGATATTGCGCTTAACACCGAAGTCATAGGCAACAACGTGGAATTTCTCGTCTTCTGGAGCAAGCGTTTTAAAACCTTCACCCAGAGTCCAGCTTGTCTCAGACCATTGATATGTTGACTCGGTACATACTACTTTAGCTAAATCCATGCCTTTTAAGCCTGGGAAGGCTTTAGCGGCTTCTAGCGCCTTGCTTTCATCAACCTCATCACCGGCGATGATACAGCCGTTTTGCGCGCCCTTATCACGTAGGATACGAGTAAGCTTACGGGTGTCGATATCGGCAATACCTAAAATGTTGCGCTCTTTTAGGTAATCACTGAGTGATTGTTCATTACGGAAATTACTCGCTAGCAGTGGCAAATCGCGAATAACCAGGCCCTTGGCCCAGATCTTGTTCGCTTCTTCGTCTTCGCTGTTAGTACCCGTGTTACCGATATGCGGGTAAGTCAAAGTTACGATTTGTTCCGCGTAAGACGGGTCGGTCAGAATTTCCTGATACCCAGTCATAGACGTATTGAATACTACTTCACCGACTGACATGCCGTCAGCGCCGATCGCAGTACCGCGAAACACTGTGCCGTCTTCTAGGACTAACAGAGCGGATTTAGTCAAGTTAACCTCCTAACAGTAAAAAACGGGAGTAAAAAATGCGACTGATTTACAACCCGTTTAAAGCGCTTAACTAGGCGCATTATGAAATTTTGGCAAATTGGCGATATTCTACACGAGAGTAGCAAAAAGATCTAATTAAATATCAATAAATATAGAAAACGACACCTTTGACACAAAAAAACACCGAAACACCCAAAAAAGCACGTTTACTTACCCAGTTCCAGCACTTCGCGCATGGAATAAAAGCCAGGGTGTTTATTTTGCACCCACTTTGCAGCCCTCACAGCGCCACGGGCGAAGGTCATTCTTGAGCTAGCTTTATGTGTTAATTCAAGCCTTTCCCCCATTAATGCGAAATAAGCCGTATGTTCGCCAACTATATCGCCCGCTCTGAGCACCGAATAGCCAATTTCCTTTTGTGATTTAGCCTGTTCACTTTGTGAGCGGTCATAAACGGCCACTTGATCATGGTCCCAGCCTTTGGCTTCGGCAATGGCTTCGCCAATGGCCAGGGCGGTGCCCGAAGGCGCATCGATTTTATGACGGTGATGGGCTTCAAATATTTCGATGTCCGCGTCGTCACCGAATTTTGTCGCCGCCGTTTGCACCAAATCCAAAAGCAGATTAACGCCAACACTGAAGTTACGGGCAAAGACGATGGGGATATGTTTGGCGGCCTTATGCAAGCGCTGCATTTGCGCATCATTCAGGCCCGTGGTGCCGATAACCATAGGGATCTTGTTGGCAACGGCAAAGTCTAGGTGAACCAGCATGCCTTCGGGCAGGGTAAAATCGATCAGCACATCCAGCTTGTCGCTGGGCGTTAGAGGGGTAAAGGTAAGGGTCTGCGCGCTCTCTTTAAGTCCTTTGACCAGGGTTTCTACCGCCAGGCCATTTAATGGCGACTGCTCACGTACAAAGGCGCCGCTAATACAGGCTTGTGTATCGTCGTTACCCGCTTCCAACAGCGCCTGACCCATGCGCCCGTTGGCGCCTAAAATGCCTAAACCTACGCTCATTTTCTTCCCCATAATCTTGTTCATTTAACTACCCCGTATGCTAACGCAGATAGGTGTTAGGTGCTAGGCACAAGCACCGTGCAAACTAAAAGCATCCTTAAGCAAAGGCATCAGACAAATATGGGCTTGGCTTAAGGGCTTTGCTTGAGGGCTTAGCTTTAGGTATTACCTATGTGAGTGACACAAATTAGATATCGTTGTTTTTTTGTGCTACAAAAATGAAAAACAATAACAAAAACGTGATCACCATAGACTTTAGCCATCCACACGTTTAAACTTCTCCACTTAGCGCCGATTTGGTCTTTGGCTTGCGGGCGCATGCACAACAGGGCTTAGCTTGTTTTGCAAAATAAATGCAGCTAAAAGAAGGTTTTGGCTGTTGGTGATCGAAATTGAGGTATACATGCAGCCTAACTACAATGCCACTGTGGCAAAACTTTCACTCGTCCCCCTACTGGTCTTTGTCGCTATATTTTTAGGCACAGGTCTGTATTTACAATCGCAAGGCGTTGATTACGCTTTCTATCAATTACCGGCTCCTGTGGCCATTTTGCCTGCCATAGTACTGGCCTTTGTACTCGCTAAGCAGCGCATCAACGAATCGGTAGAAACCTTTATTCGCGGCGCCGGACACAGCAACATCATCACCATGTGTCTTATTTATTTGCTCGCTGGTGCCTTCTCGGCGGTGGCCGGTGCGACCGGTGGTGTGGATGCCATAGTCAATGCCGGTTTATCCTTTATTCCGCCAAGCATGCTGTTGCCCGGCTTGTTCTTGATTTCGGCCGTGGTTTCCACCGCCATGGGCACGTCCATGGGCACAATCGGCGCCATTGGCCCTATTGCCTTGGCGGTATCACTGAAAACCGGCATAGACCCAGCACTGATGGCCGGTACCATAGTGTCTGGCGCCATGTTTGGCGACAACTTATCTATTATTTCCGACACCACAATCGCGGCCACCCGCACCCAAGGCTGTGAAATGAAAGATAAGTTTCGCGAGAACCTGAAAATCGCCCTGCCTGCGGCCGTGCTAACCATAGCGCTATTGGTTTACCTGACCCCTGAGCCTCAACCTGTAGAGGTGGGTGATTTTGACTGGCTTTTGGTACTGCCCTACGTCTTTATTCTTGTACTGGCGGTTATGGGCTTAAACGTTTTTGTGGTGCTCTTTAGCGGCATTATTTTCGCGGCACTGATGGGTTTTACTTCAGGTTATGAAGGTGGCGCCTTTGTTAAAGACATCTACAAGGGCTTTAGCAATATGCAGGAAATCTTCTTGCTGTCGATGTTTATTGGCGGTTTGTCTGAGTTTATTCGTCGCGGCGGCGGCCTTGATTACCTGGCACGAAAAATCCAGGCGGTAACCAAGCTCGTGGCCAGGTTTAATCGCCAGGTGGCGGATCAGCTGGGTATCGCCGTGCTGGTAATGACATCGAACCTGTGTATTGCCAATAATACCGTGTCTATTATCGTTGCCGGTCCAATAGCTAAAAAGCTGGCCCAGGACGGCGAAATTTCCGCAAAGCGCTCTGCCAGCTTGCTCGATATCTTTGCCTGCGTGCTGCAAGGTACACTGCCCTATGGCGCTCAGGCTCTGCTTCTCGGCGCGACCTTTGGCATTAGCCCTTGGCAGGTATCTACCTCGGCCTTCTATTGCTTTATCTTGGCTATCACTGCGGTACTGATCATCATCTTACGCCGCCATAAGGTATAACCCAGCATCCAGCCCTCCTGCTTACAGTGGCGGCCTAATGCCGCCATCTGTTACAATAGCCGCCGACATTTCTTTTATTTATTAATCACCTTGTAGTTATGAAAATTACCACACCCTTGTTATACGGCGCGGTGGCGCTGTCCTTGTGTGCCAGTGTAAGCAATGCACAAGCCGCAACCTGGAGCCAAACTCAGTTACATGTAAACTATGGCGACTTTAAAAACCCCTTCACTAAAAAAGAAGCGGGCACCAGTATCGTCTCTTTGCAACACGCTTCGGGTTACAGCCTGGGCGATAACTTCTTCTTTATCGATATCATCAATGACGACCTAGAAGATGGTTATCAGGACAGCGATTTCTACGGCGAGTGGTACTCCAACTTCAGCTACAGCAAGATCAGCGGTAACCAAATTGACCTAGGTCCGCTAAAAGATGTGGGCTTTGTGATGGGCTTTAACGCCGCCGGCGATGCCAATGTGATGAAGTATCTGCCCGGTGTGAAGCTAGACTGGCAAGTAGAAGGTTTTGATTTCTTCTCAACCCTGGTAACCGCCTATATCGATGACAGCGATGGCGTCAGCTCAGGCGGTGCACCGACTGAAAGCGACAGCTGGATGTTGGACCTGGCCTGGGGCGCACCTTTTAGCATAGGCGAGCAAAAGTTTTACTTTACCGGCCATGTTGAATATATCGATGAGCGCGACAACGAGTTTGGCGACAAGGTGAAGAGCTGGCTTTTAGCTCAGCCGATAGTGCAATGGGATTTGGGTCACGCCCTGCAAATGCCGGAGCAAACCCTGATGCTGGGTGTTGAGTGGCAGTACTGGCATAACAAATTGGGCACCAACACCACAGAATCTGTGCCGCAAATCCACTTGGCTTGGACCTTTTAATCGGGTAACTTATCCCGGTCAATTAAATTAGGAAGTAAGACTATGCCTAAGGCTAGCGAAATTAAAAAACACGCCGCCATTGAATACAATGGTCGCGTTATGATCGTCCGTGATATCGAGCGCTCTGTGCCTCAGGGCCGCGCCGGTGGTAGCCTGTACCGTATGCGCATGTATGACGTGGTTGATGGCGGCAAGGTTGATGAAACCTTCAAAGCCGAAGACATGCTGAACTTTGCCGATCTACAGCGCCGCGCAGCTATGTTCTCGTACGTTGATGGCGACGAGTACATCTTTATGGATGATGAAGATTACACGCCGTACCACCTGAACAAAAACAGCATTGCCGAGCAATTGTTGTTTATCGACGAGTCGACCAAGGGTGTGCAGGTAGTGCTAGTAGAAGGCCGTCCGGTCTCTGTGGACTTGCCGACCAGCGTTGAATTGGTAATTGAAGACACCTCTCCGTCAATTAAAGGTGCCTCTGCCAGTGCGCGTACTAAGCCGGCTACCTTGACCACAGGTCTTGTGGTTCAGGTGCCAGAGCACATCTCAAGCGGCGATAAAATTAAAATCAACACCGCCGAGAGCAAGTTTATTAGCCGCGCCTAATAACTACCTCGTAATTGAAAAAGGTGAGCACTTGCTCACCTTTTTTATTGCTGATTAGCTTGCTAGTCACACTGCCCTGCCGCCAATTCATAACGCTTTTCACCTATGTAATACCACTTGCCATCTTGCTTTTCTATATAGGCACCTGGGTGATAGGGAAGCTGGCGTAGTTCCTCAAGGGAGTAAAAACCAAGCGAGCGCTGGCAACGCCAATAGATCACCTGCCGGCTGGTGCGGGCATCCTGAGATTCTATGGTGTGCACCGTATAGGGACCCTCAGAGGTATAGTGCTCAGCGTCGCTCACCAGGCTTTGTCTGCCGATCAGCAACACCACCGTATGTACCGCACAGATGAGCACCACACATTGCAGCGCAATGGTGATGCCGGGGGAATACTGCCGCCGTGGTACGCCCCACCATAGGTAGGCCGTAAGTACGGCCATACCCAGTAATTTAACCAGGTTAAAGGTCGGCGCTATGCCCGCCATAAACTCGGGGCTGCGCCACTGAATGGCAAAGACAGGCGCCGAGATCAGGCTGTCTAAGGTCAAGGCCGCAGCCAGCAGCAAGGCCAAGCACAGGGCTAGCTTAGGCATGCTACAAACCCAGAATTAACGACACTGAGGACGCTTACCCTGACTTCTAGCCTGCTGATACAAGGCGTTGGCACCTTGCATGCGCTTTTGCAATTCGTTAATACGGCTAGTTGGCGCCGGGTGCGTCGATAAGAACTCAGGAGGAGTCGCACCACCGCTTTGCGCCATATTTTGCCACAGGGCAACGGATTGCTGTGGTTCAAAACCAGCCTTGGCCATCAGCTCCAGACCCACTTCATCCGCTTCGCTTTCATGAGTGCGGCTAAATGGCAATACCACGCCATACTGAGCACCTAAACCAAGCGCCGCCATGATTTCATTACGATAACCTATCTCGCCCATATCCATTGCCACGGCGCCAATTTGCATACCGGTTTGCAACATTTGGCTTTGTGAAGCACGCTCATTGGAGTGCTCGGCGATCACATGGCCCACTTCATGGCCAATCACGGTAGCTAGTTGATCCTGGTTCTGCGCTACCTTAAGTAAGCCGGTGTGTACACCTATATGGCCGCCTGGCAGGGCGAAGGCATTGGCCGAGTCTTCCTCGAATACCACCACTTCCCACTTTTGCTGCGCATACTTTGTCGGTAACACCTGGATCACCGCATCGGCCACACATTGTACATAGGCATTGGTGCGCGAGTCGGTGTTAACCTTTTGTTCTTTTTTCATCTGCTCAAAGCTGGCGCCGCCTAACTGGCTCATTTGCGCATCGGAATACAAGGTCACCTGAGTGCGTCCGGTCGGTGAGGTTTTACAACCGCCGATAACGGCCGCCACACTAAGGGCTAAGATTAGTTTTTTCATTATTAATGCTTCCCATTTTTCTCTTGCGCCAAGCATAGCAAACCACAAAGGCAACGCCTAGCGTCGAATAAAGTGTCTAATTAACATAATGTTAATAATGTTCCCCTATTCTGGCCGAAACCTTGGTGCTATAGTGAACAAACTAGGCACTGGACGCTGCCTGCGCACTTTCCCCTAGTCTCTCCTTCACCAACTTAGAAGATATTGTATCTATGTCCTTAACCGACACAAGAACGCCCAGTCGGCGTGTGCTATTGCCTTTGTTGGCCAGTATTGTGGCTATTACGCCGCTGGCCGTGGATATGTATTTGCCGGCCATGGTGCAAATCGCCAAGGATCTTGGCGCCACCATGCCTCAGGTACAAATTTCCCTGAGCGTATACCTTGCAGGCTATGCCTTGGGCATGCTGTTTTTTGGCCCCATTGCCGATCAAATGGGTCGTCGCCGTTTGGCGCGTATCGGCCTCGCCTTGTTTGGGCTCAGTTCGGTGGCTTTGGCCTTTTGCGAAGACATCTATTTATTCTGGTTACTGCGCAGTGTGCAGGCCTTTACCGGCGCCGCCGCGACCGTGGTGGTGCCCGGCATTATCCGCCATATTTATCAGCAAAATACCGCCAAGGGCATGAGCTATGTGTCGATGATCATGATGGTTGCGCCCCTGGCGGCGCCCAGCATAGGCTCGGCAATTCTAACCCTGGCACAGTGGCAGGTGATATTTCTGGTGCTCGGCGGCTATGCCTTCTCATGTCTTGTCTGGGTGCAGATGCACCTGATAGATATACCCATTTATCGCAGTGAGCACCGTGGTCTGAAGCTGTTTTTTGCCAGCTATGCTGTAGTCCTCAGTGAGGCCAAAGCTCGCGCCGATATACTTAGCTCCATGTTGGCCTCCTTTGCATTTTTCTGCTTTTTAACCTCGGTACCCTTTATCTACCTGGGTTATTTTAAAGTTTCGGAGCAACTTTTTGGCGTACTGTTTGCGTTTAATGTTATTGCCTTGATGCTGGGTAACTTTATTAACACCCGAGTGGTGCCTAAGGTCGGCTCGCGCAAGATGCTGTATTTTGGTCTGGCTCTGGCGCTAGTCAGCGGCAGCGCCTTGTTGGCCTTTAGCCTGATGGAGCAGTCGCTGTACTACATAGTGTGGAGCATAGCGCCGCTGATGATGAGTTTAGGCATTATCGCCTCTAATGCCGATGCCCTTATTCTAATGGAGTTTGAACGTAACTCGGGGACGGCTACGGCTGTCATAGGTACACTGCGCTTTGGCAGCGGTGCTTTAGTGGGACCCTTTTTAGCGCTGATCCACCCGGTTAATGCGGTGCCCTTCTCCAGCATGATGTTTGTGGCTATTATCCTAATCGCCGTGACTCAGCTTTGGCAACGCAAAAAAAATGCCCACTAAAAAGTGGGCATTTTTCTATTAATCAAAAACTTAAGGCGCTTTCGATACCATAACCATGGCCGGGCGTAACAAACGACCGTTCAGGGTGTAACCCTTTTGCATAACCGCTATAACGGTATTAGGTGCGACATCTTCACTCGGTTGCATTGCCATAGCTTGATGAAGTTCCGGGTTAAACGCCTCACCCTGAGGGTTAACCACTTCGACATTGAACTTGGCAACGGCTTCAACAAAGCTTTTGGCCGTCATTTCGATGCCTTCAAGCATAGGAAGCAAGGCTTCATTTTCTTTGTCAGCAAACTCGATGGCACGCTCTAGGTTATCGATCACCGGAAGCAGTTCGTTGGCAAACTTCTCTAGCGCAAACTTATGTGCTTTTTCAACATCTTGTGCAGCACGACGACGAATGTTTTCAACTTCGGCGGCGGCGCGAATCACGCTGTCTTTTTGCTCTTCAACGGTTTGCTTTGCAGCTTCTAATTCCGCATAAAGAGCCGCTAACTCAGCTTCAATGCTTTGCTCTTGTGAGCCCTGCTCTTGTTCTTGCTCTTCTTGAGCCTCAAGGTTTTCCTGTTCGTGTTCGTTAGCCTGTGGTTGCTCAGACATCTTTATATTCTCCAAAAACTGCGTAACTGCGATTCATTATGGGGATGTATTTAGCGGATTCAAGAGTCAAGGTGCTCGATTTGCGCAAATTCTTGAATGATCGCCTCAATCGGCGCCGACTTGGGCAAGATCACGCAAAATCGACTTTGATATTCCTGGTTGGCAAAGTAAGCCAGGCTAAAAACTAAGAAGGGTTCAAAACCCGGTAAGGGCAACTGATCGCCAAACAACACGGACACACCGTTGCGAAACGCCAACTTATCTTCGATGCCATGTAAGAAGCGCGCACCTATGTTGAGTTCCTGCTCGCTATTTGTGTAGGCATAAAGGTTATTTTCGCCGACCACTATACTGTTGTCGCTGCCAAGTTTATTTCCTAACTCGCGCGTCCACTGCGCCAAGGAGCCATGACAATAATGGGGCGCGGTGCGGCTCATGGCCTTCATTCGGTGCAGTCCTTCAAGCAGGTTTTGCTGCGCAAAAACCGAATTCAACCAGGTCGCAAACTGATAGCGAATATCATCATTGGCCTCAAGGGGCTTGGTAATAAGAATATTGTGGCCCTGACCTTGGCGGTCCAACAGCAGCACCAGCCAATGGGTGCGGTCAAAATCCAGCACTTCTACTCGGAACACCCACTGAGTGGTGACCTGAGGCAGACCAACACAGCAACAAACCTTGTAGCGCCGTGCCAGGTGGTGGGCAAATTCAACCAGTTTTTCCAGTGGCGGCTGCCAATATTGACCTAGCTGATCTAGATGAAAATAGGAATCGAACCAAAAATCAAAGCCTTGCTGGGTAGGAATACGTCCGGCCGAGGTATGGGGCGAATAGAGTAAGCCCAGTTTTTCGAGGCGTGCCATGGCGTTGCGTACGGTGGCGCTGCACACCGCCATCCCCTTTTGCTTGGCAATACGAGAAGAGGCAACCGGCAGACCCTGACCGTCGCAGTATAAACTCATTACCGCAGAGAATATCTGCTCATCACGTGGAGATAATTTCATATTGTTATAATTTAGGCTCTTTGCCTCAGTTTCAACCCCACCACTTTTGCGTTACTCTATAAAGAGTTACTTCATTTATGGCACAGATATGAGCGCTTCTTTTAAAACTATTGGCTTAATTGGTAAAGCACATCATGAAGGCGCGGCGCTGACATTACAACGCCTCTATGCCTTTTTGCAAGCTTTAGGTTACCGGGTCTTGGTGGAGCGTCATTATGGCGGGCAATTGGCAAATCCCGAAGATGCCAATCTGGTCGATTTGGTCGAGCTGGGTGAGCAAGCGGACTTGGCCATAGTGGTGGGCGGTGACGGCAATATGCTTGGCGCCGCGCGCGTACTGGCCCGCTTTAATGTTGGCGTGATCGGCGTAAACCGCGGCAACCTGGGGTTTTTAACCGACCTTAACCCGGACGGCTTTGAGCCTGCCTTGGAGCAGGTGCTCAGCGGCCATTACATAGAAGAAAAACGCTTCTTACTGGAAGTGGAAGTATTTCGTCATGCCGAGCTCAAAAGTGCCAACTCGGCGATGAATGAAGCTGTGCTGCACGCCGACAAGGTGGCACACATGATCGAATTCGAATGCTTTATTAACGATGATTTTGTGTTTTCGCAAAAGTCCGATGGCCTGATAGTGTCAACGCCGACCGGCTCCACCGCCTATTCATTGTCTGGCGGCGGCCCTATTCTTACTCCGGGTCTTAATGCCATGGCCCTTGTGCCCATGTTCCCTCATACCCTATCGAGCCGACCCTTGGTGGTCGATGGGGAGAGCGTTATTCGTCTTAAACTGAGCTTGGATAATACCGACAGCCTGCAGGTCAGTTGCGACAGCCATGTGGTGCTAGCCACCCTGCCCGGCGATGAAGTGGTGATCAAAAAAGCAGAAAGGCCGCTGCGCTTAATTCACCCCACGGATTACTCCTACTATAACGTGCTGCGCCAAAAACTAAATTGGGGCTCGCGCCTGTATTAGAGTTACTTTGGAATACATCAGCGACCGGGGGCAAGTTAATTGACGCTGGCAAGAAGATAAATGGCTTAGGGCGCTCCCTAAGTCAGGTATGGAGTACAAGACACCTTCTAGAGTGCCTGGCAACAAATACACCGAGCCAGAGCAAGCGCAAATTGTTTAAAATTTAATTTGCAAAAAAACGGACTACTGTATAGATTAACAGTTAGTATATAACTGGATGGATAAACAGTATGCTTTCGGGATTAACTATTTCTAATTTTGCTATTGTTAGCGAGCTTGAAACCCAATGGCATGCCGGTATGACCGCAATCACAGGGGAAACCGGTGCAGGTAAATCGATTGCCATCGATGCCCTCTCTCTGTGCTTAGGTGAGCGTGCCGACGCTGCCGCCGTGCGCCCCGGCGCCAAACAGGCAGACATTAGCGCCCGTTTCGATATTAGTCGCCTGCCCAAGGCTCAACAGTTTTTGCAAGAGCATATGCTGGAGGCAGATGAGCAAGAATGCCTGCTGCGACGCGTAGTTGCGAAAAATGGCCGCAGCAAAAGCTATATCAACGGCATCAGTGTTACCGCCGCCCAGTTAAAGGAATTGGGGCAGCACTTATTATCCATCCATGGTCAACATGCGCACCAGTTGTTGCTGAAAAACGACCATCAGCTGCAATTACTCGATGGCTATGCCGGCCATAAATCCTTACTTGAAAATACAGCGAAAAGCTTTAGCCAATACCAAAAGTTACAGCTGGAGCTGCGCGAGTTA
The DNA here is from genome assembly GCF_002964545.1 of Pseudoalteromonas sp. T1lg10. NCBI lineage: Bacteria > Pseudomonadati > Pseudomonadota > Gammaproteobacteria > Alteromonadales > Pseudoalteromonadaceae > Pseudoalteromonas > Pseudoalteromonas sp. T1lg10. Next base: position 218,256 of record NZ_PQBV01000037.1, read on the forward strand.
GAGGCCAAGCACGCCCAACAACAAGCACAAAAGCAACTGCTTGAATATCAGGTCGCCGAGCTCGACGAATTTGCTCTGGAGGACGGCGAATATGAGCAAATCGAGGTGGAGCATAATCGTCTTAGCCATGCCCAGCACTTGCTTGAAGGCTCACAGCAGCAACTTTATGCCTTGTACGAAGGTGATGAGCAAACCATTAACGGTGCCCTACAGCACAGCGCCATTGCCATTAGCGAGCTGGCCGCCATAGACCCAAGCTTAGAAGGCATTGCCGCCATGCTTAACGACGCCTGCGTGCAGGTAGAAGAAGCAAGCCGCGAGCTGCGCGGTTATTGCGATAGCGCTGAGTTGGATCCGGAGCGCTTAGCCCAGCTCGATGAACGCCTGGGCACCGCCATCACCTTGGCGCGCAAGCATATGGTTGAACCTAAGGCTCTGGTGGCACATCACCTGCAAATTAAAACGGATCTGGAAGCAATCTGTGTTGACGATCAACGCCTGGCTCAGCTCGATGATGAGATAGCCGAAGCTCTTAATGAATATCAGCAGTGCTGCGAGCTATTATCCGCCAGCCGTAAAGAGGCGGCGCAAGAATTAAGCGAACTGATCGGCGCCAGTATGCATGAGTTGTCGATGGAAAATGGCCGCTTTGCCATTGCTCTCGATTTTGACTCAGCGCGCACACCCAGCCGCCTTGGTTTAGACCGCATCGAATTTTTGGTAAGCACCAACCCGGGCCAACCCATGCAGGCGCTGTCTAAGGTTGCCTCCGGCGGTGAGCTCTCGCGGATCAGTTTGGCAATCCAGGTGATCATCGCCCAGCGCGTGACCACGCCAACCCTTATTTTCGATGAAGTGGATGTAGGTATCTCCGGGCCAACCGCAGCAGCGGTAGGTAAGTTGCTGCGTCGCCTTGGCCAATCCACTCAGGTTATATGTGTGACCCACCTGCCCCAAGTGGCCTCCAGCGCCATGAACCAGTTCTTCGTGGGCAAACAGGTGGCCAATGATGAAACCTTTACACAAATGCTGGCGCTTAATAAGCAAGGCCGCGTTGATGAAATCGCCCGCCTGCTGGCCGGTGACAATATAAGTAAAACCACCTTGGCCAATGCCAGGGAGCTGATTGCGGCTCACGCTTAACATTATCAATGAGTAAAAACAGCGCATAAAAAAAGCGGGCTAATGCCCGCTTTGCTGCTTCCAAGGTTTATCCAAAATTAAACTTCCAGGTAATCCATAATGCCTTCTGCGGCATTACGGCCTTCAAAGATGGCGGTAACCACCAGATCCGAGCCCCGTACCACATCACCCCCGGCAAAAATTTTCGGGTTAGTGGTTTGGTGCGTAAAGGCGCCTTGCTCTGGGGCATTAATGCCACCCCAGTGATTTATTTCCACACCAAAGGGCTCCAGCCATTCCATCTTATGGGGCTTAAAGCCAAAGGCCATCAGCACAGCATCGGCGGCCACAACATGCTCTGAGTCGGGAACTTCTTCGGCGCGACAACGGCCATTTTCATCGGGCTCGCCCAATTGGGTATGCACCATGCGAACGCCGCTCACCCGACCTTGCTCGTCCACCACTATGCCCTTAGGCTGAACATTAAACATAAACTCGACGCCTTCTTCCTTGGCATTTTTAACCTCGCGTTTAGAACCGGGCATATTCTCTTCGTCACGGCGATAGGCACAGATCACCTGCTGCGCCTGTTGACGCACCGAGGTACGTACACAGTCCATGGCGGTATCACCACCACCGAGTACCACTACCCGCTTACCCTGCATATCAAGATAGGGAGCCTCGCCCTCTTCATAGCCCATCACCCGGTTGGTATTGCCAATTAAAAATGGCAGGGCGTCGTGCACGCCTTCGGCATCCTCGTTTTCAAGGTTGGCACGCATACTTTGATAGGTACCGACGCCGAGGAAGACCGCATCATACTGATCGATGATCTGTTGCAGCTCGATATCCTTGCCCACCTCTGTGTTCAGACGAAACTCGACACCCATCTCGGTAAAGATTTCCCGACGTCGTTGCATCACTTCTTTTTCCAACTTAAACGAAGGAATACCAAAGGTCAGCAGACCGCCAATTTCCGGGTGACGGTCAAACACCACGGGTTTAACTCCATTGCGCACCAGCACATCGGCACAGCCGAGTCCCGCCGGCCCAGCACCGATAATGGCGACCTTTTTATCACTCCATACCACGTGCTTCATATCCGGTTTCCAACCCATGGCAAAGGCGGTATCGGTAATGTATTTTTCGATATTGCCTATGGTGACTGCACCGAATTCCTCATTCAGAGTACAGGCGCCTTCACAAAGCCTGTCCTGCGGGCACACGCGCCCACACACCTCGGGCAGACTGTTGGTGCGGTGAGAAAGCTCCGCCGCTTCGAGAATACGCCCGGTGCGAATAAGCTTTAACCACTGCGGGATATAATTGTGCACCGGACATTGCCATTCACAATAGGGGTTGCCACAGTCAAGACAACGATCCGCCTGAGAGTCGACCTGGTTTTGTGAAAACGGCTCATAGATCTCAACAAACTGCTGCTTGCGCGTAGAAATCGGCTTTTTGCGCGGATCGACACGCTGTACATCGATAAACTGATAAACATTCTGGCTCATACTTCCTCCTATTGCGCCTGCACTCGTAGTTCGGCGCTACTGCGGGCGCGGTGTCCCAACAGGCTATGAACATCACTGGAAATCGGCTTCACCAACTTAAACATGGGCAAGTAAAGATCGAAGCTGGCGAGGATGGCCTCGGCGCGCTGCGAGCCAGTCAGCTCAAGGTGCTCGGCAATCAAACCACGCAGATGCTCCTGATGAGTCGGCAACTGCTCCAGGCTCACTATCTCCACCAGCTCAGGGTTCATGCGCTTGGTAAAGTCATGTGCTTCATCAAGCACATAGGCAAAACCTCCGGTCATGCCAGCACCAAAGTTAATACCTACCTTACCAAGCACACAGACCACTCCGCCGGTCATATATTCACAACCGTTGTCGCCAAGACCTTCAATCACCGCGGTAACTCCGGAGTTACGAACGCCAAAGCGTTCACCAGCGCAGCCCGCGGCATATAATTTGCCGCCAGTGGCACCGTATAAACAGGTATTACCTACAATTGCCGCCTGGTGTGACTGGAAGCAAGAACCCAAAGGCGGACGCACCACCAAACGGCCGCCAGCCATGCCCTTGCCCACATAGTCATTGGCATCACCGACAAGAGTCATTTCCAGACCACCGGCATTAAACACCCCAAACGACTGACCAGCGGTGCCATGCAATTCAATACGCACCGGCTCTGCAGCCATGCCCTGGTTACCATGCTGGGCGGCGATATAACCGGAAAGCATGGCCCCTACCGAGCGGTCGGTGTTACAGATACGCGTCACCAGATTGGCTCCGCTGCGATTATCTATGGCCTGCTTCGTCTTCGCCAACAGCTCTTCATTAAGGGCGCCGCGATAGTGTGAGGTATTAGGCATAGAACAATATAAGGACTGACCGCTTATATTTTTTGGTTGTGCCAGCAAGTGCGATAAATCCAGCTTTTGCTGCTTCGCCGTTTTGCCTTCGAGCGCCTCAAGCAAGTCGGTGCGCCCGATCAAATCAACCAATCGGGTTACGCCCAATGAGGCCATCAATTCGCGCGCTTCCTGAGCGATAAACTTAAAGTAGTTCATCGCCATTTCCGGCAGACCGTGATAGTGCTTGGCACGCAGGGTTTCATCCTGAGTCGCCACACCTGTGGCACAGTTATTCAAATGACAAATTCTGAGGTATTTGCAGCCCAGCGCCACCATGGGGCCAGTACCAAAACCAAAGCTTTCGGCGCCCAAGATAGCCGCTTTAATAATGTCGAGACCGGTTTTTAAGCCACCATCGGTTTGCAAGCGAATACGATGTCGCAAGCCATTTTCAACCAAAGCCTGCTGGGTTTCCGCCAGACCGAGCTCCCATGGGCTGCCGGCGTATTTGACTGAGGTCAGCGGGCTTGCACCTGTGCCGCCATCGTAACCAGCTATAGTGATCAGGTCCGCGTAGGCCTTGGCCACCCCAGTGGCTATAGTGCCAACACCGGGCTCAGACACCAGCTTAACCGAGATCATGGCCTCGGGATTCACCTGTTTAAGATCAAAAATCAGCTGGGCCAGGTCTTCAATGGAGTAAATATCATGGTGCGGTGGCGGTGAAATCAAGGTCACACCGGGCACTGAGTAACGTAACTTGGCGATATAGGGGGTGACCTTTTCCCCTGGTAATTGTCCACCCTCGCCCGGTTTGGCGCCTTGCGCTACCTTGATCTGAATAACATCGGCACTGCGCAAGTAATGCGGCGTAACGCCAAAGCGCCCCGAAGCCACCTGCTTGATGCGGGAGTTTTTCTCTGTGCCATATCGCAACTTATCTTCGCCGCCCTCACCCGAGTTGGAGCAACCGCCGAGGCGGTTCATGGCAATCGCCAGAGCCTCATGCGCTTCCGGTGACAGGGCACCTATACTCATGGCCGCCGAGTCGAAACGCTTATACAGCTCCTCGGGTGCTTCTACCTCATCGATGGCAATGGCCTTAGTGCCGCCCTTAAGCGCCAACATATCGCGAATGTTGGTGATCGGCCGGTTATTAACCAAGTCTGCATAACGCAGATAATCCTGATAATCGCCGGATCGAACTGCTTTTTGCAGCGACTGGATCACATCCGGGTTATAGGCATGGTATTCACCGCCATGAACAAACTTTAATAAACCACCGTGAGTCAAAAGCTTACGCGCGCTAAAGGCAAGCTGTCGCAACTTCAACTGATCCTGCTCGAAATCCTCAAAGCCGGCACCACTAATGCGGTTGGCAACGCCGTTAAAGCACAGATCCACCACCTGCTCGGACAGGCCAACGGCTTCGAACAACATGGAACAGCGATAGGAAGCCACTGTACTAATACCCATCTTAGACATGATTTTAAGCAGGCCCTTGTTGATGGCGTTACGATACGAAAGCGTCACCTCGCGATAGCTCTTGTTAATGACCTTGGCATCGCTCATCGCCACCAAGGATTCATAGGCCAAATAAGGGTAAATAGCGGTGGCACCAAAGCCAAGTAAGACCGCAAATTGATGCGGGTCGCGGGCGCTGCCGGTTTCGATAATGATATTGGTATCACAGCGTAGGCTGTTGTTGACCAAGCGCTGGTGCACAGCTCCCACGGCCATGGCGGCCGGAATAGGCAGGCTGTCCTGACTGATATGTCTGTCGCTAAGCAGCAACATCACCACACCGGATTCGGCCTTGCGCTGCGCTTCATCACAAATGCGCACTAGTGCCTGCTCCAGGGTTTCATCGGCGGTGTAGTTTAAATCGATTGAACTATGGCTGTAGTGCTCATCATTGGCGCTGCGCAGCTGTACCATGTCGGAATACATAAGTATGGGAGTGTCAAACTGCAAGCGCTTGGCATGGCCCGTGGTCTCGTTAAAGACATTTTGTTCGCGGCCAATGCAGGTCGCCAAAGACATAACATGATTTTCCCGCAGTGGATCTATAGGCGGGTTAGTCACCTGAGCAAATTTCTGGCGGAAATAGTCGAACAGAGATCTATGCCCCTCGGAAAGCACGGCAAACGGGGTATCATCACCCATGGAGCCGGTCGCTTCCTGGCCATTTTCACCCATCACTCGGATCACCTGATCCAACTCTTCATTGGTATAGGCGAACATCTTTTGATAGATAAGCAGGGTCTCTTCGTCGAATGAACGGTTACCCGCCTCTTTATCGCTCAGTAACTCAAAAGGCGTCAGGCGCCTAACGTTTTGCTCAAGCCATTGCTTGTAAGGATGCCGGGCTTTTAGATCCTGATCGATTTCATCGGAATGCCACACCTTGCCATGCAAAGTATCTATGACCATCAGCTCACCTGGGCCTACCCTGCCTTTTTCCACCACCTCATCGGCGGCATAATCCCAGATCCCTACTTCTGAGGCCAGGGTAATAAAGCCGTCCTGGGTCAACACATAGCGTGCCGGACGCAGACCGTTTCTATCCAGATTACAAGCGGCGAAGCGACCATCCGACATCACTATGCCGGCTGGGCCGTCCCAGGGCTCCATATGCATGGAGTTAAAATCGTAGAAGGCGCGTAAATCCTCATCCATGGCGCGGTTTTTCTGCCATGCTGGCGGCACTAACATACGCATGGCTCGGAACAAGTCCATGCCGCCGGCCAAAAACAACTCGAGCATATTATCCAGGCTCGATGAATCCGAACCGCTTTCATTCACAAAGGGCGCCGCGGTCTGTAAGTCCGGCAACAGCGGCGAGGCAAATTTGTAGGCGCGAGCTCTGGCCCATTGGCGGTTGCCCGTGATGGTGTTTATCTCGCCATTGTGCGCCAAATATCTAAACGGCTGGGCCAAAGGCCAGCGCGGTTGGGTATTGGTAGAGAAGCGTTGGTGGAACACGCAGATCGCCGTGGTCATGCGCATATCGGCCAAGTCGAGATAAAAATTAGGCAAGTCTTCGGGCATCATCAAGCCCTTGTAGACGGTCACCAAACCAGACAAGCTGGCGATATAAAAATCCTTATCCTGCTGCAACTGCTTTTCGATTCGGCGCCGGGCGATATACAAGCGGCGCTCTAAATCCTTGGGTCGCCAGCCCTCAGGGGCACTGACAAATACCTGCACAAACTGCGGCAATTGCGCCAAGGCAATATCACCCAGATAACTGGTATCCACCGGCACCTCGCGCCAGCCCACCAAGGTCAGGGTTTCCTGCTCTAATTCTTTTGCCACCAGCGCCTTGGCCGCCTGGGCCTGGACGGGATCCTGACTTAAAAAAAGCATGCCGACAGCATAGTTTTTACCCAGCAACCAATCATTTTCTTTGGCAATAGCACGAAAGAAGCTATCGGGCTTTTGCATCAATAAACCACAGCCATCGCCGGTTTTACCATCGGCAGAAATACCGCCACGATGCTCCATACGCGCCAATCCGGTAATGGCGGTGCGAATAAGTTTATGGCTAACCTGACCGTTGACCTGGGCTATTAAGCCAAAGCCGCAATTATCTTTTTCTAAACTTGAGTCATATAACATGTTGGACCCCTCTCCCCATTGCTACTGCGTGCTAGCTTGGCAATTATTGACCCTTGCTGTGGTGCTAGCGGACCGTCAACGCTAACCCTTTGCATCTGGGGTGTCAACGAAATAACGAATACATATTCACAATCTTGAATATTTTTCATTATTTGTGATCACCATAAAAAGTAAACACCTTGTACTATTTATCCGCTTTATATTCGTTATTTTTAACATGACACCAGTGTCAAAATGAAAAAACGCTAAATTACGTTAAGGTAAACCTGCACTTTACGTTAACGTAAACGAGATCTCATAGTGAATAATTATTCAAAAACAGCGGTAGGTATTCACTGGTTTTTTAATTGTATGCAGGGCAGGCTTGTTTGAGTCGGGACATCAGTTGCGTACGCAACGCCTGTTTCTGCATCTGCGCGATCTCACTATTAGTCTCCAACATTAACCTTTGCCACTGAGGCCGCGCCGTTGACAGCGCAAAATACAAGGGCTGCTCGGTGATAGCCGGTTGCAATACTCGGTAGCTATCGCTGGCGACATTCTGACGCTGAGCCAGGGTGTTTATCACTAGGGGATCGGCCACAATCAGGTTGACTCGCCCCGAAAGTAATAATTGCAGGTTCTGGCTGTCGTCTATGGCTTGCTGCACAATCACGCGACCACCGTCGAGCACTTTGTCCACCTCGGGCGCATTTTGGTAGCCACGTACCACGCCCACAGCATAATCGGACAAGGATTGAGGAGCCGGAGCCTGGGTGAGCTCGCTGTTGGCGGCGCTAATATAATGCACGGGAGTGTGGGCGTAAGGTGAGGACAAGGCTAAATGCTGTAAACGAGTATTGCCTAGCACCACATCGGACGGTGCCGAAGCTTCTATTTCATATTCGGGAGCGAGTATATCCACATGACCCAGCTCCGCCATACGCACAGCACGGGCCCAGGGTAAAAAGCGAAATTCGGGATTGTAGCCGGCCTGTATTATCACCGCCGCCATATACTGAAGCAGCCAGCCACCTTGGCATTCTTGCCGGCCTATGTAGGGAGGCCAATCAAGAGTAGCTACCACCGCCTTGCGCTCTCGGCCGCCATCAAAACTCAGAGTCGCACCCTGCCACATACCTGTGTAACTGTAGTTCTGATTATCAAGTCGGTATTCCAGGGTTACTTGTGTCACCTTGTCTGCTGCTACGACCCACTTAAACGGCCAGCTTGTCGCAAGGAGTAACACGAGTATTCCCTGAATTCGCACTGAGAACATCACCCACTTCCATAGTCACCCATTAATGCCTAGATGAAAGTGTAATAGATGCTGGCGAGATGGAAAGAAAAGAAAAAGAAAAGCCGGCGACTGCCGGCTTAAGTATTATTTTTATCGTTTATCAACGACATAGCCCTTGGTTGCGCCCAAGAGCATAGCCTGTTTGCTTACTCGGCGCTGTCCGCTTCTTTATATTTAGCAGCAGTTTCTTGAATAAGTGGCTGTAATTCACCGCGTTGGAACATTTCGATAATAATGTCACAGCCGCCGATCAACTCGCCTTCAACCCAAAGCTGTGGGAAGGTTGGCCAGTTGGCATATTTAGGCAATTCAGCGCGAATATCCGGGTTTTGTAGAATATCCACGTAAGCAAATTGCTCACCACAAGACATCAACGCTTGTGAAGCCTGCGAAGAAAAGCCGCAGCTTGGTAATTTAGGCGAACCCTTCATATAAAGCAGAATCGGGTTTTCGGCAATTTGCTGTTTAATCTTATCAATGGTTTCCATTAACAACCTCTATTTCAATTTTCGATGCTGGTTTGTATTGAAAACCACCACCGCGACCACAATGTTTAGGGTATGTTAAAGCAAACGGCCAACGCTGGATAGTTTCCCAGGGTAAACGCATGAGCTATTTTTCTCGCAAAGTTAACGAAAAATAGTGCCATGCTTGCTAACATTGGTAAAAGCGAGAATAGCTTACACTTCTTAAAGCGTTGCTGTTTGTTTAAACTTGAGTAAAATACTCGGGAATTATAGTACCACTATAAAGGCTTTCAGTACACCGAGCGCAACGTGCACCCGGTTAAAGCCCATTTTCAAATAAAGACAGATGGAGAAAAACATGGCATTTGAACTACCGTCACTACCTTATGAAATCAACGCTCTTGAGCCGCACATTTCTCAAGAAACTCTTGAGTACCACCACGGTAAGCACCACAACACTTACGTAGTAAAGTTAAACGGCTTAATCGAAGGTACTGATTTCGAAGGTAAATCACTAGAAGAGATCGTATGTTCATCAGAAGGCGGTGTTTTCAACAATGCTGCACAAATCTGGAACCACACTTTCTACTGGCACAGCCTATCTCCAAATGGCGGTGGTGTAGCAACTGGCGCAGTTGCCGATGCTATCAACGCTAAATGGGGTTCTTTCGAAGCGTTCCAAGAAGCTTTCAACGATAAAGCAGTTAACAACTTCGGTTCAAGCTGGACTTGGCTAGTTAAAACTGCCGACGGTTCTCTAGATATCGTTAACACTTCAAATGCAGCGACTCCGCTAACTGAAGCTGGCGTAACTCCTATCCTAACTGTGGATCTGTGGGAACACGCTTACTACATCGATTACCGTAACCTGCGTCCTGATTACCTTAAAGGTTTCTGGGCACTAGTTAACTGGGATTTCGCGAACCAAAACTTCGCTGCTTAATCGCCAAACATTCATGTTAAGGTGAATTAATTTCACCTTGACTAAATGACAAAAAAAGCCTTGTTGTCGGTGTACAACTGGGCTTTTTTTATGCCTGAATCCAACGCCAATCCAGAGGACTAAATTCCTAATATATTTCGCAAATTTTTATAACACTGTCTACGCTTTAAGTAACCGAGTTGCATCTTTGCCTTTCATCTTAGCTTCGGGTTCCTTGGAGGTCGCTATGACAATATTTGAGCATTATCAATCTCGCTTTGAAGCATCCCAAGAAGAAGAATATAGCGTTAGCGAGTTTTTAGAGTTGTGCAAACAAGACAAAACGGCCTACGCCACGGCCGCTGAAAGACTACTGACGGCCATAGGCGAGCCGCAGATGATAGATACCTCGCAAGACTCGATACTCAGTCGCCTATTTTCCAACAGGGTGATCGCCCGCTACCCGGCATTCAGTGAGTTTTATGGTATGGAAGATGCCATAGAGCAAATAGTGTCTTACCTTAAACACGCTGCGCAAGGCCTTGAAGAGTATAAACAAGTTCTGTACTTACTTGGCCCAGTTGGTGGCGGTAAGTCATCCATCGCCGAAAAATTGAAATACCTGATGCAACAGGTGCCGATTTATTGTTTAAAAGGCTCGCCGGTTAATGACCATCCATTAAGCCTTTTTAACGCCATGGAAGATGGCGACCTGTTAGAGAACGAATACGGCATCAAAAAACGTTACTTGCGCACTATAATGTCGCCTTGGGCGGCGAAACGCTTAAAAGAATACAATGGCGACATCAGCCAGTTTAGGGTGGTTAAGCGCTACCCCTCTATTTTAAATCAAATCGCCATCGCCAAAACCGAACCCGGCGATGAGAACAACCAGGATATCTCGGCCCTAGTTGGTAAGGTCGATATTCGTAAACTAGAGCATTTTGCCCAAAATGATCCCGATGCCTACGCCTATTCCGGCGCTTTATGCCTGGCCAACCAAGGCTTGATGGAGTTTGTGGAAATGTTTAAGGCGCCAATCAAGGTGCTGCACCCACTGCTTACTGCAACCCAAGAAGGCAACTATAACGGCACCGAAGGCATTTCGGCCCTGCCCTTTAGCGGTATTATTCTCGCTCACTCCAATGAGTCAGAATGGCAAACCTTTAAAAACAACAAAAACAACGAGGCTTTCCTCGACAGGGTTTATATCGTTAAAGTGCCCTATTGCCTGCGCGTTACCGAAGAAGTAAAAATTTACGATAAGCTATTACAAAACAGTGAGCTATCGACGCTCCATGCGCCCCAGGCACACTCGAGACTTTAGCCAAGTTCTCAGTTTTATCCCGCCTTAAAGAGCCGGAAAACTCCAGTATTTATTCAAAAATGCGGGTTTATAACGGCGAAAGCCTCAAAGATACGGATCCCAAGGCCAAATCCTATCAGGAATATCGCGACTACGCTGGCGTCGATGAGGGGATGACCGGGCTGTCGACACGTTTCTCCTTTAAGATACTGTCCCGGGTTTTTAACTTTGATCACAGCGAAGTGGCGGCCAACCCGGTGCATCTGTTTTATGTGCTTGAGCAACAAATCGAGCGTGAACAATACAGTGCCGAGGTACAAGAGCGTTACTTATCGCACCTTAAGGGCTACCTGATCCCGCAATACGTTGAATTTATCGGTAAAGAGCTGCAAACCGCTTATTTAGAGTCCTACTCCGAATATGGTCAGAATATTTTCGACCGCTATGTGACCTATGCAGACTTTTGGATTCAGGATCAGGAGTACCGCGACCCGGATACGGGGCAGCTATTTGACCGTGCCGCTCTGAACGCCGAGTTGGAAAAAATTGAAAAACCTGCGGGCATCTCTAATCCTAAGGACTTCCGCAACGAAATCGTCAACTTTGTCCTGCGGGCACGGGCGCACAACAATGGCAAAAACCCCTTGTGGACCAGCTACGAGAAGCTTCGCACCGTGATAGAGAAGAAGATGTTCTCAAATACCGAGGATTTGTTGCCGGTTATCTCCTTCAATGCCAAAACCTCGGCGGAAGATCAGAAGAAGCACGAAGACTTTGTTAATCGCATGGTAGCTAAGGGCTACACCCAGAAACAAGTAAGGCTGTTATCTGAGTGGTACTTGCGCGTACGCAAATCACAATAACGCCTTTGAAGTAAGTTGAGGGGAATTTTATGGCGCACTTTATCGATAGGCGCCTGAACGGCAAGAATAAAAGTACGCTTAATCGTCAACGCTTTATTCGACGCTATAAAAAGCAAATTAAGGAAGCCGTTTCAGACGCCATAAACAAACGCAGTGTCACCGATGTGTCCAGCGGCGAGAGCATATCCATACCCGCAAAGGACATCAAAGAGCCGGTGTTTCATCAGGGCAAGGGCGGCTTTCGCGAGCAGGTGCACCCGGGCAATGATCAGTTCAATACCGGCGACAGGATCAAGCGCCCTCCCGCAGGGCAAAGCGGTGGCGCCGGTGAAGGCGAAGCCAGCGACCAAGGAGAAGGCACGGATGACTTTGTGTTCTCCATCTCCAAGGACGAATATCTAGACCTCCTTTTTGAAGATCTAGAGCTGCCTAACTTACAGGAAAACAGCCTCGACAAGCTGGTGCAGATGCGCACCCACAGGGCCGGTTTTTGTAGCGATGGGGTGCCAAGCAATATAGATATCATCCGCTCATTGCAAAGCTCCTTAGCGCGCCGAGTGGCCATGACAGCAGGGAAAAAGCGTGAGTTGGCCGAACTCAAACAAGAACTTATGCACCTAGAGCAACAACCTGTGCCGGAGCAAACTCGTATCAATCAATTGCTGGTGCAAATAGAAGAGCTGGAGCGCCAAATTTCGGCCGTGCCCTTTATCGATAATTATGATCTGCGCTTTCGCAACTATGAAAAACGCCCCCACCCCACCTCCAAGGCGGTGATGTTTTGCTTGATGGATGTGTCCGGATCCATGGATCAGGCCACCAAGGATATGGCAAAGCGCTTTTATATTCTGCTCTACTTATTCCTGACCCGCACCTATAAAGACATTGAGGTAGTGTATATACGCCACCATACCCAGGCCAAGGAGGTCGATGAGCAGGAGTTTTTCTATTCTCAAGAAACTGGCGGCACCATAGTTTCCAGCGCCCTAAAGCTGATGCACCAGATCATTGCCGCCCGCTATTCCTCCAGCGAGTGGAATATCTACGCCGCCCAAGCGTCCGATGGCGATAACTGGGCCGATGATTCCCCTCAATGCGCTGAGGTGCTGAGCAACAAGATTTTACCCATGGTGCGCTACTACGCCTATGTGGAGATCACCAATCGCGCCCATCAAAGCCTATGGCGCGAGTATGAACAATTAGCGGCGCACTTCGGGAACTTTGCCATTAAGCACATTACCTCGGTGGAAGACATTTACCCTATCTTCCGCGAACTCTTTAAAAAAAGTGCAAGCACTACGGCGCAACGCGCCTAGCATAAGGGGTGACTATGACCAAGCCTTTAAGTGACGGCCCAGATTGGACTTTTGATTTACTGGAAGAATATCGGCAGGAGATCAAACGGGTCGCCGAGCACTATAAGCTCGACACTTACCCCAATCAGATTGAAGTGATCACCGCCGAGCAGATGATGGACGCCTACTCCAGCGTCGGCATGCCCATAGGCTACAACCACTGGTCGTTCGGTAAGAAATTTATTCAAACAGAGCAAAACTACCGCCGTGGCCAAATGGGCTTGGCCTATGAAATCGTTATTAACTCCAACCCCTGTATTGCCTACCTGATGGAAGAAAACACCATGGCCATGCAGGCCTTAGTGATGGCCCATGCCTGTTATGGCCACAATTCCTTTTTTAAGGGGAATTATCTGTTTAAAACCTGGACCGACGCCGGCTCCATTATCGATTACCTGCTGTTCGCCAAAAACTACATCGCCGAGTGCGAGCAAAAATATGGCATAGATGAGGTAGAAGATATTCTCGACTCCTGCCATGCACTGATGAATTATGGCGTCGACCGCTATAAGCGACCGCAGCAAATATCCCTGTATGAGGAGCAAAAGCGCCAGCAGGAGCGCGCCGATTACTTGCAATCTCAGGTCAATGAGCTGTGGCGTACCATTCCCACCAGTGAGCAACAAAAAAGTAAAAAGCGCCCGCGTTTTCCTTCAGAGCCGCAGGAAAATATTCTCTATTTTGTCGAAAAAAATGCGCCTCTCCTGGAACCCTGGCAGCGTGAGATAGTGCGTATAGTGCGTAAAATATCCCAGTACTTCTACCCGCAAAAGCAAACCCAGGTTATGAATGAAGGCTGGGCCACCTTCTGGCACTACACCCTGCTTAATCACCTCTATGACGAGGGCAAACTCACCGATGGTTTTATGTTCGAGGTGCTGCAAAGCCACACCAATGTAATTTATCAGCCACCCTACAACAGCAATTATTACTCCGGCATCAACCCCTACGCCTTGGGTTTTAATATGATGGTGGATATTCGCCGTATTTGTGAAAATCCGGACGATGAGGACCGTCAGTGGTTCCCCGAGTATGCGGGCAGTAATTGGTTGGAAACCCTGCATTTTGCGATGCAGAATTTTAAAGATGAGAGCTTTATCAGCCAGTTTTTATCACCGCGGCTCATTCGTGAATTCAAACTTTTTTCCATTGTCGATGACAGCCAGCAACCGCATTTAGAAGTCGCAGCGATCCATGATGAAAACGGCTACCAGAAAATTCGCCAGGCTCTGTCAGCACAATACAACCTCAGCAATCATGAGCCCAATATTCAGGTCTATAACATTGATATTCGTGGCGATAGGTCGCTAACCCTGCGCTATATCCCTCATCTTGGTATTCCATTGGCCGAATCCAAGGATGAGGTGCTTAAACACCTGCACAGGTTATGGGGCTTCCCCGTACGCCTTGAGCAGGAAAACGCTGACGGTAGCATAGTCAAGTTAGGCACTTGTCCCAACTCAGAGTTGGAACTCGAGCACTAAGTCGAGAATAAACGAAGAAATAAAACGTCTAGATTGTCGGTCTGTAATAGAGTCAGACATTCTCAGTCATGGGTTGCGAGCATAAGTTGTACTTCTCAGCCTGTGGGCAAAAGCGGGCGAGTTACCGCTGCGCGACACTGATGTTTTCATCACTTAGAATACCTGACACCAGGGCCTGAGAATGGTATGAAATAATAATTACCGCTTATTTTACAAAAGCTAACCACAAATAGTGGTATTAACATTACTCAATTTAAATATAGACTGGCTCTATCAAAACAATTTACAGCATACAGATTAAAATTAAGGCAAGAATATGATAAATAAAGTATTGCTCAGCGCCCTCGTGCTGGCTTCCAGTGTCAGCTACGGCGCCTTCGCAGAACAAAGCACCACCATCAACACCCTGGATGCCAATAAGGTTACAGCCAAAGGCAAGCCCGTGGTACTGCTCGGAAATGGTGTAGCCGTTGGTCAAAAGGCGCCTGATTTTCGTGTTGTCGATAGTGCATTCCAGGCCAAAGGCCTGAGTGATTATCAACAACAGGCAGTGCTGCTAAGCGTAGTGCCGAGCCTGGACACTGGGGTGTGCAGCATTCAAACCAAACATTTTAACGAGCAGGTGGCAGCCAATTACCCGCAGGTAGCCATGCTCACCATCAGCACCGATCTGCCCTTTGCGCAAAAACGCTATTGTGCCGCAGAAGGCATAGACAAGCTGGAAACCTTATCCGATGCTGTGTGGCGCGATTTTGCCGAACATTATGGGCTGCTTATTAAAGACATGGGCATTTTAAGCCGAGCCGTATTTGTCCTCGATAAAGAGCACAGGGTGGTTTACAAGGAATTGGTCAGTGAACTCTCACAAGAGCCGGACTATAAAAAAGCCATCGCCGCTCTAGATTCACTTTAATATCCGCGGTAAAAATCAGACATTAAAAAAGCGCCCGAGGGCGCTTTTTTAATTACCAGTTCTGCAACTGCGAATAGGCAAGCTCGACCAGGAGTTCGATATGCTCGGCATCATCATTCAGTGCTGGGATATAACCCAAATGCTCACCGCCCGCTTCGGTGAAAATCTCGGCATTTTCTACCGATATTTCCTCCAGGGTTTCCAAACAATCGGCGGCAAAGGCCGGGCACACCACCTGCAGCTTTTTCACCCCAGCTTGACCCAGTTCGGTTAAGGTTTTATCCGTATAGGGCTGTAACCACTCCTCTTTGCCAAAGCGCGACTGAAAGGTCATCAGCCATTGCTCATCGCTGAGCCCCAACTTCTGTGCGCAGCGCTCGGCGGTAAACTTGCAGTGCTCGTAATAAGGGTCGCCCTTATTCACGCAGCGCTTAGGGATACCATGAAAGGAGAAAATCAGCTTTTCTGCGTCACCATGAACTTGGCGGTATTTGGCAATAGACCCGGCCAAGGCATGAATATAGCTGTCGCGCTCATAATAATGCTTTAAGAAACGGATCTCGGGGATATTACGCACCTTAGCAAGATGACGATTCAGCTTATCGAATACCGCGGCAGTGGTGGTTGCCGAATACTGAGGATATAAAGGCAAGACAGCTATCTTGTCGATGCCGCGAGCCTGCATATCAGCAATTCTGCGTTGAATGCTGGGCTGACCATAGGTCATGGCATAGTCCACATGAATAGACTGGCCACTTTGGCTTTGAATGGCTTGCTTGAGGGCCTTTGCCTGACGCTCGGTAATGACCCGCAGCGGCGAGCCTTCACTTTGCCAGATAGAGGCATAGGCCTTGGCCACCTTAGCTGAACGTGTGGGCAAAATAATGCCATTGAGGATGATGGACCACAGCAAAGGCGGGATCTCCACCACTCGGGTGTCCGAAAGAAACTCTTTAAGGTAAGCACGCACCGCCGCGGCCGTCGGCGCCTCCGGAGTTCCCAAATTGACCAACAACACACCATAACGACTGGCTGGCTGCGTCAAAGCTAAAGACATAAACTCATTTCCTTTCGTTGCAAGGGTCTGTTGACCTTTGTTGTTTGTTTCTGTAGCTGTTTGTAACGTATTTATACAAGGCGGCACATGTGTGGTGTAGTTATTCTACATAAACATGTGCCAACACGGGAGAAATAGGCTTCAAGCGCTGCCCTAGGGGTTCTTCTAAACGCCCTCTGCTCTTTGTTGCTCGTTACTGACATAGAATAACTATGCTGCATAACGAGCGTCGCGATCAGAATGCGTTTAGATTGAACATAAAGTAAACCGCAAAGATAAACAGACCCTAGGATACTGATTATACCGATAAAAGCAGCGCTAGGATCAAAAAACCGCCTGACGGCGGTTTTTGTTTTTTCGGCGCTTAACCTAGTAATTCAGCTAGTTGCTGACTTACGGTTTCAACCGCCTGAGTACCATTTAGCTTGTGGTACTGAGTGTTGCCCGCTTCGGCTTCACCTTGGTAGTAATCAACCAGAGGCTTGGTTTGATCGTGGTAAATAGCCAGACGCTTACGTACCGTTTCTTCGGTATCGTCATCACGGATGATTAGGTCTTCACCGGTCACGTCGTCTTTACCTTCCACCTTAGGCGGGTTGTAAACTACGTGGTAAACACGGCCAGAGCCGGGGTGTACGCGACGACCGCCCATGCGCTCAACGATCACTTCGTCGGCAACATCAAACTCGATAACATGATCAACGGCAATGCCGTTTTCTTTCATGGCATCGGCTTGTGGAATAGTGCGCGGGAAACCGTCAAGTAGGAAGCCGTTTTCACAGTCGGCTTTAGCTACACGCTCTTTAACCAGACCAATGATAATATCGTCAGACACAAGTTGGCCCGCATCCATCACTTTCTTCGCTTCTAAACCAAGCGGCGTGCCTTCTTTAATAGCAGCACGTAGCATGTCACCGGTAGAAATCTGTGGAATGCCGTACTTGTCCATTAAAAACTGAGCTTGCGTGCCTTTACCAGCACCGGGTGCGCCTAATAAGATAATGCGCATAATCATATCCTCGTGTCTGCGTTATTGGGGTCATAAAATAAACTCAAATTTTTTCACAAGGACGAGTGTTACTCAAGGATAAAAAGGTAAAACTTTCGTCCAACATGGTTAACAGCCGATTTAGTGACCAGCCGGGCATAAAAAAGCCCGGTTATTTCCGGGCTCTTATGTTCGTTGTTAAACGATTTACTTATGCATCGCGCTCAGCTTTCAAGCGAGCTAGGCGACCAACCTGATGAGTCGAGGTTAAGAAAGAGTAGATAGGCGCCAGGTAACCGCGCTTACGTAGCTCAAGGAAGTCCTCATCGCTAAGCTCTTGCAACTTCTTCTCATCGATCAGGTGGATACCCGTGATGTCTTTTTTCTCGCCCTTGATATCAACGGTTAGCGTTTGGGCTACCAGTAGTTCTTTATCGGCAAGGTACTGAGTGAAGGCATCGGTTACACCGCTGAACTCGATAAAAGAAACCAAAGCTTCTTTACGACGCTTAAGGTATTCCGTCTCTTCACCGTTTTCGAATAGGGCATTGCCTTCTTCTTCGCCAACTAGCGGGCTGGCTTCATCGATAACCACACCGTATTGCTCTTGCTCTGGGTGCTTAACCAGACCTAGTGGGTAACGAGTTACCGCTAGCGGGGCAAAAGCTGCCTGCCATTGGTCGTCTTTGATAAACAGGTTTTCGCCCGGCTCAAGACCGAATAAGGCAACCGCCTGGAATTTGCCAGACTCATTGTTTTTTACAAATGCCAGTGGGAATTCATTGGCGATACGACCAAACTCGTGCGCCACTACCGGCACTAAATGCTGAGTTTTTAAAAATTCGATGTTAAGGCCAGGTTTAATTTTTGTGTTGGCATGCTTTTCGTTATGCAAAGGCTGTACTTGTTGTTCCGCCATGATACTGCTCCATACTATTTACGTATTTATTACTTGTTGTGGCCTAAGGCTATCGGTTTTGTTGACAAAAAGAAAGTGAAAATACATTAAAGTTTGATGTACCCTTTTCCCCCTATTTTGGCGGTTCGGTAATGCCCTAGCCCTTGGTTAGACTTGTTTAAAACGCCGCAAATTAAGGGCATAAAAAAAGCCAGTGCGCAAACACTGGCTTTTTGCTGTAGCGCACAGCTTAATTATACCAATTCACTTAAATAGCTAATCATTCTAGCGGGCTAAATATCATGCTCACGGCGTTGGAATTTTTCTATGTAGAATAACTACATAAGAAAAAATTCCGCCTTGTTATCACATCATTTATCCAGCGCTATATCTGCTCATATACTTAACAGAATTGGTATTAGAATCGGAACTGTAAACCAAGCTTATAGCGAGCTTCGCCTTCGAAGAACCACGCCGGGTAGCCGTCTTTCAGCTCAGGTACTACCTGAGCATCGCCTTCGGCTACACCGATTTGTACACTGTCTTCTTCGGTCAGGTTCACGGCTTCAAAGGTCACATCCAGGCTGTCGGTCACCGAGTACTTGGCGCTTAAATCCAAAGTACCATAGTCCTGGTGCTCACGGTTGCCATAGAAACCAGGCAACTCACGGATCATGTACTCAGAGCGCCAGTTATAGGCAAGGCGCACGTTAAAGTCGTCTGTCTCATAGTAACCAACCAAATTAACCGTGTGATCCGATGAATCGGTAAACACGGATACACGATCCGGGAAGTTTTCCGCCGGTGCCGATGAATCTACTAAGGTGTAGTTCACCTGGTAACCGAAGCCATTGTCAAAGCCGTCTTGCAATTGCAGCTCAAGACCTTGAATTTCACCGCCGCTACCTGTGCCCATGGTGGCTATGGTCCAGTTATCTACGCCCGAATCGTTATCAACAATACCTATGCCTTGGTTAAGCACTTGATCGGTTTTAGTAAAGCTAGAGATATCCTTGATAAAGTAAGTGGCGCTGAACATGGCGTCGTTATCGAAATAGTACTCGATACCAAAGTCCGCCTGAGTGGCCTTGAATGGCTCAAGACCGATATTACCTTTTTTCAGCACTTCATTACCCGAGGTACCGTCGTTGTAACCGGCCAAAGTGGAAGCTGAGAACATATCCGCGTAGTTAGCGCGTGACATAACCTGGGCCGCCGACACGCGTAAGATCACGTCATCGCTAAGGTCAAAGGCAATGTTCACACTCGGCAAGACTTCATCATAGTCCGCCTTGTCGGTGCTCAGAGTATCCGCATAATTGCCCATGGCATCGAGATCATAGTAGTCAGACTCGGCATCCGTAGACACATAACGCACACCGATATTACCGCGCATCCCTTCGGCTTCAAAGTCGGCCATCAGGTAAAGTGCCAGGTTTTCTTCCTTTATGGTGCCGTAACCAGAGCGATAAACGTCAGAGGTATTATCAAAGCTGGCAATTGCCGCGTAACCGTCGGTGATCATGGCATCCAGGTTTGGCTCTGGCAGGGTAAAACCTGCGCCCGATGAAACCGTGCCTGAGTAATAGTGATCGGCGCTCTTAGCGGCGATATTATCAATCAGGTTTGCCGAATAGGTCAGCTGCTTAACCTCATGATCAGCCCAGCGCACACCTGTTTTAATAGCGGTAATGGCACCAAAATCTACTGGGAAGGTGAAATCCACCTGGGCATAGGTTTCTTCGTCCGAGTTGGGTTGTTTCTTCAGTGACCAACCTGCCGGCGACAGCTCACCGTTAAAGTCGCTGGCATCAAACTCTTTATTGGCGATATCTATCTTGATCACATCCCCGGTAGCATCATAGGTGCCCGCGAAATCTGCCGGAGTGCCCAACCAGAAACCATAGTTTGAAGTCAGATCGGTACCACCGTCCGACTGGGTATTACCGATACGGCCGGTTACTTCGAAGTTGTCGGCCACATATTTAAAGTCAAAATCAACCGTGTCCGAAGTCATTGAACCTGCACGGGCCCAGGTTTGCGCCCAGCCCGGGTTGGTATCATCGGCACTACGACGATAGAAAGTACAGGTACCCGAAGCATTGGTTTGCTCACAGGCCGCTGCTTTGTCATCCGGGAATACGGCGAACAGCGAAGTGTTGGCGTTGTTTGCTTCAAGTTCCAGGCTCATGACATTTAAGCCTAATTCAAGGGCATCGCTTGGACGATACTGGAAAGCGGCATTGATTGCGGTGCGCTCACGCTCTTGCTGGAAGGTAGTAGGAACTATCTCACCCCAGCCAACTAGAGATTCGATACCGTTACGCTGATAGCTGGTTTCCGAATAGGCTGCGGCTACTAGGAAGCCAAAGTCTTCGTTGTCGTTTTTCCACGAATAAAGACCCGATACATCCGGATCCGTCTCTTCGGAAATAGTGCCATAGTCCGCCTTGATGCCACCGAAAATGGTGTTGGCATCTAAGTCCAGCGGCTTGCGTGTTTTCACGTTCACCGTGCCGCCGATGCCGCCTTCTACTGTATCTGCTTGTGAAGACTTACTTACTTCAATGCCGCCAACTAGCTCAGGTGGTAACAAGGTGTAGTTAAAGCTGCGGTCGATTGACTGCTGATCATACCAACCTGTTGATGCCACCGAGTGACCATTAAGTAAGGTGCGAGTCAGCTGCGCCGACGCACCGCGAATAGACACCTGTTGACCCTGGCCAAACTGGCGGTTTACCGAGATACCGGAAATACGACCCAGGGCTTCACCCACATCGCTATCTGGAAATTTACCAATATCTTCTGCGGATACGGCATCGACAACCGAATTGGCGAAACGCTTGGTGTTCATGGCCGCCGCAAGCGAGCGACGAATACCGCGAACTTCAATTACTTCAACATCTTCTTTTACTTGCGTTTGTGTATCGGCCGCCACGGCCACGCCAGAAAAACCGGCGCCGAGCGCGAGAGTAACGTTCACTGCTAATAAGCTTTTCTTAAAATTTTTAGCTAACACAGGATTCCCCTTTAATTATTCTTGAATCATTTTATTGATTATCAAATCACTTCTGCCCAGTGATGATGACAACGCTGTCATCTAGTAACAAACCTTACACTCAAAATTACAAATTCGCTACATTTTTTGTCTTTTTAGTTTAAAAAAAGCACTAATTAAACTGTAACAAACTGATTTTATTTGATTTAACTATGAGCCATTAGGGGTTTGTTGGATTGAATCGCGGCGAATATAACACAAATACTAGAGCAAGAGTAAAGTACGCGATAAGTGAAAGTTAATACGCGGTTGCAAGAGCTGATCACAAAAGGATATCGAAATGAAATAGGTAAACCTATGGCCATAAAAAACGCAGCCTAAGCTGCGTTTTCTGTATTTTAAAGGCCAAGCCTTATGGGGAATTATTTACGGAGCCCAGTATACTTCCAGTTCGATGTCTGGATGCTGTAACACAGCGCGCAAAGGCATCGCCTGCACATCACCACCTGCTTTGGCTTCTTTGTAGACAGCCAGTTTTTCCTCGCCGCTGATCAACAACTTAACCACTCGCGATTGGGCAATAGCATGAAGGGTAAGAGTCATACGCTCGGTGATAGCACCGGTCACTTCGCTTTCGATGGCATTAATCGCACACACTAATTGCTGTGAAGATAAGCCTGTTTCTAAACCTTCGGCGTGAGGAAATAAAGATGCGGTATGGCCATCCGGACCCATGCCCAAGATGGTGACATCGAACGGACGCTGGATCTGTGCATACATTTGCTCACACTGCTCAACCCCGGCCTCGGCGGTTTCAGCGCTATTTTTCATAGTGATAAAGTTGGCGCTTGCCGCCTTATCCTGCAACAAGGTGCTGATAATAAAGCTTTCGTTGCTCTTATCATGGTCGGTATCAACCCAACGCTCGTCAACCATGGCCACATCAACCTTGTCCCAGGCAATATCCAGGCCCGACAGATATTTATAGGCAGGTGCCGGTGAAGAGCCACCGGATACCATTAAAGAAGCACGTTGACGCTCAGTTAAAGCGCTGGTTAAACGCTCCGCCAGTGAAGCTGCCAGGGCCTGTGTCATTTGCTCTTTTGAATCAAAAAAATGCTCTGTAATGGTCGCCATTATGCACCCTCTCCTGTGTTGAACCAACGGTGATTAGTTTCGGCCAGCAGTTCATCGGCATCGACGGGGCCCCAAGTACCGGCACGGTATAAAGCCGGCGCGCCTTTTTCCTGCCAGCGCTCAATAATAGGGTCGATCCACTGCCAGGCTTGGCGTACTTCGTCACGGTGAATAAACAGAGCCGGATTATTGGCCGCAGCATCGAGCATCAAGCGCTTATAGGCATCGGAGTGGAAACCTGAGCCATAAGACTCGGATAATTCAATGTTCAAGGTCACCGGCTCAAGTTGCATCTCAAGATTGTCCAAACGCTTTGACATCAGGGTTAATTGAATGCTCTCTTCCGGCTGTAAACGGATCACCAAACGGTTAGGCTGAATGGGGCCAACACTCTCATCATAAACATTATGAGAAACTGGCTTATACTCAACCACGATTTCGGCACAACGTTTTTTCATGCGTTTACCGGTGCGCAGATAGAATGGCACACCCGCCCAACGCCAGTTATCAATATGCGCCCTAATGGCGACAAAGGTTTCGGTATTGCTTGGGCCGTCCGCGAGCTCTTCAAGATAGCCCGGGACTATTTTGCCGCCAAGATCGCCGGGCACATACTGGCCACGAACGATATTGTCATCGACCTGCTCGGCCACCAGCGGACGCAGCGCCTCAAGCACTTTTAATTTTTCGGTGCGAATGGAGTTGGCATTGAGCTTATGCGGTGACTCCATGGCCACTAGGCACAGCAACTGCAACAAGTGGTTTTGTATCATATCGCGCAGCGCCCCGGCCTTGTCATAGAAGCCAGCGCGGCTCTCCAGACCTACTGTCTCGGAAATGCTGATTTGAATATTATCTATGGTCTTGGCATCCCACAGGTTCTCAAATACCGAGTTAGAGAAACGCAGCGCCATCAGGTTTTGCACCGTTTCTTTCCCCAGGTAATGGTCGATACGGAAAACTTGCTCTTCGCTAAAGTATTGCGCGATTTTCCCATTGATCTGCTCGGCAGACTCACCACAATAGCCGATTGGTTTTTCCACGACCACACGCGAGGTGTCGGTGATAAGACCCTTGGTGGATAAAATTTCACAGCAGGTACCGTAAACGGCTGGCGGCAGAGAAAGATAGAAAACACGCGATTTATCTTCATCATGCTCATTCAGAATGCTGTTCAACTCATCCCAATGCTCATCGGCCTCGGTTACATTGATCAGCACGGGTACCAGGTAGTTGGCAAAAGCCTGCCAGTCTTTGTTATTGTATTCGCCCTGGCTCAGGTGCTCTTTTAAAGCTGTGTGAGCTGTTTCAATGTATTCGTCACGCTGTTCTACGCTGCGTACGCTAGGTAAGATCCGCGTTCCTTGTGGCAGGTTCCCTTCCTGATAAGCGCGATACATGGCCGGTAGCAGCTTGCGCAAAGCAAGGTCGCCACCACCACCAAAGATTATGATATCAAAAGGATTTAGCATGA
Organism: Pseudoalteromonas sp. T1lg10; assembly: GCF_002964545.1. NCBI lineage: Bacteria > Pseudomonadati > Pseudomonadota > Gammaproteobacteria > Alteromonadales > Pseudoalteromonadaceae > Pseudoalteromonas > Pseudoalteromonas sp. T1lg10. The sequence goes on from NZ_PQBV01000037.1 coordinate 242,499, forward strand.
TTTACTCTCTACCTGTTTACTGTGTGTTCCGACAAGCCAGCAATGCCGAGCCTGTATAGGGCATATTCGTTGTTCTTATTGGGAATTATAACAAGCCCACGGCCTGTGACCCTGATGTTGGTGCGCACCCAAGGGTGCGTCTAGCCATTAACGCCAGACGAATTCTTAGCGGCGAAAAAGGCAAAGCTCCGATCCTAGACAACTAGCGACCGGAGCTTGAGAATAAATGAGCTTTAGGGTCACTGTAATTCCTCTCACAAAAATACAGGCCCCAAAGACTCCAGCGCTACCCGTTCAAAGGTATTCTGTAAGCCGTCCCATCATGGGATAAGCGCTACTCGGCTTTGCTGACGATGCAGCTAAATCTGTTATCGGCGTTTATTCAGATAATACGCCATCAGTCCCTGAGTTGAGCTATCGTGCTCCCCAACACTCTGCGCCCGCAGTTCCGACTCGATATTCTTTGCCAGTCCCTTGCCAAGTTCGACGCCCCATTGATCGAAGGAGCAAATCTGTAAGATGATCCCCTGCACAAAAATCTTATGCTCATACAAGGCGATTAAGCGCCCCAGCGCTCGCGCATCCAACTTATCTAAAATAATAGAGGTTGTTGGCCGATTTCCCGGATGCAGCTTATGAGGGATCAACTCTTCTATTTGTTGCTCACTGACACCCTTTTGCAGCAAATCGGCACGCACCTGCTCGGCGTCAACCCCGTTCATCATGGCCTCGCTTTGAGCGAAGAAGTTCGACATCAAAACATGGTGATGGCCATCAACCTCGGTCTGCGGCTCGACCGACGCAATAAAGTCCGCCGGCACTATAGTCGTGCCTTGGTGTAGATACTGGTAAAAGGCATGCTGACCATTAATGCCCGTCATCCCCCAGATAAGCGGCACCGTGGTATAAGGCACAGGTTCACCGGCAAAATTTACCGCCTTACCATTACTTTCCATTTCCCCTTGCTGCAAGTAGGCAGGCAACATATGCAGGGCTTGATCGTAAGGCAAAATAGCCTGGGCTCTATGATCTAAAAAGCTGGTATTCCAAACGCTCAACAAGCCCATAAGCACCGGGATATTGGCGTTTAACGGGGCCTCGCGGAAATGCTCATCGATTTCAAAGGCGCCGGCCAGCAATTCACTAAAGGCGTTAAAGCCAAGATACAGGGCTATAGGCAAACCTATCGCACTCCACATCGAAAAGCGACCACCAACCCAGTCCCACATAGTGAATACGTTTTCATCGGCAATGCCAAAGGCTGCAGTTTTTTGCAAATTGGTGCTCACGGCAACAAAATGCTTGGCCACAGCGCCATCATTTTTGGCCGCCTCTTTTAACCAGCGTACCGCGGTGGCGGCGTTGGTCATGGTCTCCGAGGTGGTAAAGGTTTTCGACGACACCACAAACAAGGTAGTTTCTGGGTTGAGTTGCTTTAATACCTGAGCTATCTGCACCCCATCAACATTGGAAACATAATGTATGTTGAGGGTATCATCGGCATAGCTTGCCAATGCTTCTGTCGCCATTTGCGGGCCAAGATTAGAACCGCCCACACCAATACTGACTACATCACGAATGGCTTTATCGCTATAACCGCGCCATTGACCACTGCGCACCTTGTCAACAAAAGCGGCTACTTTCGCCAGTTCCTTGTGTACCTGTTCAACAACATTGACGCCATCAAGATTAATAGCCTGAGTGCCTGGGTTACGCAGTGCCGTATGCAAGACCGCGCGTTGCTCGGTAAAATTGATCCTGTAACCGGCAAACATCTTGTCGCGCCACTGAGCCAGGTCGCATTGCTCCGCCAGCTCAACCAGGGTGTCGCGTACCTGTACATCTATCAGTTGTTTGGAATAATCAAACAGCACTCCGGGAATAGCCAATGACAACTTATCGAAGCGGCTTGCGTCCGCGGCAAACAGGTGTTTTAAGTGGGTGTTTTTTAACCCTTGGGCCTGCTTTTGAAGCGTTTGCCAGCTCGTTAATTGTGAACGACTTGCTACCATTGTTAATTCCTTACCTTTCCAACTAGATTAATAGACTCGCGACCGTTGCGCGCGAATTCACTCACTATCACCACATTTTTCTTTATTTTTGTGAAAGTACGAGGACAAACCCACTAATCTTGCGTTTAAAATTGCCATTTTCGGTAAACGTTAAGTTAAAATGACAACGCTGTCAAATTGCTTATTTGAAATTTTATGGGCGGATCATAGCGCATATTTTCGTCCTTGACACCGGTATCATTAGGAAAAATTAAAATTATTCCTGCTAATTATTTATAACTTTAGATACACTCAATGAAAACTTGACCTACAGTCATTTTTCTTTGGAAACAGCGAGTGGGAACTGGCAAAACTAGGAAGCGAATAGACCTAAGCTTTACTCGATTCTCTGCTGTGTACAGTACCATCTAGGTCACTAATTAGAGACGCTAATTAGATAACAAATACGGGCACCGCCAAGCGCTGCCAAAATAATAAGAAACGCTCATGAAAGTAACCATAAATGACGTTGCGAAACTGGCCGGGGTGTCAATGAAAACGGTTTCGCGGGTAATCAATAACGAGCCTTCGGTGCGCAAAAAAACCCATGACCAGGTCATGGCCGCGGTAAAAGAACTCAATTACCAGCCCAACCTGGCCGCCCGCAACCTGGCCGGTACTTCCTCCTACGCCATAGGTTTAGTTTACGATAACCCCAACGCCTACTATGTAATCGACATGCAAAACGGTGTTTTGTCGCGCTGCCGCCAGGAAGGCTATGAGCTGGTGATCCATCCCTGCAGCTACGCCGACAGCGATATGAGAACCGAACTGAAAACCATGATCCGCCGCTCCCGTATTGCCGGACTGGTGCTCACCCCGCCTTTGTCTGAACAACAAGACCTTATCGATGAACTCGATGAAATGAATATGCATTATGTGCGCATTCTCTCAGGTCGTGGTGATAACAAGGACAACAGCGCTTGTATTTATGTTAACGACTATGCGGCGGCCTACGAGATCACCTCTCACCTGTTGCAGCTTGGCCATAAGAACATCGCCTTTATTTGCGGTGATCAGGGACACAAGTCCACCACCGAGCGTTTGGCCGGCTATCAACGAGCTCTGGCAGACCATCAGATTCAGGCCAGCGAAGCCCTGCTCTACCGCGGCGACTATTCTTTTGAATCTGGCGTAAAGGGTGCCAAGGAGCTGCTCAAAAACGACAATGCCCTTGGCATCACAGCCGTGATGGGCGGTAACGATGAAATCGCCGCTGGCGCCTTGTTTGCCGCGCGCCTGATGAATATTGCCATCCCTGACGAACTGGCTATCACCGGCTTTGAGGACTCACCCTTTTCCAAACAAACCTGGCCCAAGTTGACCACGGCTCATCAGAATAATGACGAGATCTCCCAGCATGCGGCACGACTCTTGTTCAGTAAAACCCGAGGCGCACGCAATCAGGATAAAGACATCACTCGTATCTTCACCCCAAGCCTGGTGATCCGCGGCAGCTCCGACGCCAAAACCGCCTAAGCACGAACATGGCGGTCTCGGCCGCCACTCTCTCGCGATTGACCATCCTCGCCTATTGACCATCGCAATGGTTGTGAAATGGCCGAGAAATAAGGATAATAGTTCGGTTCTTTTCAGCTTCTTGGGTGCCTATGACGGAATATCTCTTACTGCTTGTCAGTACCGTGTTGGTCAACAATTTCGTATTAGTACAATTTTTGGGTCTCTGCCCCTTTATGGGCGTGTCCAGCAAACTGGATACCGCCGTCGGCATGTCACTGGCCACCACCTTTGTACTGACCCTGGCGTCCGTCACTAGTTACCTGGTAAATCAATATATTCTGCTGCCTCTTGAGCTGACCTTTTTGCGAACCATGAGCTTTATCTTGGTGATCGCCGTGGTGGTGCAATTTACCGAAATGGTGGTGCAGAAAACCTCACCCACACTATACCGCTTACTGGGTATCTTCTTGCCGCTCATCACCACCAACTGTGCGGTGCTAGGTGTCGCCTTGTTAAATATCAAAGAGCAGCATAGTTTTGTCGAGTCGGCCGTTTACGGCTTCGGTGCCGCGGTGGGCTTCTCCTTGGTCTTGGTGCTGTTTGCGGCAATGCGCGAGCGCTTAGCCGGTGCCGATGTACCTGTGCCCTTTAAAGGCGCGGCCATTGCCATGGTCACCGCCGGGTTAATGTCTATGGCCTTTATGGGCTTTAGCGGATTAGTTAAGTTTTAATGATGATTTTATTTTACGCCCTCTGTGCCCTGGGTATCCTAGCGTTAATCTTCGGCGTCATCCTAGGTTTTGCCGCGGTGCGTTTTCGCGTTGAAAGCGACCCCATAGTCGAGCAAATCGATGCCATTTTGCCACAGACCCAGTGTGGTCAGTGTGGTTATCCAGGCTGTCGTCCCTATGCCGAAGCCATCGCCAATGGCGATGATGTCAACAAGTGCCCGCCCGGTGGTGAAGCCACGGTTAAAAAATTAGCCGACCTTATGGGCGTTGAAGCGACCCCGCTCGCAGGTGGCGAACAGGCCGAGCCGGAGAAGAAAGTGGCCTATATTCGCGAAGACGAATGTATCGGCTGCACCAAATGTATTCAGGCTTGCCCGGTCGACGCCATAGTTGGTGCCACGCGACAAATGCACACGGTACTGATTGATGAATGTACCGGCTGTGACTTATGTGTCGACCCCTGCCCGGTGGATTGCATCGACATGGTGCCGGTAGCGCAAACCAAACAGACGTGGAAATGGCAGTTGCAAGCCATCCCCGTGACACAAATTGATTAAGAGGTGCAGTGTTGGACTCTTTATTAGCTCGTATTAGTCGCGGACAACTTTGGCCAAGCCCAGGTGGCGTTCACCCGGCACTAAACAAAAGCCAGTCAAATTCGTTGCCTATCCATATTCTGCCGCTGCCGCCACGCCTGGTGCTGCCGGTAAAACAGCATATAGGGGCGCAAGGACACCTGCTGGTGAATGTCCATGAGCAGGTGCTTAAAGGCCAGGCTTTAACCAAGCCTCATGCCAACTGGTCGGTGCCCGTGCATGCACCAACCTCTGGGCGAATCGTCGATATTACTCCTATGCCCTCGGCACACCCGTCGGCATTGCCGGAGCTCAGCATTATTATTGAGCCCGATGGCGAAGACCGTTGGTGCGAGCTGGTGCCCCACCCTAATTACCGCGAGCTGACTGCCGAGCGTTTAATCGACATACTGCATTTTGCCGGTATTTCCGGCATGGGTGGCGCAGGCTTCCCAACCTATATTAAGGCTTCGACCAAGCAGCAAATCGAGGTGCTGATCATCAACGGCGCCGAGTGCGAACCCTATATCAGCGCCGATGATGTGCTGATGCAGGCGCACAGCGACGAAATCGTGCGCGGTATTGAAGTACTGCGCCATCTGTTACAGCCCAAGATCACCCTGATCGCCATTGAAGACGATAAGCCCAAGGCAATAGCGGCCATGGAGCAAGCCTGTGCCAGCATTGACGATATGCAGGTGCGCGCCATCCCCACCAAGTACCCATCCGGCGGGGAAAAACAGCTGATCCAGATCCTAACGTCAAAAGAAGTGCCCGCCGGCGGCATTCCCGCCGATATTGGCGTGCTGGTGCAAAACATAGGTACCATGTACGCGGTGCAACAGGCGGTTGAGCTGGGTAAGCCACTGATTGAGCGTGTGGTAACGGTTACCGGTGACACCCTGGCCGAGCAGCGCAATGTTTGGGCCTTGCTGGGAACCGAGGTCAAACACCTATTGGCGCAACAAGACTTTACTCCGGAGCCGATGCAAAGGGTGATTATGGGCGGCCCCATGATGGGCTTTACCCTGCCCACGGTACGTATTCCCGTGGTGAAAACCACAAACTGTATCCTGGCGCCAAGTGAAGCCGAGATGCCATTCCCGGGTGAAGAGCGTGCCTGCATTCGCTGTAGCGCCTGCGCCGATGCCTGCCCGGCTTCCTTGTTGCCGCAACAGTTGCAATGGTTCGCCAAGACCAAGGAATACAAAAAGCTCGAAGAGCACAAGCTATTCGACTGTATCGAATGCGGTGCCTGCGCCTATGTCTGCCCCAGCGAAATCCCACTGGTGCAGTATTATCGCGTGGCCAAAGCGGAAATTCGCGAACAGCAGATTGAACAAATTAAATCGGACCGTGCCAAGGAGCGCTTTGAAGCCCGTAAGGAGCGCTTAGAACGCGAACAAGAAGAACGTCGCAATCGCCATAAGCGTCCTAGTCGCAGCAAAGAGCAAGACACGCAAAGCAAAGAAAAGGTGGCCGAAGCCCTGGCTCGGGTTAAAAGCAAGCAAGCCGATAAAGGCGCTGACAAAGACAAGGTCGCCGCCGCCATTGCCCGTGCTAAAGCGAAAAAGGCAGGCGAACAGCTTGAACCGGACAACAGCGAAGTAGCGCAGGAGCGCGCCGCCCGTAAAGAGCAGGCACGCTTGTATAAAGAGCAAAAGCAACAAGCGGATACTGCCGAGCCGGTCGCAGCAGACGATAAAAAAGCGGCGGTAGCCGCTGCCATAGCTCGTGCCAAAGCGAAAAAAGCAGCCCAGGCTGCAGAAACTGAGGCGCCAGCGCAGGACGATAAAAAAGCCGCGGTAGCCGCTGCCATAGCTCGCGCCAAAGCGAAAAAAGCAGCCCAGGCTGCAGAAACTGAGGCGCCAGCGCAGGACGATAAAAAAGCCGCGGTAGCCGCTGCCATAGCTCGCGCCAAAGCGAAAAAAGCGGCGCAAGCCGAAGATGCTGACGCACCGGCGCAAGACGATAAGAAGGCTGCAGTAGCCGCCGCAATTGCCCGTGCTAAAGCGAAAAAGGCCGCACAGGCAGCCGAAGCCGATGAAGCACAGGTAGAGACAAACGATGACGCAAACTCGGCCGCAGCACCACAGTCCGAGGAAGATAAAAAGAAAGCCGCCGTCGCCGCTGCCATAGCTCGTGCCAAAGCGAAAAAAGCGGCCCAGGCTGCAGACGCCGCTAAAACCGAGACTGCTCATGGCGAAGCTACTCAGGACAAGCCTAACGAAGAAGCGACAGCCTTTGATGCGCAATCTTCGGCGGAAGATAAAAAGAAAGCCGCCGTCGCCGCAGCCATAGCTCGTGCCAAAGCAAAGAAAGCGGCCCAAGCTGCAGACGCCGCTAAAGCCGAGACTGCTCAAGGCGAAGCTACTCAGGACAAGCCTAACGAAGGAGCGAAAGCCCTTGATGCGCAATCTTCGGCGGAAGATAAAAAGAAAGCGGCGGTTGCGGCAGCCATAGCTCGTGCCAAAGCGAAAAAAGCGGCGCGCGATGCCCAAAATAAACCAGATCAAGAGGATCCATCATGAATCTCAATATGATGAGTTCACCTTATAAGCACAGCCATAAATCGCTCACGAGTGTGATGATGTTAGTGGCCCTGGCTGCGGTGCCGGGAATATTGGCGCAGTGCTACTTTTTCGGCGCTGGGGTGCTGATCCAGCTGGCATTGGCCCTGGTGTGTGTCACCCTGTTTGAAGCCGGTGTGCTGTATTTGCGCGGCCGTAAAATTTGGCACACCCTGCAAGACGGCAGCGCCTGGTTGACCGGACTGTTATTGGCGGTAAGTATTCCTCCCTTGGCGCCCTGGTGGGTGATAGTGATCGGCACTTTCTTCGCCATCGTCTTCGTTAAACAGCTTTATGGTGGCTTGGGCGGCAACCTATTTAACCCGGCTATGGCGGGCTATGTCTTGCTGCTGGTTTCATTTCCGGTGCAAATGACCTCCTGGTTACCGCCGGCAGAATTGATGCATCATCAGGTTGGTTTGCTTGATGAGCTAAGTATGATTTTCAGCAACTATAGCCAATCTGGATACAGTTTGGAGCAACTGCGCTCCAACGTCGATGGCATTACTATGGCCACCCCCTTGGATACCCTGCGCACCGATGTCAGCCATGGTTTGACCGTGGCCGAGAGCATGACAAAGCCTGTTTTTACCGAGACCGCCGGCTTGGGTTGGCAATGGGTTAACGCCGCTTATTTACTTGGTGGCTTATTTTTACTGCAACAGCGGGTGATCAATTGGCATATTCCCGTGGCCATGCTCGCAGCCTTATCCCTGTGTGCCAGCATCGGCTATATCTTCGATTCAGGCAATCAGCCCGGCTTAGCATTCCACTTACTCAGTGGCGCCACCATGCTGGGCGCCTTCTTTATCGCCACGGATCCGGTATCGGCATCTACTACCAATCGTGGCCGCCTGATTTATGGCGCCGCCATTGGCGTGATCGTTTACCTGATCCGCAGTTTCGGTGGCTACCCGGATGCGGTGGCTTTTGCCGTGTTACTGATGAATATGGCGGTGCCGCTGATTGACCATTACACCCAACCGCGCACCTATGGCCATGGAGCAAAATCATGATCCTCTCATCTATGGGAAAAAATGGCGCCATTTTGACCGCCTTTGCGCTGCTCACCACAGGTGCTGTGACCCTGGTCCAGCAATTCACCGCACCTAAAATTGCCATTCAAGAGAAAAAACAGCTACAGGGGCTGCTGCATCAAGTACTTCCCGAGTCTGCCTATGACAACGAATTGTATCTGGATTGCACTCAGATAAGCAGCCAGGAGCTGGGCCCACAGCCTAGCTATACCGTCTACCGGGCCCGACAGCAAGGCGAGGTGGTGGCCTTGGTGATGCAAAGCACGGCACCGAATGGCTACAGCGGCAATATCGAGCTGCTCAGCGCCATCTACCCCGACGGTACGGTAGCGGGCGTGCGTGTTACCAAACACAACGAAACGCCCGGCCTTGGCGATAAGATAGAAGCCAAACGCAGCGAGTGGATCAACAGCTTTAGCACCCAACAGGTGCGCAGCCAGGATGACAGACGCTGGGCGGTGAAAAAAGACGGCGGCACCTTTGATCAGTTTACCGGGGCCACCATAACCCCGCGCGCCGTGGTCGGTGCGGTAAAAAATACCGTGCTCTATGCGCAGCGTAATTTCAATACCCTGGCCCAGGCAGAGAATAGCTGCAACCCGGGAGAGTCATAATGAGCGATTTCAAAACCCTTTTTAAAGACGGTGTCTGGGCCAATAACCCGGCCCTGGTTCAGCTGCTTGGCCTGTGCCCGTTGCTGGCGGTGAGCAGCACCATCACCAATGCCCTAGGTCTTGGCCTTGCCACCCTGCTGGTCTTGGTGGGCTCGAATGTCACCGTGTCCCTGGTACGTAACTGGGTGCCTAAAGACATACGTATTCCCGTATTTGTGATGATCATTGCCGCCTTTGTAACCATTATTCAATTGCTGATGAATGCCTTTACCTTCGGCCTGTATCAATCACTGGGTATTTTTATTCCCTTGATCGTGACCAACTGCGCCATTATCGGCCGCGCCGAGGCATTCGCCTCAAAAAATAGCCCCCTGCTCAGCGCCTGGGATGGCTTGATGATGGGTTTTGGCTTTGCCCTTATTCTTTGCGTATTGGGCGCCATGCGCGAATTGATTGGCCAAGGCACCTTGTTTGACGGTGCCGATTTACTCCTTGGCCCTTGGGCTCAAAGCCTGCGCCTGGACATCATTCATTTTGATAATCAATTTTTACTGGCTATTTTACCCCCGGGTGCCTTTATCGGTTTGGGCTTACTAATTGCCGCTAAAAACCTCATTGACGCGCAATTAAAGGCAAAGCAACTGGCACCGGATGCCGAGCAGGTAAAAGGGCCACGGGCTCGTGTTACCAGCTTAGACTAGCGTCCACGCGAAACTGTATAAAAATAACAAGGGCAGAAAATGAATAAAGAAAAACGCCGCCTGATTTTAGAGCGTTTACGCGAAGCCAATCCGCACCCGGAAACCGAGCTTGAATACAGCTCGCCGTTTGAGCTGCTGGTTGCCGTTACCTTGTCTGCGCAGGCTACGGACGTGGGCGTTAACAAAGCCACCCGCAAGCTTTTTCCACGCGCCAATACGCCACAAGCGATTCTTGATTTAGGCTTAGAAGAGCTGCGCGAAGCCATTAAAACCATCGGCCTGTTCAACTCCAAAGCCAATAATGTCTACAAGATGTGCCAAATTCTGGTGGAGCAGCATGGCGGCGAAGTACCGGAAAATCGCGAGGCCTTAGAAGCCCTTCCAGGCGTAGGCAGAAAAACCGCTAACGTGGTCCTTAATACAGCTTTCGGCTGGCCAACCATAGCCGTCGATACCCATATCTTCCGCGTCTCTAATCGCACTAAATTTGCCATGGGCAAAGACGTGGTAGCGGTTGAGCAAAAGCTAGAAAAAGTGGTGCCCAAAGAGTTTAAGGTCGATGTGCACCACTGGCTTATTCTCCATGGCCGTTACACCTGTGTGGCGCGTAAACCGCGCTGTGGCAGCTGTATTATCGAAGACCTATGTGAATTTAAGGATAAGACCGAGTGACCATAGGCTGCTTTTAGTGATACATCCCAAGCTTGAACTAGCTAAAACGTGTAAATGACACTTAGACCTACCTCAGCTTCATAATTATTGCGAGCGATTGGGCTATCTCTAACTTCACTACTATAGTATTCAAAAAGTGCTTCACCATATATTTGCCAGTGCTTATTGATATTATGTCGGTAATTATAATCAACACCAACCGAACGTATTCCTCCGCTTAGGTTGGTTTCTGCCAGGCCTGATGCAGCCGATTGTTTTGCATCTATACCAAAACCTTTGTTAGCGTAATCGCTGTCATGAACTACTACAACCAAATTAATCTCTGAACCCGTGCCATCAGCTTGGTCCCCAAAGCGGCGACCCACGCCAAATAAACCTAAACTTCCCTCATCACTTGCCACCACACGGCCTACTAACCAATATCGCCAGTCGGAGGTGAATGAGCGGCGGGCTTGAAACACTAGTTCAAAGCTTTCATCTTGGTCACCAAGGCCGTCAAGTCTACCATCATCCGAGTCACCTTCTTCTCGTCCTTCATCAAAACCAACCGAGGCATCTAGCAGCCAGTTTTCAGCAACAAGACTTCGCCAACCAAGTGCTTCTCCTGCAAAGTAATATATGTGGTTACCGTCTCGCCACTGCACAGCACCAGCAGGTTGGATTTCAAATCCAAATTCGTCTGACCCTTCGTACGCAGACTCATATTCAACACCTAACCCAAGTCCTAACGCCCACCCATCTTCCCCTCGGGTAAAGTCATCTACCGAGGGTAAAGGCACTAAAGCGGGTTTGTTGTCTTGTGCTATTGCTGTATTAAAGAGGGGCAGTTGTATTAGCAAGGCCAAAAGTAAGCTTTTAATATTTTTCATTTGGTTACCCTGTATAAGTGCTGGTAGATATACCTAGTAACCTTAGTTTACGCGTGGGCTTAGTGAAAGGTTCACATATTCTCGTTTTATGTTTTAAAGTTATACCGACCTATTATCACAGACTAAACTTACCTTTCGCTATTGGCACAGAACAGCTATCGATAGTTAAACATACTTTTACATCTACCCTTTTTTATCCTTTTTTGCTGGCCGACCATAGCCATGGACACCCATATCTTTGCGTTTCAAACCGTACCAAGTTCGCCATGGCAAAGACGTGGTGGCGGTTGAGCAAAAGCTAAAAAAACTGGTACCGAAAGAGTTTAAGGCCGATATGCACCACTGGCTTATTCTCCATGGCCATTACACCTGTGTGGCGCGCAAACCGCGCTGTGGCAGCGGTATTATTGAAGATTTGTGCGAGTTTAAGGATAAGACGGAATAGCTCAATAAAAAGCGCAGCAGCGGCAATCGCCAGACCCTTTTCACTAATCCAGCTCGGTTAGACCTAAACTGATCGCCGCTTTAATCAAGCCGGCAAGATCATGAATGCCTAGCCTGTTCATAATTGAGCTGCGGTGAGCCTCAACGGTTTTTAAACTGACATTGAGTTCACTGGCGATGTACTTGGACGAGTGCCCTTCCGCCACCAGCTGCAATACCTGCCTTTGCCGCGGTGTAAGCAGCTCTTCTTGCTCCGCATCCATGTACTCTAAAACATCGTCCACGGCCTGGGCACAAATGCCTTTTGATAAATAGCGCTCATGCTTCATCACCGTATTTATGGCCACCAGCAACTCTTCAAAGGCAGAGTCTTTCAACACATAGCCGTTGGCGCCGTTAAGCCAGGCTCGGGCAACATACTTTGGCCAGTGATGCATGGAGAGCATGATTACTTTGCCCTTGAATCCTGCCTTTCGCGCACTGGCGACCACATCCAACCCATTCATCGTTGGCAAGGTTACATCCAGCAGGGCTAATGCCGGTTGCTGTTCGAGGATCAACGCCAACGCGCCATCGCCGGACCCGGTTTCCAACACGGGAACATCTGGAAATTGTTGTTGAATCAAGCTCTTTAAACCCGAGCGCACCAATTCATGGTCATCAGCCATGATCAAGCTTTCTATCGCTGTCATTGTAATGGGATCCTTGCTTTGATTTTACAGCCTTGGTGGCGCCCCGCGTTGATAGTTAAATCGCCTTTAACCTGGTATAAGCGCTCGCGCATCCCCAGTAAGCCAAGATGCTTGCCGCTGCGAATGCATTGCTCAATGTCTTTTAGCTCAATGCCGACGCCATTATCGGCCACCGTCAGCACCAGGTGCTCTCGCACCCGTGTCGCACTCACCTCTATGGTACTGGCATTGGCGTGCTTCAAGGCATTATTCACCGCCTCTTGAATCACCCTGAAGGCCAGCTCACCATGGTGGTTAATGCTTGACTCCAAATCAGGCTGTAAATACACACAGAGCCGTGTATTGGTTCGCTTTTGTAGCTCTATAAAGTATCTGTCCAAGGCCGCAAACAGCCCTAATTCATCAAGCATGGGGGGTCGCAGGGACTGGGTTAAGTCACGGGTTTGGCTGATAATTTTATCAAGCAAGGACACGCTGCCCGCGACTTGAGCACACAAGTCGGGGCTTTGCTGTTGCAAGTTAAGCATTTGCAGACCGAGTTTGCAGGCCGTCAGGTTTTGCCCTATTTCATCATGCAACTCCCGGGAGATGTGCCGTCTTTCTTGCTCCTTTGCCTGCTGCTTTAACGCTTGCAAACGCAATAAATCCTGATTGCGCTGATGTAACCTTTGGGTGCGCATTTTGTGCCACCACCACATGGTTACAAGCGCTCCACAGACTAGGATTACAACGAACCAGGGTGTTTGCCACCAGTGTGGGTTTACCTTCACAAGTAGGGGCTTGCTGTACTGCCATCGGCCGGTGAAGTCCCGGCTACGAACCTGGATTTGATAACTTCCCGCAGACAAATGATGCAGCAAGAATTGCTGGGTTGCACCAATGGCTTGCCAGGCTTCATGGGCACTGAGTCGATACTCATATTCCTTAGTGCCTACGCCATAATCCAACAAGGCAAAATCGAGTTCGATTATGCTTCTTGGGCCCACCGACAAAGAACTATCTGTGGTGAACTTCAACGTCTTATCTTCTTGCTTCACCTTTGCATTTAAAAGCAGCGAATGTTCAACGTCTGCAGGCATTTTTGTATGCTTGTTAATTCGTATCACGCCCTCGAGCCCACCGAAAAAAAGCGCATCCTCGTTTTGAGCGCTGGCGTGGGCATTAAACTGGGGGGTGCCTACCAACTCATCGATTGGATAATTGACAACATCATCACGACTTGGGTTTAGCCGTGAAAGTCCCTTGGCGGTGGCAAGCCAAACACTGCCATCACTGTCTTCCTCAACGGCTAAAATAATGTTTGAGTTTAAGCCCTGCTCCTCGGTGACCTTGTGTAGGCTGGTACTTGAGCTCGTATTGGTTAGCTCAAAGACTCCCCCACCGCGTGTTGCAAACATGATGTTGCCATTACTCAACTTAGCGATTGCTGTTACATTAAAATGTGATGCACTGCCACTGAGTGAGTCCAGGTGTTCACATTTTAGGGGCTTTATCTCACAGCGACTGAGGCCATTGGAGCGGGTACCCACCCAGAGATAGCGCCCATCTCTTTGCAGCGTCGTGACATAGTCGCCGCTGAGTCCCGAGTTAGGCATTTCATGCTCGTTGAAGCCTATCAAGAGCTGAGATTTTCCCGACCAAAGCATCAAGCCTAAACCACCACTGCCAAACCAGACATCGCCCTTGTCGTCTATGTGTAAGGCATTCACATAGCCAATCTCTGTATGGCGATAGCGAGCAATTTTCAGCAACTGCTCGGTATTCAAATCGATAGCCCATAACCCGACCGTGGTGCCCAAATAAAGCCTATTTCGCTCGGTATCAAACTCGACCGCCAGGATGCCAACCTTGGTTATCTCTGGGTATTGCTCTCGTAGACGCTGGAACCGAGAGGCGGATATCCCTTGAACACTTCCTTGGTCCATTCTCACCAATGACTCATCGCCTTGGGTTACCATCAAGCCAGCACCAAAGCTACCGAATATAGGGTCTCCATTGGCAACAATATCCACACTGGTGATATTGGTCAGATCGCCCATCACATCCGTGCGCATTAGCCGTGCATCAAGGTCGTTATAGTTAATTCTTGAGCTGTACAGGCCTTTACTTAAAGTGGCTATAAACAGCTGAGATTCGTATAGGGCCAAACTATAAATGGGCACCGCGGGCGTCTGCAGACGGGAACCCAACTCGCTCGGATTAGCGGCGCTCAGTGAAGCCGTTTGAATATCATAGACGAAGACACCGTCATTGAGTGTCGAGACAAAGACTTTACTCTCATCTAACGCCAAGTCGGTCACGGTTCCAAGCTCTTGTCCTGGTTCAGACGACAGGGTCACCGGCTCTAGTTGCTTATTGACGTAGTGATAGCGATACAAGCCGGTACGAGTAGCGAATAGGAACAGCTCTGACGACAATTGTCTGACTGCAAACACCCCATCACTGTTTTTAAATGTGGTGTAACGACTCAACCAGATTTGTTCAAAGTTATCCTGCTCGGGGTTATAGACAGACACCCCTCCGCCTAAGGTCGCGACCCATACCCTTTGGCTATCATCGACAAATAATGAATAACCGTAGTTAGCGGAAACACTCTGAGGATCAGTTGCTTTATGAAAATACCGCGTAAACGTACCACTTTGAATATCAAAAAGATTTAGGCCGTTTTGTGTGCTCACCCAGGCGCGGTCCTTGCCAACGAAGGCGACATCATAAACGGAGTCATTGGACAAAGAATTCGGCGAAGATGTTTGCCTAAAGCGCTGCACCGAGCCCGTTTTTGGGTCAAAGATATTGAGCCCTCCCGAGTTCGTGGCTATCCATATATTGTCCGACATATCAACGGTCAATGAGCGTATATCATCGTCGGACAAGCCATCCTCAGAAGAAATATGCTGCAGGCGACTACCATCATAGCGATACAGCCCCTCACGAGAGGCCAACCACATCACTCCTTGGCTATCGAATTCAATATCGATTATTGAACCCAGATCAATGCCAACATGATGAAAACTTAGACTCGCAAAAGCACTTTGAACACTCAGCGCAATGACAAAAAATGCAACAAACTTCAATATTTTTTCTACAAATAAAACAATCGAGAAACAATACCTCGCCCATGGATTCAGGGTCAAGAGGCTAAATTCGGTACATTTCATACTAGGGTTTCCCCTAATACCCTCCTG
Organism: Pseudoalteromonas sp. T1lg10; assembly: GCF_002964545.1. Lineage (NCBI taxonomy): Bacteria > Pseudomonadati > Pseudomonadota > Gammaproteobacteria > Alteromonadales > Pseudoalteromonadaceae > Pseudoalteromonas > Pseudoalteromonas sp. T1lg10. The sequence goes on from NZ_PQBV01000037.1 coordinate 258,101, forward strand.
AAAACCAAGTTGTTATAACCCTTATAAGTGAATGCTTATTCACCACCAACTAGAACAATCCTCTAATCAACAGGATGGAAATATGAAACGTCATAACAAGGTTTTTGCTAAAACAGCTTTAGCTACCTTAACGGCAATGTATGTAGCGAGCCTTGGTGCTACTACCTTGCCTTCAGCGCCAAATTCGGCATTAAAAGTAGATAAAATCGAATTTAACTCTCAAGCCATTGCAGCTCGTATGGAAGCGCAAAAGGCCAATATTGAAGAGCCATCACTGCTTCAGGGCAATGGTCGTAATGTGATGATTCGGCCACCACAAAAATTTGTTGCTGGGCCTGATGATGCCCCGTCGCATACTTATTTAATTCGCCTTCGCGATACGCCGGCAGCCTTGCATAAAGAGCTTCAGCAAGACGGCTCACAAACCGCTTTATTCGCTGCCAATACGCTTGGCGCCCGCCAGCAAAACCCACTGGCTAAGCCTGAAGTAGCGAACTACATTGACTCGTTGAAACAAAAACAAACAAGTTTCGTTTCAAGCGTTAAGCGCCAAACCGGTATCAATATCGCGGTCGAGCATAGTTTTCAAATTGCTATCAATGGTATTGCCTCACACTTAAGCACCGCCGATGCAGAGCGCCTTTCGAAGCTGCCAGAAGTTGCCAGTGTACGCGCGGTACAAACCTATGATCTGCTGACAGATACCAGCCACGGACGCATTGGCACAAAAGAAGCATGGGCGAACACTCAGTATGGCTCGAGCACGGGCCTAAAGGGTGAAGGCATGCTCGTTGGCGTGGTTGATACGGGTATTAATCCAGAACACCCTATGTTCCAAGCCACGGGCGATGACGGCTATACCGTAATGAACCCACTGGGCAGTGGCAACTACCTTCACGATTGTAAAATCGACGGCTATGAAGACCTGTGTAATGACAAACTTATCGGTATTTGGTCACACCCAGATATTACCTCGGCGTACAGCGACCCTGAAGCTGGGCCTTACGGTGAAACTCGTCCTGAAGTGGGCTTGGACTTCAATGGCCATGGTTCCCACACCGCAAGTACCGCGGCGGGGAATATTGTCTATAACGTAAAACATAAACTGCCTGCACTGGCTGCTACCTCACAGGGCATCGAGACAGGTATTACGTTGGATCAAGTATCCGGTGTGGCCCCTCATGCCAACATTATTTCATACCAGGCCTGTTTACCCGGTCAGGTCGGTGCCTTGGATAAATACATCGGCTGTCCGACCGTACCCCTGGTTGCCGCAATTGAACAAGCGATCATTGATGGCGTAGACGTTATCAACTACTCGATCTCCGGTGGTTGGGATCCCCACAACGACGACGTAGAGCTGGCCTTCTTAGCCGCTCATGAAGCGGGCATAAACGTGTCGGCCTCTGCCGGTAACGCCGGAACCTATGGCTCCGTGCAGCACGTCTCTCCTTGGGTACTATCCGTAGGCTCAACACAAACGGGCCGTTCGTTTTCCATCGCCCAATCATCTCGCGCTATCAACCTAGAGGGAGGCATTACTCCTCCTCGCAGCTGGCGTACAGATATCTACGGGACATTCTTAAGTGACATTACAGGCCCTGTGGTACTGGCCTCGGATTATGGCAACGAATTCTGTGAACAGCCCTTTACCAACACCTTTACCAATGGTGAAATCGTGTTCTGCGCCCGCTCAGATAGCAGCAGTGAAAATGGCGCCCTAGCCGACAAAGTAAAACATGCTAAAGACGCAGGTGCTGCGGCTGTAGTTGTTTACAACACTGAGTCATCGAACGCCAACATGCACTATACCTTGGAAACCGACATTCCACTTGGCATGACACCTCTAAGCAACGCTAACGAATTTGTCGCCTGGTTGAGCGAAGGCACGGATCATCGCTTAACGATCCCTAAATCAAATAACACCATTAAGCATAACGAAAACATGGTCGATGCCATGTCTATGTTCAGCTCTATCGGTCATGCTGCGGTGCCCCAATACCGTGAAGCTACGGCGCCGGGTATTGCCGCTCCGGGTTCGGATATCCTTGCCGCAGACACCACAGATCAACCGTTTACTTATGGTGCTCAGGTTGCGATTGGCTCAATTGGACCGGCAGATTACGGCGTTAAAAGTGGTACTTCAATGGCCAGCCCGCATATTGCTGGGGCTATGACGCTAGTGCGTCAAGCACATCCCGAGTGGTCCCCTTCAGAGGTGATGTCAGCCATTCAGCTCACCGCCAACGATGATGTAAAAAATGCGTTGGGCCGCTATGACAACATTCACCCTTGGTTCCATGGCTCGGGTATTGCGCAAGTTGATAAAGCAATCAATGCCGGCCTCATCATGCACGTGCCGGTTGAGCACTATCAGCTTACGAACCCATATGGTGGTGGTAACTTAGGTGCATTAAACACCCCTAATATGGTGGACGAACGCTGTTTCTATAGCTGCAACTGGATCCGAGAAGTCACGGCAACGGTCGATGGCACCTGGGATGTCAGCACGATTACCGATGAATACAGCGTCCATGTCGATGTTGAGCCAAAACAATTCACCCTGAAAAAAGGTGAGACGCAGCGCTTGTCGATCACGGGCAGCTGGCAAAATGCTCAAAGTATTACCGACAGTGCCCGTGGTGCCACGGTATTTGGTAAGGTGCAGTTAATTGCTCAAGACCCTGCCGTGCCTGTGTCGCAATTGAATGTGGAAATGTCTCTGGACAGCGGTAAGCTGCCTGAGATTGTTGAATTTACTTCGCACACGGATGCGCCCACCTTCCGTTTGGATAACCAGCCACTTGGTAAAGCTACGGCGCCACAGGTGACTGTGTATGAGCCGGTGCAAGCGAATATAGAAGAGCTATTGCTTAAAGAGCTGCCAAATGGCAATGGCTCTGAAATGTTCCAAGCAAAACAGGATACGTCGAGTGAAACGCTGCACGTTTCTTGGGTCGATGTACCTGAAGATGCGGTACGCTTTATCGCCGAGCATGTCAGCTCTGGCCCGGCAACGGTTGAAGACGAGCGTAACGCAGACAAAGGTAATATCAGTATTTACGTGGGTATCGACGCTAATGGCGACAACCAGGTTCAATACGACGATGAAGTTATCTGTAAGTCTACGGTTAAAAACACCGAAGTGACCGAGTTCTGTAATATTCCTTACCCGGAAGCAGGAAAATACTGGGTTGTGTGGGAAGAAAACAACCAGAATCGCTACTACTGGCAAGGCAAAGAAGATGCCTGGTTCCCGCACAAGGTAGCAACTGCCGTGGTGCTTGGTAACAAGGCTGAGAATGCCGAAGGCTCGGTCAGTGCCGTGACTGACTCTGACGTACTGTCAGATATTACCGTTAAATTTAACGACTTTGAGCAGCAAACGGGTGAGCGCCATTACACTGCCATTGAGCTGGGCTCGGACAGCCAAAACCCGGATAACCTTGGTTTAGTATCGATCAACGTTAATCGCGGTGATGATGTGGTCAGCTTCCATAGCGATAAAGCGCGGGCTATTGCCGGTGATAAAATCGCCTTCGAACTGGATGTGTTGCCGAATGTTTCTGGCGGCGACCGTACCTTCAACATCAGTGCTGAGTTGCCAGAGGGCTTGACCCTGGATGATGTGTATCTATCAAACAATGGCTTCATCACTGGCGAAGTAGCGATTGAGGGCAATAGCTTTGTGGTCTCTGGCGTGCAAAACAACAGCCAAGGCCGCAAGTCCATGTACCATATCACCGACTCCATTACCGATCAGTCATGTAAGACGCCGGTAGGAAACGGTGGCTATATCGACCTGCTCTCTTACGGTATTCAACCTGAGCCCAGCGCCCCGGTTATTCCATTGGACGGCGCATGGCAAATCCCCTTCTCGACACTCTTTACCGATAAAGAAAAAGACGAGCAATTTGCGCTGTTTCACAACTATGAGTTTGGTAATGCGTCAGATAGCCTCTACATTCACCCACCGGTGCAATCGACTTTGATGGCGCAGTCACATTGAGCTACCGCTTTGCCGCTGACAACTTTAACAGTCCGGCGCAATTGATGGGGGCATTCTGGTATAACCGCTTCCACCCTGTGATGGCTAAAGAAATGGCGTGGGGCGCACCTTACCAAGTGAACGATGCTGAGGGTAACGCCCTGCCCGAAAGTGAGGTCGCAGGTATTACGGTTACTCGACTTGTCGACCCAGGAACGGGCTCAGGTACGCACGTAGTCGTTGAATGGGACAACCTGCAACATATGCAAGGTAAAAATGGCTGTGATTACTTCAGTTGCGGTCTTGATTTTGAGTATGAACCACTCGAAGGCAATGATATGCGAGTGGATGCCCAGGCAATTATTGCCCGTGGCTACGACCACTCCCCAGGTGCCTATGAGGTTATTTACGCCTATGACAACCTGCACTTTGAAGATTGGAACGGTAACGGCACGGGTATCCAAGCCGGTCTAGGTGTGATGGAATTTGCTTCTGCAGGTATTCGTGGCTTCCGCGGTCCAATGGACCAGCGTTCGCCCTTCTATGGTTGGACAAACCAGAGTATCGTTCCTTGGGATGACAACTATGGCTTACTTGATGAATATCTTAAAGACGACATGGTTGTGTGCCTTGATTACGATGGCCCGGAAGTGACCGCGTTCAAAGTACACATAGTTGCCAGCTCAAATGCAAACTCAATTGGTCAAGACTTTGATGTAACAGTGAATGCTGACATCGAAGGTGAACCTATGATGGCAATGAGCAAAACGATTAGTTTCCCATCGAATATCACTTTGTTCTCTATCGACGATGTAACGACGATGGAAGAGCAAACGGTGAGCGGTATTCGTGTCGACTATATGGATAATGACAATGTGTCTAACACCATTTCCGTTAGCGGTGAAGGCTTTACAGCCACAGTAAATGGCCACCAAAGCGGTTCAACCATAGATATTACCCCTAATCCGGATTTCAGTGGTGAAACGCAAGTAACGGTGAAAGTGAGCGATAACAACTACCCAACGGATGCTATGAGCACTACATTTATGCTCAATGTTGAGGCCGTCAATGACGCGCCGACGGCACAGGCAAGTGCAAACAGCACGCAAGTTGTTGAAGGTGCGAGCATCACCTTGTCCGCTGACGCAGCAGATGTGGATGGTGATGAATTGTCTTACCTGTGGGAAGGTCCTGGTTCGATTGCAGACCAAACTGCAGCCACTACCTCGGTAAGTGATTTAAGCGTAGGCACTCATACCTTCACTGTCACCGTTTCCGATGGCACAGAAGAAGTAACCTCAAGCGTCACTGTGACGGTAACCGAGCAAATTGAGGCAGTCAATCACGCCCCGACGGCAGAGGCGAGTGTAAACAGCGCTCAAGTTGTTGAAGGCTCAAGTATCACCTTGTCCGCTGACGCAGCAGATGTGGACGGTGATGAATTGTCTTACCTGTGGGAAGGTCCTGGCTCGATTGCAGACCAAACTGCAGCCACCACCTCGGTAAGTGGTTTGAGCGCAGGCACTCATACCTTCACTGTTACCGTTTCCGATGGTATGGAAGAAGTAACCTCAAGCGTTAATGTGACGGTGACCGCGCAAAGCACGGTTGAAGAGACAGAGAAAAAGAGCTCAAGTGGTTCATTTGCTTGGCTCATGCTACTGCTTCCTTTTGCTTGGCTGCGCCGTCAAAAGACCTAACATCATAAGCCCGACACTAGGTTAGTGTTAACCCATGCCGCTCCATTAGTGAGCGGCATTTTTGTATTTACAGCACCGCTTTGTTGTCCAATTGGCGGTTGTAGCCCCAGGGGTTTAACGTTAAAGTAGCCCGGTTATAATGCTGTGTGCTATCGGGTGTTTTTGCCGATAAGCCCATGGCGTCTTTCCATATATACAATGTAAGGTGGCATCATGCGCTTATTACACACCATGTTACGCGTGGGCAATTTAGAACGTTCAATTGAGTTTTACACGCAAGTTTTAGGGATGAAGGAGCTGCGCCGAGCAGATAATGAAGAATACCGCTATACCTTGGCCTTTGTAGGCTATGGTGAAGAGAAAGATCATACCGTGCTTGAACTGACTTATAACTGGGATCAGGATAGCTACGAGCTGGGCACGGCCTATGGCCATATCGCCATCGAGTATGATGATATATACAAGGCGTGCGACGATATTCGCGCTGCAGGTGGAGTAATTAGCCGTGAGCCAGGCCCGGTAAAAGGCGGCACCACTGAAATCGCTTTTGTGAAGGACCCAGATGGCTATGCCATCGAGCTTATTCAGAAAAAAGAATACACCAGCTTTTAACTGTGAAACGGCGGCTAACTACTTTAGGTTGCGCCGCCGCTATTAACAACCACTTGCCTAACAAGGCCAGCAAGGCCTGACTCTCGATAATTATGTTTAACCCGCTCTATCTGCACCAAAGCGCCAGGCTGTAAGGATATCGGCTGCAATCACCCGAGATTTGATAAGACGCGCTCAGAGATGCGCTATCCAGCTTTAAAGTCGTGACTATACCCAGGTATAACTTGCCTTCGCCTTCTTTTAGAGATTTAGCGTTATTGGGATAGTGATTTAAAAGCCAAGATCTTTGTCAAGACATGGCAAAGCCGAAACGCAACTGTGCTAAAAAAAGTTAACTGAAGTTATTGAGCAGGAAAGGAGTGTATCGATTGTATCTATAAATATCAGAGCTGAACGCTGATGATTTTAAAAAGTTGGATATAACCGGATAAGAACAAGAAGAAAGTGGCGTCCCCTAGGGGATTCGAACCCCTGTTACCGCCGTGAAAGGGCGGTGTCCTAGGCCTCTAGACGAAGGGGACACAAAGTGTGTCACTAGGACTGGTTATTTAAACTCTTACCATGCGAGTTATCGAACACACCTAAACATGAATATATTCAGCCTAAAATAGGATGATGTGCGTCGAACAAAGGATTTGGTGGAGCTAGGCGGGATCGAACCGCCGACCTCTTGCATGCCATGCAAGCGCTCTCCCAGCTGAGCTATAGCCCCAAAACCTGATACTGACAAATCAGTAAAGTGGCGTCCCCTAGGGGATTCGAACCCCTGTTACCGCCGTGAAAGGGCGGTGTCCTAGGCCTCTAGACGAAGGGGACACAAAGTGTGTCACTAGGACTGGTTATTTAAACTCTTACCATACGAGCAAAGTGGCGTCCCCTAGGGGATTCGAACCCCTGTTACCGCCGTGAAAGGGCGGTGTCCTAGGCCTCTAGACGAAGGGGACACAAAGTGTGTCACTAGGACTGGTTATTTAAACTCTTACCATACGAGTAAAGTGGCGTCCCCTAGGGGATTCGAACCCCTGTGACCGCCGTGAAAGGGCGGTGTCCTAGGCCTCTAGACGAAGGGGACACAAAGTGTGTCACTAGGACTGGTTATTTAAACTCTTACCATACGAGTAAAGTGGCGTCCCCTAGGGGATTCGAACCCCTGTGACCGCCGTGAAAGGGCGGTGTCCTAGGCCTCTAGACGAAGGGGACAAAAATTTGCATATCGAAGCACTGCTTCGATGAATTTTTGTAAGTGCGACTGCTGAGCCAGCGAGGCTAAGCGGCCTAATTACAAAAAAACATGCTTTTTGTCACTAGGACTGGTTATTTAGACTCTTACCATACGAGTTAAACACTTAGACATTCGAAGTCTAGCCCGACGCGCGGGCAGCGTGTACACTGCAGATTTTGGTGGAGCTAGGCGGGATCGAACCGCCGACCTCTTGCATGCCATGCAAGCGCTCTCCCAGCTGAGCTATAGCCCCAAACCTGAGTGCAAAAAGGGCAAACTTGACGCTGCCATCTCGCTTAGTGCGGGGCGCATTCTATGCAGCCACCAAAACAAAGTCAACATTTTTTAGGTAACTTTTTATCGACCGCGGCAATTTTAAACAAAGCGCATAAAGCTTGTGCAAGATACTGGTATTTGTGGTTTTTTATTAATCAAAAAGCCCTATTTAGGCCATAGCCCAGAGCGCAAACGTAGCCTTCTTTTGCAGCACAGAAACTTGTTTAAAGGCTATAGGCACAGATTGAGCAGCGCCATAGGCCACATGCAAGGGCATTAAATGCTCTTCGCTGGGGTGACAATCTCGTGCCCCAGGAACACTTTGCCAATTAATCAGGTGTTGCGCCCTCTCCTGCTTAGATAATGGCGTATTTAAAACCTGCTCCAGCCAATTCTCGAACTCAAGGTTGCTCTTAATAGCTTCCTTATTATCGGCCAATCGAAATGCTGCCATATTATGAAAGGAAAATCCGGAGCCTAAAACAAGGACATTATCCAAGTGTGTAATCGTCTTTGCTATACGCTCACCCATTTGTAGGTGGAGCTCGGGGTTATAATCGCGCTGCAGAGAGATTTGCACACAAGGAATATCCGCCTCTGGGTACATTATGGCCAAGGGCACAAAAACACCATGATCTAGACCTCGCTCGGTTTCCTCTATTACTGGCACTCCTAGCCCTTGCAAACCTGACAGCAACTCTTTTGCCAACTGAGGAGCGCCCGAAACGGGATATTTAATATTGTAGGCCTGTTCTGGGAATCCATAATAGTCATACAATAAGGGGGGCTGAGCCTGGGTGTTCACTTTTATCTCCGTCGTATCCCAATGGGCGCTGATCACAACAATTGCAGCAGGTTTGGGAATTAAGGACGCAAACTCCTCTAAGGTTTCAACCATCTCCTTATGACCTTCATGACCCAAAAGTGGAAGCGGTCCACCGCCGTGAGAAATAAACGCACTGTAGTTCATAGATAATTCTTCATCTTGTGTATACGTAATACGAGCATTGTCATTAGATGCAAAGCCGAATACCAGGCGCTGAGCGCACAACTAATGTTCAACCGCGCACCGACGGCCCATTTATAATGGGTAAAATTGATTAAATAGCCCACGCATTGGCTATAAATGCCTCACCTAAAACAAAATGTATCATTCAAGTGTTGACAGTCTTTTCTCTCTATCTATAATAGCGCCCCACAACAACGCGGCTAATTCGTTTAGCAAGCAATGTTGTTACCAGATGTGGGTTGTTAGCTCAGTTGGGAGAGCATCGCCCTTACAAGGCGAGGGTCACTGGTTCAAGTCCAGTACAACCCACCACTTTAAAGTGACACATCTGAAAATTCTATATGGGTTGTTAGCTCAGTTGGGAGAGCATCGCCCTTACAAGGCGAGGGTCACTGGTTCAAGTCCAGTACAACCCACCATCATTTAGATGGCGTTAAGGAAAGTCGATGCTGGCATCGCACTATTATCCTTAGCAAGGCAAGGTTTATTGGTTAAATCCAGTACAACCCACCATATAGAATTTAAAAAGACCCGGGTTGTTAGCTCAGTTGGGAGAGCATCGCCCTTACAAGGCGAGGGTCACTGGTTCAAGTCCAGTACAACCCACCATCATCTTGATGGAGTTAAGGAAAATACGATGCTCAGCATCGCACTATTATCCTTAGCAAGGCGAGGTTTATTGGTTAAGTCCAGTATAACTAAGCATCATTTTAAAGTGACACATCTGATATTTCTATATGGGTTGTTAGCTCAGTTGGGAGAGCATCGCCCTTACAAGGCGAGGGTCACTGGTTCAAGTCCAGTACAACCCACCATCTATTGATGGAGTTAAGGAAAATACGATGCTTTGCATCGCACTATTATCCTTAGCAAGGCGAGGTTTATTGGTAAAGTCCAGTACAACCCACCATATAGAAATCGCAAAAAATTACGTTTTGGGTTGTTAGCTCAGTTGGGAGAGCATCGCCCTTACAAGGCGAGGGTCACTGGTTCAAGTCCAGTACAACCCACCATCATCTTGATGGAGTTAAGGAAAACGATGCTTGCATCGCATTATTATCCTTAGCAAGGCGAGGTTTATTGGTAAAATCCAGTACAACCCACCATCTACTAAAACGTAATCCTAATGCGGGTTGTTAGCTCAGTTGGGAGAGCATCGCCCTTACAAGGCGAGGGTCACTGGTTCAAGTCCAGTACAACCCACCATCTACTTCAAAACTATCTTTCCTGATGCTCTAGCATCGCGCTCTTACGCTCAGCAAGGCGAGGGTCACTGGTTCAAGTCCAGTACAACCCACCATCTACTTCAAAACTATCTTTCCTGATGCTCTAGCGTCGCGCTCTTACGCTCAGCAAGTCGAAGTTCACTGGTTCAAGCCAGTACAACCAACAATCTACTTCAAAACTATCTTTCCTGATGCTCTAGCATCGCGCTCTTACGCTCAGCAAGTCGAAGTTCACTAGTTCAAGCCAGTACAACCAACAATCTACTTCAAGATACTTTTCTCGATGAAACCTGCTCGCTTACCTGGGATCTGCTTAGCCAGTTAGAAATTAAGTTCAACAGATATAAACAGGCACAGAGCTACCTCAGTACAGCCGCTGGCAATGTGCGTCAAAGCCTGTATATTGATGCCTTAAATCAATAACAAACGAACCCAAAATGAATAAACTAACAGCCCTGGCTCTTGGTGTATCACTGGCTTTGGCCGGTTGCCAAGACGCCCCTGCCCCACAACAAGAAAAACAAACACAGGCAGTCTCTGTGGCACCAACCTCGCAGCAAATAGCCAAGGTAGTAGATGCCTATACTCAGCGCTTTATCGACCACCAGAGCGCGCTGGCGACATCCTTAAAATTGCCGAGCGAGCAATATGGTCCTTACGCCAGCAAGTTACCGGATTATTCAGTGGCCGGTATGCAACGCCTGCAACAAGATATGCGCAATGCCGCTGAGCAGTTGGCTGATTTGCAACACTCGGCATTGGCACCAAAAGATGCCTTACACCTTAAGGTCAATCAGGTGATCGCCAACTACTATGCTGGCGATGCCGATTTTGCCGCTGGTTATATCGACACCTGGGGTGGTCACCTCCCCTATGTGGTCAATCAGCTTTCCGGGCCCTTAATCGACCTACCAAATCTGTTAAAAGACCAGCATGAGATAGACTCAGAGCAAGACGCCAAAGACTACCTAGCCCGCCTTAATGCCTTTAGTGACGTGGTGAAGCAAGTGCAAGAAAAGGTCAATGCCGATGCCAAGCTGGGTGTCATTTTACCTAAGGCTTTATTCCCCAACGCTTTGGGTTACTTGGAAAACTTCACCTCAGAAGCGCCGGGCAAGCATTCCTTGGTCAGTTCAATGAAAACCAAGTTGGATCAGCTTGAAGGTCTAAGCAAACAACAGGTTACTGAGTATGTGCAACAAGCCGAGGAAATAGTTCGCAGCAAAATTTACCCCGCTTTTGCAAGCATCTACAAAGACATGCAGCGCCTACAAGAGCAAGCACCTGAGCAGGTAGGTATCTGGGCGCAACCCAATGGTGAGGCCTTCTACCAACATGAAATCACTTATTTGGGCGACTCCGACCTCAGTGCCGAACAAATCCACCAGCTGGGCTTGGATGAAGTTAAACGCATTAGCGAGCGTATGGACGAGATTTTAAAGGCAAATGGCTATAGCGAAGGCAGCGTCAACGAGCGCATGCAGCAGCTTAACGCTGAGCCGCGCTTTTTATATGCAGACAGTGATGCAGGTCGCGCCGAGCTATTGGCCTTCCTGCGCGAAGAAATCGTCACCATAAATCAAAAAGCACCGGACTACTTCTCAACCCTGCCGCCGCAAAAGGTCGAGGTGCGTCGTATTCCAGTGGCTGTGGAAGCGGGCTCGGCCGGTGGTTACTACAATGGTCCGTCGCTCGATGGCTCACGCCCTGGAGTCTTCTATATCAATCTTAAAGATATGGCTGCGGTACCCAGCTTTGGCATGAAGACCCTGACCTACCATGAAGCCGTGCCTGGGCATCACTTCCAAATCGCTTTAAATATGTTGCAGCAAGACATAGGCCTAATGCGCCAAAACGCCTCTTTCAATGCCTATGTTGAAGGCTGGGCTCTGTATTCCGAGCTGGTTGCCTATGAAATGGGCATGTATGAGAACGATCCTTTCGGCGATCTTGGTCGTTTGCAGGCGGAAGTTTATCGCGCCGCGCGCTTGGTGGTAGATACAGGTTTGCATTATAAGAAATGGACTCGTCAGCAAGCCATAGATTACTTTGCTGCGGCCACCGGCAGCCCCATGAGTGATGTGGTGCCCGCCATTGACCGCTATATTGCCTGGCCGGGCCAAGCTCTGGGTTATAAACTGGGTATGCTAAAACTGGTTGAGCTTCGCGAGCGCGCACAGAAAGCGCTTGGTGACAAGTTTGATATCAAGGCCTTCCATGATGTTATCTTGCTCTCCGGTGCCCGCCCTATGGCGATCGTCGAGCAGGATGTCGATGCCTGGATAGCCGTACAGAAGTAACACCAAGGGCCCAACAGGGCCCTTTGCTTTACTAATCTTCGCCCTTCACTAGGGCGACGGCATTAATACAATACCGCAGATGCGATGGCGGCGGACCATCGGGAAAAACATGTCCCAAATGGGCATCGCAGACATTACAGATGGTTTCTATGCGCTGCATGCCATGACTGCCATCAGCAATATAAGCGATAGCATTGGCACTGGCAGGTTGGGTGAACGAGGGCCAGCCGCTGCCGCTGTCAAACTTCTCGGACGCATCAAACAAAAGGTTATCGCAACACACGCAGTGATAGCGCCCAGGCTCAAACAAGGTGCAGGACTCACTGCTAAAAGGACGTTCTGTGCCTTTTTTACGGGTCACGTAAAACGCTTCTTCGCTTAGTTGTTCACGCCACTGCTGCTCGGTTTTTTCCACGCGATAAGGAGGCTCGGGGTTGCCCTTCGCGCTCATCATAAGAATATTTTGCCAGTTCAGCATAGTCACTCCAAAATTTGGCTAGTCGGCAAGGCACTTTGACACACCTGCGCGGCTCGGGTCTAGCTCTTAGAGCCTAAACGGGCTTAATACTTAGACCCCGGCTACGGGTTAAAACTGAGATTAGCGGATATAAGCCTTACCCAAACGAATAAGCGCCTGAATGCGATTATCTTCGCGCAGGTCCTTATGATACACAAACCACAGGCTGCTATCGTTATGTGGTTCGATACAATCAAGACGCCTTAGATGGGGGCATTGTCTGGCCTTGCTGTCATCTATGGGGCCAATCCCCAGGCCATTTTCTACCGCAAACTGAATATCCAACAGATTATTGCTCTGGTAACAAATATTGTTCTCGTCAATTGCTTCCAACACCTGCTTAACAAAGGCTAAATTTCTCTTACGCCCGCCAGGCATCACCCAATGATGTTGGCTAAATTCACTTTCGCAGCTCGGTGCATTGTGCAGCTGAAAATAGTGCTCGGAGTAATAATAAGAGAAATTCAGGTCGCTGACCTTTAAGGCCACAAGATCGGCCTGTGTCGGCATGGCTCCGGCGCGAATAGACACATGCGCCCTGCCCTCTGCCAACGGCACTATCTCATCGCTGACATCGACAAGAATTTTGAGTTCACGGTACTGCTCTTGCGCCTGCACCAATATCGGATGCAAGAATGAGGAATATTCCGGCAAGGTAGTGATCTTTAGCGTACCTTTAACCTGATCAGAGGTAGCGAAAAGTTGCGATGGCAACTGGTTGAAGCGGCTCTCAATTTCGGGAAAGGTTTCCAATAATCGGGTGCCCGCCTCGGTAATTTGATAACCACGCTGATTGCGAAAAAACAATTTACAGCCTAGGTCTTTTTCCAGCCGGTTAATTTTTCGCAATACCGTGGTGTAATTAATGCCTTCGAATTCCGCGGCTTTCGCCAAAGAGCCGGTAGCGGCAACACGATATGCGACTTTTACATCGTCCCAATTAAACTCTTTCACGCTAAAAAATCCAATGCTTTCCGAATTAGAAGTTTACCTTTGCTTAAATGCCTGTTCGCTATGCATTTTTGCAGAATCATTATGCGCATTTAAGCATTAATTTACCTAAGGATAAAGGATAGCATCCCCCCGATAACAAAATTGCTACAAACAAGCGCAAGTGTAACTCGTGTTTATCGGAGGGAATATGAAACCTAATATTGCAATTATCGGCGGTGGAATTGCCGGTTTGGCTTTCGCTATTTACTACAAAAAACTCGGAGGACGGGTCGATATTTACGAACGCAGCCCGCTTTCAGGACGCGAAGGTTTAGGTTTTATCATGCTTGAAAATGGCGTTAAGGCCATGGCCCAACTAGGTTTGGATGAACAAGCCGCCAAGGTGGGTTATCCGGTTGAGTTATGTAATATCGTCGATGATGAAGGCAATCTGCTGATCGAAGAAACCTTAAAAGGAAGCTACGGGGTAACCCGCAAGGCGTTTTTGGACGTACTGCTAAATGAAATCCCAGCGGAATGGCTGCATTTCGATCATCAGTTTTCGCATTTTGAATGGCATCAAGACGGCAGCGCCAAGCTGGCTTGTTTTACCAATGGTGAGAAAATTGCGGCCGATTACTTCCTCGGCTGTGATGGCGGCCGCTCTGCGGTGCGCGCTCAGATCTTCCCAGAAGCAAAACGCTCCGACATCAAGGTGAAAGAGCTGGTTTCCATCGTCAATAGCCCAGAGCTGGTTCAACTACTCGAAAATAAGTTCGTTAAGTACAAACACCTGGACGGTGGTCTGGCGGTTGGTATGGTTCCCGCCGACGAGCAAAGCGTGGTTTGGTTTGTACAGTACGACTGCGAACGTTTCGATATTCTTGACGTCAGTGATAGCGGGAAGCAGCACTTCGCCGAACGCCTAGTGGGCCAGTGGCCTGACCCGATAAAGGCGCTGATTAAATTAACCGACTTTTCCCAATCCCATATTTGGAATACCTGTTACCTGCTGCCGCTGGAGCGCTTCCACAAACACAATGTGGTGCTGCTAGGTGATGCCGCCCATGCCCTGCTGCCCTTTACCAGCCAAGGCGTAAACTCAGCCATTGAAGATGCCATCGAACTGGCAAAGATTTTTGAGTCAAGCGTCGCTGGTTTTGATGTCACCGCACTGGAGCACTTCTCCGTGATGCGCAACAGCGTTGTTGCCAACTATCTGAACCAGGGGCTAGCCTTGCAGCAGGAGTTTTTAGCGCCGCATCATCACGAACAAAAAATCCCATTCGCTTTTTAAATTGGAGTTAAATTGATGACCACCTCATTATTTGCACATGACCAGGTGCCCTTGGAGACCTTGCGAACTCGGGCTTACAACTTTCGCTGGGCGGAAACCGATGCCGATATCATTCCCCTAACCGCCGCCGATCCGGACTTTGCGGTAGCAAAGGAAATTCGCCAGGCAATTGCCGATTACGCTCAAAGCGGTGTGTTCTCTTATGGACCGCACCTGGGGTTGCCCGAATTTAAAAACGAATTAGCCAATGCCCTAGCAATGCGCAAAGACTACCGCCTTAACCCGGAATTGATCTTGCCCATAGACAGCGCCGCCAGTGGCATGTATGCAACAGCGCGTTTTTGTCTGGAACCAGGTGATGAAGCCATTATTTTTGACCCGGTTGACTTCCTCTTCGAACAGTCAGTGCTGGCTGCCGGTGGTAAGGTGATCCGTTGTCCATACGATAAAGACACAGGTCGTTTTAAACTTGAATTGCTACCAGAGCTTGTGAGCGAGAAAACCCGTCTTATCGGTGTGTGTAACCCACATAACCCGCTAGGCAAAATTATTCCTTTGGAAGATCTAAAGACCATAGCCGAGTTTGCCAACCAGCACATGCTGTGGATCATGAACGATGAGATTTGGTCGGATATCATCTACCCGGAAAAACAGTTTACCAGCTTCCATCACCTGGCTCCTGAGCTGTGTGAGCGCGTGATCACCGTCTATGGTTTCTCTAAAGCCTTTGGTCTAGCCGGTCTGCGTGTTGGTGCCGTAATTTCACCAAACGCCGAAGTACATCAAAAAATTGTCGACGCCGCATATGTGATGACTACCGCCGGCGGAGTATCGACCATTTCGCAAGTGGCCGCTACCACGGCACTGACAAGCTGTTGGTATTGGGTGGATGCCTTTATTGAGCACCTAACGGCTCTTCGCGACCACGCGGTGCAAAGATTAAATGCCATAGAAGGTGTGAGCTGTCAGGCCCCAGAAGCCACCTATTTATTATTTGCCGATATTTCCGCAACCGGCCTGGAAGCGGAAGAGCTGGTTGAGCACCTGCGCAATTACAAGGTTGCCGTGGTGCCGGGCAATGAACGCTTCTTTGGCCCCGGAGCAAAAGGTCATATACGTATTTGCTTTGCCACCAGCATGGACATCTTAGATCAGGGCTTGGATCGTATCGAGGCAGGGATTAACGCATTAAGGAATGAAAAATAATGGAATGTGATGCAGATATTGGCTGTGTAATGCCGAATTATGACACCAAAAAAGACATAGAGACCAAGGCAACGCAGACGGAGCAAGTGCATCTTGTCTTCGTCACCGACCCTATTTGTTCTCACTGCTGGGCCTTAGAGCCGGTTTGGCGCCGCCTCAAGTTAAACTACCAGGTTAACGAGCGCTATATTCACGGTGGTCTGTTGCCGGGCTGGGAAAACTTTGGCGATCCAGGTAATGGTATCGCCAAGCCCACGGATGTAATCGGCCATTGGCAACAGGTAGCCCAGCACTATCAGCAGCCCATAGACCCATCGATGTGGGCCAAGGATCCAATAAGCAACTCTTATATTCTCTGTCGAGCGGCTATTGCCGTGCGTTTATTGGCCCCCAATCTGGAATCGGCCTTTGTGCGCCTAATGCGTGAACGTATCTTTCTCTACGCCGAGAATATGGCCAAGGATGAAGCACTTTTAGAACTGGTTACCTTGATGGGCATGGATGCACAAGCATTTGCCGCCTTGCTACATTCTGAACAGGTGCTGGCGATATTTAATGCCGAGCAACAGGAAATGATGCAGCTGGGTGCCCGCGGTTTCCCATCGCTCATTTTTAACGGTGATAACGCCTTTAGACTGGCCGGCTCACAGCCGTATCAAAACCTTGAGCGTGCCTTGGTACTGATGGGTGAAGCACAGCCGAAACGCCGCCATTTAACGGTGCAGCAAAAATTGGCATCTTATCCGAGCTGGACCTTACGCGAAGCCTGTGAAGTGTTGCAGGTAAGCCCTGAGGAAGCCCGTATAGAACTGTATCAATTCGGTTTTATCGAAAGTCAGATTGCCGGTGGCAGCTTCTGGTACCAAGCAGCGCCTTAGACGCTCTCTATTTATACAAATTCTGTTAAGTATGTGATCAGAGATAGCGCTGGATAAATGATGTGAACACAAGGCGGAGTTTTTCTTATGTAGTTATTCTACATAGAAAAATTCCAACACAGTGAGCATGATATTTAGCCCGCTAGAATGATTAGCTATTTAAGTGAATTGGTATTTATGTGCGGGCATTAGGTGAATACTCTCCCTATTCACTTAGTGCCTATGCACATTCTCCATATTCTAGCTTTACCTTGTCAGCGGCAATAGCATCAGCAAGCACCGAGCTCATATAGGCATGCAGGCTATCTGTGGTGCCAACAACACTAAGGCGATATTCCGTCTCCTCGGCTGTAATCTCAATGCCATGCTGCCACACATGTACCGACGAAATCCTGTCTATGGGCAGGTATTGCCAAGGACCGTGGAAGTCAAAAAAGCCCGCCAGTGAACAAACCTTTAAGTACCCCTGCTCGCGTTGAACAAAACGGCTCAGAGGATTGCGGGCGATAAACCAGGGCGTCAGGCGATACAGGCAGGATGCCAGCGCGACAGAATAGGCCAGCATCAAGGTCAGGCGTACAAGTGGCCAAGGCGCAGCCAACAACAGCAAAATAGCCACAAATGGCAAAGCCACCAGGGTGAACTTGGCCAGGGATTTATCTACGGGGCGTAGCGAACTCGCGCTGAACACCCTAGTTGTCCTTACCTTTTTCATCGCTTTTCTTGCTCTCCAGCTCATCCGGCCAATCGGCAAAAAACACCCGTAAATAGCGGCTGCGCATTAAATACAGCAGGATCCAGGCCACCGCCACCGCTTGCACGGCAATATACAAGGAAAATCTATAGTACTGTTGTGAGGCCTGTAAAATAAGCCAGGCCAAATCCAGCATGGCACAGAGCACTAAGGGCCAGCGCATATGCCGCCACAGGGATTTTAACCTCAAACTGCTACCCGGACGACGCAAGGAGTACACAGTGGCTGGCAAAATGGCGATAGCAGCTATGGCCAAGGCGACAAAAAAATCCTGCTTTTGCCGATACACCAGGGCCACCAAATCAAGCTCAGGGCGTCGCGATATAGCGGCAAAGGCCCAGATAAGATAAGGGCGCAGCAAGATGATAAGCGCCAGGGTAAAGCCTATCGGGGTACGATAGGCGCCATGCTTATCCCAATATTCAGGACCATAATGTTTCACAGCTGAGACTTCCTGTCCGCTAAAACCCCCACCAGGATAAAGGCGGCGAATACGGTCAGCGGCAAATAGGTGCTGCCGAAAAACATCAGGGCCTTGGCCATAAAGGGGCTCACCCACAGGGTTAAAACTCCTAAACCAAAGGCGCTCACCAGCACAAAGGCTAAGGTGCGCAGTAAAAAGTGCTTACCGGCCACCAGCTTTTTAACGCTTTTGATCACATCCCCGGCATACAGGCCGATAATACAGACCACAAACACCAGGGCAATATCACTCAGATAAGGTGACAGCCACTGGCCAAAACGCGCTAAGCCCGACTCCAGCCAGGCGATAAAGTCATTCATGGCCTAGGCGCCGTGCTCGGCAAACAGGGCCATTAAGTCGTCTTCACTGAGTACCTCAATACCCAGCTCCTGCGCCTTGGTGAGCTTAGAGCCGGCCTTTTCTCCGGCCACCAGGGCATGGGTTTTTGCCGACACACTGCCCGCCACCTTAGCTCCTAAAGCCTGTAATCGCGCCTTGGCATCGTTGCGGTTCAGCGTATGCAAAGTACCGGTAAGCACATAGGTCAAGCCCGTAAGTGGTTGCTCACTTTCATTTTTAACTTCCAGCGCTGGCCAGTTTACGCCTTCATCAAGCAGAGCCTGAACCACCCCTTGATTCGACTCCTCGCTAAAGAAGCTGTGAATATGCTTGGCAACTATCTCACCCACATCACTGACTTCCTGAAGCTGCTCTATACTCGCCTGCATAATGGCATCCAGGCTCAGGTAATGATTGGCCAGGTTTTGCGCCGTCGCCTCACCTACCTCGCGAATGCCCAGAGAATAGATAAACTTAGCCAGGGTTGTGGTCTTGGCCGCCTCCAGGGCATTTACCAGGTTGGCTGCCGACTTAGGTCCCATACGCTCCAGGCTTTCAAAATGACCCTGACGCAACTGGAATAGCTCAGCCGGAGTATGGATCAGCTCTCGCTCAACCAGCTGCTCGACGATTTTATCCCCCAGACCATCGATATCCATGGCCTTGCGCGAGGCGAAATGTTTAATCGCTTCTTTACGCTGCGCCGCACACACCAGACCGCCGCTACAACGGGCCACCGCCTCCCCTTCAATACGCTCTACATGGGAATGGCACACGGGGCACTCGCTTGGGAAAAGGATATCTTTTGCATCTGCCGGGCGCTGCTCCAGCACCACCTGAGTGATCTGCGGGATCACATCACCGGCGCGGCGCACCACCACGGTATCGCCAATTTTCACCCCGAGACGGGCAATTTCATCGCCATTGTGTAAGGTGGCATTGGAAACCGTCACCCCACCTACGTACACAGGCGCCAGGCGTGCCACTGGGGTAATAGCCCCGGTACGACCGACCTGGAATTCCACATCCTGCAACTGAGTGATCTCTTCTTGCGCTGGGAACTTAAAGGCAATGGCCCAACGCGGCGCGCGGGCAACAAAGCCCAGCTGCTCTTGGGCGTCTTTATCGTTAACCTTGATCACCACGCCATCGATTTCATATTTCAACTCCCCGCGACGCGTAAGAATATCCTGGTAATAGGCGATGGCCTCATCGGCGCCATTGACCAACTTGGTCTCCGGGCAAAGGGGCAAGCCCCAGTCTTTCAACTGATGCAACTGCTCGAAGTGACCCCCTGCCAATTCGGCGCCGGTTACCTGGCCCATGGAATAGGCGTAAAACATCAGTGGGCGTTTGGCGGTGATCTTAGAGTCAAGCTGACGCAAACTGCCGGCGGCGGCATTGCGCGGGTTGGCAAACACCTTGCCCTCGTTTGCCTTGGCTTCCTCGTTAAGACGATGGAAGCCGGCCAAGTCCATAAATACTTCGCCGCGCACTTCTAACTCTTCGGGGAAGTCACCGCGCAGCTTCAGAGGAATATTGCGAATGGTTTTAACGTTTTCGGTAATGTTTTCACCCACCTGACCATCGCCGCGGGTCGCCGCCTGTACCAGCACGCCGTCACGATACAAGATAGATACGGCCAGACCATCGAGCTTGGGCTCACAACAAAACATCGGCTGGGTGCTTGCGGCCAGACGGTCGTTAATACGCTTATTAAAGGCATTAAACTCGTCTTCATCAAAAGCGTTGTCCAGAGACAACATGGGCACCTGGTGGGTCACCTGAGAGAATTTGCTCAGCGCCGCGCCGCCCACTTTCTGGCTTGGCGAGTCAGGGCTTTGTAAATGCGGATGCTCGGCTTCCAATGCCTGCAACTGGCGCAACAGGCGGTCATATTCAGAATCGGGAATGCTGGGGTTGTCCAACACATAGTAATTATAATTGTGCTCCTCCAGCTTGGAACGAAGCTCGGCAATCTGTTGCTCGGGGGTGAGACTCATATCTACCTCGATAAAAAAGCCACCGGGAGGTGGCTTAGTGTCAATGTGTTTCCCTGCGTGTTTAGCCTTGGCAAAGCAAGGCCGACACCTCAGGATTAAGCGTACTCGCGGACTTTTTCCACGTACTCGCGTATGCCGTTTACACTCAGCGGTTGACGTTTATGATCCAACAGCTCGGCACCGAATTCTTCGGCCAGCTTTTTCGCGGCACTGTGCAGCATATTAAAGGTGGTCATGGCCTCGCCTTCGTTTGGCAAGGTCATAAACAAACTGATACCTGCGGTGCTGAATTGCTCCATATTGTCGATATCAAAGGTACCCGGGTTGTACATGTTCACCATGCGGAAAAGTACCGGGCCCTGGCCGCTGCTTTGCTCGTGGCGATGGAAAAAGCCATCGTCGGAATATTTGAAGCCCAGTGTAAGTACTAAGGGCAATAACTTGGCGCCATGCATTTGCAGGCCCTCAGGCATATGCACATGGATAATTACAAAATCTTCTGGCTGTACTTCGGCATTTGGCTGGGGCTTCGCTGAAGGATCTGACGAAGGCTCGGCTGCAGCGTCCGTTTGCGCCTGCTCTTCGGCCTCGATGCTAAAGTCGCCCATTTTGGGCTCATCGTCCAGGGCATTAAAACTAGGCTCTTCACGCACCTCTGAGGCCACCTCTGGGGTCATAGCGGGCTCTTCGGTTTGACCTAATCCTCTCTCCTGGTCTCGCGATGCAGCCTCGGTCTTTGACGTTGACGCTACTGTAGCCGCAGGCTCACTGGCTGCTTTTTGCTCAGAGGCCGGCTTGGCTTTTGTCGCCGCGCTGCTATCAACCGACTGCGCGCGTTTACGCACCGACCATAGGCCGTGAATCAGCAAACCGCCAATAACTACCGCACTGATTAGAATTAATACCCATCTGAGATCTTCGGCCATCCCCTCACCTTTATTCTTAGTTTGTTCAATTAACTGGCTTGAGCCATTTCCATTGCTTGCTCAATATCCACTGCCACCATACGTGACACTCCAGGTTCCGCCATAGTGACGCCGGTCAGGCGCCCTGCCATTTCCATGGCTATTTTATTATGGCTTATGTACACAAATTGCACGGTTTGCGACATTTCTTCAACCAAACGGCAAAAACGACCGACATTGGCATCATCTAACGGCGCATCAACCTCGTCAAGCATACAAAATGGTGCTGGATTGAGCCTGAATATCGAAAACACCAATGATAATGCGGTCAGCGCTTTTTCTCCACCACTTAACAAATGGATTGTGGAATTTTTCTTACCGGGCGGTCTGGCCATAATCGCTACCCCACTTTCAAGCAGGTCATCGCTGGTCAATTCCAAGTAGGCCGAGCCGCCACCAAAGACCTTGGGAAACAGCTCTTGCAAGTCCATATTGATCTGCTCAAAGGTGGCCTTAAACTGGGCCTTGGTCTGGCGGTCGATTTTGGCTATGGCCGCTTCCAGCGTGTCCATCGCCTTGGTGAGATCTTCTAATTGCTCATCCAAATACTGCTTGCGCTCCTTGGCACTGGCAAACTCATCGATGGCCGCCAGGTTCACTGCGCCCAAATCGCTGATTTGCTTATCCAGGGTCGTGAGCTGCGCCTGCCAGCGTCCGGCTTGCGCATCTTGTGGCAAGGTTTCCAGCACGGCTTTTAAGCTGGTATTGAGCTCTTCTAGGGGAGCCAAGGCCTGTTGTGCCTTTAAGGTCAGGGTTTGCTCTGCCAACAGAGCCTGCTGGATCTGCTCTTGCAATTGCTCCCTTTGCTGCTCGCCCTGTGCCAGCTTATCTTTATTTCTCTGCAATTCGCTTTGCGCCTGCTCAAGACGCTGTTGTAGGGCCAATTGCTCCTCACTCAGCTGCTCTTTTTGCTCCAGCAAGTGAGCGATTTGCTCTTCCTGCAGGGCGATGGGTTCGGCCACTTCCTGCTGCTCGGCTTCAGCCTCGGCTAATTGCTCACGGGATTGCTGCAGCGAGCGTTCAATATTTTGCAGCTTGCTGCGACTTAACATCAGCTCACTTTGCAGTCGCTCTGTGCTAATTTGTGCCTCGTTCACCTGAGCTTGCAGCTCCTGAACACGCAACTGAGCCTGCTTCAATGCCTGCTGAGCTTGCTCAAACTGGCGGCGCTCTTGGAGTGAATTGTGCTCGGCCTGTTCTAAGCTTTCCTCAGCTTGCTCAATACGCGCCTGCTGTTGTTCAAGCGTCAATTGTGCCGTTTCAATTTGCTCGCTCAGGATTTGCTCTTGAGATTGCAAACGCTCAAGTTCCTGTTGCCATACCTGGGCCTGCTCTTTAAGGAGCTCCTGGCGGGTTTGCATACTGGCGTAAGATTTAGAATGCTCGTGAACTTCTTGCTTGGTCTGTTCCAGCGATACTTTAAGCGTTTCCCGCTCGCCGTTGAGCTGCTGCAACTCTTTTTCTATGGCCGGTAATTTATCCCGGCGCTGCTCTAAGGCAGTCTCTAATTCATTGAGCTGCTGGCGCTGGGCAAGCACTCCGACTTGCTCGCTGTTAGCCTGCAAATACCAGTGGCGACCATGCAGATGGGCGTTTTCATCAACCACTGCCAACCAGCTTGGGTCGTCCAACACCCGGATATCGCCCTTGGCGTCAAAGGCGATGCGATGCAACAGATCCGGGTAGTGGCCGGACTGAATAAACTGGGCGACCGAGCGATGGGGCGCTTTATCGTTTTGCGGCGTTAACCAGCTGCCACTTTTATCAGCCATCACCTGCAAATGGCGCAGTTGCATCAAGGCGGCTTCTATTATCTGCTCATAACCCTTTTGCACCTCAAGCTGGAATAAAACGCCCTTGCCCTGCTCAGCCTCTTCATCCTGTAACAGGGAGGCAATGGCATCACGTTTGGCGCCCAGCTCCTGCATTCGTCGCAGTATGCCTTGATGCTCCTCGCTGGCGAGACTCAACTCTTCATCATTGGCGTGTATGGCCTGCTCAAGTTTTAGCTGCGCACTTTTTGCCTTGGCCAGGCGCTCGGTCAACGCCTTGCTTTGCTGCTCGCTGTCGTTAACTTGCTGGGAAAGAGAGGTATCCTGATGCCTGCTCAGGGCCGCACCATTGTCTTGTGCCTGCTGCTGCAAGGCCTGCAGCTTGACGGCAGCGCCTTGGTGCTCGTGGCGGCATTGCTGCAACTGTTGCTGACTTTGAAATAAAAGCTCGCGCTGTTGATGCTGTTGCTCTTGCAACTGTGCAAACGCTTCATCAGCCTCATCACGCACCGCCTGGCATTCGAGCATGGCTTCTTGTAACTGTTCACTCAGCAGCTGCTGCTGCTCACATCGCTCCTGATGCTGGGCCACAAACTCATTTTGCTGGCACTGGGCCTCAAGGAGCTGCGCCTGTTGTTGCTGGTTTTGCGCTATGCTGGTTTGCAACTGGTGGGCCCGTTGCTTGGCATGAATTTGTTGCTGCTCCAAACGCGCCAACTGATTGTCGGTTTGAAATATTTGCTGCTGGTTATGGTTTAGCGCCGCGCTGGTATCATCCAACTGCTGTTGATAGGCGCTCAGCACGTCCTGCTCACCGCGATGAGCATCCTTAAAAAATGCCAGTTGCTCTTTTAGCTCGGCGAGTTGTTCGGACTGTTGCAGTTGTTGTTGGTGCAGTTTTTGCCATTTAAGTACCGCCAGCTCGCCCTTATAGCGGCGCTGCTGGGCTTTGAGTTCACGATAACTGCTGGCTTGCTGGGCCTGATGCTCTAGCTTATCGAGCTGACTTTGCAGCTCGGCGCGTACATCAAGCAGGCGCTCAAGATTTTCCTTGGTGTTGCGAATACGAGTTTGTGTCTCGCGGCGACGCTCCTTGTATTTGGACACGCCGGCGGCTTCTTCGATAAAGACCCTGAGTTCCAGTGGCTTACTTTCGATCAGCCGGGAGATCATGCCCTGTTCGATAATGGCATAGCTACGCGGCCCAAGGCCGGTGCCTAAGAAGATATCGGTAATATCGCGTTTGCGGCACTTACTGCCATTGAGGTAATAAAGGGACTGGCCGTCGCGGGTCACCACGCGCTTAATAGCCACCTGATTTCGCGCCGCCAGTGTGCCGGGTAAGCGCCCGAGGGTGTTATCAAACACCAGCTCCACCGAGGCTTGGGAAACAGGTTTACGGGTTGCTGCACCATTAAAAATAACGTCCGTCATAGCATCGCCACGGAGGTTTTTGGCCGAGCTTTCACCGAGCACCCAGCGTACCGCATCAATAACGTTAGATTTGCCACAGCCATTTGGCCCCACCACACAGGTCATGGGGTCGGGAAATGGGATCTTGGTGGCATCAACGAAGGACTTAAAACCCGCCAGTTTTATGCTGCTTAAGCGCATTACGCCTCATTATTCTAGTTGTTATTCTAGTTATTATTGGTTGCAACATCTGCCTTAGCGCTAGGCGCTTAACCGTGACAACGCTTTATATTATCTAAAATAATGCCACTGGAAATAGCCACATTTAAGGATTCGGCGCCACCATAGCCGGCAATAGTGATACGCTCGCTGACATGCTCCGCCACCGCATCACTGATACCGTGAGATTCACTGCCCATCACCAAGATGCCTTGCCCGCCAAAGTCGGTGTGATGCAGGTTTTGTCCACCTAAGAAAGCGCCGTAAACCGGCTTATCACAGCTTTCCAGGTAGGCGGGCAAATCGACTTGATGGCATGACACCCGGGTAAAGGAGCCCATGGTGGCACTGATCACCTTGGGGTTATAAGGATCGGCGCAATTGGCCGACAACAAGACCTGTTTAAAACCGTACCAGTCCGCCAAACGAATGATGGTGCCGAGATTGCCCGGATCGCTGACGCCGTCCAGGGCTATTTGCCAAGGGGTATGCTCGATTTCCACCTGAGTCATGGGGGCCACGGCAATGGCATCGTTATTAGTAACCAGGGTGCTGACCTTAGATAAGGCCGCTTCATCGCTGTGATGCACATCCTTACCACTTAAACGGCTTTCAATCAGTTGTTTATGGGCCGCGCAGAACTCATCGCTGGCAAAGAGTTCGGTGATGCCATGCTCGCTTTGCAACAGTTCAAGTACATTTTTAGTGCCTTGAACTAAAAATGCTTGCTGCTGTTTACGGTATTTCTTTTGACCTAATTGACGCAGGTGCTTTTGCTGATTTTTTGAAAGCATAGGGCATGGCCTTGGCTAATAACTAAGGAGGATCGACCTATTATACACATGCTTTGCCCCATTGCAGAGAGTAAAAGCAGGTTAAGCCCTTGCATCTGTTGCATTATTCGAAACTTAACGCTAAATTAATGAGCTGCGTTTTAACCGCCAAAAAGACTAAAAAAATGGATTTATCACAAACAGATAGCGCAACTAACACGACACCTCAGTTTCAACCTTATAGCCGTCGCGTCGAGTTTAGTGGCTCAGGGAAAGAGTTTTTCTCAATTTGGATCGTTAATATCGTTTTGACCTTGTTAACCCTGGGAATTTATTCCGCCTGGGCCAAGGTACGCACCTATCGTTATTTTTACGGCCACACGCAACTCGATGGCCATCGATTTGATTATCTGGCAACGCCGATACAAATCTTAAAAGGCCGCATTCTTGCCTTTATCTTTTTTGTTATTTATATGTTCTGCACCCAGTTTGTGCCCGCGCTGGGCATACTGGCGATTTTTATTCTGCTGTTTTTAACGCCCTGGATCATCAATCAAGGCATGCGCTTTAACATGCGTATGAGCCGTTATCGCAATGTGCGCTTTAACTTTAAGGGCAGTTATGGCGAGGCCTTTGTGGTGTTCTTATTGCTGCCAGTGGCCAGCGTATTCACCCTTTATTTATTGCTTCCGTACGTGTTTAAACGCATGGACCAGTATTTACACAGCCATATTGAGTTTTCCGACACCCCCATTAGTGTCAATACCAAGGGCGGTGAGTATTATTTAGCGGCGCTGATGGCCTATGTTGCCGCCGGCATTATCGCGGTGATCATGCTAGCCGTGGCTGGTGCCTTCGGTTTTGGCCTGGAGGCCATGATCCAAGACCCGGAAATGATGAACGACCAAGCCGGTGCTATTGCCGGTGTAAGCATCATGGTGATGATGATGATTGTTTACTTTGTTGCCTTTGCGGTAGCCACGGGCATTTATCAGACTCATATTCGCAATCACCTGCTTAACAGCAGCGAACTGCAGGGCATTGCCGATTTTAAGTCGGATTTAAAGATGATCGACTACACCCTGCTGGTATTTACCAATACCCTGGCCATCGTCTTTAGCCTAGGTTTGGCTTACCCCTGGGCCAAGGTGCGCAGCGCCCGCATGCTTAGTAACGCCACCGAAGTGACCTTCCTGTGCGACCCGCAAACACTGCACGATCAACTGGGTGAGCAGCAATCGGCGTTTGGCGAAGAAGCCGCTGACATGTTCGATATCGATCTGTCTTTGGGCTAACGCATGCAAGTCACCGGGTTTTATTACCTGAACAATCAAAGCCACAGCACGGAAGTAACCCTGTGGCTGACGCAAGATAGCAGTTGCGAGCAAGTGCGCATTTACAGTGGCGATGAATTGCTGGTGCAATTTGACCAATACCGTCAAGGCCAGCAGCTCAGCGGCCTGCCGGTAGAGCTGGTGTTTATTGACGGCAGTCGTTTTGTACCCCATAGCGCCAGCCATCGCTGGCCTTCGGAGTCCGCTTGGGATCGCCTGCTGGAGCGCATCGAAAAACATAAAACGGCTGTGCTTGGCTGTGTAATAGCCAGCGCTGTGCTCGCCTGGCTGTTGTTCTTTAAGTTCATTCCTGCCAGCGCCGCTGTGGTCGCACGCTCATTGCCAGACTCTGTGGTACATGCTGCATCAGAGCAAACCCTGGCAGCACTGGAATACGTGTATCTGGAACCCACTAATCTGGACGATGCGCAGCAAACCCATATTCGCACCTTGTGGCAAAGCCATATTGCGAAAATGGACCAGGCTCCCGAGCATTTGGTTTTGCACTTCTACAGTGCCCCTGAGATAGGCGCCAATGCCTTTGCCCTGCCCGACGGCCAGGTGGTCTTAACCGACGAACTCGCGCTTATCCTCAAAGATAACGACACCGCCCTGCTTGCGGTATTACTGCACGAAATTGGCCATGTTCAATATCAGCATGGCCTGACTTTGGCGGCCCAATCCGCCGGCTCTTCGGTCACTTTGGCGCTGATGTTTGGCGACCTCGAAGGCTTTGCTGAGATCATCATGGGTACGGGTTCGGCCTTGATCCAACAGCAGTTTTCTCGCGATATGGAACGTCAGGCCGATACCTTTGCACTAGAGCAGCTTAGCCAATTAGGCTATCATCGCTCGGCTTTTGCCGAGGCCGTGCAGGCCCTGGCTCAGGCGCACGGGATGGATGAAAAAGAGCAAGGCACTTTGTGGGATTATCTCTCATCACACCCAGCAATTTCCGAGCGCATAGAAAACGCGCATAAAACGGACTAAAGAATTCTATTAACTCCAAGGAATCATCATGGCTTATGATTTTGGCTCGAAAGGGCTAGGTATTTCTAACCCATTTAAAATTGAAGGAACGATACGCACCGCAGGTGGTGCCATTATCACCCTGATTGGTTTATTTAGCCTTTTTAAAGTCACCTCTTTAACACAAACCGATATGATCTCTGCCTGGGCCTACGCAGCAGTAGGCTTAGTGCTTATGATCTTAGGTTTAAAACGCTGTGGTAGCGGCCTTTTCCAACTGTTTAAATTCTTCGTTGGCCGCTCGGTCCCCAGCTCATTAGCACCCAACCTAAGCAAGAGCGAGCAGGAAAATGCGGCGCTGGAGCAAAAGAAAGGTTCCCTAGCCTATACGGCGAAAACCTTGGAGTCCATGTTGATGGGGCGCAAAAACGCCACCTTCACCGAGCCCAAGGGCTGGGTAGGTCGTTTTGCTCACTCGGTATTACCAAAATTAATCTTCTTGCCCTACCCCATGCGTAATGTGGCACAGGAGGTCATCGGCGTTATTCTGCAAACCATTTTGGCCTTTGTTGCCTTCGGCCTGACCTATTTTGTCTCATCATCTGGCCTGGCCGGTGAAGCGGGTCATATTATCGTACCGGTATTCTCGGCACTGATTTTGGTTTACCTGCTGCTATGCTGGCGCAGTGCCGCCAATGCGGTAAGCCTGAACCGAGTAAAACGTCTTAAAGACGTAGGCGCCGCCTCACTTGCGAAAATCATCGCCTTTTCGGTGATTTTCCCCGTGGTTATAGGTCTTATCTATCATCATTTCTTCGCCCCACATAAGGGGGAATTGGAGCAATGGGCACAGCTGACAGAAAAGGTAAGCCTGTTCTCGGCCTGGCCTAGCCTCTTTACCTTATTATTCCTAGGTGCGCTTTGCTGCGCGGCAGTCTTCTACCTGATTAATGCCCGTAGCAAACAAAACGAAGTGGCCACCGAGGTCAGCGAATACCGTGCTAACTTGCAAGAAGAAGTGCATCCGAACGAGATCTTCATCAATATCGAAAGCATAGTTCTGGCCAACCGCCGCTATAAGGAAATCCCGAACCGTACCTATATCGACTTCGATCCGGTCTTGAATGAGCAAAGCAGCAGCAAGGGTGATTTCCGCGGCGAATTGCTGATTGAAACCCAGCCTGAGTTTAATCCGCGTCCTGGCCACAAGGGCTTTAATATTACCCGTTTGGTAAGCACCACAGCGGCTCAGCTGTGTCTGGTGATCGGTGCCTTGTTGTTCTTCTCACTGGCCGGCGAAGCCATTGGCCTGTATCACTTTATCAGCCAGCAGAGCAGCCTGTTACCTGAGTTCACCCGTGCCGCCAACCGTGGCAATATCGAGCTGTTACAAAACTGGTTAGGCGAGCTCTCTGGCCTTATCGTGGCCGTGCTTGGTACTTTCTTTATGTGGCAAATCTTCAGCACCATAGGCCGTATGTTGGAAAACTTCAGCCATGTGTTCTGGGCGGAAATGCAATTTAGCTCTTTGCTACTGTATCTAAAAACCGAAGGTACTTTCACCGAGTCGAAGATCTCTACCGGTATGTCAATCCATGACTCGACGCGCAGTGAAAACGTGGTGATCAAGTCGTCAATCACGCCTTGGATCATCAGTTCGCGTATCAGCTCAAGCACCTTCGCCACCAGCGGTGCCGATAATGTTGAGATGCCGCGTTACGTGATGGCGATGAAGAAGAATGAGCAAGAGCTCAATACCATAGTCGATGAAATCCACAGCTTCTTAAAAGCACGTGAAAACATTGCCGGCTTCAGCAATACCTCGGATCTGCAAAACGCCGAAAACATCTTAAAGATGAACCAGGTGTCACGCGCTCAGCAGGAAACACCGACGCTCATCGAAGAGCAAAGCGGTGCCTACCGCGAACGTCAGCAGCAAGAAGCAGACATGCTCGAAGATAAGAACTAACCATCACCACCTCCTTAGGAGATGGTTTAAAGTTGACAATAAACGCCCTGCCTAGCAGGGCTTTTTTTGGCCGTTTTTTAAAACCCTAGCCCGCTGTTTTTGCAACAATTGTTTACCACTTTGCGCTGTAAATTCGCAGCGCCTTAGATATACTGCAAACCATACCCTGTAACACTTTGAGGTAAAGCATGCAGTTAGGTCGCGGATTTGAATACTTTTTTAGTGGTTTTCCAATGATCACCGAAAAAGGCCTAAAACGCTTTGTACTGATCCCCCTGTTGATCAACCTGGTGATCTTCGGCACATCCCTGTTTTTTATTTATGGCTGGCTGACCGACGCCTTCGCCTGGATTAATGCCCAGCTGCCCGAATGGTTGTCCTGGCTTGAATGGCTGTTGTGGCCTTTAGCACTTCTGGTGGTGCTATTTAGCTATTCGATGATCTTTACGGTGATCACCAACTTTATCGCCGCCCCCTTTAACGGCATCCTCGCCGAGAAGGTGGAATTACATTTAACCGGGCAGCGCGTCAACGACGACGGTCTGCTCGATACCATGCGCGATGTGCCGCGTATGCTTGGCCGGGAATGGACCAAGCTGTGCTATTACCTGCCCCGCGCCATCGGCTTTTTTATCCTGATGTGGTTTCTGCCGATAATTGGACAGATCATCTGGGCGCTGTTTACCTGCTGGATGTTCGCCATTCAATATAAGGATTACGCCTTCGATAACCACAAGGTGAGCTTTGGTGATATGAAACGCGATTTAAATGCACATAGGGGACTGTCCTACGGCTTTGGCGCCGGGGTGATGATCTGTGCCATGATCCCCATTCTCAACATGATAGTCATGCCGGTGGCCGTGTGTGGCGCCACCAAGTTGTGGGTGGAAAACTACCGTAACAATTATCGCGGGCAATAATATGAAAGGCACCTGGCAATGGACGCTGATGTTATTGGCGCTTGGCTTTTTTGCGTTTTTGGGCTGGATCATCTATCTCGCTAACACAGGCCAGCCAAGCATCTTTTTTGACTTGGTCAGAGCCCTGCCCTATGGCGATAAGCTGGGCCACTTCGTGCTGTTTGGCACCGCCACCTTATTATAGAGCCTGGCCTTAAAAGCCGCCTACTGGCACCTTGGCAGGGTAAAACTTTACTGGGGCGCCTTAATTGTTTTTCTCTTTGCCCTAAGCGAGGAAATAAGCCAGGCCTTTGTTGCCAGTCGCACCTTTGATCTGGTGGATTTAACTGCCGACGTTTTCGGCATAGCCGCGGCCAGTTATCTGATCAGCCTCTTGGTGAAGCAATACAAAAAAAGCCAGAGTTAATCTCTGGCTTTTTTGCATCATAGGTATATATCTTAGCTAAATACGTTTTGCGGTACGCGCAGCACTTGCAGATGTACCGTAACCTCTTCACGGTCGTGATACAGGTGCTTGGCCTGCAGGTTGTATTTTACGCCATACTCATGCAGTTCATCGCGAATACGCTGGAGATTCTCGTACACAGTATCAAAGCGCTTTTTCATTGGCAGCTTAAGGTTGAAAATCAGCTCCTTCGCAAAACCGTTCACAGCCCAATCAATCATTAGCTCGGTCACGCGGCTTGGTTTTTCCACCATGTCGCACACCAACCAGCTGATATTACGACGCTCAGGGCGGAACTTAAAGCCGTCTTCACGATAGTGCTTAACCTGACCACTGTCCATCAAGGCCTGATCCATGGGGCCATTGTCTATGGCCTGCACAAACATGCCACGGCGCACCAACTGATAGGTCCAGCCGCCGGGGCAAGCACCCAAATCCACTGCCTTCATGCCCGAGGCCACACGCTCTTCGCGCTCATCTTCAGGCACAAACATCATAAAGGCTTCATCAAGCTTAAGGGTTGAACGGCTCGGTGCATCCTTAGGATAACGCAGGCGCGGGATACCCATATACAAGGGTGAGTTGTTAAAGCTAAACGAATAACCCACATAAGCGGTATCGCTGGCGATAAACAACACATGCAAGGTCGGGCGGTTTTTAACCTGTTGACGCAGCAAGGTTTCCTGACTCTCTAATGCCTTGGCCAGAGGATTGCTGATCTTTTTACAGAACTTAGAAAGCTCTTTGCCTTCGTTGGTATCACAAGTTTCCACGCGCAATTCACCGCATAGAGGGAATGACTTGGCAACCTCACAAATGCTGCCAACGCGGTCGTCGATAGGCATTTTTGCTACTTGCGTGCCGATAAACCACTGGCGGGCAAAGATCATGTCCTTAAACGGGATCTTCTTGATCAGGTATTCTGCTTCATCTTGGCTATAGCAGTGATATGCCACCAAGGCCGAATTCGGCTTCGTCTTAACATAACCGCCCACACCTAGATTGCTGGCGTGGTGAGTGATCTCTGCGGCAGCGTCGTTTTCGAAACCAGCGCGACAATAAATAACGATACAGGACATGGTAATGACTTATTTCATTTGTAAAAGTTTAATAACCATCGCCGCCCAGGCGACAATAAAGCACAGGCCACCTAAGGGAGTAATGGGGCCAAACCACTTAATGCCGGTTAGGGCCAAAGCGTACAGACTGCCACTAAATAATAGGATGCCGGCGAGCATAAAGTAGCCGCTGACATTAAATTGCATCCCGAGTTTCCCCAGCACGCCGATTAATATGAGCCCAAGTGCATGATATATCTGGTATTCAACCCCGGTTTGAAAGACGCCGATAGCGTACTCCGAGAGCCGACTTTTTAGGCCATGAGCGGCAAAGGCGCCGAGTATAACACCGAGCCCTGCGAAAATCGCGCCTAGCACCAAAAATAACTGACTCATAGCTGCTCCTTAATAAAGTTCACGGCGACATCCGCCGCCTGCTGCCAATTTCCCTGCTGGGTAAAACCGCTTCTTTTACGCGGCACCAGGGAATGGTCGCCGTCACTCAACCAATGGATTTGTGCCGGACGGGTGTCGGCAAGCTGACTTAATTCATCGCGCTTGCCAAAGGTATCCCGCTCGCCCTGAATAACGCAAAACGGCACCTTGATATCATCAAAGTGGGCAACCCTGAGCTTGTCTTTTTTCCCCGGAGGATGAAACGGATAACCAAAGGCTAATACTCCACGCACCTCTGCACTGCTTCCTTCGGGCTGCGCCACCAGCATACTGGCCATGCGCCCGCCCATGGATTTGCCACCGATAAACAAGGGCAAGGCATCTTGCCGCTGGGTCAGTTGTTGATTAAAACTGGCCAGCAGCTTGTCGGCGCGATCCGGTGGGCGACGCTTGTTCTCTGCCTTGGCTTTTTCCATATAGGGAAAATCAAACAAGCCAACGCTAATTCCCTGCGCTGCCATTAAGCGCGCCAGCTCTTGCATAAACTCACTGTCCATACCGGCGCCGGCGCCATGGGCAAAAATAAATTGAGCAATCGGCTGCTCTGCATTAAACCACTGCATTTAGAGTTGCTCCTGCTCTTTTTCTACCAGACCTAACATCCATTCTTTAAAGGACACTATTTTACCCAGCTCGGATTGTGACTCACGAAATACCAGATAATAGGCATTTTTACTTTCCAAGCTGTGGTTGAAGGGCACGATCAAACGTCCGGCATCGATTTCAGGTTTTGCCAATACCAGGTTCCCTAAAGCCACCCCCTGACCATGGGTTGCGGCCTGCATGGCCATGGAAGAGTGGGAAAAAATCGGTCCCTGATTCACCTGAACATTACGCACCCCGGCGGTCTTCATCCACACCTTCCAAGGACGTCGGGTGGTGTCGTGCAACAAGGTGTGATTTTGCAGATCCTGTGGCTCGTTCAAGGGCTTGGGCCCGGTGAGCAACATGGGGCTACACAAGGGCACCAGATATTCCGTATGCAGCTTATGGGTTTCCACCCCACTCCAGTGGCCACGACCATAATAAATGGCTACATCCACATCATCTTGTAGCGAGTTGTCGTCCTGATCCTGCGCCTTAATTCGCACATCGATATCCGGATGCTGCTCGTTAAACAGACTTAAGCGTGGGACCAGCCATTGAATGGCGAAACTTGGAGTCAGACTTACGGTTAAGGAGCCCTTGGCACCGCGAGCCAGGAGCCTTTCGGTGGCATCGTCCAGCTGGGTGAAGATCTCTTTGATATCGAGAAAATAACCCTGACCTTCCTCGGTCAGCAATAAAGAGCGGTTCTTACGTAAAAATAATTTTAAGCCAAGATGCTCTTCTAATGTTTTTATCTGATGGCTCACCGCGGCCTGAGTAACATAAAGCTCTTCTGCGGCCTTGGTAAAGCTTAAGTGCCTTGCCGCAGCTTCAAAAGCCTTGAGGGAATTAAGAGGGGGAAGTCGCCGAGCCATAGCCAATAGATTAGTTTTTTTAATTTGAACTGATTATATACAAAGGCCTTCAAGATGCCAATTTAGTGCGCAGCGCTGGCTCAAACATAAAAAAAGCCAGCAACTAGGGCTGGCTTTAAATCATTTAAAATAAATCTACAGATCGCTGGCGCTGGTATCTAGCGGTGGAAAGCTTTTTACCAGATCATCAATGGCCTTCATTTGCGTTAAATACCCTTCTAACTTAGCCAGTGGCAAGGCGCAAGGGCCGTCACATTTGGCTTCATTGGGGTTCGGATGCGCTTCAATAAACAAACCTGCAATACCCAGTGCCATACCGCTGCGTGCCAGCTCTGCAGCCTGGGCACGACGGCCATCGGCGCTATCGCTGCGTCCGCCAGGGCGCTGCAAGGCATGAGTAGCGTCAAAGATAACTGGGGCCATGGTTTTCATATCGTCCATACCCAGCATATCAACAACCAGGTTGTTATAACCAAAGCTGGTGCCGCGCTCACATAAGGCCACCTGCTCGTTACCGGCTTCGGCAAATTTCTTGATGATATGACGCATTTCGTGCGGTGCTAAAAACTGCGGCTTTTTCACATTGATCACATTGCCGGTTTTGGCCATGGCCATCACCAGGTCGGTTTGACGCGCCAAGAAGGCTGGCAACTGAATCACATCAACCACTTCGGCCACTGGCGCGGCCTGATAAGGTTCATGCACG
This sequence comes from Pseudoalteromonas sp. T1lg10, assembly GCF_002964545.1. NCBI lineage: Bacteria > Pseudomonadati > Pseudomonadota > Gammaproteobacteria > Alteromonadales > Pseudoalteromonadaceae > Pseudoalteromonas > Pseudoalteromonas sp. T1lg10. Next base: position 293,286 of record NZ_PQBV01000037.1, read on the forward strand.
TCAGTGATCAAAGGCACATTAAAGGTGTTTTTGATTTCCTCAAAAATTTTTAAACCTTCTTCCATACCTGGGCCGCGATAAGAATTAATCGACGAGCGATTGGCCTTATCAAAAGAGGCTTTAAACACGTAAGGAATGTTTAACTTGTTGGTCACTTCCACATAGTGCTCGGCGATGCGCATGGCAAGATCGCGAGACTCCAACACATTCATGCCACCGAACAGTACAAAAGGTTTGTCGTTGGCCAATTCAATGGCGCCAATATTAATTTGTTTAATGGTCATTTTTAATTCCTTAAGGGGCGACCGACTGCATGATCAAGCCGCAAATATAAGCCATATACGTACCTACGCCGTAACCCAGCACAGCCAACAGCACACCTACAGGTGCTAGCGACGGGTGAAACGCCGAGGCCACAACGGGCGCCGAAGCTGCACCGCCAACATTGGCCTGCGAGCCCACCGCCATATAAAACAGCGGCGCCTTAATGGCCTTGGCAACAATCAACATCAAGGCCGCGTGCGTCAGCATCCAGATAACACCCAAGACAAAGTACCATGGGGTATCGAAGATGGCGGTGATATTCATATGCAAACCGATAGAGGCCACCAGAATATATAAGAAGCTGGATGCCACTTTTGAGGCGCCAAATGCTTCGATATGACGCACACGGGTAAACGACAGACCAATACCTATGGTGGTTGAAATCACGATTAGCCAGAAGAACTTGCTGTTTAAGCTGTATTCTTGCGCCCAGGCAAACTGGTCGAAATAAGGCGCCAGTATATCGCCACAGAAATGAGCTAAACCTGTAATACCAAAAGCGATGGCGATTATGGTCATATAATCATTCAAGGTCGGCAGGCGTGCATGCTCGGCATGATAGGCTTCGACGCGTTTTTTAAGATCTTCGATGGCGCTGGTGTCGGCGCCGGTTTTCGCATCTATGGCTTTATGGTTACCAGCCATCAAGAGCAATACCGCCATCCAGAGGTTGGCAACAATGACATCCACGGTCACCATGGCGGAGAAGATATCTCCCCCAACGTCAAACATTTCCTTCATCGAGGCCTGGTTAGCCCCGCCGCCTATCCAGCTGCCGGCTATGGTGGTCATGCCACGCCACACCGCATCCGGGCCATGGCCGCCGACTACCTCGGGGTTTACCGCACTCATAACCAGGATGGCCAAGGGGCCGCCTATGACTATGCCCAGGGTACCGGTCAGGAACATGATCAGCGCCTTGGGGCCAAGGTTAATAATGGCCTTTAAATCGATACTGATGGTCAGCAAAATCAAACAGGCTGGCAGTAAATAGCGCGAAGCCACGTGATACACGCTCTTCGCACTTTTTTCGTCGACTATGCCAAAGGTATTGAGTAAAGAAGGCAGGAAGTAACATAGCAGCAACGCTGGCACATACTTATAAAAGGTCCGTAGCCAGTGGTTTTGACTATGGGCGGTTTTAAAAATCACGCCGAGAATTACGGCGAGCAGGCCCATCACCACGGCTGGATTGCTGATCATGGCCTCAGCAGGTTGATCCAAATGATTCCTTACTAATGTAGTGTGTTGTTATTATTGTCGAGCTCATCAATTTGATGGCGTACTATTTCAATACCTGGGTCGTCCGGGCACTCTTCAACAAAGAAGCGCAGATCTTCTTTGGCCAGCTCAGGGCGATTAATCTGATTGAGCAAATAACCACGGTCGCGACGCTCGTAAGGGTCGTCACCTATCAGCTCTAACAACAGCTCGGCACAGGCCAAGGCGCTGCCAAAACGCTCGGTGGCAATAAACGCCCATTTTTGATGGGCCAGGTACAGCTTATAGATTTCTTCGTCGATAAGCAGCTCTGGGCTTTGCTCTGGCTCGGCGTTTTCCGGCTGCAGATGCCACATTTGCTGACCCGAAGTCGGCTCGATCAGATAATGCTCCTGATCGCTAAAATGCACCTGCACCATCACGCTCTGATCCACCAGCACCAGATCCGCATTAAAACCTGCGTCCTCTAAAATACCGTGCAATATAATGCCCAGCGCCAGGCTGTTTCCGGTGCGATAAAGCAGGGCAAAGTACACGCTGTTAAGGCGATACTCGGGCACATCCTGATGGGTGCCGCTAAAGCCCCATTCGGTGTAGAAACTATCGACCACGGCATCCAGTGCCTGATGCTTGTCATCTTCATGGCGCGCAACGATTTCATGCGCTTGCTGCTCTAAGCTTTGCAACTGCGTATAGGCTTGCTCGGCTTGAGCCTGGGCCTGCCAGCGTGATTCGGCGGCAATACAACGGTTTATGGCGCTAACACTGTAGCTGTGCTCTAAATCAAATTGGTCATCTAACCAAACATCAGACATAGATAGGGATATCTCACAGGCAATAAAATGGCCACTAGTTTACCTAGGATCGCCCTAAGATACCAATTTCACTGCGTTAGCGCCGTATTCACGGCTAGAAAAACGCGGATTTTGTACCCGCCAAATAGCCAATTGCCAACAACACCAAGGTGTTAACTCCCAGCCATAGCCATTTTTGCCCTTTGCTTTGCGCTTTTAGTAGCTTAAAGCCAATCACAATATAGGCCACAACCAGGATGATTTTTTGCCATAACCAGGGCATGGTCAACGGATTCATGCTGGCCACAATCAGTAGCGCCACCGCACTCACTAGTAATAGGGTGTCGACTACATGACTGGTGATAAACACGCCCTTGTTTGCGGCAATTTTGCCACTACCAAGGCGCGAAAACGCGCGGACGTAAAAAAGCACTACACTGAGCACCACAAATAACACATGCGTGTGTTTGATAGCGATATAATCCATGTTCTTCCTTAAGGGTCTGTTGACCTTTGTTGTTATTTTATCTTTATTCTACGCACACCCGGGCACCAACTCGGCCAGGGTAATGCGGTCATTGTCACCTAAATCGCGCTCGGTGCGGGCATTAATGTAACCATGGTCGGTGAACAATTGACGCACCGCGGCACCTTGCTCGTAACCATGTTCAAACATCAGCACACCGGGGCGCGTTAAAAACGCTTTGGCATGAATAATAATATGTTCTATATCTGCCAGCCCCTGCTGCGCGGCAACCAAGGCGCTAAGCGGCTCAAAGCGCACATCACCCTGCTGCAAATGGGGATCCGCCGCATCGATATAAGGTGGATTGCTGACGATTAAATCATATGTAACATCATTAAGGGCGCTAAACCAGTCACTGTGCATAATTTGCACATTGCTAAGCCCCAGATTTTGCTTATTTTTTAGTGCTAAAGCCACTGCATCCGCGCTGGCATCAAGGGCATCGATATGCCAGCTGGGGCGCTCCGAGGCCAGCGCCAGGGCTATGGCTCCGGTACCTGTGCCAAGATCAAGCACTCTGGCGTTATCCGGCAGGGCTAACGCTAAAGCTTGTTCAACCAGAGTTTCTGTGTCGGGGCGAGGGATCAGAGTGCTGTTATTAACCATGATGGGCAGCGACCAGAACTCCCGCACTCCGGTGAGGTGAGCAACGGGATGACCGGCGCAGCGCTTTTCCAGCAGCTGCATAAAGTCATGGTATTCCTGTTCGCTAAGTGGGCGGTCGCCCCAGGCAAAAAGGTAGCTGCGGGGACGTTGCAAGATATGCAGCATCAGCACCTGAGCGTCAAGTTTTGGCGAGTCGCTCAGGGCTTGCAGGCGCTTTGTGGCCGCTGACAAGGCATCATCTATGGATGGCAGTGCCAACTTATTCCTCTCCCATCGCCGCCAGAAGGTCGGCCTGATGCTCAAGTAAAAGTGGGTCAATAACCGCACCCAGTTCGCCGGCAACGATTTCGTTAAGGCGATATAGGGTTAGATTGATACGGTGGTCGGTAATACGACCCTGCGGGTAGTTATAGGTACGAATACGCTCAGAGCGGTCACCGCTACCTACCAGGTTACGGCGTTGAGTTGCTTCTGCGGCCTGACGTTTTTCCGTTTCTGCCTGCTCTAGGCGAGCGGCAAGTACGGACATGGCCTTGGCACGGTTCTTATGCTGTGAACGCTCGTCCTGACATTCAACCACCACACCGGTTGGCAAGTGAGTAATACGAATTGCCGAGTCGGTTTTGTTAACGTGCTGACCACCGGCGCCGGAGGCGCGGAAGGTATCAACCTTGATATCCGCCGGGTTAATTTCGATGGCTTCGGCCTCTGGAATTTCTGGCATCACGGCAACGGTACAGGCAGAGGTATGCACTCGGCCCTGAGATTCGGTTTCTGGCACACGCTGTACACGGTGGGCGCCGGATTCAAACTTAAGCTTGCCGTAAACGCCATCCCCCTTGATATTAGCGATCACTTCTTTGTAGCCGCCGTGCTCACCTTCGTTGGCGCTGACCACTTCCACCTGCCACTTTTGTGACTCGGCGTAGCGGCTGTACATGCGGAATAGATCACCGGCGAAAATCGCCGCTTCGTCACCACCGGTACCGGCACGTACTTCAAGGAAGACGTTGTTGTTGTCTTTTGGATCTTTAGGTAGCATCAAGACTTGAAGCTCGTCTTCAAGAGCTTCAATTTGGCCTTTGGCTTCTTTGAACTCTTCCTGAGCCATTTCGCGCATATCTGGATCTGAGTCTTTGAGCATTTCTTCCGCTGCGGCGACATCGTCCTGCGCCCGCTGGTATGCGGTGAAGGTTTTTGCTACTTCTTCGAGCTCCGAATACTCTTTAGATAAAGCGCGGAAACGATCCTGATTGCCGATCACCTCGGGATCACTGAGCAACGCCTGCACTTCTTCATAGCGTTCCACTAAGGATTCTAACTTACGGTATACGGACTCTTTCATCTGTTTGTTATTCCTGGTTAATTCCTAACATCTTCTTCATTTGTGCCAACTGCCCCAGCTCGCCTTTTTCGGCGGCGTCTTTAATCGCCTTGGTAGGAGCGTGCATCAAACGATTGGTCAATTTATTGGCCAGCTCGACCATCACCTTGTCCGGTTCTTTGCCGCTGGCAAGCTGGCTTAGCGCCCGCTCTAACAATTGTTCTTTGGTTTGCGTTACCTCGTTGCGGTAATCGCGGATCATATCGAGCGAATCAAGGGACTTCAGCCAACTGGCAAACTCTTCCACCTTGGCGGCGATAATGCCCTGCGCCTGCTCTGCTGCCTGCTCTCGCGTCGCCATATTTTCACTCACTATGGCCTGCAGATCGTCCACCGAATAAAGGTAGGCATCGTCAAGTTCCGCTACCTGGCTTTCGATATCCCGCGGCACGGCGATATCGATAAACAGCATGGGCTTGTTCTTACGGGTGCGCAGCGCCTGCTCAACCACACCCTTACCGATAATAGGCAAGGTACTGGCTGTGGAACTTATAACGATATCAGCATTGGCCAGTTGCTCGGGCAATTGCGCCAGGGAGATCACCCCAGCGGCAAATTCATCCGCCAGATTACGGGCCCTATCCAGAGTACGGTTTGCCACCGTCATGGACTTGGGTGAATGCTGATGAATATGGCGCGCTACCAGCTCTATGGTTTCGCCGGCCCCGATAAGCAAAACGCTGGTGTTATTAAGTTGACCGTAAATATGCTTGGCAAGATTCACCGCTGCATAGGCAACGGAAACCGCGCTGGCACCTATATTGGTCTCGGTACGTACTTGCTTGGCCACCGAGAAGGTACGCTGGAACAAACGCTCGAACAGCACGCCAACACCGCCATTTTTCTTGGCGCTGGCATAAGCCTGTTTAATTTGCCCAAGAATTTGCGGTTCGCCCAAGACTAAGGAGTCCAGGCCACATGCCACCTTCATCAGGTGAGCTATGGCGTCATTATGGTCGTAACTATAGACATTGTCGGCCAGTTCTTCGATATCGAGACAATGAAACTCGGCCAGCCACTGCAATACCTGCTCGGGTGTGCCGCTCTCTAGCGAGCAATAAATTTCGGTGCGGTTGCAGGTTGAAACAATCACGGACTCAGCGAATTCATCCTGCATGGTGAGTTGCTGTAGTGCACGATCAAGCTGCTCCGCCGAAAAGGCGACTTTTTCTCGTAAATCAACGGAGGCCGTTTTGTGATTAATACCCAGTGCGACTATGGTCATGGTGACAACTATTGCTTAACAACCAATTTGATTAAATACCTACTCATTGATAAATTAGCGCACACAAGCGCTTTACCGGCAAATGGATTTTTACGATGCCGACAAACGCTTTATTCGACGCTAAATACAAATCGCTTGCAATTAATATTGGTCAAAACCTGCTACAAGCGAATAATTTTACGAAAATCAAGCGAATAAGAAAAGGCAGGAAAGACATTTGATTAACTTTCGATTGATTTTGCTGGTGTTTTTTTTGTTTATCACCGGCTGTGCTCAACAAATCCCAAAATCCACCACCCCAGATGACAACTGGCGCCAGCAACTTGCGGCCATCTCTCATTTCAGCGCGGAAGGGAAAATGGCCTTTATTTCGCCACAAAAGCGCCAATCGGCTAACTTTGTGTGGCAACAGCAAAATAAAGACTATGAACTGGATCTCAACACCTTTATCGGCACCAATGTACTGCGCCTGCAAAAACAAGGTGAGCAGGTACACCTGGAAGTGGATGATGAGCATTATCAAGATCAGAATGCGCAGCAACTGGTTTACCGCTTAAGCGGCTGGCTGCTGCCATTAGCTGAACCGCAAAGCTGGCTGCTCGGGCAACTTGAGAGCGATGCCGAGTTGGATGAGCTCGAGCGCGTGCGCAGCGCCCACTGGCTAAGCCCGGATCAGCGCCGCTGGCAAATTCGCTATGAAGAATACGAGGCCATAAACGGCGTCTGGTTGCCCACCCGCATCACCCTGGTTCATGAGTCACTGCGGGTAAAACTTTTAATTAATCAATGGCAAGTGCAATGAATTTGGAAACTTTGAGCGTGATTGCCCCGGCAAAGCTTAACCTCTTTTTACATATTACCGGGCGTCGCGATGACGGCTACCATGAACTGGAAACCCTGTTTACTTTTCTCAATTACGGCGACACCTTGCACTTTAAAGAGCGCCCTGACCAGGAGATTGCCGTCGCTCCCCTGCCCGGCGTAGCCAATACCGATAACCTTATCTATCGCGCCGCGCGCATGCTGCAGCAGCGCTATGAAGAATTAGGCTATGCTCATAAGGGTGTCGACATCAGCATAGACAAGGTGCTGCCCATGGGCGGCGGCGTTGGCGGTGGCTCATCCGATGCAGCCACCACACTGCTGGCTTTAAATAAAATGTGGCAACAACGCCTAAGCTTGGCACAATTGGCTGAACTTGGGGTGTCACTGGGCGCCGATGTGCCGGTTTTTATTCACGGCCACAGCGCCTTGGCACGCGGCATAGGTGAGCAATTACACACCGTGGAGCTGCCTGAACGCTGGTATTTAGTGGTGCATCCTCAGGTGCATATTAGTACCGCCGCTGTTTTCACTCACCCCGACTTAATACGTGATAGTGAGAAACTTCCAGAGCAGTGGCAACTGGCGCAGCAGCGTAACGACTGTGAGCCGCTGGTCAAAAAGCTGTACAGCGAGGTTGAAAAAACACTGCTGTGGTTGTTAAAATACGCCCCGTCGAGAATGACTGGCACTGGGGCATGTTGCTTTGCCGAGTTCGAAAATGAACAAGCCGCACGCAATGCTCTAGAAAAGCTGCCTGAAAAATGGCATGGCTTTGTTGCCAAAAACCTGAACAAGTCGCCCGCTCATACGGCACTTGGTTTAGAGAAGTAAAGTGTTTAAGTTAGCCTGTAACCAGGCATACTCCTGCACCCTTGCAAACCTTGGTTTGCCATCGCAGTCGATATGCTTAACTTACAAGTTAGTCCCAAATTTCAGTGCCCGAGGACCCCTACCGTGCCAGACATGAAGCTCTTTGCTGGTAATGCAACGCCTGAACTTGCTCAAAAAGTTGCAAAACGTTTATATATCGAACTAGGCGATGCCGAGGTTGGTCGTTTTAGCGACGGTGAAATCAGTGTGTCTATTAATGAGAACGTCCGTGGATCGGACGTTTTTATTATCCAGTCTACCTGTGCGCCAACTAACGACAACTTAATGGAATTGATCGTTATGGTTGATGCGCTACGCCGTGCATCAGCAGGCCGTATCACCGCCGTAATTCCTTACTTTGGCTATGCTCGCCAAGACCGCCGCGTGCGTTCTGCTCGTGTACCAATCACGGCCAAGGTTGTTGCCGACTTCCTATCTAGCGTAGGTGTCGACCGCGTACTAACCGTTGACCTACACGCAGAGCAAATCCAAGGTTTCTTCGATGTGCCAGTAGATAACGTATTCGGTAGCCCGGTACTAATCGAAGACATGAAGCAGCGCAACTTTGAAGATGTTGTTGTTGTGTCTCCTGATATCGGCGGTGTAGTACGTGCCCGTGCTATCGCTAAGTTACTAGACGATAAAGACTTGGCGATCATCGACAAGCGTCGTCCACAAGCCAACGTCTCACAAGTAATGCATATTATTGGTGATGTTAAAGGCCGTGACTGTATTATCGTTGACGATATGATCGACACCGGTGGTACCTTATGTAAGGCAGCTGAAGCGCTGAAAGAGCATGGCGCCAAGCGCGTATTTGCTTATGCCACGCACCCGGTGCTTTCTGGTAAAGCAGCCGAGAACCTACGCAACTCAGTAATCGATGAAGTGATTGTAACCGATTCAATCCCTCTATCTGACGAGCTAAAAGCGCTGGATAACATCAAGGTATTGACCCTTGCCGATATGATGGCCGAAACCATTCGCCGCATCAGCAACGAAGAGTCAATCTCAGCGATGTTCGAGCACTAAGCTCAACATCTTAGCGAGGGCTCGGGTTTCCCCCCTAGCCTTTTGAAAAACACCGCAATCGCTTAGCCATTAGCTCTGAGCAATTGCGGTGTTTTTTTATATCTCTTGTTTATTTTATAAGGGCGCGGTGGTACTATAGCGCGCCTTTTTTGATTGGTGGTTGTTTAAACGGCTATCAATCGGCTAAGACTTTTGGTCGCGAAGGTCTTAAAACTTTAACTAAATTATTTTGGAGACATCCATGTCTAACATTTCTTACACATTTGATGCAGAAGTACGTGCTGAGCTAGGTACTGGTGCGAGCCGCCGCCTACGTCGTGCAGACAAAGTTCCTGCAATCCTTTACGGCGCAGACAAAGAAGCTGTATCACTAACGCTTGACCACAACAAAATCATTCAAGCGCAAGCACACGAAGGTTTCTACACTCACATCCTTACGCTAAACATCGGCGGTGAGTCAGTTGAAGCGATCCTTAAAGACGTACAACGTCACCCGTTCAAGCCTAAGATCACTCACTTAGACTTCCAACGTGTTGACGCTAACTCTAAGATCCACACTAGCATCCCAGTACACTTCATCAACGAAGATGTAGTAACTAAGAAAGGTGCAACTGTTGTTCACCAGCTAACTGAGATCGAAATCACGTGTCTTCCTAAAGTACTTCCTGAGTTCATCGAAGTAGACGTAGCTAAACTAGCTGCAGGTGATTCACTACACCTATCTGACGTTAAACTTCCTTCAGGTGTTTCTTCTGTTGAACTAGCTAAAGGTGCTGATCACGACCAAGCAGTTGTAACTGTTGTTGCTCCTAAAGGCGCTGCAGCTGAAGACGCAGAAACTGAAGAAGCAGCAGAATAAGGTTTAAGGTGTTAGCACCTTGAATACTATTCAAATGCTAGTGGGCCTGGCTAATCCAGGCCCCGAATACAAAGATACTCGCCATAATGCAGGGGCATGGTTTATCGAAGAACTGGCCGCCCGCTACAACTGCATCCTCAAGCCCGATAGCAAACACCATGGCCTAACCGGCAAGGTGCTTATTGCCGGCACAGAATATAAATTATTGATCCCCACCACCTATATGAACCTCAGTGGTAAAGCCGTCTCAAGCCTGGCAAACTTTTATAAGATCCCAGTTGAGAGTATTCTTGTCGCTCATGACGAGATGGACTTAGAGCCGGGTACAGCCAAATTAAAAAAAGGTGGCGGTCATGGTGGTCATAATGGCCTTAAAGACATCATTGCCAAGATGGCCAATAATAAAGAGTTTATGCGCTTACGCATTGGCATTGGTCACCCCGGACACAAAGATAAAGTAACTGGCTGGGTTTTAGGCAAGGCACCGGCGGCAGATCAAGAAAAGATTAACGCAGCGGTAGATGAAGCGGTGCGTTGTATGGAAATTTTGGCGAAAGATGGTGTGCTTAAAGCACAAAACAGACTCCATTCATTTAAGCCTTAGGCTTAAAGATTAAATAGGTATTAAGAATATGGGTTTTAAATGTGGCATCGTTGGCTTGCCTAACGTAGGTAAATCAACTCTATTTAACGCACTTACTAAAGCTGGTATTGAAGCGCAAAACTTCCCGTTTTGTACCATCGAACCAAACACGGGTGTAGTTCCTGTTCCAGATACGCGCCTAAATCAATTGGCCGAAATCGTAAAACCACAGCGTATTCTACCTACGACCATGGAGTTTGTGGATATTGCCGGTCTGGTTAAAGGCGCTTCTAAGGGTGAAGGCCTAGGTAACCAGTTCCTTGCCAACATTCGTGAAACAGATGCCATCGGCCATGTGGTTCGCTGCTTTGAAAACGAAAATATCGTTCACGTAGCGGGCACGATCGATCCAGCTGACGATATCGATGTTATCAATACCGAGCTCGTACTAGCCGATATGGATACCGCCGATCGCGCCATGCAGCGTCAAGCGAAAAAAGCCAAAGGTGGCGACAAAGACGCCAAATTTGAAATTCAGGTACTTGAGAAAGTAAAAGCACACCTTGATGAAGGCTTAACGCTACGCTCATTAAGCCTAGAGAAAGAAGAGAAAGCGGCTATCGCCTATCTTAACTTCTTAACCATCAAGCCAACCATGTACATTGCCAACGTCAATGAAGATGGCTTTGAAAATAACCCACACCTGGACAAGGTACGTGAAATCGCCGCTGCAGAAGATGCAGTTGTGATCCCGGTTTGTGCCGCCATCGAAGCGGAACTTTCTGAGCTTGATGATGAAGATCGCGAAGAGTTTATGGCCGACTTGGGCCTTGAAGAACCGGGTCTTAACCGCGTAATTCGTGGTGGTTATGAGCTGTTAAAGCTGCAAACCTACTTCACCGCCGGTGTGAAAGAGGTTCGTGCCTGGACTATTCCTGTCGGTGCAACGGCGCCACAAGCCGCCGGTAAGATCCACACCGATTTTGAACGTGGTTTTATTCGCGCCCAGACTATTGCTTTCGCTGACTACATCGAATTCAAAGGCGAAAATGGAGCCAAAGAAGCGGGTAAGATGCGCCAAGAAGGTAAAGAATACATAGTTAAAGACGGCGATGTGATGAACTTCTTGTTCAACGTATAAAAAGTTTTTACCTTGATAAGCCCGCTATTTGCGGGCTTTTTTGTAGGCTTTTTAAGCAAGATAAGTCGATTTTTATTCGCTTCGTTTGTTTTTCAAGCAAACGATTCATCCTGAATGTGTTTTTCGCAAAAAGGTGTTGACGCGCTTTCACCATATCAGCATAATACGCCCCGCATCAGCGATGATGACAAACAAAAGTTGGCTACGTAGCTCAGTTGGTTAGAGCACATCACTCATAATGATGGGGTCCCCTGTTCAAATCAGGGCGTAGCCACCATTTTCCACTACCAAGGAAAATGGAAAGCTAGTTTGTATGCGAAAGTAGTGGAATTGGCCGATGTCTTGAATTAGACGCTGGTTTTAGGTTCCATAAAATACTTAAGCGAAATGCGGGAGTGGCGGAATTGGTAGACGCGCTGGATTTAGGTTCCAGTATCTTCGGATGTGTGAGTTCAAGTCTCACCTTCCGCACCATGTTCTTGATGAGAACTAAAACCATCAAACTCTATTGCTGGAGTATCGCCAAGCGGTAAGGCAGCGGGTTTTGATCCCGCCATTCCCAGGTTCAGATCCTGGTACTCCAGCCATCTCTTCTTGAGATAAATGCGGGAGTGGCGGAATTGGTAGACGCGCTGGATTTAGGTTCCAGTATCTTCGGATGTGTGAGTTCAAGTCTCACCTTCCGCACCATGTTCTTGATAAGAACTAAAACTATCGACCCTTTAGTTGGAGTATCGCCAAGCGGTAAGGCAGCGGGTTTTGATCCCGCCATTCCCAGGTTCAAATCCTGGTACTCCAGCCAT